>DATHRK010000106.1:0-9228 GCA_035465395.1 Longimicrobiales bacterium | reverse complement strand
CCTTTCCTGCCGTCGCCTGTGCGACGAGAGAGGCCGAGGACACGGCGACCGCGAGCCCGACGAGAAATGCCGAGGATGCGACGCGCCTCGCGAGAACGTGCATGGATACCCTCCTACGGGATGAATTCAGACACGCGCGCTCACAACGGCGCGAGCCTGTGACGCCTGGGGCTGGCGTGTTGGACTTGTCAGTCATTCCTTACTGGCTTGGAAGCGCGAATCTGCGCCCTTGGATGCGCCACCTTAGGAAGCGACCGACGGTCTGTCAAGCGCATGTAACCCGGTTTTTTTCTGTTACCTGTGGTGACGCCGAAGCGACATCGAGCGCCCGTTGCGCCACGCGGTGCAGAGTGGGAACGCACCGACCCCTCCGCGTGTGACAGCCGCCCGGGCGTGCATCACCCTTCCCCGAGCGCGGCGGACACGCGCAGCAGCGCCCGCGCCTTGGCGAGCGTCTCCTGGTACTCCTTCAGCGGATCCGAGTCGAGGACGATGCCGGCCCCCGCCTGCACACCCGCCCTTCCCCCGCTGATGGACATGGTCCGGATCGCGATCGCGGTATCCAGAACGCCCCCTCCCCGCCCGATATAGCCCGCTGCCCCGGCGTAGGCCCCGCGCCGTGTGGGCTCCAGCTCGTCGACGATCTCCATCGCGCGGATCTTGGGTGCGCCCGACACCGTGCCAGCGGGGAAGCAGGCCTTCAGGACGTCCACGGCGTCGAGCCCGTCCCGAAGTGCGCACTCGACCTGGCTTACCATGTGCAGGACGTGGCTGTAGCGCTCGACCTCGCGGAGCCGGGTGACGGCCACCGTGCCCGGCCGCCCCACGCGGCCGAGGTCGTTGCGGCCCAGGTCGAGCAGCATGAGGTGCTCGGCCAGCTCCTTGGGATCCCCCAGCAATTCGAGACGTGAGGCCTCGTCGGCTGCCGCGGACCCGGACCGCGGGCGCGTCCCGGCGATCGGCCGCACGGTCACCGCATCGTCTTCCAGCCGGACCATGACCTCGGGCGACGACCCGACGAGCGTCAGGTCGTCCAACTCCAGGAAGAAGAGGTACGGGGAGGGATTCATGGAACGCAGGAGGCGGTAGACGTCGAGGGGCTCCGCCTTCAGAGGCAGGGTGAGGCGCTGCGAGAGCACGACCTGGAAGGCGTCGCCCCGCGCGATGTACTCGCGCACGCGCTGCACGGCCTCGCAGAACGCGTCTCGAGTGAAGGTGGACTCGAAGGCGGCGTCGGCCCCCGGTTCCCGGTAGTCCAGAGGCTCCAGCCCACCCCCCCGCTCGAGGCGGTCCACCGTGGACTCGATCGCCTCCACGGCCTCGTCGTAGCGCCGGCGGAGCTCCTCCGGCGGGGTTCCGTCCGGAAGCTCGACCAGGCGGACCGCACGCGCCCGCCCGAACAGGTTGTCGATGGCGACGACGACGTCCGTGTGCAGGAAGACCGCGTCGGGATGGCCCGCGTCGTCGGGCGGGGCATCGGGCAGGTGTTCGATGTAGCGCACGGCGTCGTAGGCGAGGAAGCCCACCAGGCCGCCGGTGAAGCGCGGGAGGCCTTCCACGTGGACCGGCCGGGTGGTGCCCACCTCGGCGCGCAGTGCCGCGAAGGGATCGTCGTGCCGCACGGCGGTGCCCCAACCCCCGGCGGGGGTCCACTCGCGCACCCAACCCCCGGGGTCGAGCCGCCACGCGGCGCGCGGGGAGGTGCCGAGGAAGGTGTAGCGGGCCCATGTTTCGCCTCCGACCACGGATTCGAGCAGGAAGCCGAACGGGGGTCGGGCGAGCCGGCGATACGCGCCGACGGCGGTGTCGCGGTCGAAGAGGAACTCGCGCCACACGGGAACCAGCTCGCCGCGCGCGCTGAGGGCGATCACATCATCGAAACTCGGGCCTGTCACGGGAGGCGAATGTCCCTGCGGAACGGCACAGTGTCAATCATCGGGGTCGACACCGGCGGCACGTTCACCGACCTGGTCGGGAAGGTCGGCGACGCGTGGCACCGTTTGAAGATCCCATCGACTCCCGAGGACCCGGCACAGGCAGTCGTCGAAGGCGTTCGCACCCTGCTGCGGCGGGCGGAGGGCGATGCCGAGGTCGTCGGGGGCCGCGGAGAGTTGTTACGCGCGGGCGCGCGCGCACGCGTAGTCCACGGGTCCACCGTGGCGACCAACGCGTTGTTGGAGCGAACGGGAGCCAGGACCGCCCTGGTGACCAACCGGGGCTTCGAGGACCTGCTGGAGATCGGGCGCCAGAACCGGCCGCGCCTGTACGCCCTCCGGAACGAGAGACCGCCCCCGCTCGTGGCCCCGGCAGATCGGGCGGGCGTGAGCGGCCGGCTCGGCCCGACCGGGGAGGTGGAACAGCCGCTCGACCCCGTGGAGCTGGAAGCGCTGGCGCATCGCCTGGCCGGCGTCGAGGCGGTCGCGGTGTGCCTGCTGCACGGCTACGCCGACCCGTCGCAGGAACGTCGTATCGGCGAGGCCCTGGAGCCGCTCGGCGTGCCCATCACGCTCGCCTCCGAGCTGGTACCGGAGTTCAGGGAGTACGAGCGCCTCTCCACAGCGGTCGTAAACGCCTACGTGATGCCGCTGATGGGCCGCTACCTCGCCGGACTCGACCGATCCCTCGGCAGCGGAAGCGTCTCGGTGATGGGCTCGGGGGGCGGATGGCTCGGTGTGGAGCGGGCGGCGAAGGAGCCCGTTCGGACGGTCCTGTCCGGACCGGCCGGCGGCGTCCTCGGAGCCCGCGCCGTCGCGGTACAGGCCGGCTTCGAGCGAATTCTCACGCTGGACATGGGCGGCACGTCCACCGATGTGGCCGTCTGCCCGGGCGAGCCCCTCCGGACGCGTGAGGCGCGCATAGGCGACCAGCCCCTCGCGATCGACGTCCTGGACATCCACACGATCGGGTCGGGCGGCGGATCCATCGCGTGGGTCGATCCGGCGGGCGCCCTCCGTGTCGGTCCCCGTAGCGCGGGCGCCATGCCGGGACCGGCCTGCTACGGGCACGGAGGGGAACGTGCAACCGTAACCGACGCCAACGTGGTCCTGGGGAGACTCCCGGTCGACGCCTTCCGCCTCGACGGTCGCCCCCTGGACGCGGACGCCGCGGACGCCGCCCTCGATCGGCTGGCCGCGAGGCTGGCGGTATCATCCCGCGCGGCGGCGGTGGCCGTCGTGGACGCCGTCGACGCGGCGATGGAGGCCGCGCTGCGCCTGGTCAGCGTCGAGCGCGGGTACGACCCCCGCGAGTTCACGCTGGTGGCGTTCGGCGGGGCCGCGGGACTGCACGCGGCTTCGCTCGCCGACCGCATCGGCGTGTCCGGCGTGCTGCTCCCCCCGGACCCGGGGATCCTCTCGGCGTATGGAATGGTCGTCGCACCCGCGCGAAAGGACGCGTCCAGGTCCGTGCTGTGGACGGCGAGCCGGGAAACCGAAGCGGCGATGGCGCGGGTCTTCGCCCAGCTCGACGCCGACACGCGATCGGCCCTGGTCCGGGACGGGATCGCCGAGAGAACGATCGGCTCCCGACGCTGGGTGCACGCGCGGTACGTCGGCCAGAGTCACGAGCTGCGCGTCCCTGCCGAGGGCTGGGTCGAACGCTTCCACACGGCCCACGAGGCGGCGTTCGGATATCGGCGGCCGGAGGATGCCGTCCAGGCCGTGACGCTGCGCGTAGAGGCCCTGGGGCAGGCGGGCGACGGGCGGGCGGGCGAGCCCCTCGGCACCGTCCCCGACGGTGCCCCGGTCGACGACGCGACGTCGAGGCAGGTGCGCGTAGCGTCCGGGGAGGGCGACGTCACCGCCGCGGTGCTCGAGCGCTCCCGCCTGCGCCCGGGGGACGTCGTCGGGGGACCCGCGATTCTGCGGGAGTACACGTCCACCACCTGGGTCCCGCCGGGCTGGGTGGCACGAGCGCTGCCGACCCTCGCCGTAGAGCTCGCCCGCGCCTAGCGGAAGGCGCCCGGGAGCGAGGGACTGCCCGCGGGGCGTGCGGCCTCGGCGCTGAAGCAACATGTTACGCGCGCTTCCGCCGCCCCCGCGGTCCGGACGGGCGGCTGCGAGACCGCGGCCCGCCGTGGGCGGGGCAGGGCCAACGAACTCGGCGCGCACGGACGGGTAGGGAGGGCCGCACCTCGCCTGCTCGCTCCGGCCGAGCCCCGTGGGCCCGATCACGGCGACCTGCACTTTTCACGCGAGACTCGATGGCTTCGAACCGATCCACCCGCAGGAAGCGAGCGGCCGCGGCGGAAGCGGACCGACCGGCAGCGACGGGTCCGGTCCCGACGGATCAGCACGCGCCCCCGTACCGCTGGGCGTTCCTGGCCGGCGGGCTGGTCTTCCTGCTCTACCTGGTGACCCTCGCCCCGACCACGGCCTTCTGGGACACGAGCGAATACATCGCGACGGCGCACATTCTCGGCATCCCTCACCCGCCGGGGAACCCGCTGTTCGTCGTCTTCGCGCGCGCCTGGGATCTCCTGCTCACGCCCATCGTGGGCTCCACGGCGGTGCGGTTGAACCTCTTCAGCGCGCTGATGTCCGCGCTGGCCCACGGCTTCTGGTTCCTGGTGGCCCACAGGATCCTGTCGGACTTCTCCGAGAGCCGGACGTTCCGTCTCGTCGGCGCGGGCGTCGCGGTGCTCCTGAGCGCCACCGCCTTCACGGTCTGGAACCAGAGCAACGTCAACGAGAAGGTCTACACCGTCTCGCTGCTCACCATCGCGCTGCTTTCGTGGCTGGCCTTTCGCTGGCGGGACAACCTGGGCAGCCCCAAGGACCACAACCTGATCCTGCTCGGCGCCTACATCCTGGCGCTGTCCGTCGGGAACCATCTGATGGCGTTTCTGGCGGCGCCCGCGCTGTTCGTCTTCATCCTCCTCGTCGACCGATCGGTCCTGACCGAGTGGAGGCTCTACGCCGGCATGGCGCTCGTGGCGGTGATCGGGTTGTCGATCCACCTCTACCTGCCGCTGCGGGCGGTGCTCGACCCCGTCATCAACGAGGTCGATCCCTCGACGCTGACCGCGCTCAAGGAGGCGATCCTCCGCGAGCAGTACGACAAGCCGCCCTTCACGGCGCTTCCCTGGGATCCGCGGCTGCCCCGCTCGCCGGAGCTGTTCGTCGCGCAGGTCGGCAACTACCTGCAGTACTTCGACTGGCAGTGGGCGCGCTCGCTGGCGGGCAACGACTCGACCTTCGGAGGTCTCCGGCCCCTCTTCACGGCCCTCTTCACGGCGCTCGGCGGGATCGGCGCGTACTGGCACTACCGCCGCGACCGCAAGGGATTCGCCTACATCGCGATCCTGTTCGCGACGATGTCGCTGGGGTTGGTGGTCTACCTGAACTTCAAGTACGGCTACAGCTGGGCCCGGGACCGCTTCCCCGCCCAGGTCATGCACGAGGTACGCGAGCGGGACTACTTCTTCATCGTGAGCTTCTCGATGTGGGGGCTGTGGGCCGGGGTGGGGCTCGCTGCTCTTTGGCAGCGGCTCGGGGATCGGCTGGGAGGCGCCGCGCGAGGGCTCAAGCTGGCCTCCCCTCTCCTGATCCTCGGCTTCGTGCCCTTGTTCGTGAACTGGAGCTGGGCCAGCCGCGACTACGATTGGGCCGCGCGCGATTGGGCGTACAACCTGCTGAACAGCGTCGAGCCCTACGGCGTTCTCATCACGAACGGCGACAACGACACGTTCCCGCTCTGGTACCTGCAGGAGGTGGAGGGCATCCGCCGCGACGTCCAGGTGATCGTGATGAGCTACCTCAACACGCCCTGGTACGTTCGCCAGATCCGCGACCTGACGCAGCCGTGCGGGCCGGGCGAGGACCCCGACGAGGACCCGACCCGGATCGTATGCCAGCGGCCCTACGAGGTCGACGACGGGCCGGGCATCTACCGGACGCCGACGCTGAGCGCCGACCCGCCGCCGCAGACCACCGCGGGGGACCCCGGCCCCGGCCGCCGCGCGCCCACGGCCTCGATCATCCAGCTCGACTCGGCACGGATCGACACGGTGGCGATGTCCGGATTCCCGGTGCGCCAGGACCAGGAGCTGACCGCCGGCGACATCCGCTCGATCATCCCCGCAGGCACGTTCCTCCTGCCCGCGGACGTGTTCCTGGCGCACATCATCGGCAACGCCATCGCGGACAGGCCCATCTTCTTCGCCGCGACCACGCAGGCGTACCGCAAGCTGGGCCTGGACCCCTTCCTCGTGCGCCAGGGGGTCGCGTACCGCCTCAACGACGGCCCGCCCGAGGCGGGGAACGGCGTCGTCCAGATCCAGGATCCCTCGGTGGGGCAGTCCGGCGAGTTCATCGACCTGGCGCGCACGGACAGCCTGCTCTGGAACGAGTTCGTGCACCGCGACGGCTTTCCGGAGGAGTGGGAGTTCTGGGTCGATGAGTCGACCCAGGGCATCCCGTTCTACTACGGCACCGCCCACTACATGGCCGCGCTGGGCCACCTGAGCCAGCAGGATACGGCCGCGGCGCAACGCCACATGGCCCGGGCGCAGGAGTGGAACCGGCTGGCGAGCCAGTAGGCGCGCCCCCGTCCCGAGCACCGGACCCGCGGGCGCCGGCCGCGAGCCGCCGGCTGGCTCCGGCCTGGCGCCCCGGCGGCCTCGGGCCGCTCCTCGTCCTCCTGGCGGCCTCGTTGTGGGCGACCACCGGCCTGTGGGCGAAAGCCGCCTACGGTCACGGCTTCGGGCCGATCGAAGCGGCGAGCGCCCGCGGCTTTCTGGCCTTCCTCTGCCTCTGCCTGGCCGCCGCGGTGCGGCCCCGCCGCTTCGCCGTGGCCTGGAGCGACGTGCCGCTGCTCGCCGGCTTCGGGGTGATCGGCCTCGGAGTCTTCTACGCGATCTATCTCGCCTGTCTGGATCGCTTGAGCGTGTCGGTCGCCGCCGCGCTCCTGTACACGGCGCCGGCGTTCACCGCCGCGCTGGCCCCGTTCACCGTCGGCGAGAGGCTCGGCCGGCGGGGCCTCGCGGCGCTCGGGGGGGCGCTGCTCGGTGTGCTGCTCGTCACCGGGGCCCTCGGCGCCTCCGGCCGGGATGTCGACCCGCTGGGCATCGGGTTGGGTCTCGGCGCGGGCCTCGCGTACGCCGGGTACACGCTCTTCGGCAGGGCGTCGCGGAAGCGGATGGACGCCCTGCGCGCGCTCTTCTGGCCGACGGGATTCGGCGCGCTGTTCCTGGCTTGCCTCGCGCCGCCCTGGCGCTCGCTGCCGGCGCACCCCGACGCCATCCCGGCGCTGCTCGGGCTGGCGCTCCTGGCCACCCTGCTGCCGAACCTGCTCTTCCTGTTGGCGCTGGGGCGCCTCGAGGCCGGGGTCGCCGCCATTCTCGCGACGCTCGAGCCGGTGGTCGCGGCGTTGTACGGGGTGGTTCTCCTCGGGGAGGTGCTCGGTGCGGGGCAGATCGTCGGGGTCGCGGCGATCGCCGCCTCCGCGGCGTGGCTCGCGATCAGCCGGTCAGCGCCTCGACCGGTCGAGGAGGCCGCAGCGGCGACGGTGATTCGGCGCTGATCACGCTGCCCCCGGTGCGCTCGTCGTAGCCGACGCGCAGCACCTGGTCCACCCCTTCGCGGATGTCCTCGACGTGGGTGATGAGGAGGATCTGGTCGAATCGCGCCCGCAGCCGCTGCAGGAGGTCGAGCACGCCGGAGCGCCGTTGGCGGTCCAGGGAGCCGAACACCTCGTCCAGGATCAGCACCGACAGAGGCTGGCCCGCGCGCTCGGCGATCATCTGGCTGACCGCCAGCCGCAGCACGAGGTTGGCGACATCCTCCTCGCCGCCGCTTATGACCGGCTTCGCCCTGCCGTCATCGAAGATCCGGACGTCGTAGCTCTCGTCCACCTCGACCGCCGCGTAGCGGCCGTCGGTGACCAGCGCGAGGAAATCTCCGGCCAGGGCCCCCAGCTCGGGCCGCACGCGGGCGTTCAGCTCGGACCGGAGGTCGCTGAAGACGCGGTCCAGCTCTTCGTGCAGGCGTCGCTCCGTCTGCAGCGCTTCGAGCCGCGTACGGCGCGTCGCGTCCTCGGTCAGCGCGCGCTCGGCGGCCGCGAGCCGCTCGCGAGCCGCGCGCTCCTCGGCCCGCGCCTCGCTCAACCCGATCTCTGCCGTGCGGGCCTCGGCCTCGGCGCGCTCGTGCTCCCGCAGCGCGTCGTCGTAGGCGGACTCTTCGAAGCCCAGCTCTGCCCGTCCGGCCAGCGCGGTGGCGTGGGCCTCACGGGCCGACGCGGCGGCGCCGGCGGCCTCGCGGCCCTCCGCCTCCCAGCGCTCGCGCTCAGCGATCGCCAGCTCCAGAGCGCTCACGCGTCGGGCCACCGCGCGTAGCTCCTCGACGGCGGCCTCGGCGCGCGCGAGCGCGAGCGGATCGAAGGCCTCCGGCAACGCCGCGATGTCCTCGTCGGCGCGGCCGATCCGCTCTCGTAACGCCGCGACCTCGGCGCGCTCCCGTTCCAGGTCGCGAACGCCGACGGCGCACTTCTCGTGGCGCGCGCGCAGGCGTTCGAGGTTGGCGGCGGCGGCGGCGCGGGCCGCGACGAGGGCCGTGAGCGGCTCGGGCTCCTCGGCCAGCTGCTCGGCTCGCTGACGATAGTGCTTGCCGTCCTGCTTGAGGCGGAAGCGCTCGTCCTCCAGCGCGGCCAGCGCCTCTTCGAAGCCGGCCCCGAGAGGTCGGCCGCAGGTCGGGCAGGGGCCTTCGGGCCCCGCCTCGCGCAGGCTTTCGATACGCAGTCCGAGGTCCTTGTACTCGCGGTGGTACACGCCCAGCGCGGCATCCACCTCCTGCCTTCGCTGTCCCCACGCCTCGCGCTCGGTGGCCTCGGCTTCTACCGCGGCGGCGTGTGCGCGCGTGGCGCCTTCAAGCTCGCGTTCGCATTGGGCCAGCAGAGCGGGCGCCTGCTCGAGCCCTTCCAATCGGGACAGGCGTGCCTGGAGGTCCCTGGCGATGTCGGCGCGGGCCTCGGCCAGCGCGCGGCGGCGCTCGTGCCGGCGGGCCTCGGCCTGGAGCTCGCGGACCTCACCCTCGGCGGCCGCAAGGCCTTCCAGGCGAGGCGACAGGGCCGCCAACTCTTTGCCCGCCTCTTCGGCACGCCGCACCTCCTCGGCGGCCCGCGCGGCGGCCCGCTCCGAGGCGTCGGCCTCCGCGCGATGCCGTTCCGCCTCGGCGCCGAGGCGCGCGTGCTCCTCGCGCGCCCGCTCGAGCGCGGCGCGGCGCGGCGCGGCCT
>DATHRK010000105.1:0-25304 GCA_035465395.1 Longimicrobiales bacterium | reverse complement strand
GCTCTCGCTGCGGACCACGACGATGGCCCGCGCACCGGCGATCTTCATGCGGAAGCTCACCCGGTAGTTCCCGCCGGCGGTGGCAGGGAAGACCTGAAAGAGCCCGGCAGTCCTGCGGACCGCCACCGTGTCCGTCTCCTCGACCGCGAGGTGCAGGGACTGGAGTCCTTCGGCGGGATCGCTGCGGTCCAGCGTCAGGCGGGCGCCTCCCTCGAGCAGCGGCTTGGCGTAGAAGTACCAGTTGACCGGCAGGCCCTCCGGCGCGCCGTCCACGCCGCGTATCGGCCGCACCACCTCGAAGCCGCCGTTGGGGCCGGCGGCCTCGTCGACCTCGCGGAGGCTGATCGGGTCGCAGGCGGTGAGCAGTACGGGCACCGCCACCGCCGCGATCCACGACCGAGGCGTCCCGATCGCTGGCTTCATCCCCCGGCTCGCGTCACGTTCGCCTCGTCACACCCCCACCGCCTCCCCCATCACCTCGATCGGCCGTCCCGGCATCCACTCCACGATGCACCCCGCCACCGCCGACGCCGCGACCGTGTAGGGCGACGCCAGGTACAGCCGGCCCGGCCCCGAGCGCCCGGGGAAGTTCCGGTTCTGCGAGCTGATCGTGACCTCGTCGGCGGTCTTGCTGGTTCCCGGGCCCGCGGCGATGCACGCGCCGCAGCCGGGCTCGATGAACTCGGCGCCCATGTGCTCGAACAGGTCCAGGTAGCCCTCGGCCTCGCAGTACGCCCGCACCTCCTGCGAGCCGCACTGGATGTACATGCGCACGTCGGGGTGGACCCGCAGGCCCTGCGCGCGGGCCTCGGAGAGCACTGACGCGTACATGTCCATGTCCTCCTTCTTGCCGGCCGTGCAGGAGCCGGCGTAGGCGGCGTCGATGCGGATCGGGTCGTCGCCGAGCTCGTCGATATAGAGGCCGTTCCCCGGATCTCCGGGGAGCGCGACCATCGGCCGGATCTCCGACGCGTCGATCTCGATGACCTTGGCGTACTCCGCGTCGGGGTCGGAATGGAGGCCCTCGCACAGCGCGCGCGCCCGCTCCGGGTCCACGCCGCGCTCCTCCACCAGATAGCGCGCGGCCTTGTCGTCGGGCGCGACGATCCCGGTGAAGGCGCCCACCTCGGCCGCCATGTTGGTCATCGTCGCGCGCTCGTCCACGCTCAGCGCCTCGACCGCCTCGCCCGCGTACTCGATGATCTGGCCGATCGCGTGCCCGTCGCGGACGTAGGGGTGCCGCAGGATCTCCAGCATGAAGTCCTTGGCGGTCACGTGGTCGGGCTTCGCGCCGCGGATCACGACCTTGAAGGAGCGCGGCACGCTCACCCGCACGTCCTTGGTGATCCAGGAGTTGAAGATCGCGGTCGTACCCACGCCGAAGGCGATGCAACCGATCGCGCCCGAGTGCGGTGTGTGCGAGTCCGTGCCGACGATCAGCATGCCGGGTTCGGCGTAGGTCTCGAGCATCTTCGAGTGGCAGATCGCCTCCGAGCCCAGGCGCGCCCCGAGCCGCTCGCCGTACAGCTTGATGCCCTGCTTCTCGGCGAACTGCTGCTGCTTGTCCTTGAGCATCCGCGCCACGTCCAGCAGGCCGAGCTGGACGCGCTCGGGCGGCATCACCTCGTGCAGGTAGGTGAGGTGGTCGCGGAACATGATCACCGAGTCGGGATCGGTGACGCGCGCGTCCTCGCCGAGCTTCTCCTCGAAGAAGATCGCCGCCATCGGCGTCACGTACTCGTGGCTGAAGCGGTAGTCGGTACGCACGAAGCCGCTGTCGCCCGGCCGCACCCAGGGCACGCCCTGCTCGTCCTTCGCGGCGTCCACGACCCAGTTCCGCGCGAAGATCTTCTCGGCCACGGTCATCGGCCGGGGCGTCGCGTCGGTCGATGGTGTGGCGGCCTCGCCGGGGTCGACCGGTGGGGCGGTGGCCGCCGGCCGGGACGTGGCCTGGGCCTGCTCGATCGCGTCTACGGCTGACCAATCGTCGGGCGTAGCGCGATCCTCCCCCGCGCCGCGCAGCTCGCGCTGCGTCTCGAGATCGCGGTTCTCGGCCGCCGCGTCTTCGGGAGGGGGCGTGCGGTCGCTGGCCGCGCCCGGCGTCTCCGCGGTCGCCTCCTGCGACGCGATGCGCGGGATCTCGGCCTCGCCCCGCAGACGCGCGACGTTGAACTCGAAGAGGCCGCCGTACTCGATGATCTGCCGCGTGATCGCGTCCGCGCCCGCGGTGAACTCCTGGAGGGGGATCGGCTCGCCAGCGCGGATGCGGTCGATGAGCGAGAAGTCGGTCGACGTCAGGATGCCGAGGTTCTGGCAGTTCTCGTTGTAGATCCGCTCGATGTTCTCGGCGATCACGATGCGGATGCCGGCCATCAACTCGGCGTACGGCGACTGCTCCCGCGAGCTTCCCTTGCCGCGCCGCTTTCCGCTGACGCTGCACACGAAGCCGCCGTTCCTGACCGTCCCGCGCTCGATGGGCGCCTCGCCGCCGGCGCGCAGGCCCAGGTAGGGGAACTGGCCCAGCGTCTCGTCGAAGTAGTAGCAGATGTAGGCGGGCGTGATCTCGTCGGTCGAGATCTGGTCACGCAGGTTCGCGCGCAGCTCGTCCGTCAGCGGCAGGTCCTCGCCGTCGAGCTGGCGGCGGATCAGATCCGCGTCGTCCACGAGAAACAGCACGCGCCCCTCGAGCTTTACCCGGTCGGGACGCTTCTCGATGGCGATGTTCGAGACGTCGATCTTGCTCATGCAGCTCCACGGCTTTCGGTTCGGTCGATCCGAGCGCGGCCGCCGGCGGGGGCCGGCCGCCCCGAAACCTACTACAGGCCGCGGCCCCGATCTACGCACGCGCGCGCGCCCGAGCCGAGTGAGACCCGAGAGGCGGACGTGCCGGAAACCCCGCGCATCCTGACGATCACCCCGAATCCGTCCCTGGACCTGCTGTTCGCGTCCGACGGGCTCGTCTGGAACGACGCGAATCGCATCGCGAACCCGCGCATCCGGCCGGGCGGCCAGGGCATCAACCTGGCGCGCGCGGCCCGCGCACTCGGGGCCGACGCGCTCGCCGTCGCGCCGCTCGGTGGGGTCTTCGGGGCCGTGGTGCGCGACGCCCTGAGCGGCGAAGGCATCCTGCGCGCGGTCGAGATCGCCGGGGCGACGAGGGTGTTCGTGGAGGCCCGCGACCCAGGCGCCGGCTCGCTGCCCCTCAACCCGCGCGGCCCGACGTTGACGCCCCGCGAGGCCGACGCGCTCCGGAGCGCGGCGCGCAAGGCGATCGCGTCGCACCGGCCGCATTTCGTGGTGTGCTGCGGGAGCCTGGCTCCGGGGCTGCCGGCCGACTTCTACGCCGGCCTCGGCGGCGAGGCACTGGCCGCGGGCGCCGCGTTCGTGCCCGACTGCGATGGCGAGGCGCTGGCGGCAGCGGCGCCCCTGGCCACGGTGCTCGCTCCGAACCGCTTCGAGGCCGAGCGGCTGCTCGCGACTTCGGTCCGCACGAGGGACGACGCGGCGCGGGCCGCGCTCGAGCTCGCGGCCGCCGGGAACGGGACGGTGGGCATGCCCCGCTGGGCCGCCGTGACGCTCGGCGCGGAAGGCGCCGTGCTGGCCACCGGCGGGCGCGTGTGGGGGAGCCCGCCGCCGCCGGTGCGCGACCCGGGCTCACCCGTGGGGGCGGGGGACGCCTTCCTCGCGGGACTGCTGATCGCGATCGGCGAGGGCCGGCCGCCCCGCGACGCGCTCGCGGCGGCGGTGGCGGCCGGCGCGGCGGTGCTCATGGCGCAGGGCCCCGCGATGCTCGCTGCGGACGACGCCCGCTCCCTCGCCCGCCTCGTGGACGCGACGCCGCTCGACCTACCCTGATCGCTGGAGCCGCGCTGGCCTCAGCTCGGGGGGTAGGAGTCGATGGGGATCATGATGTGGGCGTACGGAGTGCCCGGCCACATGATCCATGGCCCGCCGTTGTGGGGATCGGTCGAAATGCTCTCGAAGGCCGCGTGATCGGGCACCAGGATCATGAGGTGCGCCCCGAGATCCTCGACCCAGTCCTCGTCCGACGTCTTCTCGGTGGCGTACGGATCCGTGTTGCTGACCGGCGTGTCCCCCATGAGCATGTACGCGATCCCGACCTGGTCGTACGTCGGCTCGGACTGGCTCACGTACGCGTGCAGGAAGTCGACCCAGGACGCGTTGACGCACCAGGGGTCCGTCCCGGGGGAATCGGGGTTGTCGGGCAGGCACGTCCACCCGTTGGTCCCTTCCCGCAAGGTGTTCATCTGCCAGTCGACGACGGTCGCATCGGCCGAGACGGACTCGGGCGCCGCGCGCATCGCGCTGGCGATCTGGTCGTCCTGCGCCGCCAGGACTGCGGGGACGAACAACAGCAGCGCTGCGAGGGTGGAGCGAATCACGTAGCAACCTCCGTTTGTGAGGACGCCCGACTTCCGGAAAACAGAGGTCGAGCGGACAGGCAGAGCACCGGGCGGGACCGCCTCGCGGGGCGGATCGCTACGCCGCGGGGCGTGGCTCCGTGGCAGAGCCTGGCTCCGTGGCGGCGAGTCTGGCGATGTCTGCGTAGCGGGAAGGTATCCCGCCGATCGGCGGGGGACCAGCCAAGGCGCGGCGGGTGCATCCCGATGGAGGAACCGGCCGGGTAGAACGCGAGAAAGGCGGGCGGCGCTCGCGCGCGCACCCGCCTCCTCGAGGTCACTGCACTTCAGGAAGGGCGTCGATCCCGTCGATCCAACGAAGGATCACACCCGTTCGGCGACGGGATTACCCGTCGGCGTCCTCGCCCTCGCCCTCCTCCGGGACGTCCACGTCGAGGGTCGGTACGATGATGGTGTCCTCACCGACGTCCACATCCGGACCGTCGACCTCGAACTCGGGGAGCTGACCCCCCTCGACGTCGACATCCGGCATGTCGCCTTCCTGCGTCTGATCCACATCGCAGGCCGCGAAGGCGAAGGCCACCGCCGGCACCGCGAGAAGCGTCGTGATCTTGCGTAGCATGTTGTGTCCTCGTCTGCGTGTCGTCGCTCAGCACGGACGGGGGGGAACAAAAGCAACATCCAGGCCACCGGTCGGAGGCGTGCCTGCCCGCCATCTCGCAATCTCCGGCTTTGCCGCGACAAGCTGGGCACGCGGCCGATCGGCGGTTGCCGATTCAGCCGTCTCCGAGCAGCAGATTCATGACGGCCGCGGGCGAGCGCGCGATGTCCGCCCCGACGTGCTCGGCCGCCGAGCGGGCCCGTTTCTCCCGGGGGCCATCGCCCGCCGCCCACGCCGCCAGGATCGGCCAGATGCCGGCCGCGGCGGCAGCTGCCATGTCGCTCGCAGTGTCGCCCACGTAGGCGGCTTCGGCGGCCTCCAGGCCCAACTCCCGGAGCGCCAGACGCAGGCCCTCGGGATCGGGCTTGGGGGCGAGGACGTCGTCGTCCAGTACGACGACGTCGAAGGCGTCCACGAGCGCCAGGTGCGCCGCGGTGACCTGCCAGGACATGCGAGACTTGCCGCTCACCACGCCCCGCCGCAGCCCGGCTTCCGCGACCGCGCGCAGGAGGTCCTCCACGCCGTCGAAGAGGCCGTCGAAGCCGGTCTCGTGTAGCGCCGAGTACTCCCGGCGGAACGCCGCCATGGCCTCGGCGCGGCGTGCCTCGGGCACCACGGCTTGGAAGAACGCGCTCTCGGAGCGCGGGCTGATCCGGTGCAGGTCCTCGCGCGTCAGCGGGCGCTCGAGAATGGGCAGCACCGCCCTGCGGTAGGCCTCACCGTACAGCCGGCGCGACTCGAACAACGTCCCGTCGAGGTCGAAGAGCACCGCGCGCAACCGGCCTCGGCGCGACGCCGCCTCTCGCGGGACGCCGCCGCTCACTGCGCCGCCTGCCACGCGCGGGCGGTACCCACCTCCAGGCGGCCCTTGGCGATCTCGCGCAGGACCGCGGTCGCGTACGCCCCGGGCGGCAGCCGGAAGCGCAGGCGCACGTACGGCCCCGCCGCGTCCTCGCCGCCGTCCACGCCGAAGCGGACGCGCGGGATGCGCAGCGGGCGCCGGCCGCCCGGGGTGCCCCACGGGCCGCGGCGGCCGAAGTCCTCCGCCGAGAGCCCGGCGTCGCGGAGCACGGCGCGCTCGCGCTCGGCCTGGTCACCCGCCGGCCGAAGCATGCGAGGGCCGAAGAGGGGGCCGGTCGCGGAGACCGAGCCGCGGCGCGCCCGTTCCCCGGTCGCGGACGCGTCCTCGACCACGAACACGCGCTCGCCGTCGTGGACCCACGCGACGTCGCCCACCTCGACCGACGCGAGGTCGTCCACCCGCAGCGCCAACACGTCGTTGAACAGCGCCGACTGGAGGGCCGATACGTAGAACCGCAGGAGACGCTGGCCGGCCGCGAGCACCGCACCGCGGGCGTCGCGGCCCCGGCCCCGGGCGCGGGCGACGCGAGCGGCCTCGGCGTTGCCGCGGGGCCAGGCCGCGGCCGCCTCGTCGTAGCGGCCCTCGGCGAACAGCGTCCGCGCGCGCAGGATGTCGCCGCGGTCGTCGGCCTCCGGCCGGCCGGCGATCCGCGCCGCGGCCTCCTCGAAGTCGCCACGGAGCAGCGCCATGCCGATGAGGTGGTTGTCGCCGCGCATGCCGAACCGCTGCGCGCCGAAGTAGTTGGGCACGCCGTCCGTGGACAGCCGCTCGAGCACCGCGGCGATGTCGGCGAGCCGGTCCCGGATGTCGCCGCCGCCCTCCGGAGCCCGCAGGCGAATGCGGAAGGCGTTCCCGGCGAGCTGCCCGGTGCGCAGCTTCCGCCGCGTGCGCCACGCCGCCACGACCCGCAGGCGCCGCGACCGGACGCCCAGCGCGACCTCGGGGTCGACGTGCTCCACGCTCATGCGCTGGCGGGTGATGGCGCGCGTGTCCTTCAGCCCGGCCACGCCGATGTCGCGGGGCCGCACCCCCAGCGCGCGCGCCAGGTCGCGCACCGCCGCCGGCGTCGAGATGCCCCGCTTCTCCACCTCCATCAGGAGGTGGTCGCCGTCTCCGTCCGGCTCGTGATGGGGCAGCTCGCGCACGCGGAAGTCCGACCAGGAACGGCGAATCAGGATGGGCACGGGCGGGACGTCGGCGCTCGCGAACGGCCACCGCGCCTCGAGCGACGCGCCCGACGCGAGGGCCGCCGTCACCGGGCGGACCCGGTGATGAGCCGCGCGCCGCGCCCGAAGGTGATGTAGTTCCACGCCCACTGGACGAGCACCAGCACGCGGTTCTCGAACTCGATCAGGAAGAACAGGTGCACGAAAAGCCACGCCAGCCAGGCCGGCAGCCCCCAGAAGCGGACGCCGAACGCGTCGGCCACGGCGCGCGACCGGCCGATCGTCGCCATGATGCCGCGGTTCCAGTACGAGAACGCACCTCTGTCGCCGCGCCCGCGCACCCGGTCCGCGATGAGGCGCGCGGCGTACGCCCCCTGCTGGAGCGCCACCGGCGCCGTCCCCGGCAGCTCCTTCTCTCCGTGCTGGAAGGAAGCCAGGTCGCCGAGCACGAAGATCTCCGGGTGCCCGGGCACCGTCAGGTCGGGCTCGACCAGGACGCGCCCCGCGCGGTCGAGGGTGGCGCCGGCGCGGGCCAGGTCCTCGCCCAGCGGCGACGCCTCGACCCCGGCGGCCCACACGATCGTCCGGGCCGGAATGCGCTCGTCCGTCCCGCCGACCGACACCACCACGCCCTCCTCGTCGATGCCGGTCACGAAGGCCCCCGTGCGCACCGTGACGCCGAGGTCCTCCAGCGAACGGCGCGCCCGCTCCGACAGCTTCGGCTCGAACGAGGGGAGGACGCGCTCGCCGCCTTCGAGAAGCAGGATGCGGGCTTCGGCCGGATCGATCGCGCGGAACTCGTGGCGCAGGGTGAAGCGCGACATCTCGGCCAGCGCGCCCGCCATCTCCACGCCCGTCGGCCCCGCGCCCACGACCACGAAGGTGAGGAGCGAGCCGAGCGTCTGCGGGGCCTCCCCCGCCACCTCCTCGGGCGCACGCAGCGCCTCCCGCTCCGCCGTCTCGAACGCCTCGAGGATGCGGCGGCGGATCCCCGTCGCGTCCTCCACGGTCTTGAGCCCCGGCGCGCGGTCCTCCCACTCGGGATGGCCGAAGTAGTTGTGGGTGGCGCCGGTCGCGACGATCAGCGTGTCGTAGGGGTAGGCGTCCTCGGCCGTCAGGACCGAACGCCCCCCCACGTCGATCCCCGTCACCTCCCCGAGCACGACGCGGCAGTTGCGCTGCCCGCCCACCACGCGACGCAACGGGGAGGCGATGTTGGCCGGCGAGAGTCCGCCGGTCGCGACCTGGTAGAGGAGCGGCTGGAAGAGGTGGAAGTTGCGGCGGTCGATGAGCGTGATCTCCACCGGCACGCGGCGCAGCTTGCGCGCCGCGGCGAGGCCGGCGAACCCGCCCCCCAGGATCACGACGCGGTGCGGCGCGGCCTTCGCCCCGTCCGCCCCGGTCACGGCGAGAGGCGCTCGCGCACCCAGCCGTCCGCCGACCGGCGGTACCGGAACCGGTCGTGCAGACGCGACTCCCTGCCCTGCCAGAACTCGATCTCCTCCGGCAGCAGGGCGTAGCCGCCCCAGCGCTCGGGCATCGCGACCGCGCCTTCATGGGCGCCTTCCCGGACGGCCTCGACGGCCGCTTCGAGGGCGGAGCGGTCGGGCAGGACCGAGCTCTGGTGCGACGCCGCCGCGGCCACCCGGCTGCCGGGCGGGCGGGTCGCGAAGTACGCTTCGGCCTCGTCCGAGGGCAGCCGGGACACCGCGCCCGCGACGCGCAGCTGGCGGTCCAGCGCGGGCCAGTGGAAGACGGCCGCGGCACGCGGGTTGGCCGCCAGCTCGTCGCCCTTGCGGCTGCTCGTGTCGGTGAAGAACAGGAGTCCGCGCTCGTCGCGTCCCTTCAGCAGGACGACGCGGGCCGAGGGCGAGCCGTCGGGGGTCGCCGTCGCGAGCACCATCGCGTTCGCCTCCGCGCCGACCTCGGCGACCGCCGTCGCGACCCAGCGATCGATCTCGGCCAGGGGATCGGCGCCCAGGTCGTCCTCGCGCAGCGGCTCGCGCACGTAGTCGCGCCGGAGCGTCGCCAGGAAGGCCAGGTCAGTGGAGCGTTCCGCGTCCACCGGCTGCCTCCTGCCGGCCCGCCGGCGCTTCTTCCACCGCGAGCGGCACCTCCGTTTTCAGGTCGTTGTCGACGAAGACGACGAACGTGTAGCCGCCGACCTTCGGCAGCTGGAGGTTGTTGATCGTCACGATCTGGTTGGCGAACACGGTCTCACCGGGTCCGCGCGCGTGCAGCATGACGTCGCCCTTGATCTCGAAGACGGTCTTGCCGTCCGGGTCGTGCAGCTTGATCTCGATGACGTGCTCGCGGCCCACCTCGGCGGGGTGCGCCTCGAGACGCGTGACGAACTGCATCTGCGGGTGCACCGCCGGCAGCCGCACGACGTGGATGCGATCGAAGATGCCCAGGATGTTCAGCTTGCCGTCGGTGGTGACGTTGGCGTAGTCCGCCAGCAGCGCGAGCCGGATCTTCATCGCTTGCCCCCGGCCCGCCGTCGTCGCACTCTTGCGCGGCACGTTGGGCAACGATGTGCTGCTCCGTTCACCACTCGATCGAGCCCTGTTTGGACGTATCGATCTCCTCGGCGTCGTCGCCGCCGCGGAACAGGAACGACTCCATGTTTTCCTGGAGAAAGTCCCTGTTCTTCTTTTCGCGTGGGTCCAGGCCGTAATGGTTGATCAGGGCGGTCTGGTAGCGGAGCCACTCGGCCCAGCACTCCGGGCATATTTCCGTCCGGGCGCGCTCGCCCAGCTCGTTCCGCAACGGCGCGCGCTCCAGTCCGGCTTCGTTCTGTCCACAGCGGACGCAGATCATCGACCTCTCGTCGTAGACGACGCTCGGCGGCCGCGCTCGCCGCGTCCGCACGCCGGGAACCTAGGCGAGCCCGGCTCGCCGTCCAAGGCCCCGCCCCGCCCATGATGCTGCGCGAGGAAGGGGTGCGCATCCGGCGTCGCCGGGCCGGTGTTCTCGAGGGCGCGATGGCGATCTACGCCGTCCTCTTCGCCTACCTCGGGTTGAGCGGGCTCGGGGTGATCGAGGTATCCCTCCTCGCGTGGATGATCGCGGCCGGCGGAACCGTCGTCGCCGCGGGGGTGCTCTGGCTCGCGGCCGGCAGCGGCTGGGGCCGCCGCAATCCCTGGGACCCGCACTTCATCACGGCGCCCGTCGCGGTCTACGGGCTGGGAGTCCAGGGACTGGTGCTGGTCGCGCCCGATCTGCGGTTCGTGCCGCTGATCGTGTGGCCGGTCATCCTGTTCTACGGCGTCGGGCTCATGGGCGTCCGCAGCGTCACCGCCACCGGCGCCCTCGTGGCCGCCGGCTACCTGATGGCCACCAGCGCCGCCAACTCCCTCGGCGCCGACCTCGACATGGCGCTGGAGGCCGTCACCGCAGTGGCCCTCTTCGTGGTGTCGGCGCTCGCCGGGCTGGTCGTCTTCCAACGCATGAAGCGCGAGCGCAGCGAGAAGCAGGACCTGCGCAGGCGGCTCTCCGAGCTGGCGTCCACCGACCCGCTCACCTCCCTGCCCAACCGACGCCGGTTCGAGGAGATCCTGGACGACGCGATCCACCGCGCGCGCTTCCTCGGTCGGCCGTGCTGCCTGGTCATGGTGGACGTCGACCACTTCAAAAAGCTCAACGACAGCCTCGGGCACGTCACGGGCGACGATGTGTTGCAGGAGCTGGGCTCCGTCATGCGCAGGCACCTGCGCGTGCGCGACGTCCTCGCTCGCTACGGGGGCGAGGAGTTCGCGATCGTCATGATCGACACGAACACGCAGGAGGCCCGGCGCATCGCCGAACGGCTCCGGCAGCTCGTGAGCTCCTATCCCTTCCCCGGCGAGCACGTCCTGCCCAACGGCGAGCTCACGATCAGCATGGGCCTGGCGCCGCTGACCGGCGACATGATGAGCCGCGTCGACCTGGTGCGCGCCGCCGATCAGGCGCTCTACACCGCCAAGGACGCCGGGCGGAACCGCTGCGAGGTCCTGGTCGAGGGGATCGAGCAGGCCGAGTAGTCGCCGGCCGCCGAGCCGGCTATCCGTCCCAGCGGTCCAACCACTCCACGACGCGCCGCACGTCGTCTTCCGTGGTGCGATGGTTGAGGATGCACAGGCGGATGACGTAGCGGCCGTTCACGCGCGTGGAGGACACCATCCCGAGGCCGTCGGTGCGCAGCGCCTCGATCAGGCGCCGGTTGAGCTCGTCGGCGTCCTCGCCGGCCGCGCCCGCCCCGGCGTCCTCGGGACGGCGGCGAAACACGACGATGCCCAGCGACGCGGGCGTGACCACCTCCAGGCGGCGCGAGGCGCGGATCGCGGCCTCGGCGGCCTCCGTCAGGTCGAGCGTGCGGTCGATCGCCCGCCGGATCGCCGCGACCCCGAAGGTCTCTACCGTGAGCCAGATCTTGATCGCGCGCGCGGCGCGCGTGAGCTGGAGGCCCCGGTCGGCGAAGTTGACGGCTCCACCCCGGGCGGCCGCGTCCTCCAGGTAGTCCGGACTCACGTGGAAGGCGCGTCGCAGCGTCTCCGGATCGCGGACCATCAGGCAGCCCACCTCGAACGGCTGGAACAGCCACTTGTGCGGGTCCAGCGTCACCGAGTCGGCGCGGTCGATGCCGCGCAGGGCCGTGGCCCCGCGCTCCGTGAGCACCGCGAAGCCGCCGTACGCGGCGTCGATATGGAACCAGAGTTCTTGTTCTGATGCGATGTCGGCGAGGTCCGGCAGCGGGTCGATGGCGCCGGTGCCGGTGGCGCCCGCGCTGCCCACGACGAAGAAGGGGCGGAGTCCGGCGTCGCGGTCCCGCGCGATGGCCTCCCGGAGCGCGCCCGCGTCCATGCGCAGCCCGGCGTCCATCGGCACGAGCCGGACGCGGTCGTCGGCGAAGCCCAGGATGCGCGCTGCGCGGCGCACCGAGGAATGGGCCTCGGCGGACATGTAAGCCGTGCCGTCGCGCCAGTCGGGCCCGAGGCGGGCGTCCCGCGCCGCCACCATCGCCGCGAGGTTGGCGGCCGAGCCGCCGCTCGTCAGGATGCCGCTGGCGCCGGCGGGCAGGCCGAGCCAGGACCGGAACCAGTCCAGGACCGCGAGCTCCAACTGCGCCGAGCCGGCAGAGCCCAGCCAGGTGCCGGCGAAGACGTCGTAGCCCGCCGCGATCGCGTCCCCCAGCACCCCCGGCCACGTCGGCGCGCCCGGCACGAAGGCGAAGAAGCGCGGGTGGTCGACCCGCACGCCGTACGCGAGCACGTCGGCGTGGAGGCGGTCGAGGGCGGCCGCGAACGCCTCCTGCGGGTCGGTGGCGGGGTGCTCCGGCGGCGGACGGACGAGCCGGGGAGCGAGCTCCGCCGGCTCCGCGCCGCGCCACGCGGGTCCGTCCCCCAGCCCGTCGATGCGCGCGACGATGTCGTCGATGACGCGGTAGCCGAGCGCGCGCATGACGTCGGCGTCGAAAGTCAGATCGGTGTCCATGCCGGACCTTGGCGGGGGCGCCGACCGGGGGCAAGCGGCCGATTGACCCTCCGGGACGGCCCGGCTACCGTTTCGGCCATGAGCGATTCAGGGCAGGGCCATGCGAGCTTCCGCGTCTCGGACGCGTACGAGGTGCCGCTGCGCGGCATGATGCTTCGCCTGAAGGTGACGGGCGGGACGCCGTCCATGAAGGACTTCAAGCGCGGCGCCGCCATACGCGTGTCCTCGCCGCAGGGCGACGGCCGCACCGTGCGCGTGAAGGACATCGGCGTGATCTCCGGCCGCGCGAAGCAGGATCGGCTGGATCGCACGGGCGAGATCGACGTGCTCGTGAGCCGCGAGGACGGCCTGGCGGACCCACCGGTCGGAATCGGCTGGACCGCGGCCCCCGGCGAGGCCGACGACTGAGCGCGTCGGCCCCTCCTCCGGACCCCGAGCGGACGGCCTCCCGGGCGGCCTCCGGGGACCCGCGCGACCCGCTCACGAGCGCGCCCGACGGCGCGGATCGCGTCGCGTTCCTGACGGGGGCCACGGGCTTCATCGGGGGCCGCCTCGCGGAGCGCCTGGCCGCCGACGGCTGGAAGCTCCGCTGCCTCGCCCGCTCCTCGTCGGACACCACCCATCTCGAAGCGCTCGGCGCGACGATCATCGAGGGCGACCTGCAGGACCGGGGCGCGCTCGGCAGCGGCCTCGCCGGGGCCTCGCTGGCCTACCACCTCGCGGCGATCTACGACCTGGGCCCGCAGGCGAGCGCCCGCAAGCTCCGGCGCGTCAACGTCGAGGGCACCCGCAACGTCATCGACGCGCTGCGCAACGCGGGCACTCCGCGAGCCGTCTACGTGTCGACCACGATCGCCCTGGGCCCGGTCCCCTCCGGCGTGGGGAGCGGCGACTCGCGCAACGACGGTCCGTATCGCTCCGACTACGAGCGCACCAAGGTGGAGGCGCACCGGCTCGCCCTGGCGGCGCAGGCCGAAGGGCTGCCGCTGCTGATCGCGGCGCCGGCGTTCGGCTACGGGCCCGGGGACCAGGGGCCGGCCGGCGAGTTCATCGCGGACATCCTGAAGCGACGGCTGCCCGGGCTGCCGACGAAGTTCGGCGAGTTCTCGTTCGTGCACGTGGACGACGTCGCCGACGGCCTCTTCGCGATGGCGACCCGCGGCGAGCCCAGCGGCACGTACGTGCTCGGGGGGGAGTTCGCGTCGCTGGGGGACTTCGCCCGCCGGGTCGCGGACCTGGGTGGCGTGCGGCTCCCGTTCCTGCGCTTCCCGCCTCGGCTCGTCAAGCTGACCGGCGCGCTGATGGATCCGATCGCCGCCATCACGGGGATGCGACTGCCCATCAGCGCCGAGAACGCCGCGACCACCACGGGCGACCTGCGCTGGCTGCACTCCTACGAGCGCGCCAGCACGGATCTGGGCTACAGGCCGCGGAGCCTGAGCGAGGGGTTGCCCGAGACCGTGGCGGAGGCCAGGCAGCGGCTCCTGACCGCGGGCTAGGTGACGCCACGGCCGAGCCGCTCGTGCCTAGCCGTCATCTCCCGCCCCGGCCGCGCTCCCCGCCCCGTCGGCGCTCGTGGCCCCTCCCCCGTCGGGCTGCACCGGGTAGTGGTCCGCGTCACCGTAAACGATCAGCCAGTCGCTCCCGCGCTTCTCCCACACGAGCGTCGTGGGCCCCGTCGTGCGCGTGAGCGCGCCGTCCTCGCCGACGATGGAGTCGTTGAAGGTGAAGGACGAGATCGCCAGCGTCGGAGAGAGCGCCCGGACCCGCAGGTCCGTCCAGCCCGGCTCGAAGTGCGCGAGCGTCGGCAGCGAGGCTCGCATGCCGGTCGCCGAAGCCTCGTAGTCGACGCGCGAGCCGTCCACGAAGATCGAGAAGTCCGGCGCCAGGTGGGCGACCGCGGCCTCGGCGTCTCGCGCCCGTTCGGCGGCTTCGAAGGCGCGGGTCGCGGAATCGACCGCCGCCTCCACCGCCGCCCGCGCGGCGTCGTCGAAGGGGGCGGCGCCGTCCGAGGGCGGCGTGGACCCGCAACCGGCTAGCGCGAGCACCAGCATCATCGACCCCCGTCGCTGGCGCCTCAACCGACCCCCGCCGCTTCCCCACCTGCGTCCGTGGCCTCGCCTCCAACAACGCCGGGGGCCGTGTCGCGCGCGTCGGGCGCCGGCCCACCCAGCGCCCGCACGTCGGCGCCCGCCGGGCCCTGGAACACGCGCAGCCCGAACTCGGGCAGGACGGACAGCAGATGGTCCATGATGTCGGCCTGGATGCCTTCGTAGACGGCCCAGGCGGTGTCGCGCGTGAACACGTAGATCTCGAGGGGCAGTCCCGCCTCGGTCGGCGCGAGCTGGCGCACCAGCAGCGTCATGTCCTGATGGACGTCGGGACGCGCGCGCAGGTAGGCCAGGACGTACGCGCGGAAGGTGCCGAGATTGGTGAGGCGCCTCCGGTGCGGGATCACGCCCTCGGGGACCTCGCGTTGCCTGTTGAACGACTCGACGGCCTCGACCCGCTCGGAGACGTAGTCGTGGAGCAGCTCCCACGACCCCAGCCGCTCGATGTCGTCTTCCTCCAGAAAGCCCACCGAGTTCATGTCGATCGCGAGCGCCCGCTTGATGCGCCGCCCGCCGGCCTCCGACATGCCCCGCCAGTTCTTGAACGAGTCGGAGATCAGCGCGTGCGTCGGGATCGTCGTGATCGTCTTGTCCCAGTTCTGCACCTTGATGGTGTGCAGCGCGACGTCCACCACGTCGCCGTCGGCGCCGTATTTGGGCACCTCGATCCAATCGCCGATGCGCACCATGTCGTTGGCGGCGAGCTGCACGCTGGCCACGAGCGAGAGGATCGTATCGCGGAAGATCAGCAGGATGACCGCGGTGAGCGCCCCGATCCCGCTCAGGAAGACGACCGGAGAGCGGTCGATGAGGCGCGCGACGATGAGCGCCGCCGCCACGATGAAGACGAAGATGTTGACGACCTGCAGGTAGCCCTTGATGGGGCGGCTCTGAGCGTCCGGCCGGCGCGCGTAGATGTCGTTCGCGGCGCCCGCGATCGCGGTCAGCGCGAGCGCGACGAACAGGATCGTCGAGGCCGCCGCGACCCTCTGGCCGACGAGCACCGCCGCGCCCGGAAGGCCCGGGATCAGCGGCAGTCCGTAGTAGACGATCGCCGCCGGGGCGATCAGGGACACGCGCGCGAACACGCGGTGCTCCTGGAGCGCATCGTCCCACGTGAAGCGGGTGCGCGACACGACGCGGCCGATCAGCCCGAGCAGCCAGTGGCGCACGACCACGGCGGCGAGCCAGGCCACGAGGGCGAGAGCGGCAAGCCCGGCGAGAGGGCCGAAGACCGGGTTGGCGGCGAACCATTCCGTCACGGCCACGGGCAGGCGGATCGTCGTCGTGGAATCGGGGACCTGGATCACGGTCTCACGGCTTGCCGTTCATCGACAACGGACCTCACCCTCCACCCGGGAGCACGCCGCCGGCCACCCCACCTCGTCCCAGTAGGCCGGGAGCGCGGCAGCCTCCACCCAGGCCGCGAACCGCGGGTCCCGCCGGAACTTCGCCGCTTCTGGCCGCCAGATCGATGGCTGGGAGAGGCTGATTCCGCCCCGGGCTTCCAGAAGGCCCTCGAGCCTGGCGAAGAACACGTCCGGCGCGTCCCAGGCGGGGGCGAGCAGGAGCGCCTGGTTGCCGATGCTGTCGAGCGCAGCGCGCCGCGTCTCGGCGGTTGCGGCCCCGTCCCGAAGCTGCTCGGTCCACGAAGCCAGTTCGGGGCAGCCGTCGTCGACCTCGGCGATCCGATCGGCCGCCAGGGCGACCCCACACAGCCAGACCCGCCCGGCCCCCCAGGTCAGCTCGATCGAGCGCCGATACGCCGCCAAGGCGGCGTCGTGGTCCCCGCGCAGCACCGCCAGGTGCCCGAGCCAGCCGGTGATCACCCCGGACGCGGGGTCCAGCTCGACCGCGCGCCGGAGGTCCGCGCTGGCCTGGTCCGCCAGCCCGGCTTGCAGCTTGGTGATCGCGTCCCACAGAAGGATCGTGGGATCGTTTGGATCCAGGGCGCGGGCGCGCGAGAAGGCGGCGTGAGCCTCGAGCAGCCGCCAATCGTCGGCGTCCATGTTGCCCAGAGCGGCGTACCCGAGCGCTAGTGTGGAGTCGATCGCGAGACCCCGCTCGACCGCCTCACGGCCGCGCTCGACGGCATCGAAGTCCGGCGACGCGTACCCCGGCAGGACCATGTAGGATAGCCCCAGCCCCACGTGCGCCTCCGCGAAGTCGGGGTCGATCTCCAGCGCCTCGCGGTAGAGGTCGATGCTGCGGTAGAGCGCCTCCTCGGTGCGCTGGTGGAAGAGGTGGCGCGCCTCGAGGAAGCGCTCGTAGGCCTCCACGTCGTCGGTCATGGGGCGGCGGTCGACCTCCACGCCCAGATGGATCCGGAGCGCGTCCGCGATCCGCCGCGCGATGTCCTCCTGGATGGCGAACACGTCTTCCAGCTCGCGATCGTAGTTCTGCGACCAGAGGTGGAAACCGTCGCTGGTCTGGATGAGCTGCGCTGTCACACGCACGCGGTCGTCGGCCTTCCGGACGCTACCCTCCAGGACCGTCCCTACGCCCAGCGCCTCCCCGATCTCGCGGATGTCCTCGTTGCGACCCTTGTAGGCGAAGGCGGACGTGCGCGCCGCTACTTTCAGCCCGTCGACCTTGGCGAGGACGTTGAGGATCTCCTCTGCCAACCCGTCGGAGAAGTACTCGTTGGACGCGTCCTCGCTGAGGTTGGCGAACGGGAGGACCGCCACGGACGCCGGCGGAGCGTCGTCCGGATCCGCCCCCGGAGCACCGGTCCGCCCGGTGAACCACCCCACGCTCACCCCCACCAGGACGAGCGCGGCGGCCGCGAAGAGCGCGCGCGGGGAGGCCCAACGCGTGGCCGCACGCTCGCCCGGCGCCGGCGCGTCCTCGGTGCGGCGCACGCCGTCGGGGGTCACATCGAAGGCCCACGCGAGCACGACCGCGATCGGCAGCCCGAGCGCGGCGAGGACGATGACGAGCGTGACGGCCCAGTCGGGAACGCCCAGACGCGGCATGACGATGTCGGCCACCTCGACCACCGCGAACGCCGTGGCGACGTAGACGAGCACGACGCGCGGTACCTTCCGGCGCTTCAGCTCGTCCAGGAAGGAGCGTTCGTCGTGGTCGGGTGGGCCGCTTCGCCCGGCGCCTTGATGCATGGCGCAAGATACCACGGGAGGGCGGCGGCAACAGCCGTAGCGCTACTCAGGAGGCCGGACCCCTCGCTCAATTGTCTTGACATGGGTAATCATACGAACGTATGAAGTACGGCATGGATGTGTCCATCGACCGAAACCGGAACGACGGCGCACCGACGCCGGGCGATACGAGAGACGCCGTGCTCGCCGCCGCGCGCTCTCTCTTCGCCGAGCGGGGCTTCGACGGAGCGTCGGTCCGCGCCATCACGGACGAGGCGGGAGCCAATCTGGGCGCCGTCACCTACCACTTCGGCTCCAAGGAGGACCTCTACGTCGAGGTCCTGAAGCAGGCGATCACGCCGCTGCGGGATCGGGTCTACGCGGCGGTCGTGCGCGAGCGGACCCCGCTGGATCGCGTCGCCGCGATCATGCGCGCGTTCTTCGAGCACTACCACGACAACCCCGACGTCCCCCGGCTCATGCTCCAGCGGATCGCCGCCGGGCAGCCGCCCCCCGGTCCCGTCGCCGACATCGTCCGCGACGTCCTGCGCACGCTCGCCGGGGAGATCGCAGCCGGGCAACGCACCGGGCAGATCCGCGACGGGCACCCGGTGCGGCTCGCACTCAGCGTCGTGGCGCAGCCGATCTACATGTCGCTGATCCGCCCGATCCTGACGCCGATCACGCGCAACCCGGACCTCGCCGAGCTGGAGCCGCTGATGGACCAGGCGGAGGCGTTCGTGCGCGCGGGCCTGGCTGGAGACGGGTCGCGGGGGACGGGCGAAAGACCGGGGAATCGCCGAGAGGAGGTCCCATGAGACCGGGCACCACGCGGCATGGGACGCCGCGCTGGCTTGCGACGCTGCTCCTCGCCGCCGCCGCCGCCGCGCCTTCGCCCGGCGCGGGTCAGGACGCCGCGGAGGCGGCCGTCGCCGACACGCTGACGCTGGACGAGGCGATCGAGTCCGCGCTCGCCACGCACCCCCTGCTCGACCGCGCGTCCGCGGCGAGCGACATCGCAGAGGCCGACATCGGGTCGGCGCGGGCGGACTGGTTCCCGAGCCTGTCGCTCTCCGGAACCACCGTCCGCTTTGCCGAGCCCATGGTGGTCGCGCCGCTGCACGCGTTCGACCCCACGATGCCGCCGGTCTTCGACCGAACGCTGATCCAGGGGCGCGCCGAGGCGAGCTACCGCGTGTTCGACGGCGGCGCCCGCGGCGCACGGGTCGAAGCCGCGCGCTGGGCGAGCGACGCCGCCGGCGCGGAAGCCCGGTCGGCGCGGGAGGACGTGCTCGCGGGCGTCACCATCGCCTACGCCCGCGCGGCGGCCGCCTCCATCCGCCACGAAGCCGCGAGAGAGCGCGAGGCCGCCGGCGTCGAAGGGAAGCGCCAGGCCGACCGATTGCTCGAGCAGGGGGCCGTCGCCGAGGTCGAGACGGTCCGGGCCGAGGCGGAGCGGCTCGCGGGCGTGGCGGCCGTGGCAACGGCCGCGTCGTTCGAGGCCGTGGCCAGGCAGGATCTGGCACGGTGGATGGGCGTCGAGCCCGCGGCGCTCGCCGACCGACCGCTCCGGGCGATGGGAGTGGACCCGGAGGCGATCCGCGGCGACGCCGTGCCGTCGGCCGAGGTCGAGCGGGCCGCGCACCGGGTGCGGCAGGCCGAGGCGAGTGTGGACATCGAGCGCGCCGGTCGCCTGCCCAACCTCGACGCCCAGGCGGCGCTGCTCGAGTTCGGGTCGGGAGAGGGATCGTTCCAGGGCGAGTGGCAGGCCGGGCTCGCGCTGTCCTTCCCGGCGTTCACAGGCGGCGCGCGCAGCGCGGCGATCGACCGGGCGCGCGCGACCGCCCGGGGGGCGGCGGCCGAGCTGGAGATCGCCCGCCTGCGCCAGGCCTCCGCGATCGACCGCGAGCGCGCGTCGCTCGTCGCCGCCATCGCCAACGCCGCGGCCCTGCGGGAGCGCAGCGAGGCGCTGTTCGAGGTCATGGACATCGCCTTCCTGGCGTACGAGCAGGGCGCGGGCACCCAGCGCGAGCGCACCGACGCTTCGGCCGACGCCTACGAGGCGCGCGCTGCGCTGGCCGACGCGGTCGCCGAACAGGTCCGCGCGGCGGTCGAGCTCGGCCGCGCGCTCGGCGTCCTGACCCCCGACTGGATTTCACGAGCGCTGGGGCCGACGCCATGAAGCCG
The DNA here is from genome assembly GCA_035465395.1 of Longimicrobiales bacterium. GTDB lineage: Bacteria > Gemmatimonadota > Gemmatimonadetes > Longimicrobiales > RSA9 > DATHRK01. The sequence continues at coordinate 5,365 of DATHRK010000105.1, read as the reverse complement.
TCCCGCATCGTTCCCATCGTCCTGCTCCTGGCCGCCGCCGCGGCGGCCATCTGGTGGTTCACCCGCCCGGACGCCGACGCCGCGACGACCGCCTCCGGCACCGTCGAGGTCACTGAGGCCGACCTGGGCTTCCGCACCGGCGGGCGCGTCGCGTCGGTGGCGGTCGAGGAGGGCGACGCCGTCGCCGCGGGCGACACGCTGGCGCGGCTGGAGAGCGCCGAGCTGGCGGCCGCGCTGTCGGCCGCCGAGGCCGAGTCCGCGGGCGCCCGCGCAAGGCTGGCCGATGCCCAAGCAGGCCCGCGCAGCGAGGAGCGCGCGCAACTCGCCGCCGCGGTGCGCATCGCGGAGCGCCGGAACGAGGAGGCCGAGAGGGAGCGCCAGCGCGCCGAGAACCTGTTCGAGGGCGGCGCGATCTCTCGCCAGCAGCGCGACGCCGCGTTCACAGCCGCCGACGTGGCCGAGCAGTCCCTCGCGCAGGCGCGCGAGGCGCTGCAGCTCGCCAACGAGGGTACCCGCCCCGAGCAGATCGCCGCCGCGCGCGCCGCCGTCCAGCAGGCCGAGGCGCAGGAGGCGCGCGCCCGCGCAGCGCTCGAGGACGCCCTCGTGATCGCCCCCTTCGCCGGGCGCGTCACCGTGAAGCACCGCGAGCCCGGCGAGGTCGTCGGCCCCGGCGTGCCGGTCCTCACGCTTCAGAACCCCGACGACCGCTGGGTGCGGATCTACGTGCGCGCGGACCGCATCGGCACGGTGCAGGTGGGGCAGGCGGCGTCGATCACGTCCGACACCTTCGAGGACCGCGCGTACGAGGGCGTCGTGAGCGTCATCGGAAGCGAGGCCGAGTTCACGCCGCGCAACGTGCAGACGCAGGAGGAGCGGACGCGGCTGGTCTACCCGGTGAAGGTGCGGATCACGGGCGATCCCGGGTTCGAGCTGAAGCCGGGGGTGCCCGCGGACGTGGAGCTCGGCGGGGCGCCGGACACCGCCGCGCCCTCGTCGCCGGGCGGTGGCTGACCGGACGCCGCCCGTGGCCGACCCCATCCTCCGCACCCGCGGCCTGCGCCGCGTCTTCGGCACGGCCGGAGCGACCGGCGATACCGTCGCCGTCGAGGGCCTCGACCTGGAGATCGCGCCCGGCGAGCTGTTCGGCATCGTCGGGCCGGACGGGGCGGGGAAGACCACCACGCTGCGCATGCTCGCCGGCGTGCTGGCGCCGAGCGCAGGCGACGCCTGGATTCTGGGCGAGAGCCTCGTCGAGGACCCCGAGCGCGCCAAGCCGCACACCGCCTACATGCCGCAGCGCTTCGGCCTCTACGAGGACCTGACCGTCGCCGAGAACCTCGCCTTCTACGCCGACCTCTACCGCGTCCCGAAGGCCGAGCGGCCCGCACGGCTGGAGCGCCTCTACCGCTTCAGCCGGCTGGACGAGTTCGAGGACCGCCTCGCGGGCGCGCTGTCGGGCGGGATGAAGCAGAAGCTCGCGCTCTCGTGCGCGCTGATCCACCAGCCGCGGCTGCTGCTGCTGGACGAGCCGACCTTCGGCGTCGACCCGATCTCGCGGCGCGACCTGTGGCTGATCCTGCACGAGATGGTCGCCGAGGGCGTGACCGTGGTGGTCTCGACGTCGTACCTGGACGAGGCCGAGCGCTGCGACCGGGTGGCGCTGCTCAGCGAGGGGCGCCTGCTGGCGCTGGACACGCCGGCGGGGCTGGTGGAACGGGCGCCCGGTCGGATCGTGGAAGTGCGTACCGCTCATCCGCGCCAGGACCGGGATCGCCTCCGCGCGGTCGATGGGGTGGCTGGCGCGCTGCTCTTCGGCGAGCGCATCCACGTGACGCTGCGCGAGGGCGCCTTCTTGGAGGAGGTGGCAGGACGCGTGGCCGGCGCCGGCGTGGAGGTGCTGGAGGCGCGGCTCGCGGAGGCGTCGCTGGAGGACGTGTTCCTGGCGCTGGTGGGGCGGGAGGTGGCGGCGTGATCTCCGGGAACCGCTGGCAGTCCCGCCCGCTGCCCCCCATCTTGTTCGCCCGCCCGTTGGTCGCATGGACCCCGAGGATTGCCTGGAGTGAGCTTCGTCGAAGAGCTGAAGCGGCGGCGCGTGTTCCGCGTCGCCGTGGCGTACCTCGTCGCGGGCTGGGTCGTGCTGCAGGTGGCCGATCTGGTGCTGGACAACGTGGCCGCGCCCGCGTGGGTGATGCAGGTGCTGCTGTTACTGGTCGCCCTGGGGCTGCCGGTCGCGCTGCTGCTGGCGTGGGCGTTCGCGTGGACGCCCGAGGGGCTGAAACGCGAGCGAGATCTGCCTGGCGCGACGGCGTCCGCGAGTACCCTCGATGCGGTTGGCTCCGCGAGCCGCGTCACCACCGGCTCCCACCGCATGCAGGTGGCACTGCTCCTGGTGGTCGGCGTCCTCCTCGGCGCCGCGGGCGTCGCCGCCTGGACGCTCGCCAGCGGCGGGGCCCGAGATACGACCGACGGTTCCGGGGCGTCCCCCGCTTCGGCGACGGGGGAATCGACCGCCGCCGACCGCTCGCTGGCGGTCCTCCCCTTCGCGGACCTGAGCCCGGACGGCGATTTCGCGTGGTTCGCGGACGGCCTCTCCGAGGAGATCATCAACGCGATCACGCGTGCGCCGGACATCCAGGTTGCGTCACGCACGTCGTCATTCGCGTTTCGCGGCGACTCGGTGCCCATTCCGGAGATCGCCTCGCGCCTGAACGTCGGCCACGTGCTGGAGGGCTCCGTGCGCCGCTCGCCCACGACGCTCCGGGTCACCGCCCAGCTTATCCGCGCGGACGGCTTCCATTCGTGGTCGCGGAACTACGACGGCGAGATGGACGACGCCATCACGATCCAGACCGCTCTGGCCGAGGACATCGCGACCGTACTCCAGACGTCGCTGGACCCGGAGGCGCTGGCCGACATGGCGGAGGTGGGGACGAGGTCGGTGCCGGCGTACCTGGACTACCTGCGCGGGCTGAGCGTCCGTCAGCAGTTTCTGGACTCGGGGAGCGACTCGTTGCCGCAGATCGCGGCCGGCCTGTTCGATTCGGCCAGGCGGGCGGATCCAGGCTTCTGGGCGGCGCACATGAACGCGGCGCTGCAATGGGCCCAGGAGCTGTCCCTGACTCAAATCGGCTCTCGCGCGACCGGCCTTCCCGCCGACCGGATCCTCGCCGAGTACCGAAGCAGACTACGCGACGCCAGGGCGGCGGCCGAGTCGGAGGCGGAGAGTCTGCGCGCGGGGGCGCTCGAGAGCCTGAGCGAAGGACGCCTGACAGACGCGCTGGCGTCGTTGAAACGCTACGCGGAGCTGCGGCCGAGCGACATCAACGCTCTCGACCAGCTCGCCGCGCTCTACCACTACACCGGCCGGAACGCCGAAGCCGGTCCGACCATGCAGCGCGTGCGATCCCTCGCGGAGAGGTCGGAGCGGGCAGCGGTGTCCTACGTCGAGCGCGCCTGGAGAATCGGCACGGCCGATGGCTCGTCCTACGGGCTCGAGCTTGCGCGGCGCTGGTCGTCCGGAACCTTCAACTACCAATTGCACCGGATGCTTCTCTCGGATGGTCGGATCGACGATGCGCGTGCCATCCTGGCCCGCCTGGAGAGGGTGGCCCCGGGTCCCGGGCTCACCCTGCTTCCCCGAGCGCGTCAAGGTTGCGCCGAGGGCGATCGAACCGTGGCGGAGGCCGCGCTCGCCGCGGATACACTGTCGGGCACCGAACCTCCGTTGGACCCGTCCACCCGCTGGCACCTGCGCATGCTGTTGGGGCAGTCCCGGGTAGCGCACGAGGAGCTGCGGGCCGCCGGAGAGCCAATCGGCGTCGTTCAGTGGATCTCGTTCCTGGACTATCCGCAGTTCGACCCGGCGTACTTCCCGGAACTCGAGGCGCTGATCGAGCGCGAAGGCATCGACCGGCCGCCGCCGACTCCCAGCCCCTGGGCCTGCCCCGCCGCGAGCGACTAACGCCCGCGGGGGTCCCGACAGTTCGCTCGTTCAGCACCGATCGGCTCCGCCGCAGCTCCGACGACTCCGCTCGTCCGCTCGTCCGCTCGACGGTTCCGCTCGTCCATCCGACGGCTCCGCTCGTCCAGGGTTTCCGTACGTGATCGACCACCCGTTTCAGCGGAGGCTGGCGCATGCGTGAACGCAACGTCGTCCTGACCCTCGTCGCAGTGTGGTTCGCGGCCGCCGCGATCGTCGGCCTGTCCGGAGTCTACGAGGGCGCCCGGACGCCGGTGATCGGCGGCAGCAACGCCGCCCTCGTCGTGCTGAGCCTGCTGGCGATCTGGCTCGTCCCGGCGATCCGCGAGGGCGTCCGCGCCATCCCGCTCCGCTGGCTGATCCTCTTCCACCTGACGCGCTTCGTGGGGATCGCGTTCCTGGTGATGCACGCGAACGGCGTCATCCCCTCCGAGTTCGCGATCACCGCGGGTTGGGGCGACATCGCCGTCGCCGTCCTCGCGCTCGTCGTCGCGTTCGCCTTGGTGCCGATCCGGAGCCGAGGGTCGTGGTGGGCGGTCCTGGCGTGGAACGTGTTCGGGCTGGTCGACATCCTCTACGTGCTGCGCACCGGGATCGGGCTCGGTCTGGCCGATCCCGCGCAGATGACCTGGATCACCCGCTTCCCGATGAGCCTCGTGCCGACGTTCATCGTGCCGCTCGTGCTCGTCACGCACGTGCTGATCTTCGTGCGGCTCTGGCACAGCCCGGTGTGTCCGTGGGCGGCCGCGGACGAGGCGCATTTCGACGCGCCGCCCCCCGGTGCCGAAGACGGTCCCGTAGCAGGACCCGATGCGGGAGCGGGCTCGCCCGCGGAGGCCGACGGACCGGCGTGAGCACCCCCGCGATCGAGGTCCACGACATCACCCGCCGCTTCGGCGACTTCACCGCCGTCGACCACGTCTCGTTCGCGGTCGATCGCGGCGAGATCTTCGGCTTCCTCGGCCCCAACGGCGCCGGCAAGACGACGACGATTCGCATGCTCACCGGCCTGCTCCTGCCGAGCGAGGGCAACGGCAACGTCGCCGGGATCCCGATCCCCCAGCAGCGTGCGAAGGTGCGCGAGCGAATCGGCTACATGTCGCAGAAGTTCTCGCTCTACGGCGATCTCACGGTCGAGGAGAACGTGACCCTCTTCGCGGGGCTCTACGGCGTGGAGGGCGAGCGCTTCAGAGAGCGCTCGGCGTGGGTGATGTCGATGGCGCGGCTGGACGAGCAGCGGGACCGGTGGGTGGACACCCTCCCGCTCGGCTACAAGCAGCGCCTCGCGCTCGGCTGCGCGGTGCTGCAAGAGCCCGAGGTGCTGTTCCTGGACGAGCCCACGTCGGGCGTCGACCCTCGCGCGCGCCGCGCCTTCTGGGACCTGAT
>DATHRK010000104.1:0-47470 GCA_035465395.1 Longimicrobiales bacterium | reverse complement strand
CGGAAGTTGTCGAAGGAGCCCTGGCCCCAGCGCAGGAACGCGTAGCGCTCGCCGTTGCGCTCGTACTCCTTCTCGGCGTTGACCTCGAACGCCATGCGGGTGCCGAACTCGTCCACCTGGACCGAGTGGTCGATCACGAGCTCCACCGGCTGCACGGGGTTGATGCGCGCGGCGTCGCCGCCGAAGCGCGCCATCGCGTCGCGCATCGCCGCCAGGTCCACCACCGCGGGCACCCCCGTGAAGTCCTGCAGGATCACGCGCGCGGGCGTGAAGGCGATCTCGCGGCTCGGCTCGGCCACGGGGTCCCAGCGGCACAGCGCCTCGATGTCCTCGCCCTCCACCGCCAACGAACCCTGATGGCGGAGCAGGTTCTCCAGCAGGATCCGCAGCGAGTACGGCAGCCGCTCGAACGACAGGCCCTGGTCGGCGAGACGGGGGAGGCTGTGGATCTCGAAGGCGTCGTCGCCGACGCGGAGGGTCGTGCGGGTATCGAAGTCGCTCATGGCGGCTCTGTCGTCAGGAAGAATCCGGTTGTAGCGCAGCGCGGGTGCCCCGGCCGCGCGTAAAGATGTCCAGACGGGGATTCCCTGCAAAGGCGGCGCCGCTAGCCAGAGGACGTGCGGTGGCGCTACCCCGGCGCTCTCTCCGGCTCGGCATAGCGTCGCCTTCCCGAGGTTCAGGACCCCGCCTCGCCGACCGCGTGTCGGTCTTCCCCGGATTTTTTCGCTTGGGTGCGTAGAGGGCCCTCGACCCCTCGATCGATTCGACGACCGAGAGACCCGCTCGCCCGGGTCGTCCCTCGCGCAGCGGTACGCGCCGCCCTACAGATAGTTGCGCCCGCCGAGCCCCGGTTCGGGCGCGACCGGTCACGCGAGAGCAACAATCCATGCCGAACCCCCGCACGGCAGTCCGCACCCACGGCTTCACCGAGTCCGTGATCCGCGAGATGACGAGAGTCGCGCGCGAGTACGATGCGATCAACCTCGCGCAGGGATTCCCCGACTTCCCCGCGCCCGACCTGCTGAAGGAGGCGGCCTGCGAGGCCATCGCAGCGGACATCAACCAGTACGCGATCACCTGGGGCGCACCCCGGCTACGCCGGGCGCTGGCAGAGCGGTACGGGGAATGGTACGGCATGGAGGTCGACCCCGAGCGCGAGGTGACGGTCACGTGCGGCGCGACCGAGGCCATGGCGTCGGTGCTCCTCGCCACCGTGAACCCGGGCGAGGAGGTGATCGTGCTCGAGCCGTTCTACGAGAACTACGGCCCCGACGCGATCCTGTGCGGCGCCCGCCCCGTGTGGGTGCCGATGGCGCTGGAGCGCACCGGCCGGGGCGCCGGCGGGCTACGCTTCTCGCTGGACCTCGACCGGCTCGCGGCCGCGTTCGGACCGAGCACGCGCGCGATCGTGCTGAATACGCCCAACAATCCGACGGGCACCCTGCTCTCCGGCGCGGAGATGGAGGCGATCGCCGAGCTGTGTATCGGACACGACGCCCTCGCCGTCACCGACGAGATCTACGAGCACATCGTCTACGAGGGCGAGCACGTGCCAATGGCCACGCTGCCGGGTATGCGCGAGCGCACCGTCACGGTGAGCGGCGCGTCGAAGACCTTCAGCGTGACCGGCTGGCGCGTCGGCACGATCGTCTCGCCGGCATCGCTCGCCGACGCGATCCGGAAGGTGCACGACTTCCTCACGGTCGGCGCCCCGGCGCCGCTCCAGGAGGCGGTGGCGGTGGGCCTCGAAGAGCTGGACGAGGGCTACTACGCGACCCTGGCGAATGACTACCGCGCACGCCGCGACGCGCTGGTCGCGGGCCTCGACCGCGCCGGATTCCGATGCACCCTGCCCGACGGAGCCTACTACGTTCTGGCGGATTTTTCTGAGCTCTCGGACCTCGATGACGTGGCCTTCTCGCGACGCCTCGCGGCCGGTGATCTCGCTCGTGAACCGGCAGCGGACGCGCCGGGCGGGGTCGCGCCGGTCCCCGGATCGAGCTTCTTCCACGGCGTGGGCGCCGGGTCCGACCTCATCCGGTTCGCGTTCTGCAAGCGCATCGCGACGCTGGAGCGCGCCGCCGAGCGGCTGGTGGAAATCGTCGCGCGTTGACCGGTTGGCGGATCTGCGCCACCTTGGAATTCCTCTCCCCTGCATGGTCACCATGGCGGCAGCCGTGGAGCCACGGCGCACACTTCCTCTGGGAGGGGGAGGCATGTCCGGTCGTACCCGCCGCCGCATCGTCGCGGCCCTCGCGTTTCTCGCGCTCGCACCGCCGACCAGGGGGCTCGCTCAGGAGGCGGAGGTCCTCGAACAGATCGAGACGCTCGCCGCCGACAACGCGCCCCTGTACCTGGCCCCGATCACGCTGGGCATCGGCGCGTCCCTCAACCGCGGCACGTTCCACACGGCGGAAACGCAGGGCACGCTGGGGTTCTCGGTGGGTGTAGCCGCCATGGGCGCGTGGATCCCCGACGCGGACGACACCTTCATCCCCGTCCTGCCTGCCGAGGTGACGTACCGGGGCGTGACGTACCAGGACCCCTACGGCACGACGGCGCCGCCCACCCCCACGGTGGCGGGCGCTGGTGACGGCGCGCGCATTCAGCCCGGGCCCGAACTGAGCGCGGCGGCCCTGGCGGCGGGACAGGATCCGGACGAGCTCGCCCTGCCCTTCCCGGACGGACTCGACATTCCGATCGTGCCGTTCGCGGTACTGCAGGCCTCGCTGGGACTGCCGGGAGGCACGGACGTGTCGGTCCGCGGCTTCCCATCGGTCGAGGTGCACGGGGACGTGGGGAGCGTCAGCGCGCTGGGGTTCGGCGTCACGCACTCGCTGAGCCAGTACCTGCCGCTGCCGCTGCTGAACCTGGCCGCGCACGTCTCCTGGCAGAGCGCCGACGTGGGCGACTATCTCGACGCCGACGCTCTCGGCTTCGGGCTCCTCGCGAGCGTGGACGCGGGGCCGCTTTCGGTGTTCGGAGCAGGGATGCGCGAGGACCCCGACGTGACGCTCGGTTACACGGTGGCCAATCCCGATGGCAATCCCGCGCTCCCCCGCGACGGACTGCGCGTGGTCGTTTCTCCCGACGTGGAACCGTCGACCCGCTTCACCGCCGGCGCGACGCTGAGCCTGCTGGCGTTCAAGCTGTCGGCCGCCTGGACCTCCGGGGACTATCAGACCCTGGCGGTGAAGGCGCTCTTCGCAATCGATTGACCCGCGTCCAACGGACTGTCTACTTTGCGTATCAAAGTGCTTGACGACTGCCGAGATCGCCGCTAGCGTTCGCCCATGTCCAGCGTGAGCCCCCTCAGAGCCGAATCGCCCCCGGGCGATTCCTTCGCCCTGCACGATCGGGCGATCGACAACCTGCGCTACATCCGCGAGACCATCGAGCGCGCCGGTGCGTTCACGGCGGTGCCCGGCTGGGGCTTCGTGGCGATGGGAATGGTCGCCATCGCCGCGGGGCTGCTCGCGGCCGGCCGGAGCGAGCTCGGCTGGACGCTGACGTGGGCGGCGGCGGCGGCGATCGCGACGGTCATCGGCACGGTAACGGTGACCCGCAAGGCGCGTCGCGTCGGTTTGCCGGTGCTCAGCGGGCCGGGGCGGAAGCTGGCGCTGAGCTTCGCCCCGCCCGTCCTGGTGGCCGCGCTGCTGACCGCGGTGCTGCTCGGACGTGGAACCGCCGACCTGCTGCCCGGCCTGTGGCTGGCCCTGTATGGCACGGGGGTCATCGCCGGCGGCACGTTCTCGGTGCGGGTCGTACCCGTGATGGGCACGTTCTTCGTGCTTCTGGGCGCGCTCGCGCTCGCGCTTCCCACCAGCTGGGGGAACGCGCTGATGATCGCCGGATTCGGTGGCCTGCACCTGATTTTCGGCCTGATCATTGCGCGGCGGTACGGTGGCTAGGCACAGCGCGGCGCGCAGCCACGACGAGGCTACGGAATCAGGCAGCCTGCAGGAAGTGGTGGGCGACGGACCCGTGGATCCAGGAGCGATCGACCGCTTGATTCACGCGCGCGTGCGCCTGGGCATCGTCAGCGCGCTGGCGGTCAACTCGTCGCTGACGTTCAACGAGCTCAAGGACCTGCTGGGCACGACCGACGGCAACCTCAGCGTGCACGCTCGGCGCCTCGAGGATGCCGGCTACGTCGTGTGCAAGAAGTCGTTCGACGGGCGTTTGCCCAGGACCGAGTACCGCCTGGCCGATCGCGGACGCCAGGCCCTGAAGCGATATCTCGACCACATGGAAGCGCTGATCGAGGCGGTTCGCCGGTGACCGGGGCGCCGCCGCAATTCGACCACGGGAAGCGATGAGCCAGGGATCTTCCACTCGCGGTGCATCGGCGAGAGGGCCGCACGTCGCCGTGATCATGGATGGCAACGGTCGGTGGGCCGCCCAGCGGGGGCTTCCTCGCGTGGCCGGGCACAAGGCCGGAGCCGAGTCGGTTCGCCGTTGCGTACGCGCAGCGCCGGGCCTGGGCATCCGCACGCTCACCCTGTACGCGTTCTCGGCGGACAACTGGAAGCGGCCGAAAACCGAGGTCGCGGCGCTCTTCCGGCTCTTCCATCAGTACCTTCGCAGGGAAGCCGAGGAGCTGCGGGACAACGGCGTGCGGCTGCGCGTTATCGGACGTCGGGACCGGCTGACGGCCTCGCTCCGCCGAGCCATCGAGAAGGCCGAAGACATCACGTCCGGCGGAGCCCGTCTGGACCTGCGCGTGGCGATCGACTACTCGGCGCGCCAGGCGATCGTCGCGGCGGCGCAGCGCATGAAGGAGATGCGCACGGGCGCGGACGCGGAGCACGAGTTCGCGCGGCTGCTGGGCGACGTGACCCACTGGGACCGACCGACGCCGGACGTGGACCTGCTGATCCGCACGAGCGGAGAGAAGCGCCTGAGCGACTTCCTGCTCTGGGAGGCGGCCTACGCCGAAATGTACTTCACGGATCGGTTCTGGCCGGAGTTCGGCGGTGAGGACCTGCGCGCCGCGCTGGAGGCCTTCTCCGATCGTGACCGGCGTTTCGGGGGGCTGTCCGCGGCGGCCAGCTAGAACGCCGGCCGGACGACCCGCAGACGCGGCGGCCGGTAGGGCATTCGCCCTGGAATGGCCTCCGCTTCCCGCACTTCGAAGCCCGGCAGCGTGATGGGGTTGGCGCCCGGAGGCGGAGGTCCGCCCGCGATCTCCTGGCCCAGGATCATCGGCTGCCCCAGCAGCGCAGGCCGCGGCTCTCCCAGGTCCTCTTCGGTCAGCCACTCTCCCGCTTCGGCGGTCGTCCTCTCGGGTCCCATCACGCCGGCGGTCGCGGTGGTCGGCGAGGCATCCGCCGATACCGGCCCGTCGACGGGCTCGCCCAGCAGACGCGGCCCGTCCTCCGCCTCTGCGGCCGCCACGCCCGTTGGGCCATCCGGGCGGGCCTCTTCCGCAGCGTCGATCGCGCTGCCGAGCAGGGTGGACGCGACCGCCGCCGCGGTCCGTCCCGTGAGCGCCGGCACCGGCAGCGCGTCCGCCTGCACCTCGTCCACGATCTCCTCCGGGGCGGCGGTCGCCGCCGCGTCGACCGGAGTCCCCAACAGCGCCATCGACTTGCGCGCCGGACGCACGCGCCGCGAGAAGCCTTCGGGCGAGCCGGCGTCGACGATCGAGTAGGCGCCGTCGGCCTCTACGATGACGCCGGGCACGCGGTGGTGGCGCTCGAAGAAGTCGTAGCCGGCCTTCAACTGCCGCCAGAACGGCCCCAGGTCGGCGCGGGTGTCGCCGAAGGGCTGGAGCCAGGCCATGCCGATCGCGTCCATGCGCGTCGGGAAGATATGCACCGGGATCCTGCGCAGCCCCGCCGCGCGCGCCTCCACGGAAAGCCAGTACAGCTCGCGGATGTGCTCGTCGGTGACCGGCACGCAGCCCACCGTCGAGCAGCCGCCGTGGAGGTAGATGTCCCCGCCCAGGCGCCCCGACCTGCCGAGACGGCGGTCCGAGGAGTTCGGGTAGTTGACCCGCAGCGAGAGGTGGTAGTCGCTCTGCGGATTGAACGACTCGATCTCGTAGAACCCCTCGGGCATCTGCCGGTCGCCCTCCATCCGCTTCGGCCCGAGCGCGCCGGACACCTGGCAGATGGGATAGCGCCGGAGCCGGACGTACCGGTCCGCCCCGCGACCCCGCACCCAGACCTCGACCTCACGCTCGGCTTTGAACACACGCACGTACACGCCGGCGGGCGGGAACTCCAGGCCCAGCTCGGCGAACGCCTCGGCGAGGCCTTCCCGCTTGGCGTCCATCGCCCGCTGCACGCGCAGGAACCGGAGCTGCTCGGTGATGAAGCCGGACGACAGCGGACTCGACACGAGGCGCACCTCGCCGTCCGGCAGCTCCCCGGGCGCCCGCGTGACGTCGGGCACCTGTGCGGCCGTAGCCGGCGCGGCGGTGGCGACGGCGGTGGCGACGCCGAGCGCCAGGGCGACGCCCACGAAGGCCCTGCGGCACGCTGCGTTGCTGGTCATCGACTACCGTATTTTGCGGACAGGGGAGTGGACACAATCTCTCCTACACGGAAGCCCCGTACAAGGGTCGCGTTCGGGCGATCGGCGCAACCGGACCGCTACGCGGGTCCCAATCGGGCAGTCCGAGGCGCGTCACCGGGGCGCCGCTCCGCGGCGTCGATGTAGCTGGCGCCCGCACCTTCTCGCGAAACCGCCTCCGCGGCCCCACCGTAGCTCTCGACATGCGCAAGAGGACGAAACGGCGTCTCGAGTTCGTGGCGGCCTTCGCCGCCTACTTCCTCACCCTGTGGGTCCTCTGGCCCACGCCGGTAATCTACCCGGTCAAGCTGTTCGTCGTGCTCCTCCACGAGATCGGCCACGGGCTCGCGGCGATCGCGACCGGCGGCTCGATCGACACGATCGCCATCACGCCGGACCAGGGGGGCGTCTGCCACTGTCTGGGCGGCAACGCGCTGGCGACGTTGTCTGCGGGCTACCTCGGCAGCCTGGCGTTCGGGATCGGCATGCTGGAAGCGGCCCGCGCGGGCGAGCGCGCCAGCCGCGCGGCCCTCCTGCTGCTGGGAGCGCTGGTGCTGGCCATCGCCGCGCTCTACGTCCGCTCCATCTTCTCGCTCGCCATCGCGGGGGTCGCCGGGGCGCTGCTGCTGCTCGCGGCTGCCCGCCTGGGCCACGGGGGACGCAACCTGGTGCTCACGTTTCTGGGCCTGACGAGCGCGCTCTACGCGCTGTTCGACATTCGCAGCGACATCCTCAGTCGCCCGCACCTCGAATCGGACGCCGCCATGCTGGCCGATCTGACGGGAGTGCCCACCCTCGCGTGGGGCTTCCTGTGGATCACGATCGCCGCGGGGGCGCTGGTGTGGACCGTGCGTCGCGGCTTTCCGGGGCGGTGACTCGCGCCCGTGCGCGAGCGTCTCTAGTGACTGGCAGACCGCTGAAGAACGCGAAGTGCGGCCTGCCAGACTGGGGATCCGTCTCGGGGCGGCCAGGGTGGAGCACGTGGAACGGGAGATGATGCGGTGACAGAGACGAATCGATCCGGCTCGGTGACGAGAACGGTCGTCGCGCTGGCGGCGCTGGCGATGGCCGGCGGCCCGTTGGGGCCGACCGCGGCCTCCGCACAGGAAACCGGCGGCTGGTGGGGCTGGGCGCTGCCCGCGGTGCTCGACGGGGCGCCGCTCCGTACGGCGCGCGGAGACATCGTCCTGCGGCGCCCCGGGGCCTCGGATGAGGCGGCGGGTCGCGGCGAAGGGCAGCCCGCCGGCAAGGCCCCGCGCGGCAACGGCAACGCGGCCTCGTCCGGCGACGGCGCCCCGGGGCGCGCGAAGCGCCGCGGGAACGGGCCGCCCTTCTGCCGGGACGGCAGGGGCCACCCGGTGCACGGGCTGGAGTGGTGCCGCGACAAGGGCTGGGACGACGACGGCCGCCTCTGGCAGCGCGCCTCCTGGCCCGACGTGATCCTGGGCGGGCCCGACCGCGACGCGGACGTGGCCAGCCGAGGCGGCCTCGTCGGTGTGCTGGGCGACATCCTGCTCGGCCGGGTCGAGGAGCGGACGCGCTACCTGGGCGCGGACGGGCCACTCGCGGGACGCTGGGTGGACGCCCCGGACGGCGCCACCATCCTGCAGATCAAGGCCGGCGACGTGCCCGTGGCCGAGCTGACCGACGCAGACGGCGACGGGCGGGCGGACGGCGTGCTGCTCCTGGAGGCCATGTAGCGGCCGGCCGGTCCGGCGGCTCCGCCCTGCAACGGAGCCGCCGGACCCGAACGACCGGCCGGCTCAGCGCTCCAGCCGGTATCCGGCCTTCCAGACGGTGAGGATGTGGCGCGGCGCGGACGGATCGTCCTCCAGCTTGCGCCGCAGCTCCGCGACGTGCGTGTCCACGGTGCGGCTCACCACCGCCGCCCGGTGGCCCCACACCTCCTTCATGAGCTCCAGCCGGGAGGCCACCGCCCCCTCGCGGCGTAGCAGGGCGACGAGGAGGTCGAACTCCTTCGGCGTGAGCGACACCGTCTCGCCGCCCTTCGTCACCGCGCGCGCCCGGCAGTCCACCTCCACTTCCCCGAAGCGGTCGTGGTCCGCCGGCAGCGCGGCGCCGTTGCCGTTGCGGGTCCTGCGCAGCACGGCGCGGACCCGGGCCAGCAACTCCAGGACGCCGAACGGCTTGGTCACGTAGTCATCGGCGCCCATGCGGAAGCCGAGCACCTTGTCGGCTTCCTCCCCCTTCGCGGTGAGGATCAGCACCGGCACCTGCGAGCCCGCTTCTCGGATCGCGCGCAGGACCCGGTACCCGTCCAGCTTGGGCAGCATCAGGTCGAGGATGACCAGGGCCGGGTCGATCTCCAGCGCGCGCGCCAGCCCGACCTCCCCGTCGGACGCCACGACGACCTCGTAGCCCTCGATCTCGAGGTTGTTCTTGAGTCCGTACGCCAGATCCGGATTGTCCTCGACCAGCAGTATCCTGCCCATCGTCTCCCCCCTTGCGCCCGACGCCTCCGACCCGGGGCGCGCGAACCTGCCGGGGCCCTGGGCGGTTGATCCGCCGGTCATGAGGTGACCCCCGCGGGCCGGCCGGACGGCCTGGGGCTCCCACCCGAACCGTCCGTGTCCTTGGACACGGGCACCGACGCCGCTGGTTTGACGCCGGCGACGGCGGCATCGTCGATCGACAGGGGCGGGGACCCCGCGGCGCTCCCGCCCCGCTGGGAGAGCTCGATCTCGTCGAGCGGCTGCTCCGACCGCCTGGCGCCCGGCAGCGCGACCACGAAACGGGCGCCGCCGCTCTCCGAGTCCTCGACCCAGCTGGTGCCGCCGTGCAGGGTCGCGATCTCGCGGACGACGGAGAGGCCGATCCCGGCGCCCGCGACGCCCGCGTCCGACTCGCGCTCCATGCGCCAGAACGCATCCCAGATGCGCTCGCGATCGGGCACGGGCACGCCCGGTCCCTCGTCGTCGACCCATACGAGCGCATCGTCGCCCCGTTTCACGCAGCCCACGGTGAGCGCCTGCCTCGCGCCGCCGTACTTCACGGCGTTGTCCAGGAGGTTCAGCAGCACCTGGCGAACGGCCTTGGCGTCGGCCTCTACGACGAGGTGGTCGTCCACGCGCACCTCCAGGGTGTTGCCGGCCGCGACGGCGAGCGGCTCGAACGTCTCGGCCGTGGAGCGCACCAGCGCACCGAGAGCGATGGGCGTCGGCTCGATCCGCAACACCTGGCGCTCGGAGCGCGAAAACTGGAGCACGTTCTCGACGAGGTAGGTGAGCCGCCGCGACTCCTGGTCGATGATCTCCAGCGACCGCTGGCGCTCGGCGTCGGAACGCACGCGCCCGAGCAGGAGCGTCTCCCCGAACATGCGGATCTGCGCGAGCGGGGTGCGGAGCTCGTGGGACACGCTGGACACGAACTCCGACCGCAGCCGGGCCAGCTCGTACTCCCTGCGAAGCTGGAGGATCGCGGCGGCGATCAACGCGGACGTGACGGCCAGCAGGACGAGGACCAGCGGCAGCCGCGACCGCGGCAGGCCGCCGATCACCAACGCCTCGGCGGCTTCCGGCCGCATCGACGTCTCCACGACGACCCCGTGGTAGGATCCGCTTAGCGTGTCGACGACACCTAGCGACGCGTCGATGGTGCGCTCCGAGGCGAACAGCACGCGGCCGTCCGGGGCGGTCACCCGCACCGCGATCAGCGAGTCGTTCGGGACGCCCCCGGTCAGGGAGCTCGGCAGCAGCGAGGCGCCGTTGAAGTCGTTCGCGAGCATGGCGCCGAGGCCGCGCGCGTCGGCGATGAATCCGAACGCGGCGTCCGGGTGGTCGGACCCGCCCTTGAGCGTGTGCACGAGCAGGACGCCCTCGCCCGAGACCCGCGGGAAGGACACGTCGTATTCCCAGCAGGGGCACTCCCGACCGAGAGCGCTGAGCGCGAGGGAGTCGGCGATCCACTCACTGACCTGGGGAGCGATCGGAGCGCCCACCGCGGTCAGCTCGCCCGTGAGAAGCGAGTAGGCGAACTCGGTGAGGATCGGCACGCGTTGGTAACGCGCGTTGTCGAGGCCTTTCGCCAGCAGGGCCCGGGCGGGATAGCGGAGGGTGTCGTCGGCTCCGAGGATGATCCACAACCCCGGCTGGACCAGCTGCTCGTCCAGCGTCTTCTCGACACGGTGCCCGAATTCGCCCCCCGCGAAGGCGGCGAAGTCGCGCAGGGCGCTCTCCGCCGCGGCCCGGTGCGAGCGCGCCGAATCCTGCGCCTGGTAGGCGAGCAGGACGGCGAGCCCGAGGGTCACGACGAGCAGCCCGGCCACGAACGCCGAGCGTGACCGGTGCGTCCCGTGTCTGCGGAGGAAGCCCATGCTTTGACGAGTCGCTGAATGTGCCCAGGTCACCGGGCCGCCGCGCGGCCACGGAGTCCCGTATGGTACGCGGGCGGGCGCGGCCCGAGGCCGTCCGCCGGTCAGGAAGATGTCAGGGTTGTGTCGGGGCTGCCAGCGAAGTCGCCGACGAAGGCGATCTCCGGGGCCAGGTCGTGGCCCAGTTCCCGGCGCACCGTGTCCTGCGCCAGGGCGATGAGGCCGCGGACGTCGGCGGCGGTCGCGCCCCCGAGGTTGACGATGATGTTGGCGTGACGGTGGAAGATCGCGGCGCGGCCGGACGGGTGGACCGCGCCCTTCAGGCCGCACTCTTCGATGAGGCGGCCTGCACCGACGCCCTCCAGCTTCTGGAAGATCGACCCGGCGCACGGGTAGAGCCACAGGTCGGGGTGGCGGTCGTCGCGCCACTCCAGGTTCTCGCGCATGACCCTGCGCAGATCGCCCTCCGGAGTGGGGACCAGCCGGAAGTCGACGGAGAGCACGACGTCGTCGCGGTGGTGCAGAATGCTCTCGTCGTAGCCGAACGCGAAGTAGCCGACCCCCACGGTGCGCCGCTCCCCCTCCTCGGTGAGGATGTCGGCGCGCTCCACGATCTCCTCGAGGAAGACGGTCCGCTCGCGCTCGGGAGCGGGCGAGAGGAAATGGAGGTTCTGCCACATCGCGCCCCCCACCGTGCTCGGAATGCCGACGAAGTGGTGGAGCCCGCCGAGCCCGCGCGCCACGGTGGCGTCGATCAGGTCGGGGTAGGTCTCGGCGCCGGACCCGGCGCGCAGCAGGTCGTCCTCCGGCCAGGCGACGTCGCGCGCCTCGTTCCGGATCACGAGGCCGCGCACGCCGGCGTCGGCGACGAGGATGTTGGCGCCGCGTCCGAGCAGGAAGTGGGGCAGCCCGAGCGAGCGCGCCAGGTCGATCGCGCGCACGAGCTCCTCGGCGCTGCGGACCCTGATCAGCAGGTCTGCCGGCCCGCCGATGCGAAACGTGGTGAAGGGGGCCAGCGGGACGTCACGCTCGACGCGGTCGGGGCCGAACTCGCGCTCCAGCGCGGCCGCGGCGGCGGTCGCGTCGAAGGCGGACGTCAATCGGCGTCCGCCGTTGCCTCGTCCGCCGCTGCCTCGTCCGCCACGGCCGTGGCGGCCACCGGTTCCTTGCCGTTCTCCGGCGCGGCCGCGGCGTCCTCGCCGATCCTCCCCGCGACCGGGCCCGGCTCGGTCAAATCGTCCCCGTCCCAGTCGTCGTCCCAGTCCCAATCGTCGCCGCCGCCGGCGGTATCGAGCCCGGCCGCCTCGTACACGGCGCAATAGCCCGTCGTGCCCCGGTACAGCAGGTAGCCCCCCAGCCCGACCTTGAGCAGGCCCACGAGGCCGCTACGGAAGAGACCGGTGAGGGCGAACCAGCCGCCGCCCGCCAGCGAGGCGAGTCGCTCCACGTCTCCGACGTTCACGATGGTGTCCCAGCCGCGCTCGTCGTTCATTGCCGCTCCTTGTTCTCGGGTGTTCAGAACGCGGCCACCCGCGCTTCGCCGCGGACCACCGTGCCGGGGCCGAACTCGTGGTAGCCCAGCGTCCGGGTCTCCACGCCGACGGTCCCGTCCACCCGGTAGTCGATCGTGCCTCCGCCGAGCGCGCTCTCGAGCACGCCGGCGATGCGCGGAATGTCCTCGAAATCGAGCGCTATGTCCACCGGGATGACGGTGTCGGCCGCGGCCTGGAGAGGGAGTCCCAGCGGGAGCTCGACCGCCGCCGCCCTGGCGTCGTCCAGGAACAAGTCACCGGTCAGCGCCGCGAGGTTCAGTCCGAACGCGTTCGGGTTCCGGACCCTGGTCCAGATGCGCACCGTCGCTCCGCCCAGGGGGCTCGAGGCGCTCGGGGCGCGCAGACGGATTTCGCTGCCGCGGGCGTCGACGGACTCGAAGGTGGGGGGCTGAACGAGGCCCTCCAGCCCGAGTCCGGCGCACGCCGCGACGAGGATGGTGCCGGCGATGGCGATCGTGCCGCGCTGCATGGCTTCCTCCGGCTCGTCGTTGACTCGCCCGCGCCCCCTCTCAGTGGAGGGACGCCAGGGACGGGCTTCGATCCGCTTTCGAGGGTGCAACGGGCGTGCCCGGGGCCCGCGTGAAGACGGCGAACAGGAAGAACACAAGCCCGAGCCATAGCAGGTCGGCCAGCACGAGATGGACGATCTGCAGGGGAATCGGGGCGAGAAGCACCAGATTGACCGACCCCGCGAGCAGTTGCGCCACCACCAGCATCGTCAGGACCCTGCCGAACACCCGTGCGCGGCGTCCCGGGGTGCGCGCGAGGAACGGCACGGCCAGGACGATGATGAGCGCCGCGCATAGCGCCAGCACCGGGTGGAAGACGCGAAGGCGAATCAACAGCGCCGCGCCGGGAGCGAAGTCCTGCCGGACCCCTTCGGCCAGTGACGACGCGGGGTAGAGGGTGTCGCCGAGCGCCGCCACGCCGCCGCTGGCGCCCGCCAGCAGGACGGCGGCGACGCATACGGCGGCCACGACGCGGGCGGCGGCCGACGCGTCGGCGCGCACGGCGCCCGCGCCCGGGCCGGTCCACCAGACGGTCGCCGCCAGCGCGGCGAGCAGCAGGAAGGTGTTCATCAGGTGGCCGGCCATCCACCAGGCCCTCGCGGCGGACGCGTTGTCGGCGACGTACTCAAGGAGGACGAGGCCCGCCCCCACCGCCGCTTCCGTCACCATGAACACCACCGAGGCGACCGCCGCCAGGCGCGCCCCGTCGCCCGGGCTCGAGCTCCGGAACACCGCCACCGCCAACGCGACGACCGCGACGAGGGCGAAGCCGCTGGTGATGCGGTGGGCCAGCTCGATGACGGTCTCGATCGACTCCGGCCGTGGCACGACCTCGCCGTTGCACAGCGGCCAGTGCGCCCCGCAGCCGGCTCCGGAGCCGCTGGCGCGGACGTAGGCGCCCCACGCGATGACCGCGAGCGTGTAGACCAGCGTCGCGACCGCGAGCCGGCGCGCGGTCATCCGGCGTCCGGCCCCGCGAGGCCGATCGGCGCCGCGAGCACGTCGTCGGGGATGCCGAAGGCGTCGACGAGCGCGAGCGCGTGCGGACGCAGCCCCGCGCACAGCTCGTTGACCTCGCGGCGCACCGCGCGCGTCTTGGGCGGGTCCATGAGGCCGCTCTCCAGGAACCACGCACGGGCCCCCTCGATCCGCGAGACGGCGTCCAGCGAGTAGAGCAGCTCCAGCGCGCCCGTCTCGGCCGGGCCTGCGTCTGCCCGGGCGCCTTCGAGAGCGGCCGCGAACTCGGCGCTCACGGCCCGGTCCACCTCGGCGAGCGCGGCGGTGATGAGGTGGTCCTGCACGGCGTTCGTGGCGGCGAAGGAGTCCTCGCCGTCGTCCAGCCGCGCCTTGAGGCGCGCGGCCGCCGTGGCGGTCAACCGCTCGGCCCGGCGCTCCAGCGAGGTGCGGTGGAACGCGGGGTCGCGGAGGTGGTCGGCGTCGGTGCGGCGAGGCCCGATGGGATCCAGCTCGGCGAGCCGCTCACCTGCGCGCGCCGCCAGGAACCGCACCAGGGTCCACGTCTTCATGTCGCCGAACTGCTCCTTGTACCCCGTGAGCAGCCCCTTCGCGACGAGCTGGAGGAGCACGAAGTTCGCGCCCTCGAACGTGGTGAACACGTCGGCGTCGGTCATGAGCCGGCCGAACCGGTTCTCCGCGGCGTACCCCATCCCCCCGCACGCCTCCCGGCACGCGCGGATGGTGTCCATCGCGTGCCAGGTCGCCGACGCCTTCAGCCCGGCCGCGCGCGCCTCGATCTCGCGGGTGTCGTCGCCGGCCCGCACGGCGACGTAGTCTTCGCTCAGGGACCGCACGGCGAAGTGCAGCCCGTAGGTACGCGCCAGCCGGGGCAGGAGCGATCGCTGCATGGCGCGGTAGTCCAGGAGCGGCACCTCGTCGCCGCCCTCGGGGCCGAACTGCCGGCGTCGCGCCGTGTGCCGGATGGCGATCGTGAGCGCCGTCTTGGTCGCGCTGATCGCCGCCGCGGCGATGCTCACGCGACCCGCGACCAGCGTCCCCAGCATGGTGAAGAAGCGGCGATCGTCCCCCGGTATGGGGCTGTCGTAGGCTCCGTCGGCGGCGACGGTGGCGAAGCGGTCGAGGAGGTTCTCGCGCGGCACGCGCACGCCGTCGAACCAGATGCGCCCGTTGTCGACCCCGTTCAGGCCTTCCTTGAGCCCGCGGTCCTCGATGCGCACGCCGGGGAGGACGGCCCCCGCCTCGTCGCGTAATGGCACGAGGAGCGCGTGCACCCCGTGGCGCTCGCCGGCGGTCTCCAGCTGCGCGAAGACGGTCGCGAGGCGGGCGTCGCGGGCGGCGCCGCCGATCCAGTCCTTGCCGGCGTCCCGATCGGGAGTGGAGACCTCGAACGTCTCGGTGGCCGCGTCGTAGCGAGCCACGGTCTCCAGGTCGCGCACGTTCGAGCCGTGCCCCGTCTCGGTCATCGCGAAGCAGCCCGGCAGCTCCAGCGAGCCGATGGCGCCCAGGTAGCGCTCGTGGTGACGGCGGGTGCCGAGCTGCAGCACGCTGCCGCCGAAGAGGCCGAACTGCACGCCGAATTTCACCACCACGCTGAGGTCGCCGAACGCCAGCGTCTCGAAGACCGCGATGAAGCGCCCGGGGTCCTCGCCTCCGCCGAACGCCGCCGGGAAGCCGAGCGCGCCGTAGCCCCGGGCGGCCAGCCGCCGGCAGATGTCCAGGACCCGGTCGCGATGCTCGGCCATCGGGGTGCCCGGCGGAACCTGGAACGCGGGCTCGCCGAGCAGCGCGAGGACCTCCGCGCGCGCGTCGCGATGGTGCCGATCCAGGAGTAGGTTGAGCGCGGCGCCGTCGACGCCGGAGCCACCCCCCGGCGCGCGCGGGTCCGGTCCGGGCGCGTCCCGCTCCGGCTCCGGGGCGGCCCCTCCGAGCACCGATCGGACGGCCTCCCGGGGGACCACGCCGAGGGCCGCCTCCATGTCCTCCAGCGCGGCGCGCGCCGCGGCCGAGCGCCATGTATCGGCGGCTTCCGGGCCCGCGGCTTCGGCGATGGCGAGGCCGAGCGCGGTGAGCGACCTCGGGGCGTCGCCTTTCCCTCCGTCCCGCGACACCAGCGCGAGGATCCGCTCCCGGAGCGCGTGGAGGTCGCCCGGCGACGGCGGCGAGGCCGGGTCGAGCCACCGATCGATCCAGGCGCGGCATTCTCCCGCCGTCCACTCCCCCGCCCGGACCGCCTCGCGCAACGCGTCCATCTCTTCGGGGCTCAACACGCCGTCCGCCCACGCCACCTGGACGGCGGGCAGAAGCGCGACGGCCGCCGCGGGCACGTCCGCCATCAGAACGGCTGGGAGATCGCGAGCCAGGCGGCCAGACCGCCGAGAACGGGCAGCGCCCACAGCACCAGCCGCGCCCGGCCCGGAGCGCGGTACGGGACGGTCAGGAGCGCCCCGGCCAGGAACCAGATCACCAGCTTGCCGATCGCCCATCCCGGCAGCCCCGCGTCGAGTCGGGCCAGCATGCCGAACCCGGACACCAGGATCAGCAGGAGCGACAGGCCGTGCAGCGCGCTCACCGAGCGCCGCAGGGCGTTCTGCTCCCTGGCCAGGCCGTTGCCCGCGTGCACCGCCACCGCCCCCAGCGCGCCGAACAGCCCCAGCACCGCCGCGAGGTGGAGGATCGTGTAGGTATCGAGGTCGATCATGGCTTCTCCGGCCTGGGCTCATCGCCAGGCTCTGCGGGGGCGGAAGGCCGGCGGACGCCGCGCATCTCCCGGACCCCGTAGGATTCGAGCACGCCCTCGTAGTACGGGGCGGTCTTGCGGTTCAGCTCGTCCATGCCGAAGTCGATGCCGACGACGGTCCGGAAGGGCCGCTCTCCGGCCGGCGTGCCGATGACCTCCACGATCGCCCGGGCCGCTTCGGCCGGATCGGTGGGGGCGGACGGATCGTCGAACACGGTGTAGAAGCGCGACGCCATCTCGGTCTGGATCTCGGTCAGGCGCCCCAACGACTCGAGGCGGACCCTGTCCTCGGGCCCCTCGGCCGCCTTCTGAAGGTTGGTCCGGTAGGGGCCGGGCTCGATCAGGACGACGTCGATCCCGTACACCGACAGCTCGTAACGCATCGCCTGGGACAGGCCCTCGAGCGCCCATTTGCTCGCGTGGTAGAGGGCGGCGAATGGCCGCGAGAAGCGGCCGGCGATCGAGCTCACGTTCACGACCAGCCCCTCGCCCGCGGCGCGCATGGCGGGGGCCGCCGCGCGCATCAGCCGGAACGGTCCCGTCACGTTGACGTCCAGCTGGCGGTTCAGCTGGGCGGGCGTGAAGGCCTCGGCCGGACCGACGAACATCGACCCCGCGTTGTTCACCAGGACGTCCAGGCGGCCGCCGCCGGTCAGGGCCTCCTCGACGGCCTCGCGGGCCGCGCCGTCGCTGGCGGCGTCCAGCTCGATGACGCGGATCTCGCCCTGGGAGGCCTCTCCGATCCGCCGCAGATCGTCCGCGACGGCGGCGTTGCGGCGGAGCGGGTCGCGCATCGTCGCGTAGACGCGGTGTCCTTCCTGGGCCAGGGCCCGTGCGGCGAGGAAGCCGATGCCGCTGCTGGTGCCGGTGATGAGGATGACGCGCGAATCGGAGGCCATGGCGACGGTCGGAACGGTGAACGTGAGGGGTAGTCTACCGGCGCGCGGTCGGCGCGGCCACGCGGCGCCGCTATCCCGGCGTCGCGCGGCCCGGGGCTGCGTCGCGCTCGGCGAGAGCGGAGCCCGTCTCTTCCCGCAGCGCCGCCAACGGATAGATCGTGCCACGCCACTCGACGCCGCCGGTCCACAGCGCCCGGACCGTGGCCGCCCCGATGGCGTAGGCGACGACGAGCGCCCCCGCGGGGTAGAGCAGCGCGCTCGTACGCGTCACGCCGAACCGACCCGCGCTGCGGTCCAAGGACAGCATGGCGAGGCCCGCCGCCGCCCCGAATAGCAGCCGCGCCACGCCCTCGGTCAGCAGCAGCGCCGCGAAGGGGCCGACGTGAAAGGCGAGCAGCAGGGCGACGACCACCGCGACGAGCCACGGCCGGTACTCGACGGCAGCGAACGCGTTCTTGCGCAGGCCCCGCACCAGGTCGGGCACGCTACGGTACCATTCCACGGCCAGCAGGCGGTCCCCGAACGCCGCGGCCGAGCGACCGCCGGCCTCCTTCAACGCACGGCCGAGGCGCAGGTCGTCGTCCGGCCGCAGCGCGATGGAGCGGTGCCCACCCATCGCCTCGTACGCGGTTCGGCGGACGAGGTTGAACGCCCCGACGCCGATGTGCGCGCGGCTCTCCGGGTCGGCCGCCGCCCATGGCCGGAACCGAAGCGCGAAGAGCACCGTGAAGACGCCGACGGTGGCGTTGAGCAGTGCGCCTCGGGCGATCATGCGGGGGAAGACCGCGAGGTGGTCGAGACCGCGGCCGCGCGCGTGCGCGACGGCCGACGCGACGGCGTCCGGCCGCATGATGACGTCGGCGTCCGCGAAGACCAGCCAGTCCGCGGCAACCGTCGCCGCGCCTTCGTGCAGCGCGTGGTTCTTCCCCAGCCAGCCCGCCGGCAGCGACGCGACGTGGAGAACCCGAAGCGCGCCGTGATCGCGGGCCATGCGGTCGAGGATCGCGCCGGTGGCGTCGCCGGAGCGGTCGTCCACCACGACCACCTCCAGGCCCGGGTGCTCCTGCGCCAACAAGGAGCGGACGGCGCGCTCCACGTCCCGCTCTTCGTCGCGCGCCGCCACGATGATCGCCACGGACTCGGGGGCGGGCTCGGCCGTCGACAGCCGCGGGATGCGGCGCAATCCGCGCACGAGCATCCAGCAGGCGACGGCCCAGCCGGCCGCCGTGAACGCGGCGAGGGCGGTCACGGCCCTCCGGCGGGCTCAGCGCGGGGTGCGCTCGAAGGGTTCACGACTCTCCGGACAGCTCCGTGACGAGCGCCGACAGGCTCTCGGCGTCGACCTTGTGGCCCCCCTCGTACGTCCACGATCGGGCCGGGACGCCCGCCTCGTGCATCGTCTCCAGCGCGCGCCCGACGGCCTCGGGGCCGAGATACGGGTCGGCGGCGCCGCGCGCGATGAGGATGTCCACGTGCGCCAGGCGGGGGCCCGCGGCGGAGAAGTCCAGGTCGTGCGCGGGCAGCCCGCCCCACAGGATCAGCCGGTCGATCTCGGTCTCGCCGTACGCGGCCCAGCGGCTCGCGGTGGCCGCCCCCTGCGAGAAGCCGAACGCGGTCACAGGGGCTCCCTGCGCGGGCGCGACCCGCGCGGCGAGCGCGTCCAGGTAGGCGACGTAGTCCCCGATCTCCGCCTCGCGGTCCTCGCGCGTCATCCAGGTCGCGCCGACGCGGGCATCGGGGCCGTGCGCTCCGCCGTCGTCGTCCACGTAGAAGCGCGACAGGCCCTCCGGGACCGCCACCCTGCGGCCCGGACCCGCGATCGACGCGAACGGACGCGCGAAGTAGCGAGCCAGCTGCCGGTACCCGTGACAGGCGACCCACAGCTCGGCGTGGTGCGACGGCTCACCGTTCGCGGGTTCGTCCGGGGCGTCTTCCAGCAGGACGTAGCGCGCCGTGCGGCCGACCCGCAGGTGGTGCTCCGAGATCACCCGTCCACGCGCAGGAGGTGGTAGCGCCGCTTGCCGTGCCGCAAGACGAGGAACCCCCCGTCGATCGCGTCGTCGCTGACGAGCCGTCGGTCCGCGGCGGCAACGCGCTCGTTGTTCAGGTAGATCGCCCCCTGTTGGAGCGCGCGGCGGGCTTCCCCGCGCGAGGACACCACCCCCGCATCGGCGAGCGCTTCGACGAGGCCGAGCCCGTCGCCGTCCAGGGACGCCCGGCCGATGGTGCTCGAGGGCACGTCGGCGAAGATGTCCTCGATGTCGGCGCCGCCCAGTCCGTCCAGACTGCCCCCGAAGAGGACCTCGGTGGCGCGTTCGGCGCGCGCCAGACCGTCCGCGCCGTGGACCCGCAGGGTGACGTCGGCCGCCAGCGCCCGCTGGGCCGCCCGTGCCTCGGGCTTCTCGCCCAGCTCGGCTTCGAGCGCTTCGATCTCATCCCGCGGCTTGAGCGTGAAGAACCGCAAGTAGGTGCCGGCGTCCGCGTCCTCGACGTTCAACCAGAACTGGTAGAACCGGTAGGGCGACGTGCGCTCCGCGTCGAGCCACACCGCCCCCGCCTCGGTCTTGCCGAACTTCACGCCGCTGCCGGTGGTTACCAGGGGCGCCACGATTCCGTGCGCGGAGACGCCGCGCTCGCGGCGCACCAGGTCGACCCCGGCGACGATGTTGCCCCACTGGTCGCTGCCGCCCATCTGCAGCGTGCAGCCCTCGATATCGTGGAGCATCAGGTAGTCGTAGGCCTGCAGGAGCATGTAGCTGAACTCGGTGTAGCTGATCCCGGCCTCGTCGCGCTCCAGGCGGCGCCGCACGGACTCCTTGCGGATCATCGCGTTGACCGAGAAATGCTTGCCGATGTCGCGCAGGAAATCGACGAACCGCACCTCGCCCAGCCAGTCCAGGTTGTTGCGCAGGCGCGCCGAGGCCGGGCCGGCGGAGAAGTCCAGAAAGCGCTCCAGCTGGGCTCGGATGGCCTCGGCGTTGGCCCGCGCCTCCTCGACGGTCAGGAGCGTGCGCTCCTTCTCCTTGCCGCTCGGGTCGCCGATCAGCCCGGTCCCCCCGCCCACCAGCGCGACGGGCACGTGACCGGCCCGCTGCAGGTGGACCAGCAGCATCACCGGGACCAGGCTGCCGACGTGCAGGCTCGACGCGGACGGATCGAAACCGATGTAGCCCGCTACGGGATCGCCGGCGGCCGCGCGTTCGGCGAGGTGCTCGCGGGCGCCGTCGGTAGCGTCGTAGAGCAGGCCGCGCCAGGTCAGTTCCTCGATCAGGTCCATGGCAGGCGAAGATAGGATGGTGCCCCCCAGCGGCAATGCCGGGGCCTCCCGGCGCGGTGGGCCGCGCTTCCGGATCGGCACTCAGGGCTGGAGCTACCCGGCCTGGGTGGGCCCGTTCTACCCGCCGGAGCGCCAGACCGAGGACCTGCTGGGCGTCTACGCGGAGGCGTTCGACACGGTCGAGGTCAACTCGACCTACTACGCCACGCCGGACGGCGCCCGGATCGCGTCGTGGAGGGAGAGAACGCCCGCCGGTTTCCGCTTCGCGTTGAAGCTGCCGGGCGAGATCACGCACGAGCGGCGGCTGCGGGATTGCCGGGCCGAGCTCACGACGTTCCTGCTGCGCGCCGAGCTTCTCGAAGACAAGCTGGGCCCCCTCCTCATCCAGCTCCCGCCCGACTTCACGCGGCGCTCCAACGAGGCCGCCGTGCGCGACTTCATCGGGCACCTCCCCGCCGACTTCACGTTCGCGATCGAGTTTCGCGCGCCGGGCTGGCTGGACGCCGGGACGATCGCCTTCCTCGACGACTGGGGGATCGCCCCAGCCGTCAGCGTGGGGCCGTGGCGCGACGGAGCGGAGGCGCGGGCGCTGATCGACGCCATCGGCGGGGCGGGCTCGCTGACCTACGTCCGCTGGATGGGAGCGGTGCGCCACCGGTACGGCCTGGGCGAGGTGGAGGTCGAGCGCGACGACGACCTGGACGCATGGGCCGCCACGCTGCGGGAGGCGGCGACGGGTGATCGCATCGTGTGGGCCTTCTTCAACAACGACTGGCAGGGGCACTCGCCGGCCAGCGCCCGTGCGCTCCAGCGCCGACTCGGCATGCGCGCGGTGGAACCGGGCGAGCTGGTCGTGCAGCGGGACCTCTTCTAGGCGCACCCGGATCCCCGGGCGGGAGATCCCTCGGCGCCCGCGAGGACGCCCGCGAGGACGCCCGCGTCTACGAGACCGTCGGTCAGCCGAGCCGCACGTCCGGTCTGGGACGCAACGCCTCCGATGCCAGGGCCTCCGCGATCTCCTCGAACGTCCTCCCGCTATGCGGATGGGTCTCCGCGGGGGCGATCTCCGCGAGGGGCACGGCGAGATGCGCGCGGCGCTCGAGCTCCGGATCCGGGAGCCAGAGCCGGCCGTCCGGATCCTCCAGGATCAGGCCGGGAACCAGCACCAGGTCCAGATCTATGGTCCGCGGCGCGTTCGGGTCCTCGGTCCTGACGCGACCGAGCGCGTCCTCGATCCGCCGCAGCACGCGCTCGCGCAGACCGTGGGGTGTGCCCGTCCAGGGCACGCGCACCGCCGCGTTCAGGAACCGGGGCGTGCCGGGCGCGTCGACGGGCTCCGTCTCGTACGCCGTCGACGCCGCCTCCACCCCCACCGCCTCCTCCAGCCGGCGGACCGCCTCGGGGAGGTGGCGCGCCGGGTCGATGTTGGAGCCGAGAGCTACGTAGGCCCGACGAGCGCTCATCCGTCGCGGGCGTAGTCGCCAGGGACGCGGTCCACCTCCACGCCGACCGAGCGCGCGAATCGGGCGGCCCCCGGCTTCTCCACCCGCACGACGGCGCGCGCGGCGCCGTGATCCACGATGGCGATACGGGCGATCTCGTGCGCCAGCGTCTCGACGAGCTGGTGCGCCGAGGATTCCGCGTACGCGAATACCTGCTTGGTCAGCATCCGGTAGTCGAGCGCGTCCGCGAGATCCTCCGAGCGAGCCGCCGGGCGGGCGTCGACGTGGAGCTCCAGGTTGATGAGGATGTCCTGGCGCTTCTCCCGCTCCCATTCGTTCACGCCGATGATGCCGCGGACGAGCAGGTCCTTGATGATGATCCGGTCGGTGGCCTCCACGGCGTGTCTCCGGGTTTGGGGCTCGGCGTTCAGCGGCCGGTGAGCAGGTGCTCGCCGCCATCCACGGCGATCGCCTCGCCGGTTACGTAGTCGTTGGAGGCCAGGAAGACGACCGCGGCTCCGACATCGGCCGGCTCTCCGGTCCGCCGGAGCGGCAGCCGGTCGCCGCGGCGCTGCCAGGCGTCGCCGGTCGGGTCCTCGCCCGCCGGCGGCAGGATCGGCCCCGGGATCACGGCGTTGACGCGGATGTCGGGACCGAGTTCCTTCGCTGCGGCGCGCGTGAGGTGGAGCAGGCCCGCCTTGCTGACCGAGTGGTGGGCGAACCCGCGCCACGGCACCACGCCGCTCAGGTCCGCGATGTTCACCGCCACGCCGGGTCCGGGGTCGGAGGCGGCCAGCAGGCGGGCGGCGTGCCGGATGCACAGGAACGGCGCCCGCAAGTTGATCGCCAGCACGTCGTCCCATGCGGACGCGTCGATCTCGGCGAACGGCGCGGACTCGAACGAAGCGGCGCTGTTGACGAGAATGTCGAGACCGACGCCGTCGGCCTCGGTTTCCGCGAACAGCGCGGCGATGTCGTCAGGACGGGCCAGGTCGGCCCGCCGGAGTACCGCGTGGCGCCCCAGTGCACCGATCCGCGACGCCGTCTCCTGGGCCTCGCGCTCCGAGCTCCGGTAGTGGACGACGATGTCCGCTCCGGCCTCGGCGAGCGCCAGCGCGATCGCGCGCCCCAGCCGGTGCCCGGCGCCGGTCACGAGCGCTCGGCGCCCCGCCAGCGCGCTCATCCGGGGCGGATCACGGTGGCCGCCGGCCGCGGCCGCTCGTCGACCGTCAACTGGAAGACGTCCGGGCGTGCGTAGTGTCCGGTCGCGTCGAAGTCGAAGCGCGCGCGTGGCAGCGCCGTGAGATCGAGGTCCGCGCGCAGGATGCCCTGCTCGCCGTAGAGGGGACCCGCGATCTCCTCGCCGAGGGGCCCCACGATGGCGCTGCCCCCGCGGTTCAGCACCTCGGGCGCGTCGGCCAGGTCCTCGGCGCCGACCAGGTCGTCCGGGTACATGCCGCGCTCCAGATACTGGTTGCAGCCCAGCACGAAGCAGCGGCCTTCGCAGGCGATGTGGCGGAGCGTCGCCTGCCACGTGTCGCGGCAGTCGGCGGTGGGCGCCAGCCACACGTCGATGCCCTTGGCGTACATCGCCGCGCGCGCGAGGGGCATGTAGTTCTCCCAGCAGATCAGTCCGCCGACGCGCGCGCCATCGACCTGGACCACCGGCAGCGTGCTGCCGTCCCCCTCCCCCCAGATGAGGCGCTCCGCGGCGGTCGGCTTCAGCTTGCGGTGCCGCGCGAGCAGGGCGCCGTCCGGACCGAAGTAGAGCAGCGTGCAGAAGAGGGTGCCCCCGCTGTGGGCGGCGTCCCTTTCGATGACGCCGATCGCCACGTAGGCGTCGGCGCGCGACGCCGCCTCGCCGATCCGCTCCGTGTGCGCGGACGGCACTTCGATTGCGTTGGCCCAGTAGCGCTCGAAAGTTCTCCTGCCGTCCTCGGTACGGCCGCCTACGCGCGTGCCGAAGCGTAGGCCCCACGGGTAGGCGGGCACGAGCGCCTCGGGGAAGAGCACGAGCCTGGAGCCGAGATCGGCCGCTTCTGCGGTCCGCGCGGCCACCACGTCGAGCGTGGCATCCCGCTGGAACACTTCGGGGGCCGTCTGGACGACGGCGACGGACAGAGCTTCCATGGACGAACCGGCCTCGTGATGGACACCGCGGGGCGCGAAGGTGGCGCGTCGAGGGTCCGCGCGCCAGCACGGGGATGAGGAGGAGCATGCCGGACACCGGCAGGGGGACGCGCGCAGCCTGGTGGCTGGGCGCCGCCGCGGGCGCGGCATTGGCCGCCGTGGCCGCGTATCGAACCCGCGACCGCGAGCGCCGCCGCCTGGACGACGACAGCCGCCGCGCGGCACCGGGACGCTTCGTGCGGCTGGAGGACGGCTGGACACACTTCGAGGATCGTGGGCCTCGGGACGCCCAACCGGTGGTCCTGATCCACGGCTTTTCGGTCCCGGCCTACATCTGGGACGCGACCGTCCCGGCGTTGCTCGAGGCCGGCTTCCGCGTCATCCGCTACGACGTCTACGGGCGGGGATATTCGGACCGGCCGAGCAAACGCTACGACGGGGCTCTCTTCGAGCGTCAACTCACGGGCCTCCTGGACCTGCTGGGAGTCGATCGGCCGGTGGACCTGGTGGGCCTGTCGATGGGAGGCGCGATCGCCGCCGGCTTCATCGCGGGGCATCCGGCCCGCGTCCGCAGGCTGGTGCTGATCGACCCGTACGCGATCCGCCGGCGCATCGGCCTCCTGTCCATGCCGGGGCTCGGGGAGTACCTCGCGACGGTCGCCTACGTCCCGTCTCTTCTGCGCCGCCAGCACGCGGACGTCCGCAACACCCCCTGGTTCGCCGATTGGGTCGACTCCTACAGGGAGCAGGCCGAATACCTCGGATTCCGGCGGGCGCTGCTGTCGACCGCGCGACACTTCATCGCCCGGGACCCCATGCCACTCTTCGAGGCCGCGGCGGCGGCGGGCAAGCCGACGCTGCTGATCTGGGGGGAGCGCGACACGACCGTGCCCGTCGCGGCAGCCGCGCGCCTGCGCGAGGTGCTGGATCCGGAGTATCTGCTGGTGCGGGACGCCGGCCACGTGCCGCACGCGCAGAGGCCGGACGTGGTCAACCCCGCGATCGTCCGGTTCCTGTGCGGCACGGGCGGAGGAACCCGGGAAGAGGCCTGACCCTAACACACGGTCGCCAAAGCAGAGCGGCCCCCGCCGCCGAAGCGATGGGGGCCGTGTACTGCGGCAGCTACGTCGTGCAGACGCTCCACCCTCGTCGTCGTCGGAGCACGCCTGCTGCACGCTCTCCCCGCGCGCTCCTACGTTCTGGCGCCTGGCGGCGCCGAGAACCGGACGGAGACGACCCCGCCCGAACTGTTACTGAAAAAACAACCGGGACGGCGGGAATGTTCCCGCCGCCCCGGCCATGCGAGAGGGGCGGACCCCGTTCACAGCCCCTGCTCGCTCTCCACCTGCTGCCTGTATTCCTCGGTCGCGAAGACCGCGATCTCCACGCGCCGGTTCAGCTGACGGCCCTCTGCCGAATCGTTGCTGGCGACCGGCTCCTCCTCACCGCGCCCGACCACGCGGATGCGGGACGTAGGAACGCCTCGCGACATCAGATAGTCTGCCGTCGCCTGGGCCCGCTGGCGCGACAGGTTCATGTTGTAGGAGTCGGTGCCGGTGGCGTCGGTGTGACCGACGATCATCAGCTCCCGGCCCTCGTACTTGCCGAAGCTGGCAGCCAGATCCGCGAGATCGGCCCGCGAGGCGCTGCGCAGGTTCGACGAATCGAAGTCGAACAGCAGGCCCGACGGGAAGTTGATCAGGATGCCCTCGCCGACGCGCTCGACATCCGCGCCTTCCAGGTCGGCGGCCAGCTCCTCGGCCTGTTGGTCCATCTGGCGGCCGATGACGGCACCGGCCACACCACCGACCGCGGCTCCGATAATCGCTCCGCGAGCCGTAGACCCGGTGGCCTTACCGACGGCGCCACCCACGGCGGCACCACCAGCGGCTCCGATGATCGCGCCCTTCTCCGTGTTGTTCAGGCTCGCGCACGCGGACAGCGTGAGCGGGATCAACAGAACAACGGCGGGCGCTGCTTTGCGAATGTTCATCATGGCGGACCGATCCTCCCTCTGTTCAGTTCTATCTTCACCCGTATCGTCCCCCCGGCTGAGGTGGGTGCAAGCGGGGTGCCAACCCCCGGGATAGCCGCGTTTGTCGCTCACCACGGGACGATTGCGCGCATGGAGCGTGTTGCCGGCCGCCGTCGCGTGCGGCAATCCTGTCGCTCCTCGTGGTCGGGGGTGCGTCCCCTACCGAGGACACTCCCGCGGGGCGTCGTCACCGAAACCCGGCGGCGGCGAGACGTGTCTGAGGCCGGGGGGATGGGTGTCGCAGGGTACCCCGCCCCCCGAGGTGCGGGCCCACGTCGGGTCCGAGCATTGCGTCGCGTGTGCGGCGACCGAACATCCGGCCGCGGTCCTGGCGACCTAATTGTGTCCTTCGAGGAGACCGAAGATGAGAACGTCCCGCCTCAGCGCGACGCTGCGCGCGAGCCCCGTCACCGCGGCAGTCGGCGCACTCGCCGCGATCGTCGCCGGCGCCTGCGGTGGACCGGTGGTAGCCGGCCCCGAGCCGCCCGCCCCGGCCGGAGCCTCGGCGCCGCCGCTCGCGTCCTGGCCACCGCCCCGGCCGATCCCTCGACCGATCGCGCGCCCCGCGGCGTACGAAGCGGCCATCGAGCGGGGCACCCGCACGGCGGCCGGGGCTCCGGGTGCGGCCTACTGGCAGCAGTGGACCGACCACGCCATCGAGGTGCGCGTGGACCCGGAGACCAAGCGGCTGGACGCGTCGGTTCGCATGGACTACCGAAACGACGCGCCCGCCGCCCTCCCGGGGGTGGTGCTCGAGTTGACTCAGAACGCGCACGGGGAGGGAGCCAGGCGCCTGGAGGTCATGGAAGTGACGGGCGGCGTCGACATCGCGCGGGTGAGCGTCGATGGGACACCGCTGCGGCCCGGAGACGTTTCGGCCGGCCCTGCCTACGCGGTCGACGGGACGGTCATGGCGGTCCGCCTCCCGCGCCCCCTCGCGCCCAGGTCCACCGCGCGCATCGAGATCGACTACGGCTTCACGATCCCCCAGGCGGGCATCAGCGGCCGCATGGGCTGGAGCGGAGAGGATCTCCTCTTCCTGGCGTACTGGTATCCCCGCATGGCGGTCTTCGACGACGTGGTCGGGTGGGCCGCCGACCAGTACCTGGGCGCCGAGTTCTACCAGGGCTTCGGGAGCTTCGATTACTCGGTGACGCTGCCGGAGGGCTGGGTCGTCGTCGGCACCGGCGAGCTGCGCAACCCGGACGAGGTGCTGGCGCCGCACGTGCGGGCGCGGCTGGAGCGCGCTGAGGCGAGCGACGAGGTCGTGCACGTGGTCACAACCGAGGACTACGGCAGCTCGGCGACCGCGAGCGCGCCCGATGGATGGCTGACGTGGGAGTTCCACGCGGACTCGGTCCGCGACGTGGCGTTCAGCGCGACGCGCGCCTCGAACTGGGATGCCGCGCGCAGCCCGGTCGGCGACCGGGACGGCGATGGCGTCGTGGACTACGCCCGCGTCGACGCGATCTGGCGGAACGCCGCGCCGCGCTGGGCTCAGACGTGGCGGTACGCCCAGCACTCGGTGGACTTCATCTCGCGGTTCACGGGCCAGCCCTATCCGTGGCCGCACATGTCGGTCGTGGAGGGCTCGGGGATCATCGGCGGTGGGATGGAGTTCCCGATGATGACCATCATCGGCGACTACAACCAGGCCGGCGACAGCGCCCTGTACTACGTTACCGCGCACGAGATCGCGCACATGTGGGTGCCCATGCTGGTCGCCTCCGACGAGCGCCGCTACTCCTGGATCGACGAGGGGATGACCAGCTTCGTCGAGAACCAGGCGCGCAACGAATTCTATCCGGGCCCCGACCACGACCAGTCGGATCGCGACGATTACATCGCCACCGCCCGCGGCGGCCTCGAGGGGTCGATGATGACGCGGTCGGACTACCACGTTCCGGGGCCCGGCTTCGTCGTGGCGTCGTATCGGAAGCCGGCGACGCTCCTCGCGCTCCTCCGCGGCGTGCTGGGCGACGACGCCTTTCTGCGCGCGTACCGTGAGTTCCACGCACGCTGGCGCTTTCGGCACCCCTATCCGTGGGACTTCTTCGCGACCTTCGAGGACGTGACCGGCCGCGACCTGAGCTGGTTCTGGGGCAGCTTCTACGAGGAGACGTGGGCGGTGGACCACGCCGTGGAGTCGGTCGCCACGGCGCCGGACGGCTCCGCCGAGATCACGATCCGCGACCTCGGGGATGCACCGCTCCCGGTGCCGGTCGTGGTGACCCGGTCGGACGGCTCGGTGGAAGAACTGGAGGTGCCGGTCGATCGGTGGCTGCGGGGTGACCGGGAGGCGGTGCTGCGGGTCGGGCCGGGCGCCGCGGTGACGCGGGTCGAGGCGTCGCCGTCGGTGGCGTGGCCCGACGTGGACCGGGACAACAACGTGTGGGAGGCCGGGGCGGCGTAGCGGGTCGCAGAAGGACGGGAGCGACCCGCCACCTACTCACATTGCCGCGCCGACCAGCGCGAACGCCGCAGTGGCGACGCCTCCCGCCAGCAGCGCGTACGGCAGCTGCGTCCGCACGTGGTCCACGTGGTCCGTCGCCGACACCATGGAGCTGATGATGGTGGTGTCGCTGATCGGCGAGGCGTGGTCGCCGAAGATCCCGCCCGACAGCGAAGCCGCCACGAACGGCGCGACCGGCAGCCCCAGCGTCATCGCCGCCGGCACGGCGATCGGCATCATGATCGCGAAGGTGCCCCAGCTCGTCCCGGTGGAGAAGGCGGTGAACGCGGCGACGGCGAAGATCAGGGGGAGCAGCGCCGCCGGCGCGAGGCGGCCGCTGACCACCTGCGCGACGTAGGCGCCCGTCCCCAGGTCCCGGGCCACCGCCGCCAACGCCAGCGCGAGGAGCAGCACGGCCGCCATCGGCACCAGCCCGCCCGCCCCCTTCAACGCGACCTGTGTGAGCCGCTCGATCGTCATGGCGCGCTGCGCGAGCATCAGGACCCACGCGACGAAGAGTCCGAACAGCACCGCCCACAGCACGCTCGTCGAGCCCGAGCCCGCGCTCATGTCGCCCTCGCCCGTGACCCACAGCCCCACCGGCATCATCAGGACCATCGCAGCGATCGGTAGGATCATATTGCGCGCGAGGGGGGCGATGCCGGGGTCCGGCTCGGGCGCGATGACCGACGGATCCACCATCGGCGACGCGCCCTCCGACAGCACCTTGCCGTCCCGGGCCCGCGCCTCGGCCCGGCGCATCGGGCCGACGTCCCAGCCGGTCAGGATGACCAGACCGGTGAGCGCTAGCGCTCCCCACGCGTAGAAGTTGAACGGGATCGACCGCACCAGCATCCCGAACGGGTTGGCGACCTCGAGATTGCCCAGCAAACTGATGATGTACGCGCCCCACGCGTTGAGCGGGATCAGGATGCAGACCGGGGCGGAGGTCGAATCGACGATGTAGGCGAGCTTCTCGCGCGACACCCTGAACCGGTCGAACAGAGGCCGGCCGATCGCGCCGGCGACCAGAACGGTGATGTTCGATTCGATGAAGATCAGGATGCCGAGCAGGTAGGGCAGCACCTGCGCCCGGCGCGGATTGGTGACGAGGGCGCGCCGCTCGATCTCCTTCACGAACCCGCGCACTCCGCCCGCCACCTCGATCGTCGCGATCAGCGACCCGATCACCAGCGTGAACAGGATCGCCCGGGTGTTGCCGGCGTCCGCGAACACGCCGACGGTCGTGTCGATCGCGCGGGCCAGGCCGGTCAGGGGATGCCAACCTTCGAGGATGGCGCCACCCAGCCAGATTCCCGCCGCCAGCGACAGATAGACCTGCCGGCTGGCGATCGCCAGGACGATCGCCAGGACCGGAGGCAGCAGCGAGATCCAGCCGAATTCGGTCATCGGGCCGGCGCGTGCGAGAGGAACGCGGGCTTCCGCGGGCCGAGGAGGCTAGAGCGTATCCCCGCGAAGCGTCAAGCCGCCCCGCCAAGCGGCCCGCCCGCCGGCCGGCCGGGGGTCAGCCTGGCCCTACCCGGTGAACAGGTGCGTCCAGTAGCCATCCTCCACGGCGATGCCGTGCCGGTCCAACGCGCAGTTCTCGAGGTTGGCGCGGTGCCCCGGGCTGTTCAACCACATGCGCAGGATGTCCGGGGGGTCGCGCGGCGTGAGCGCGAGGTTCTCGGCGACTTGCCTCCAGCCGGTGATGCCTGCGGCGCGCACCCGCGCGAACGCATCCCGGCCCTGGGGGTCGATGTGGTCGAAGAAGCCGAGTTCCCGCATCGCGCGGCTGTGCGCCGCGGCGACGCCCCCCAGGTCGGCGTCCCAGGCCAGGGAATCGCAGCCCAGCGCGCGCCGATGGGCGTTGACGAGGCGCGCCAGGGCGTCGACGGCCCCCGCCGGGATCTGCGAAGCGGGCTGCGCCGGACGCGCTCCGCCCACTGGGTCTCCTGTGGCCGCGGGCCCGGCCGGGCCGCCGCCCCGAGCCGTGGCGGGTGCCTCCCGAGGGACGGCGGCGGAGTCGCCGCTCGACCCGGCGCGCCGGGGGCCGGCCGGCACGCAGCCGGCGAGCGCCGAGCAGAGGGCGAGCGAAATCAGGAGCCGCGTGGACATGGCGGTAATGCCCCGCGAGCGGCCCCGCGGTTCCACGAAAAACGGGCCCGACCCCTCGGGGCCGGACCCGTCCCGGGCCGACGCCGCCGATGGTTCAGGCGGAGGCTTCGGGCGACGCGCTCGCTGCCTCGAGCTCCTTCGCGACGGCGTTCCAGTTCACGACGTTCCAGAAGGCATCGACGTAGTCGGGACGCCGGTTCTGGTAGTTCAGGTAGTAGGCGTGCTCCCAGACGTCGAGCCCGAGCAGGGGCGTGTGCCCCTGCATGTAGGGACTGTCCTGGTTGGCCGTCGAGTAGACGTCGAGGCCGCCGGAGCCGTCGGCCACCAGCCACGCCCAGCCGCTTCCGAACTGGCCCGTCGCCGCGGCCGCGAACTTCGACTTGAAGCCGCCCAGCGAGCCGAACGACTGCTCGATCGCCGCGCCCAGGTCGCCTTCGGGTTCACCCTCCGCGTCCGGCCCCATCGTGCGCCAGAACAGCGAGTGGTTGGCGTACCCGCCGCCGTTGTTGCGGACCGCGGTCCGAATCTCCTCGGGCAGGCCGTCGATGCCGCGCAACAGGTTCTCGATCGAGCGGCCGTGCAGCCCGGAGTGGTCTTCGAGCGCCGCGTTCAGCTTGTTGGTGTAGCCCGCGTGATGCTTGCCGTGATGGATCTCCATCGTGCGCGCGTCGATGTGCGGCTCCAGAGCGTCGCTCGCGTAGGGCAGATCGGGGAGCTGGAACGGATAGGCCATCAAGTCCTCCTCGGGATTCGAAGTCGTCGTGAACGCGGTATCCTGACCTGCAAGTTTCGTTCGGGCACGCCGGTCGCGCGAGTGGGCCGCTAGGACACCGACAGCGTCAGGCGTCCCCCCGCCGCGTTCTCCAGTGTCTCGCGAACGCGCTCGTCCGCCGCCGCGGCGGGGGTCGTGCCCCGCTCCGCCGCGCGGTCGAGGATCTCCTTCACGACGCTGCCCACCCGCAGGACCCGCTCCCGAATGCTGTCCTCGTCGGCGCCCTCGGCGACCATCGGCAGCGCGGTGGCGCCCCCGGCGTTCACGATGTAGTCCGGCACGTATACGATCCCCCGCTGCGCGAGCCGATCGGCGACGCGGGAGCTGTCGAGCTGATTGTTGGCCGAACCCGCGACGATCGCGCAGCGCAGGTCCTCCACCGTGCCCGGGTTCAGCGTCGCGCCGACGGCGCAGGGCGCGTACACATCGCACTCGGTCGTGTACACGTCCTCCGGTGATACGACCGTCCCGCCGATCTCGCTCGCGAGGGCCGCCACGCGCTCGGCGTCGATGTCGGAGAGGAGCAGGCGGGCGCCGCGATCGGCGAGCATGCGGGCGAGCGGCGCGCCCACGTCACCGACGCCCTGGACCAGCACCCGCAGACCCTCGATCGCGCCGCCGTTCGTGCCCGTCCGGGCGACCGCCGCCTCGATGCCAGCGAAGACCCCGAGTGCGGTGTAGGGACCCGGGTCCAGCAGCTCCCCCGGGCGCGCGTGCACGTGCGGTGTCTCCTCGGCGATGATCGACATGTCGGCCGGGGTCGTGCCCAGGTCCTCGCCCGTGACGTAGGTGCCACGAAGCGTGTTGAGCAGCCGTCCGAATCGGCGCAGCAGTCCCTCGCGGTCCGGATCCGAAAGCGGCCCCGGGATCGCCAGCACGGACTTGCCACCGCCGAAGGGGAAGCCGATGCCCGCCCACTTGGACGTCATCCCTTCGGCGAGCCGCATGGCATCGCGCAGGCCGTGATGCGGCGCCGGGTAGCGCTTCATACGGCAGCCGCCGACCGCCGGCCCGAGGCTGGTGTCGTGGAGGGCGATGAACATCCAGGTCCCCGTCGGCCGGTCGAACCGCACCACCACGGCCTCGCCGTTCCAGCCCTCGATCAGCCGGTCGATCGAGGCCTGCGCCGGGGCGCTCACCGCGAGGCCTCGGCGACCTGCCGGGGGAGCGGATCGTCCAGGTCCGCGACGACGTACGCCATCACCGCCATGGCGGCGACGCACAACGCCATCTCGTGGGGATCGAGCTTGTCCATGGTGTCCGCGGGGCTGTGGTGATACCAGAAGTAGCGCGTGCCATCGACACGCAGGCCCATCCCGGGCACACCGGTCTGCATGAGCGGTCCGATGTCGGCTCCTCCGCCGCCGCGGGAGATCTCGCCGGCGCCGATCTTGTCGAGCAGGCCGCCGACGGCGCGCACGATCTCGTAGGCCTCGTCGGTGCCCGTGAAGCCGAACCCGAGCGGGCGGAAGACGCCGGCGTCGGATTCGATGGCGAGAACGGTTCGCGCCGCATCCGCCGCGAGCTCGTCGGCGTAGGCCCGCGCGCCCCGCAGGCCGTTCTCCTCGTTGGTCCAGAGGACGACGCGTACCGTGCGGCGGGGGCGCAGTCCGAGCTCCTTCATCAAGCGGACGGCCTCCCAGGCCACTACCGAACCGCCGCCGTCGTCCATCGCGCCATCGCCGACGTCCCAGGAGTCGATGTGGCCGCCGAGCACCACGATCTCGTCCGGCCGCTCCCGCCCTACGATCTCCGCCATGACGTTCCGCGAGGTGGCGTCCGGGAGGGTCTCGGCGCCCATCTCCAGGTGTACGACCGGAATCCGGCCGCGCTCGGCGATCCGGCGCAACCGGAGCGCGTCCTCCACGGTGATGGCCGCGTGGGGGATCTGCGCGACGCCCTCCTCGTAGCGCATCACGCCCGTGTGCGGCGTCCGCATCGAGTAGGGCGTAACCGAGCGGATGAGGCTCGCGACGGCTCCGGCGCGGGCCGCCGCCACGGCCCCGCCCGTCCGGTACTGCACCGTCTCGCCGTAGGTGGTGAACGGCACGTCGAACAGGACGATCCGGCCGCGCGCGTCGTCGGCCCGCCGCTCCAGATCCTCGAACGAATCCACCACCAGCACTTCCGCGGTGATGCCACCGGAGGGCGTGCCGACGCTGCCGCCGAGTCCCAGCATGGGCAGCTCCGCCACGGTCGGCTCCACGAGCCGCAGGGACTCATCGTTGCGCACCCAGTGGGGCACCGTGACCGGCTGAGCACGCACGTTCTCGAGGCCGTCCGCGGACATGCCTTCGAGAATCCAGTCGAGGGCTCGCTCCAGGTTGTCGGAGCCGCTCAGGCGGGGCCCGAAGCGGTCCACCATCTCGGCCAGTCGCTGCCACGCGTCGTCGTCGCCGAGCGCGGCGGCGATGAGGCTGTCGGCCACTGCCCGGTACTCCTCGCCGAGCCCGCCCCGCGCGGATTGCGCGACGAGCGGCTGGACGCTGCCGGCAATGGCTGCCGCGGCGGACGCCGCGAGCACGCCGCCGAGGATGGTGGAAGAAGTCATCGTCTCTCCGGAGCCTGACACGATCGTCGCCCGTGACGATAGCACGGCGTCGATTGCCCGGACAACGTGGACGGGCGACGCGTTGGCGCCAGGGCGCGCAGGGCCGCATCGTGGCGCGACATGGACGCTGCCGAAGCCTCCACGAGCCGCCTGACGCTCCCCGCCCTCCGGCGCGCGCTCGGCCCGGGCCTGCTGTGGGCGGGGTCGGCGATCGGCGTTTCCCACCTCGTGCAGTCGACGCGGGCCGGTGCGGACGCCGGCCTCGCGCTGGCCGGCGTCATCCTGGTGGCGCTGGTCCTCAAGTATCCGTTCTTCGAGTACGGCCCCCGCTACGCGGCGGCCACCCGCTCGAGCCTCGTGGAAGGCTACGCGCGCACCGGCCGCTGGGCCCTCTGGCTCTACCTGGCCATCACGGTGGTGTCGGGGATCGTCGTCGACGCTGCCATCCTCCTGCTGACGGCGTTCCTCGTCAGCGCGACGCTGGGGTCCACCCTGCCCGTCGGGCTGGTGGCGGGGGTCATCTACGCCGCGTGCGCGGGCCTGCTCGCGGTGGGTCGGTACCGGCTGCTCGACGCGTCCATGAAGGTCATTCTCACGGCGCTCGCGGCCACCACTCTCATCGCCGCCGGAGCCGCGCTGGCGCGCGTCGACATGGCGACGTTGCGGCTCATCCCCGACCTGGGCGATGGCTCGGCGGTGTCGTTCGCGTTCCTGCTGGCGCTCGCGGGCTGGATGCCCACGGCGATCGACCTCTCGGTCTGGAGCTCGCTCTGGACGCTCGCCCGGGACCGCAGCACCGGCGCGGTGACCAGCGTCGCCGCGGCGCGCGCCGACTTCCTCGTGGGTTACGTGGGCACCGGAGTGCTGGCCTACGCGTTCCTCGTGCTAGGCGCCGCGGTGATGTACGGCAGCGGGGCGGCGTTCAGCTCGCAGGGAGGCGCGTTCACGCTCCAGCTCGTCGAACTCTACGGAGCCACGCTCGGAGAGTGGACGCGTCCGTTCGTCCTCATCGCCGTGCTGACGACGATGCTGTCCACGTCGCTGACGGTGGTCGACGGCTTCCCGAGGGCGCTCGAGCGCACCCTCCAGGTCCTGCGCGCCGGCCCGGACGCCTCGGCGACCCGGAGAGCAGAGACCACCGGATACTGGCTCTGGATGGCGGGACTGGGAGCGACGACCGTGATCGTGCTGTCCCTGTTCACCGGCAGCCTCACGGCGATGGCCGACTTCGCCACCACCACGTCCTTCCTGTCGGCCCCCGTGCTCGCATACATCAACCTCAGGGCGATCCGCGGCAGCGAGGTGCCGCCGGCGCACCGGCCGGGGCGCGCGATGGTCGTCCTTTCGTGGACCGGCATCGTCGCGATGGCGCTGTTCGGGCTGCTCTACATCGTGTGGCTGGCCGGCCGCGCTTGAGGCCCGGCGCAGGCGCCCCGCGATTGGCGCCTGGCACGGACGCCGGAGCATCATACCGGACGCACACCCGACCCATGGAGCCCATGACCCCGATGACAGATCGCGGAGCGGGTGGCCGCCTCGACGGCCGTGCGGGCGGCGAAGGCGCTCGCGCCAGGCCCGCGCCGTGAGGGTCTTCCTTACGGGCGCCACGGGTTTCATCGGGTCCCCCGTCGCGCGCACCCTCCTGGCGGCCGGCCACGAGGTCACCGGGCTGTGCCGGACGCCGGCCCGCGCCGCCGGCCTCGCCCGGGACGGAATGGAGGTCCTCGGCGGCGACCTGGCCGACCCGGACACCTACGCCCGCGTGGCC
Organism: Longimicrobiales bacterium; assembly: GCA_035465395.1. GTDB lineage: Bacteria > Gemmatimonadota > Gemmatimonadetes > Longimicrobiales > RSA9 > DATHRK01. The sequence continues at coordinate 11,400 of DATHRK010000104.1, read as the reverse complement.
GGAGTGCACGATGTCGCCGTGCACGCCGGCGTCGACTACGGCGGCGACACGCCCGCGGTCGACCGCGTCGCCCTCGATGCGCTCCTGGGCGGCGCGGGCGGTGGCGGCCGCGCTCGACGGCTCATCTACACGTCGGGCCTCTGGGTGCTCGGCGATACCGGCGGCCGCGACGCGGCCGAAGACGCGGGCACGGAACGGCCGGCGAGCGTGTCGGCCTGGCGAGTCCCGCACGAGAAGGTCGTGCTCGACGCGGTGGAGCGGGGCGTGAGCGCCGTCGTGCTCCGGCCCGGCTTCGTGTACGGCGGCCGCGGGTCCCTGAGCGCGGCGTGGTACCGGGGCGCCGTCGAGGACGGCGCCGCGCCGCTGGTGGGCGAGGGCGACAACCACTGGTCCTTCGTGGAGCGGGAGGATCTCGCGCGGCTCTACCTCGCGCTCGTCGAGTCGGACGCCGTCGGCGTCTTCCACGGCGCCGACAACCACCCGGTTCGCGCGCGCGACGCCGTCGGGGCGGCCAGCCGGGCGGCGGGTGCCGGGGGGCGCGTGCGTCGCCTCTCGCTCGAGGAAGCGCGCGCGTCACTCGGCCAGGTGGCGGACGCGATGGTGCTCGACCAGCGCATGGTCACGGCGCGCGCCGACGAGGTGGGCTGGTCCGTGCGGTGCGAGAGCTACCCGGCATGCGTAGGACAGGCGTTCGAGGAGTGGAAGGCGGCCCGCGGATGAGCGACGCACACCCGGCGTCCGCACCGGGCGAGGGTCGGATAGTGTCCGGATTCGGCCCGCCCCCGGCGCACAGCCGCTACGAGCCGAGCCCCGGCGCGCCGTGGAGGCAACGCGCCTTCGTCGTGATCTTCGAGCACGACACGCCGGCCGGGAAGGCTTTCGACCTGGTCCTCATGCTGGCGATCCTCACCAGCGTCGGCGTGATCATGCTGGACAGCGTGGCGGCGTTCGCCGCGCGTCACGGCCGCGCACTCCAGATCGCCGAGTGGGTGTTCACCGGTCTGTTTACCGTGGAGTACGTGCTCCGCCTGCTGTCGGTGCGTCGGCCGCTGCGCTACGCCACGAGCTTCCTGGGCCTGATCGACCTGTTCGCCATCCTCCCGACCTACCTCGGCCTGCTCTTCCCGGCCGGCCGCTACCTGCTGTCGATCAGAATCCTGCGGGTGTTGAGGGTCTTCCGCGTGCTCAAGCTGGCGCGCTTCGTGGGGGAGGCGGCGGTGCTCACGCGAGCGCTGCGCGCGAGCCGCCACAAGATCACGGTCTTCCTGTTCACGGTGCTCACGATCGTCGTGGTCGTCGCGTCCCTGGTGTATCTGATCGAAGGACCCGAGGCCGGCTTCACCAGCATCCCGCGCAGCATGTACTGGGCGATCGTGACGCTCACGACGGTGGGCTACGGCGACATCACGCCGACGTCGCCGTTCGGACAGTTCCTGGCGGCGCTGGTGATGATCATGGGGTACGGCATCATCGCGGTGCCGACGGGCATCGTCAGCGTCGAGATCGCCAACGCGACGCGCGACCGGGACGCCCCGCTGGCGTGCCCCGGGTGCGGCCTGGGCAACCACGCCGGCGACGCCACGTTCTGCCGGCGCTGCGGCCAGGTGCTGCCCGTGGACCCGGCCGCGAGGGACGCGGCGCGCCCCCGTAGCCAGCCCGAGAACGAGGGGCGCGCGTGAGGACAACGGCGCGACCGCGGCCGCCCTCCCCTTTTTCAGCGACCTGCTTAGAACTCGCTGGTAAACTCCTTCAGCTCCTTGCGCCGGATGTCGGGGACGACGGCCCCTTCGGCGGGATACCCCGTCACCAGCAACAGGAACGGCCGTTCGTTGTCCGGCCTGTCGAGGATCTCGTTGAGGAAGTCCATCGGGCTGGGCGTGTGCGTGAGCGCCGCGAGGCCGGCGTGGTGCAGCGCGGTGATCAGGATGCCGGTGGCCAGACCCGTGGACTCCACCGCGTAGTAGTGCTTCACCTTCGCGCCCTTGGGCGACAGCCCGAATCGCTGCATGAACACGGCGATCAGGCACGGCGCGGTCTCCAGAAACGGCTTGTGCTCGTCCGTCCCGAGCGGCGCCAGCGCTTCGAGCCACTCGGCGGGCGCACGCTCGCGGTAGAAGAGCCGCTCCTCCTCTTCGGCTGCGGCGCGGATCCGGGCTTTGCGGGCGGGGTCACGCACGACGACGAAGTGCCAGGGCTGCAGGTTCGCGCCCGACGGCGCGGTGCCCGCCGCCCGCAGGCACTCCTCGATCACGCCCTCGGGGATCGGCCGGTCGGAGAAGGAGCGTACGGTTCGACGCCGCTCGGACTGCTCCCTGAACGCCCGCGCCCGAGCTCGCATTTCATCCGGGGGATACTCGCGGTACGCCGGCAGGGGTATGAAGCCGGCGGGTGGCGGAGCCTCCCGATCAGCCACCGAGGATCGCTCGGATCAGCTCGTCGTTGGTCTGGGTTCGCCGCATGAAGCCGAGCATGTCGTTCATCGCGTCGGCGGGGCTGGACCGGCTGAGATCGCGACGCAGGACGGTCGCGGCACGCAGCGCCTCGTTGGACATGAGCAGCTCCTCGCGGCGGGTGGCGCTGCCCAGCAAGTCGATCGCGGGAAAGATGCGACGGTCGGCGAGCTCCCGGTCCAGGACCAGCTCGCTGTTCCCCGTCCCCTTGAACTCCTCGAAGATCACCTGGTCCATCCGCGATCCGGTATCGACCAGCGCGGTGGCGATGATGGTCAGCGAGCCGCCCCCCTGCGACTCATCGATGTTGCGTGCGCTGCCGAGAAACCGCTTCGGCTTCTCGAGCGAGTTGGCGTCGAGCCCCCCGGAGAGCGTCCGGCCGCTGCCCTGCTCCACGGTGTTGTAGCCGCGCGCGAGGCGGGTGATGGAGTCGAGGATGATGACCACGTCTTCACCCATCTCGACGCGACGGCGCGCGCGCTCCATGGTGATCTCCGCGACCGCGACGTGGCGCTCGGCGGGGTGGTCGAAGCTGGACGCGATGACCTCCCCGAAGCCGTGGTTCTCCATCTCGGTGACTTCCTCGGGCCGTTCGTCCACGAGCACGATGAAGACCTTGCAGCCGGGGTGGTTCTTCTCGACCCCCTCCGCCACCGCCTGGAGAATCGTCGTCTTCCCCGCCTTGGAGGGCGCCACGATCATGGCGCGCTGGCCTTTCCCGAGGGGGCAGAAGAGGTCGATGATCCTGTTGGTGGGGTCGGGCTGGCCGTGGTAGGTGCGGTCGCACTCGAGGGTGAGCTGGGCGTCGGGGTGCTTGGCCCCGAGCTTGGTGAACTGTGGCCTCCGTACCATGTCTTTCGGAGGCTGGTCGTTCACCAGTTGCACGTGCGTCAGCGGGGGACTCTTCCCCCGCCCCGGCGGCTGCCCCGAGGTGCCGATGATCTCGTCACCGGTCCGTAGTCCGAACCGCTGGATCAGCTTCTGGTTGACGTAGATGTCGTCGTTGCCGGGGGTGTACCCCGCGTCTGGCCTGCGCACGAAACCTGAGCCGCTGCCCAGCACTTCGAGCACGCCGAGAAAACCTTCGTTCGACACGATCCCTACTTGATGTTGGAAATACCGCCGTCGGGTACGACGGGGAAGATTGCGTGGCGCGAAACGCCGCCCGGGGAACACCACGTCATGGTGCGGGGTTCCCGGGCTTGCGACCGCGAGGCCGTCGATTGCTGACGGCTCCGGCGCGCCAGTATATTATTGGGTTTGTGGCCACTGGAAAAGGGAGAGGTGCATTGGCCAACGATGCGATCGAGATGGAAGGGACCGTAACCGAGGTCCTGCCGAACGCGAACTTCCGCGTGGAGCTGGACAACGGACACAACATCCTCGCGTACCTGTCGGGGAAGATGCGCAAATACTACATCCGGGTCCTCGAGGGCGACCGGGTGAAGATCGAGATGTCGCCCTACGACCTCAGCCGAGGCCGCGTCACCTACCGCTACAAGTAACCTCTACCGAGGCGCGGATCGCCGCCTCGGCCGCCGCACCAGCTCCCCGCCGCAGTTCGGACACACCGATTTCAGCGCCGAGGCGCAGGCGGCGCAGTAGGAACACTCGTAGGAGCATATCCAGGCCTCCCCGGCCGGGTCGAGGCCGGCTTCGCAGCGTTCGCATTCCCGCTTCATGTCCAGCGGCAACGGGCACTCCCGGTTGTTGGCGCGGACCTTGCCTCCGTCCCGAGCAGCAACACCACTCATAGGGGAGGCACCAATGCTCTGGACGATCGTCGTAGTACTACTGATCCTGTGGCTGCTGGGGTTCCTCGGCGGCATCGGCGGACCGTTGATCCACATCCTGGCCGTCATCGCGCTCGTGGTCATCCTCGTGCGGGTCATCCAGGGTCGCCGACCCATCTAGGCAGCAAGCATGGCGCGCCGGACGGTCCCCAGGCCGTCCGGTGCCCGGTAGTACCTCCCGCCATCGCATAAGACGAGGTCGACCACGCCTCCCTCTACGGGGTGACGTTCACGGGCGCCTCGCCCGGAAGCCGAGGCGGGGGGCGACCGGGCAAGAGCTCTCCATCTAATGCGCCTCGATACTCGCGAAAGTCGCGCGGGGTGGCCGGATGCGCCGGCTCGTCCCGCGGGACCGCGCGTACCTGTGGGCGTCGAACGAGGGCCGCGGCGCCGGAGGAGCCCGTCGGGATCGCTCTCGTGCCATGCAGAGCCCAGCATCAAATGTTTGCCGGCCTCGTGGGCGAGGGGTATCGTACGCACGTGTCTTGACGCCCCGCCGAACGATCCCCGCACCAGAGGTGTCGCATGCGACGTGTCCGACCCCGTTGCCTCCTGCCCGTACTCGCGGTCGCGTTGTTCGCCGGTTGCGGCGACGATGACGACCCGACGGGTCCCGATTCGCAAGTCACCGTCGACGACTTCGTGGGGAGCTGGACCGCCTCGTCCTTCGTTTTCACCAACAACGCCGACACGGGTCAGCAGGTCGACATCATCGCCCTCGGTGGCGAATTCCGTGCGACGGTCCTCGAGGGCGGGCGGGTCCGCAACTTTCTCACGACGCCCGACGCTGTGGAGGACGAATGGGACGCGCAGCTCTCTGTGAACGGGAACACGCTCACGTCCACCCCGGCGGAGGCTACCCGTTCGACCGACGTCTGGACCTTCCAGTTCCAGAACAGCAACACAGTGATACTGACGGATACGGACGAGATGTTCGATTTCACTCTGATGGGTGGAGCGGAGGTGCCGGCCACCCTGGTCATCACGTTGGTCCGCAACTGAACCTCCCGGGCGTTCGCCCGGTCTGATCGCGATCGACCCCGGCCGAGGGCTGCGCACTCGTGCCGGGGTCGGTGGCCGTTTGGGCCCCGACGCCGTCCCGACCGCTTGCCGACGCCGCACCGCCCGCTCCACGTTGCGGGTCCCGGATCGCGGCCCCGGCGGTCGCCCCGCAGCCCCCTCGGACCCTCGGACACGATGCACGATCGAGCACGCCCTTCGGCGACCCACGTCGCGCTGGCCTCGGCGCTCCTGCTACCGGCCTGCGCCGGCGGCGGCCAGCCACCCACCCCGCCCTCGCCCGACGACGGTACCGCGACCCCCGAGCGTTCGGTTGCCTTCGCGTCGACGTACGCGCCGTTGCCGTCGCGCCCGACGGTGATCCGCGGCGCCACCGTGATGACCGCGGCCGGCCCGACCATGCGGTCCGCGGACGTGCTCATGGTCGATGGTCGGATCAGCGCGGTGGGCGCCTCGCTGGACGCGCCGGCGGGCGCGGTGGAGATCGACGGCTCCGGCAAGTGGGTCACGCCGGGCATCATCGACACGCACTCGCACATGGGAGTGTACGCGGCGCCGGGCGACGCTTCGCTGTCGGACGGCAACGAGTCGACGTCGCCCAACACCGCGGAGGTGTGGGCCGAGCACTCGGTCTGGACGCAGGACCCGCAGTTCGCGCTGGCGCTCGCGGGCGGCGTGACGACGTTCCACGTGCTGCCCGGCTCCGCGAACCTGTTCGGCGGACGCGGCGTCACGCTGCGCAACGTTCCCTCGCGTACGATGCAGGGCATGAAGTTCCCGGGCGCGCCCTACACGCTGAAGATGGCCTGCGGCGAGAACCCGAAGCGCGTCTACGGCAACCGCGGCCGCTCGCCGGCCACGCGCATGGGCAACGTCGCGGGCTACCGCGCCGCGTGGATCGCCGCCGCCGAATACAAGCGGCGCCGCGACAAGTGGGTCGCCGACGGCTCGCCGCCCGACCAGGAGCCGCGCCGCGACCTCCAGAACGAGACGCTCGCGGGCGTCCTCGCCGGCGACATCCGCATCCAGAACCACTGCTACCGCGGCGACGAGATGGCGGTGATGCTCGATATCGCCGAGGAGTTCGGCTACTCGATCGCCAGCTTTCACCACGCGGTCGAGGCGTACAAGGTCCGCGACCGGCTCGCGGAAACGGGTACGTGCGCGAGCATGTGGGCCGACTGGTGGGGCTTCAAGCTGGAGTCCTACGACGGCATCCGCGCCAACATCGCCCTCGTCGACGAGGCCGGAGCGTGCGCGATCCTGCACACCGACGACGCGGGCCGCATCCAGCGCATGAACGTGGACGCGGCGGTGGCGCTCGCGGCGGGGCTGGAGGCCGGGATCGACCTCGACAAGGACGACGCGCTGCGCTGGATCACGATCAACCCGGCTCGGGCGCTGGGCATCGAGGACGAGGTCGGCTCCCTCGAGGAGGGCAAGCGCGCGGATGTGGTCATCTGGTCGGGCGATCCCTTCAGCATCTACAGCAAGGCCGAGCGCGTCTTCCTGGACGGCGCGCTGGTCTACGACCGGGGGGATCCGTCCCGGCAGCCGCTGTCCGACTTCATGCTCGGCATTCTGCCGGAGGGGGTGACGCCATGATCCGCCCATCGATGTGTCGTGGGCCCGCCGGGCTGGCGCTGCTGGCGGCGGGCTTCGCCATCGCCAGCACCGGGAGCCTGTCTCCGGGCGCCGCGCAGACCGTCGCCATCACCAACGCCCGCATCTATACGGTGTCGGGCGGCGTCATCGAGAACGGGACGGTGGTCTTCGAGGGCAGCCGCATCACCGCCGTCGGTGCCGACGTGGCGCCGCCCGCCGGGGCACGCGTCATCGACGGGACAGGCAAGATCGTGACCCCCGGGCTGATCGAGTCGTCCTCGCAGCTCGGCGTCGTCGAGATCGGCGCGGTGTCGCAGACGGTGGACGCGTCCAGCTCGGACGATCGCGTCACCGCGGCGTTCCGGGTGAGCGACGGACTCAACCCCTTCTCCACGCTGATCCCGGTGGCGGCGACGGGCGGCGTCACCCGCGCCGTCGTGGTGCCCGGCGGGAGCGCGCTCATCGTCGGCCAGGCGGCGCTCATCGATCTGGATGGCGACCGCCCCGCGAACCTGGTGACGCGCGACCCGCTGGCGATGGTGTCGGCGTTCGACCAGGGCGCAGCCGGGCGCTTCGGCGGCTCCCACGGCGCGGCGCTCATGCGGCTCCGGGAGGCGCTCCAGGACGCGCGCGACTACGCGGCCAACCGCGCCGCGTTCGACGCCGGCGCACGGCGGGACTACGCGCTCAGCCGTCTGGACCTCGAGGCGCTCTCGGCGGTCGTCGCGGGGGAGCTGCCGATGATCATGGAGGCCAATCGGACCACCGAGATCATGGCGGCGATCGGGCTGGCGCAGGAGTTCGGCTTCGACCTGATCCTCTTCGGCGCCGCCGAAGGCTGGGTCGTCGCCGACGCTATCCAGGCCGCGGGCGTCCCGGTCGTCACCAACCCCATCGAGAATCTGCCGAGCTACGACCGCCTCGCGATCAGCGAAGAGGGGGCGGGCAGGCTCGCCGGCAGCGGGGTGCCCGTCGCGTTCACGACCGGCGTGCTCGGGGGGTCGCCCGCGCTAGGCACGCACAACGTGCGGAATCTGCGCCTGCTGGCAGGGGGCGCGGTGCGCAACGGCATGGCCTACGCAGACGCCCTGCGCGCGATCACGCTCACGCCAGCCGAGATTTGGGGCATCGCCGACGAGGCGGGTTCGATCGAGGTGGGCAAGGCGGCGGACCTGGTGGTGTGGAGCGGCGACCCGTTCGAGCCCCTCTCCCGCGCCGAGCACGTCTTCATCGGCGGCCAGGAGATGGACGCGCCGACGCGGCAGGCGAGGTTGCTGGAGCGCTACCGGCAAATCAACGAGGCGCTGCCCGAGGCGTACCAGCGGTAGGGGGCGCGCCGTTCCCGGACGGGCTCCCTCGGGGCTCCGGACTCGGTGCCGACACGAGAAGGCCCCGACGACATCGCGTCGCCGGGGCCTTCGTTCGTTCGCAGCGGGCGCTACTCGAAGTAGAGGTAGACGCCGTAGGCACCGATGCCCGCGCCGGCGACGGCGACGAACGTGCCCGCGTCGTCACCGATGATCAGCCCGGCGACGAGGAGCGCCGCGCCCGCGATCATGAGCGCCTTCGAACCCCGCGTCGGCGGGCGCATGACGGCGGCGTCCTCGGCCGTCGCGAAGCGGCTCTCGACGGCCGGTTCCAGCGCGTAGTCTTCGAACCGCGGCGGGACCGCGCGCGGCCCGACCGGCGCATCGGCAGCGGCGTCGCTCCGAAGCAGGTTGTTCTGCGCAACCCGTTCGAGCTCGACCGCGTTCCGGTCCTCCTGCCGATCGCCAGCTTCCTGTGCCCACGCGGCCGCGGGTAGCGTCACGAGCGCCACGAGCAGCGCGGCTGCGATACGTGCCTTCATCATCCCGACTCCCATCTCCGGCGACGGAAACGCCGCGACCCGGGCCGCGGCGTGGATCTCGAGAAGGGGAAGGGGCAACAGCCATGCCAGCCCCATCGAGCGGGGCCGGGAGCTCGCCCCCCGACCGGGCTCAGACCCGCAGGCGAGCCTTGGGCTCCCGGTTGTCGATGAGGCGCTCCACGAACTGGACCCGCTCCTCGACGTGGTCGAAGCGATCGCTCATGCGCTCCAGTAGGTGGGTCATGCGCTCCAGCTGCGATGCGCTGAGGCTGTCGGGCGTCCGCAGGGCCGCCTTGCGCTCCTCGGCCATCGCCTCGATCAGGAGGCCCAACTTCTTGCTGATCGGCCGCAGGATGGCCACGGTGCCGATCATGAGGAACAGGAAAATCGGTATCAGCTCTTCCATGCGTGTCTCCGGGTTCCGGGGCTGGCGGACCGTACGCGGAGGGCCCAGGCGCGGTTTCACGGAGACGCCGCGCCGGGGCGACGCCCCGGCTGGAGGCTCAGTCGTCGACGGGCTGGTCGCCTTCCCCGGTGTAGTCGGGCGGGCCCACCACGACGCCGCCGCGCTCGGCTCGGCGCAGCGACGCCCAGCCGCGCTGACCGATGCGCCACAGAAGGAGGCCCAGATAGCCCAGCGCGAAGTAGGCGAGAAGCTGCAGCCAGACCAGCCGGGGGCCGAGAAGCGCCCCGGAGAGGACGGTCACCGCGACGGAGTAGATGCCTACGAGGCTCAGGACGCAACCGCCGCCGATCAGCACGCCGTACCACAGACGCTTCAAGGGTTCTCCTCGGGATGTGATTGGAAGGCTCGGCGCCGAGCTTCGACCGCCGAGGACGCGCGCGCAAGGGCGGGCGGGCGCCGCGCCGCGCGAGGCCGATCTGGACCCTGGCGCCCGCCGCGCGCATAGTAAGGCGCGCGATCCCCTCTCTCCCGGAATCCGTACCCCGACCGCACGACGCCCCGCGCGTCGCGACGAACGTTCCGCACCGGAGAATGCTCACCGTGCGCATCGACCACCGAATCGCCCTTCCGATCCTCGCCGCCCTCGCGCTCGCCTGCTCGAGCGACGGAGGGGGTCCGGCGGCGGTCGCCACGGTGACCGTCTCGCCGTCCACGGCGACGATCGACGTCGGCGCCACGCAGCAGTTCACGGCAACCGCCCGGGACGCCGACGGCGACGTCATCTCCGGGCGCGCGTTCACATGGTCGACCACGGTGGCCGCCCACGCGACGGTGAACACGAACGGCCTCGCCACGGGCGTCTCCGCGGGCACCACGACCATCCGCGCCTCGACCGGGGGCGTGACCGGGAGCGCGCAGCTCACCGTGGTCGTCCCGGGGCCGGCGAGCGTCACGGTCGATCCAGACTCGGCGGACGTAGCGGAGGGCCAGACGGTGCAGCTCATGGCCACCGCTCGCAACGCCGGCGGCGCGGTGATCTCCGCGTCGTTCTCGTGGGCCTCCGCGAACAATGGGATCGCGAGCGTCGACGGCAGCGGCCTCGTGATGGGGGTCACGCAGGGCACGACGCAGATCACCGTGTCCTCGGGGGCCGTGGCGGACACCGCGGTCATCGTGGTCGTGCCCCCGGGCAACGTGACCGTGACTTCGATCACGCCCAGCCCGATGGTGGAGGGCGGCACCGCCACGATCCGCGGCGAGGGCTTCAGCACGTCGGCCGCGCAGAACAACGTCACGATCAACGGCTTCGCCGCGCCCGTGACGTCCGCCTCGGACACTCTCCTGATGATCGACGTGCCGGAGGAGTGCTTCCCCGATGGCAACGTGACCGTCGCGGTCTCCACGCCGATCGGGTCGAGCGGCGCGGTCACCCACCCGATGCAGCCGGCCAAGGCCCCGCTGTCGATGGGGGTCGGGGAGTTCCTGCTGATCCAGGATCCGGCCGACTTCTGTCTCCAGTTCGGAGCGCAGATCCTGAACGAGGAGTACGTGTTCGGGGTGCAGTTGATCGAAGAGAACCCGAACCAGCTGATCTTCCCGCGGGTGCGCGGCCAGATCCCCGCTGCGGGCGTCGGTTCGCGGTCGACGGCGTTGCCGGCCGTGCGCTCCTCCGCCTTCGGCTCCGTGCCGGCGCTCCCGGTGGACGACCGCATGGCGCGGCATCGGCGCGCGGAGGCCAACCTGCGTGAGAAGGAGCGCCAGTGGATGGCGCGGATGATCGCCCAGGGCGCGCCGGCCGTGGGCGCGCGGTCGACCGGGGCGGAAACGCAGGCGAGGATCCCCTCGGACCTCTCCGTGAACGACCCCATCCAGGTCAAGGTCCCGAACATCGACGGGGACCTGTGCGCGACGTTCACGGAGGTGGACGCCGTCGTGCGGGTGATCGGGACGCGCGGCATCTGGCTCGAGGATCTGGCGAACCCGGCCGGAGGCCTGTCGAGCATGGAGCTCGCCCAACTCAGCGATCTTTACGACGATCAGGTGCACGATGCGAACGTGGCGTGGTTCGGCGACTTCACGGACCTGGACGGCAATGGGAAGGTCGTGATCCTGATCACGCACAAGGTGAACGACTTCGGCCCCCTCGGGTTCGTCTCGTCCACCGACCTCTTCCCGGAGTTCTGCGCCAGTTCCAACGACGGGGAAATTTACTATTCGAGGGCGGCGACGGCGGGCTACCCCGCGTCGCAGTTGCTCGAGGACTCTCCGAGTCTCCTC
>DATHRK010000103.1:0-101600 GCA_035465395.1 Longimicrobiales bacterium | reverse complement strand
ACTCCGCCAGCCCCTTCGCCGCCTGGATCTCCGTGATCGCAGCCGTCAACGTCGTCTTCCCGTGGTCCACGTGACCGATCGTCCCAACGTTTACGTGCGGCTTCGTCCGCTCAAACTTCGCCTTGCCCATGTTCTCTTCGGTCCGGAGTGCGTGTCGGTAGTCGGAAAAAACGCAGGAGCTCGCGACGGGATTTGAACCCGTGACCTCTTCCTTACCAAGGAAGCGCTCTACCCCTGAGCTACGCGAGCCCTTCGCCCGGTCCAGCGATGGGTCCGCGCACGTGCGGCGCGGAGGAAGCGCGCCATGCGCCTTCCCCGCGCCGCTGCGGCCAACCCTCTGCCCCCATCCGGCCCGCAACTTGCGGCAACCCGGACCGGGGGAAGACAGTGAGTGTAACCAGTGCTTTGGTACGTGTCAACGGCCCCTCCGCGCCTGAACGACGCGGCACCCCCACGTTTCGCCGACACCCTTCGAGGAGCCCTTCCGTGAGCGCGTTCGCGCGCGCGCCGCAGGGGCGCCCGCACCCTCTCCCTACCGCCCGGGTGGTGGTGAAGACCGGATGCCTCCGGAGCGGCTCCGTCGAAATCGTTGCGCGCCGGCCACAACGACGGCAGATTTAGCCCTACTCTCCCGTTCGAGCGGCTCGTGCGACGATGCACGAAGGTTTCGGCCGCGTGTTCCCGTACGATGACGACGATCCCGCACGCTCGGACCGCTTCCGAGCGGCGGGCGCGCGCCACGGAGAACAGCCTGATGCCCAGCTTTCGCCCATCGGTTCACGGTTGGCCTTTCCCCGACGAGTACGACTGCCCTGCGGCCTTGATCGGCCTCGGGCGGCCTGTCGCGCCGGAGTTCGGCCTTGGGGGCGGCATGTGCTGGGCCGCGCTGGACCGTTTCCACGCCGACCGCCGCATCCCGCGCACCGTTCGCGCTCCGGGCCCCGAGGACGCCACCTACGCCGAGTTTGTCCTGCGGCTCACGAACATCCTCGCCAAGGACGTGATCGCGCGCGCGGCCGCCGCGCAACGACTTCCCGCGACCGGGCGAGGCCGTTCCCGGGCCCGCGTCTCGCGGGCCGAATGGGCGGTCGCACGCCGCGAGCTGGACGCGGGGCGGCCCGTCCTGCTCTTTCTTCTCCAGGACGCGGGACCGTTCGCCGACCCCACCGAGGGGCGCTTCGTCCTGGCGACGCGCTACGACGCCGATCCCGCGCGGGCCATGGTATGGACGTACGACCCGTTTAGACCCGGTGACGATGCGGCGACGCTCATTCTCGACCCGGGCAAGGGCGGCGAGCCGTTCTCCGGGCGTGTGGGGCGCGAGGAAGTCGTCCACGGCCTGATCGCCGTTCCCTACGACCGGGCCACGCCTCCGGCGATCACCGCGACGGCCTCGCCGAAGGACGAGCGCCAGAGGGTCGGCTTCGAGGAGGACCTCGCCGCGTTCGATCCCGGCGGGAGCGGTCTCGGCCTCCTGGTTCGTGACACGGACGCGCACCTCGTGTGCGTGCGTCACGACGGGAGGGGATGGAGCCGCAACCGGCCCGCCGACCAGGGCGACGTAGGCGCGGATTTCCGCTTCGAGGGGCGGCCGGTCCCCGCCGGCGTGTCCGGCGGCAAGCCGAGCGCCGTGGCACTCGGAGTGAACGGCCACCTCCTGCACCTGCGGCAGACCGCGCGCGCCTGGGCCGCCGAGGACCTGACCGACCAGCCCAACACGGGTCTCCGCTTCCGCATCGCCGGCGAGCCGGTGGTCGTCGCCGAGGGTCGCCATCCAGTGGTCGTTGCGGTGAACGGCGATGGGCGCCTGATCCGGTACGCCTGGACCACCGTGCGCGGTTGGGCGGCGGACAACCTCTCGAAAGAAAGCGGAGCGGACCCGAGCTGTCGCCTCGAGGGCCCGATCTGTGGGGTGCGCGATGGCTCGGGAATGGCCCACGTCCTCGGGCGCAACGCCGAGGGCGAGCTGGTGCATTTCCGCGAGGAGCCAGACGGGCGCTGGCGAGCGGTGCGGCCGGGCGCCGCGCGCGCCGAGATTCGTCGGCTGCTGCTCAACGGCCCCCCGGTCGCGAGGCTGTCCGAGGACGGCTCCGTCGAGGTATTCGCGCGCGGGGTCGGCGACCACCTGCTCAGGTTCCGGCTGCCGGCCGCCGGGCGTTGGACGGGCCAAGACCTCACCGAGGACGCCGGCGGCGGGTCGCCGAGCCTCACGATCGCGAGCCGGCCGTGCCTGGCGGGCTCCGCTGCGGGGCGCAGGCACGTGTTGGGTCGTAACGCCGACGGCGACGTGGTCCACTTCTTCGGCGCGGCGGACGGCACGTGGGGCGCCGAGAACCTGACCATGGACCGGATCACGATCGGCGCCCGGTTCCGGGTGGAAGGACAGCCCTCGGCGGCTGCCGCCGGCTCCACGGTCCTGCTGGCCGGGCGCCGGGGGGCGGAGCTCGTCCTCTACCGCTGGCACGGACGCGACTGGACCGCCGAGAACCTCACCGTCGAACGCGGTGTGAAGGACGACGGCCCGCGCGTCGCATCCGATCCCGTCATCGCTCGAGGTTCGGAGGCGGCGCACATCGTGGCGCTGTCGCCCGGAGGGACGGTCGTGCACTACCGGGTCGACGTGCCCATGGGCGGCGGGTCGGCGGCTCCTGCGATTCCGTCGATCGGCGGCATCATCGACACCGCGATGGCGTACGTGCGCGGGCTCCTCGACCGGTTCCGCAAGCCCCGCAAGGCCGTCGGCCTCCGCGCGTCGCCCATCTCGCGGCCGGAGCCCGAGACGGAGGATGTAGAAGCCGAGGTGGTCGACACGGCCGCAACCGCCGCGTTGATGGCGGAGCGGTTGGCACAGACAGGCTTGGACACGGGCGACGACGGCTTCGGGGATCCCGAACAGGACGGCGTTGCGGGGGCAGCCGAGGACGACGCGGACCCGGCCCGCCACGCGGACAAGGCGTGGGGTCACAAATCGAGCGCCGCCGTGCCCTGGCACGAGGGAGACGGGGACGAAACCGTCGATCCACTCGAACCCGAGAGCGTGGAGGCCGCGCGCGGCGCGTCGACGACCGGCCCCCCCGAACGGGATCTCCTGCGCGACGGATCGAGCTGGTCCGGGCCTCAGCTCATGCCGGACGCCGACGCCGCTCCCGTGGCTCCCGCATCGGCGGAGGATGATTGGGACGTCGCGTTGCGCGACGTCGCGGGTGCGCACGAGCGGGCACTCATCGAAGAGCCGACGGAAGAGGTCGTAGACGAGCAGGACCACGCCAGCGCTCGGATCTTCCTCGATCCGGGCGAGGCCGCGTCCGCCGCCGGCGACGCCATGACCTCCGCCGGGCCGGACGCCGACCGGGAAGCGGTCCCGGAGGAGCCCACAGGGACCGCGCCGGAGGCGCGCGGCTCCCGTACGGAATCGGTGCCGGGACGCCCGCTGGTCGACCTGTCCTTCCTGTCCGACATCGTCCGGTCGGATGAAGCCGAGACCGGGCCCGCGAACACCGCGGCGGAGACACCGGCGAACGGCGGGGCGGGGCCCGCTGCCGCCGATCCCTTGCCGCCCGCCATCGCCCGGCCCCTGGCGGCCGGAGCGGATCGGGATGAGACCGCGGGGACGCACACCCCGGTGGGGTCGTCGGGCGGGGTGTCCGCACCGGCGGCTCGTGCGCCGGCGCACGCCCAGGCACCGCCGGTTGCGGCCCAGGTCGCGGCGGCCCGGGGCGGGACCCCGACGACGGCGACCTCGCCGGCCGGCGAGCCGGTCGTCGACCTGGACTTCCTCGCGTCCGCCGGGGAGTACCTCGGCGGCGGCGGCTCGCCCGCGGACCTGGGATCGTTCCTGGAGTTCCTCGAAAAGGGCTGATCCCGGCCCGGGCCGCGGCGATCAGCGCAGCTTCTCGCCCCAGGCCATCGACCGCTCTTCGCCCGCCGCGTCCGTGACGCGCCATTGCACCCCGGTCACCACGCCGGCGTCGTCCAGGGTGAACAGCAGGAACCCGTCCTCGGTGTTGACGAGCTCGCCGTCCGCGTAGTGCCCCATCAGGAACCGGTGCAGACCCAGGGGGACGGCGGTGAACCTGAAGCCGCGCAGGTCGGCGAGGCGCACGCTCGGATCCTCGACCGCCTCCGGCGGCACCCACGCGCCCCGTAGGGTCGAGCCCTCCTGGTAGAATCCCAGCGCGAACGGCGGCCTGTCGACCCCCTCCATGGCGAAGATGCCCACGTATCGGGGGATGTCCTCCGGGTCCAGGTCGTGGGGCTCCCAGCCCGGCACGTCGATGCGAAAGGGGATGGCCGTCTTCCCCCAGCGCAGGCGCAGGATCGCGTGGTCGGGCTTCACCACCGGAAAGTCGAACGTGAGCACCTCGGTGTGCGCTCCCTCCACCGGGGTCACGGGGTAGTCGACCGTCCAGACGTCGCGGTCGGGGGGCCGGGTGTGGAACAGCCGTGGCTGGTCGCTCACGACCATCGTCCACCCCTCCTCCTCCGGGACGAGCCACAAAGAGTAGCTGCCCTCCTCGAGCTCGTGGCCGTCGATCGAGAACGGGCCATCGACCGTCAGCGTCGTCGCGAAGTTGGCGCCCGGGGTCCACACCTCGCCCCAGTGCACGACTCCGCCGAACAGCTTCTCGCGCCCGCGCGCCTGCGGTCGCGAGTAGTCCACTTCGATGCGCGTGCCGTTGACGACCTGCGCGATGGTGCTGCGTTCGCTCGCCTTGACCTGGGCGTGGGACGGAGCGGCGACGGCGATCGTGAGCGCTGCCATCAGGCCGGCGCGGGCGAAGCGAGTTCGAAGCATGGGATCGACGGCTCGGGGGACCTCCAGTCCGACCAGCGGACCGCAACGAGGGTGGTAGCTAACCGCGGCGCCGGTGGCGCGCAACGTCGGCCCCCGTTGGGGAATGATCGACGCCGTGCGCTCGTCTGCGCATTGCCCGACGACCCTCCATGGGTCGACATTCGATCGGACGGTACCGAACCGGTCTCCTCGGGGATGCGCCGTGATCGACTGGCTTCAGCGACTGCGGGCACGGAAGCTGGGGCAGTGGGCACTGGCCTATCTTGCCGGCGCTTGGGTGGCGGACCGCTACGAGGTCTACCTTAGACCAATGGGCAGGCCGGGACCCGCAATTCGGATCTCCAGCCGCGGCGGCCAGGAGCCGATCTGGGAGGCCGACGGCGACGCCATCTACTACCGAGACATGAGCGGGGACTCGGTGTACGCGGTGGCCTTTGCCGATGGCAAACCCGGCCGACCGACGTTGCTGTTCACGGGCTCCTTCCTGGAGGGCTGGCCCTGGGGCAGGAATTATGACCTGGCACCCGACGGCCGTTTCCTGATGGTCACCGAAAGCGACGACCTGATCCCGGCGCGCGAGATCCGTGTGATTCGCAACTGGGGGGCGAGGCTGCACCGGCCCTCGGCGCCGGGCTGACCTCTTTTCTCTTCAACGCGAGAGCGGGTGCCGCCCGTCGACGCTCGTGTTCCTGATCGCCTCACGCGTCATCCAGCTTGATCCCTCGGCTGCATCGACGCGACCGCAGCTGAAGCTTTTCGACACGGGGCGGCCCGAAGCAGGATGGAGGTGGTGCTCCAAGTCGCGCGGAGAACGCCTCGGTCCAATTTTCCGATGCGTCGTCCACGCATCGCTGCGGCGCGCGAATTCCGATCCTCTACGCGGCGGGAGGTTGGTCGCATGCGGATTCTTGTAGTCGAAGACGACAAAAAGGTCGCGAGCTTTCTCGAGAAGGGGCTGCGCGAGGAGGGGTACGCTGTCGACGTGGCCCATGACGGCGTGGACGGCGCCTTGAAGGCACATGTGTACGATTACGACCTTCTCGTGCTCGACGTGATGCTGCCCGGCCGGACCGGTTTCGAGATCGTCCGCGAGTTGCGCAGCGAGGGAAAGGCCGTGCCGGTGCTCCTGCTCACGGCGCGAGACGCGAAGGAGGACATTGTGCGCGGCCTGAACGCTGGCGCGGACGACTATCTCACCAAGCCGTTCAGCTTCGACGAGTTGCTGGCGCGGATCCGGGCTCTGCTGCGCCGGGGAGGCTCGGCTCGCGAGGAGACGTTGGCGTACCACGACGTCGAGCTGGACCGGCTCAAGCATACGGCCTCGCGTGCCGGAGCAGATCTGGACCTCACGCCCAAGGAGTACCAGCTCCTGGAGTACTTCCTGCTGCGGCCCGAGAAGGTCGTGCGGCGCACCGAACTCCTCGAGAAGGTGTGGGACCTTCGATTCGACCCGATGAGCAACGTCGTCGATGTCCACGTGGGCAACCTGCGCCGCAAGCTGCGGCGGCTCGGCGTTCCGCTGCTACACACGCTCCGCGGGGTCGGCTACATCCTCGAGGCCGGCAGGGCGGAGGGGCCGTGACCCGGTCGCTGCGGTTCCGGCTGGCGGCGCGCGTGGCGACGAGCACGACGTTGGCGCTCGCGGTCATCTCGGTGCTCTCCCTCGCGGGAGCCCGGTGGTTCCTCGACCGCGAGATCGAATCCAGCCTGCGCAACGTCGCTTCGATCCAGGCCAGTTCGGTCACCGAGGGATCGGGCGGCGCGATGCGCTTCCACGAGTGGGATCTCACCCCCGACGAGGCCGTGCAGGTGCGCGAACTCAACCGATACGCCCAGGTGTGGAGCGCATCGGGTGAGAGCCTGTTGCGGACCCAATACATCACCGAAGACCTGCCGCTGGATCGCGCGGCGCTTCGGGAGGCGGCCGACGGACGGCTCGTCGCCCTGGACCAGCGCTTCCAGGGCATGCCGATCCGGGTGCTGTACTACCCGCTCGAGCGGATGGGACCCGCGCACGCCCGGCACGTGCTGCAAGTGGCGGCCCCGCTCACGGGGCGAGATCGCTTGCTGCGCCAACTGGCCGGGCTGCTCGGGGCAATCACCGTGCTCACGGGGGTCGGCTCCTTCGCGGGAGGGTGGTGGCTCGGTGGGCGCATGGTGCGCCCGGTCCACGAGATCATGGACCAGGCGGAGGCCGTGAGTGCGGGGACGCTGGGCCGGAGGATCAGTGCGAACGCGGACACGCGCGAGTACGAGAGGCTCGTCGCGGTCCTCAACGGAATGCTCACCCGCCTGGAGAGCGCCTTCGAAGGCCAACGCCGCTTCACCGCAGACGCGAGTCACGAGTTGCGTGGCCCCCTGACCTCGCTGCGAGGGGAAGTAGAGGTGGCGTTGCGACGGGAGCGCGAGCCGGCGGAATACCGTCGCGTCCTCGGCAGCAACCTCCAGGAGGTCGACCGGCTGACGCGGCTGGCCGAGGATCTGCTCACGCTGGCCCGCTCCGACGCCGGGGTGATGCAGCCGCGCCTCGAAGCGACCGACATCGGCGGGCTGGCCCGCGCGGTCGTCGATCGGCTGGCACCCCGCGCCCGCGACAAGGACGTCCGCGTCGAGGTGGCCGCGGTCGACGACCTCGAAGCGATCGTGGACCCCGACCTGATCGAGCGGCTCTTGTGGAACCTCGTGGAGAACGCCGTGAAGTTCACGCCCGCGGGAGGCCGCGTCGACGTACGCGTCACACGGAACGGTCTGCGGCTGTTGTTGGAGGTGCGCGACTCGGGCCCCGGCCTGCCCGACGGCGACGCCGAGCGCATCTTCGAGCGGTTCTATCGCGGGGATGTCGCGCGAACCCACGGCGGGGACGCCGCGGGGACCGGTCTCGGGCTCGCGATCGTGCGGGCCATTGCCCGGGCGCACGGCGGCGAGGCCCTGGCCCTCGAGAACTCCGGCGGCGGGGCGCACTTCCGGGTCATTCTTCCCGTCCAGCCGGGCGCCGACGCCTCCCGCCCGTCGTAGAGCGATTCGGCGTCGACGACCCGGGGATCTCCTCAGCGTCGCCTCAGCTCATCCAGCCTGCGGCGGTAGGTTCGTTCGTCGATCTCGCCGCGGGCGTAGCCCTCCCGCAACGCGTCTTCGGCCGGGTCGCGCCCCTCCGTTCCACCCTCACGCCACCCCCGCGAGCGGACGAACGCCCACACGAGCGCCAGCACCACGATCAGAACCACCAGCCAGCCGATCATCATGGCCCAACCCCCCCACCCCATGTGCCCTTGGCACCATGGGCAGAACCCCTGCGCGGCGACCAACGGGCGGACGCTCATCCGCCTAGCGACCTCAGGTACGCCACGATCGCGTGGAGCTGGGCATCGGAAAGGCCGAACGCGGGCCTGACGGTGCTCGAGTTGTTGAAGCATGGATCGCGCAGCAGATGCGTCGGGATCGCCTGGTCATCCTGCGCGGCCAGGGCGGCGGGAAGTGCCAACAGGACGGCCGCAATCGCGCACTGTCGGCCCGGGACTCTGAAAGCCACTCCGCACCTCCGTTCGGTTCGAGTGGCCGGGACGGAGACGGGAAGCCGACATCTCCGGGGGCGGACGTGGCGCCTGAAACGCGCCAGTTCCCGATCGCCGGGGTTCACCCAATATGCATCGCTCGGCAGCAGCACGTCTATGGGGAAATCCGCGCCCGGCGTGGGGCGAAGCCCTCCGGAGGACGTCGACGACGTCCACGCGCGAATGGTATCTCGGCGCACGATGCCCGATGGCGCGAGGCGAGGCACAGCCTCATCTGCGGAACGAGAAAAGCGCTGAACCGGTCAGCCATACCCAGCCCTTGGATTCACGGCGTGGCCGCGATTGTCGTCCGTAGACCCACCACGCGCGTGGCTCCCCCGATCTGAGAGCGTCGCCGGGCGGAGGCAATCTCGGTGGGTGCCGGTGAGGCAAGCGTGAAACGCAGGTGGACCGCCCTTCCGGCAGGGCCTGGCAGCGGCGGGCCCACCTACAGGCGGACGCCGATCGACCCGCATATCCGGCTCCCCGGGCGTATGAAGATCCCTTCATCGCATCCTCACGCTTGCTTCAGCCCCTCGGTGAGAGATTGCCCCCGAAGCGTTGTGGCCACATCGACGAAGCGGAAGCGACACGATGACGCGGACGGTACTCGGGCTCGCAGGCCTGGCCGCGATCCTGGCCGTTGGCGGGACCGGTCCGGCGTACGGACAGGACCCGACGACGTCCCCTGCTGCCACGCCCACCCCTGCAGCCTCCCGCGGGCCACTCGCCGCGGCCGACTCTCCCGCCCTCACGATCGCGGAAGTCTACCGCGTCGCCCGTGCGCGCAGCCCCCGGCTCCGAGCCGCCGGCGCACTCGCGGACGCCACCGCCACCCGGGAGGCCTCGGCGGGCCTCCCACCCGATCCGGTCTTCCAGGTGGGGATCATGAACTTCTCCCTCCCCGACTTCGACACGGACATGCCGAACTCGATGGCGCCGGCCGTCCAGGCGATGCAGATGCTGCCCTGGTTCGGCAAGCTGGGACTCTCCGAGCGCATCGCCGAACAGAGCACCGCCATCGCGCGGGCGGACGCGGAGGAGACCTGGTGGGAGGTGCGCAGCCGCGCGGCGATGGCGTTCTACACGATCTACGAGTCGGATCGTCAGCTCGAGGTGATGCGCGAGACGCTGCAATTGCTCCGCAACTTCGAGCGCGTTGCCAAGGCGATGTACGGCGCCGGTGAGGGGCGCCAGGTGGACGTGCTGCGGGCCGCGGTCGAGGTGGCGAGGATGGACGCGGACATCGAACGCATGGAAGCCATGCGGACGTCCGCGGTCGCGCGCCTCAACGGGGTCCTCGACCGGCCCTCAGGGACCCCCGTCGATGCGCTCGTCTTTTGCGCCCTGCCCATGGACCTGCCGGAGGCGGATACGCTGAGGGCGTGGGCGGAGGCCAGCCGCCCGATGCTCGAAGGCGCCCGGACCGGCGTGGAGCGGGCGCGGGCGCGTAGCGACCTGGCGCGCAAGGAGATCTGGCCGGATCCGGTGATCGGGTTCCAGTACGGGCAGCGCGCGAGCGACGTCGGGACGCGGCGCATGGGGAGCGCCATGATCGGCTTCAGCATCCCGCTGTTCGCCAAGAGCCGCCAGCTCCGCAGGCGCGACGAGGCCGCGGTCATGGAGGCCATGGCCCGCGCGGACCTGGCCGACATGCGCGCGCATGTGGACGCGCGCATCGGCGAGCTGCTGGCCGAGCTGGATCGCACGCGGACGCTGGTCGAGCTCTACCGTCGCGAGGTGCTGCCGCAGGCCCGAGCGAACGTGGAGTCGTCGTTCTCGTCCTACCGCGTCGGCGCCGTCGACTTCATGACGCTCGTGGACGCGCAGATGACGGTGAACCGGTACGACCAGGAGCTCTACGCCCTCCTGGCCGAGTACGGCCGGTCGGTTGCCGAGCTCGAGATGACCATCGGCCGCGAGCTGCCGCCATCGACCCACGTGCTCGCGGAGGCGAGATGAACACCCGGAAGCAGATCGGCCTGTCCCTCGGCCTGGTGGCCCTGGCGCTTGCGGCCGTGGCCCTCTACGCCCTCGGCGGGCAGGATCAGGCGACCTCGCAGGAGGCCATGGAGGGGCACGACCACGCGGTCGCGGCCGGAGCCGACGCGGCACGGCCCGTGACCCTGGACGCCGAGGCGGCGCGCCGGATCGGCGTGACCTACGCGGCCGCCGTGCGCAGACCGGTAGCCCGGACCGTGAGCACGGTGGGAAACGTCACATACGACGAAACCCGACTCGCCAACGTAAGCCCCAAAATCGAAGGGTGGGTCGAGCGCCTGTACGTGGACTTCACGGGCGCGCCCGTGCGGCGTGGCCAGCCCTTGCTGGCGGTGTACAGCCCGATGCTGGTCTCGGCACAGGAGGAGCTGATCCTGGCCCGGCGACTGGCGGCTGAAGCCGAGGCCGCGGGAGGTGAGCGCGCCACTGCCAACGCCGAGGAGCTGCTGGAGTCGGCCCGCCGCAGGCTGCGCTACTGGGACATTCCGGCCGAGGAGATCGACCGCATCGAGGAGAGCCGCGCCCCACAGAAGACGCTCGTCCTGAACTCGCCCGCGAGCGGGATCGTGGTCGAGAAGAACGTCGTCCAGGGCGCGCGCATCATGCCGGGGATGGACCTGTACCGGATCGCGGACTTGTCCACCGTCTGGGTCGAGGGCGAGGTGTTCGAGAAGGACCTGTCGCTGGTACGACTGGGCCAGATGGCGCGGGTCTCGTTCGAAGCCTACCCGGGCGAGGTCTTCTCCGGGCGCATCACCTACGTCTATCCGACGGTGTCGGTGGAGTCGCGCACGGGCCGCATCCGCGTGGAGCTCGCCAACCCCGACCTGCGCCTCCGCCCGGGCATGTACGCCAAGCTGGAGCTGGAGTCCGACGCCGACCGCGCCGCGCTCGTCATCCCCAGGTCGGCCGTGCACTTCACGGGCGAGCGATCGATGGTCTTCGTGCGCGCCGAGGATGGCCTGCTCAGCCCCCGGGAGATCACGACGGGGCTCATCGCGGGCGGGGACATCGAGGTCCTGGCGGGCCTCGCCGAGGGGGAGGTCGTGGTCAGCTCGGCCAATTTCCTGATCGACGCGGAAGCCAACATGGGTTCGTCGATGGCGACCATGAATGGCACAGGGGGCTCCGCCCCATCCGGCGAAGGTTCGAGCGGCGCGGCGAACGGTGAAGACGCCGGGCACGGCGGCTGACGGAGCGCACCGATGCTGAAGCGCGTCATCGAGTGGTCCATCGAGAACAGGCTGATCGTCCTGATCTTCACCGCGTTCGTCGTGGCAGGCGGCATCGTGGCGGTGCAGCGCACGCCGCTCGAGGCGCTGCCCGACCTGTCCGACATACAGGTGATCGTCCAGACGGATTACGAAGGCCAGGCGCCCCAGATCGTCGAAGACCAGGTCACCTACCCCATCGCCAGCGAGATGCTGAAGGTGCCCGGCGCGCAGACCGTGCGCGGGTATTCGTTCTTCGGCGTCTCGTTCGTGTACGTCATCTTCGAAGACGGCACCGACCTGTACTGGGCGCGGAGCCGGGTGCTGGAGTACCTGTCGGCGATCCGCGGGCGGCTGCCGCGGAGCGCGGACGCGGCGCTCGGCCCCGACGCGACGGGCCTCGGCTGGGTCTACCAGTACGTGCTCGAGGACACCTCGGGCACGCACGACCTCGCCGGCCTGCGCTCCATCCAGGACTGGTACCTGCGCTATCAGCTCACCGCCGTACCGGGCGTGAGCGAGGTCGCGAGCGTGGGCGGCTTCGAAAAGACCTACGAGGTGACCGTCGACCCGGCGCGGCTACGGGGGTACGGCATCCCCATCTCGCGCGTCATGTCGGCGATCCAGGCGTCGAACCAGGACGTCGGCGCGATGATGATGGAGCTGTCCGAGCGCGAGTACATGGTCCGCGGGCTCGGATACCTGCAGAGCGCCGAGGACATCGAGAACGTCGTGGTGGGCGCGACGGCGTCCGGCACCCCGATCCGCATCGCCGACGTCGCGACGGTGCAGCTGAGCCCGGACGTGCGCCGCGGGTTGGCCGACCTGGACGGGCGCGGCGACGTGGTCGGGGGCATCGTCGTCATGCGCTTCGGCGAGAACGCGCTCGCGACGATCGGACGCGTGAAGGCGAAGCTGGCGCAGATCGAGGACGGGCTCCCGCCGGGCGTCGTGGTCCGGCCCGTCTACGACCGCAGCGACCTGATCGAGCGCGCCATCGACACCCTGAAGGAGAAACTGCTCGAGGAGTCGATCGTCGTCGCGCTCGTGGCGATCCTGTTCCTCTTCCACGCGCGGAGCGCGCTGGTCGCGATCCTGACCCTCCCCGTGGGCATCCTCATGGCGTTCATCGTCATGCGGCTGCTGGGGATCGGCGCCGACATCATGAGCCTGGGGGGGATCGCGATCGCCATCGGGGCCATGATCGACGCGGCGATCGTGATGATCGAGAACATGCACAAGCACCTCGAGCGCGACATCCTCGCCAAGCGCAGACGCCTGCGCGCGGGGGGCCGGGACGCCCCCGAGGACGACGGGGTCCTGCACACGAACGAGCTCACGGGCCCCGAGCTCTGGGCTACGGTCGTGCGCAGCGCCAAGGAGGTCGGGCCGGCGCTGTTCTTCAGCCTGCTCATCATCACCGTGAGCTTCCTGCCGGTGTTCAGCCTCCAGGCCCAGGAGGGGCGGCTGTTCAAGCCGCTGGCCTGGACCAAGACGCTGGCCATGGCGGCCTCGAGCCTGCTCGCCGTGACGCTGGTCCCCGTGGCGATGGGTCTGTTCATCCGCGGCAAGCTGCGCACCGAGCGCCGCAACCCGGTTTCGCGAGCGCTCGAGCACGCGTACCGCCCGGTCATCGACGGGGTGCTTCGCTGGCGCTGGCCGGTGATCGCCAGCGCGGTCGCCGCGCTCGTGCTGACCTGGATTCCGTTCCGCGGCATCGGCAGTGAGTTCATGCCCCCGCTGAACGAGGGCACGGTGCTCTACATGCCGACGACCCTGCCCGGCATCGGCGTCAGCCAGGCCGCGCTGGTGCTGCAGCGCCAGGACAGCATTCTGAAGGCGATTCCGGAGGTGCGGAGCGTGTTCGGGAAGGCCGGCCGCGCCACCACGGCGACGGACCCCGCCGGTCTCGACATGTTCGAGACCACCATCGCGCTGAAGCCTGAAGAGGAATGGCGCGACGGCATGACCATGGACCGCCTGGTCGCGGAGATGGACTCGCTGGTCCGGTTCCCGGGGATCACCAACTCCTGGACGATGCCCATCAAGGGCCGCATCGACATGCTCGCCACCGGCATCCGCACCCCGGTCGGCATCAAGATCTTCGGGCCCGAGCTCGCGGAACTCGAGCGCGTCGGGCGCGAGATCGAGTCTGCCATACGGATGGTGCCCGGCACGCGCTCCGTGTTCGCCGAGCGGGCGGTGTCTGGATACTACCTCGACGTGGACATCGACCGAAGCGCGGCCGCGCGCTACGGGCTGAACATCGAGGACGTCCAGATGGTGCTCGCGTCCGCTGTTGGCGGCATGACCATCACGCAGACCGTCGAAGGACGGGAGCGTTACGCGGTGCGGCTGCGCTATCCGCACGAGCTCCGGGATCAGCCGGAGAAGCTGGCCGAGGTGCTGCTGCCAGTCTCACAGCGTGGCCCGGCGAACTCCGGCGGAATGGAAGCCATGGGCGGGATGACCCCACCGGGCGGCGGTGGCAGCGCCCAGATCCCCCTGGGCCAGGTCGCCGACATCCGCCGTGTCAACGGCCCCATGGCGGTGAAGACCGAGGGCGCCTTCCCGACCGCGTGGGTCTACGTGGACGTGGAGGGCCGCGACCTGGGCGGCTACGTGGGCGACGCCAAGGAAATGGTGGAAGACCTCGTGACGCTGCCGGCCGGCTACACGCTGGAGTGGTCGGGGCAGTACGAATACATGCAGCGCGCGAAAGAAAAGCTCGTGCTGGTCGTGCCGGCCACGCTGATCATCATCTTCCTTCTGCTGTACTTCAACTTCCGCACCGTCGCGGAGACCCTGATGGTCATGGCGTCGCTGCCATTCGCCATGGTGGGCGGAGTCCTGCTGATGGCGCTCCTCGGCTACAACTGGTCGGTGGCCACCGCGATCGGTTTCATCGCCCTCGCGGGCGTCGCGACGGAGATAGGGGTGGTGCTGCTGATCTACCTGGACCTCGCCCATACCCGCCGCGTGGAAGCCCGGACACTCTCGACCCCCCAGGACGTGCTGGAGGCGGTGCGCGAGGGAGCGGGCCAGCGGCTGCGGCCGGTCGTCATGACGGCCACCGCGGTGATCGCGGGCCTGTTGCCGATCCTGTGGGGTCACGGCACCGGAGCCAGCGTGATGAAGCGGATCGCGACGCCGATGGTGGGTGGGATGGTGTCGGCCACCATCCTGACGCTGTTGGTGATCCCGGCGGTCTATTCGCTATGGCAGGAGGCACGGCTGCGCCGCAGGACCGAGCAGGACGATCCGGTGGGCATCCCGGTGGAGGCCGCTCCGGCGACGTCCGTTTCCTTGCCCGCGGGAGCTACGCGGTGAGGAGGGTGCGATGACGGAGTTGAATAGAGGAATCCCACCCCCGCACCTGCGGGAATCACTCGAAGGGGGTCGTCAACCAGATGAACGCCCACCCCGTACCCCCGCGTCCTGGGCGATCCCCCGTGCCCCACAGGGTGAACCGGGTGCTCAACCGTGCCGCCAGGCTCGCCGTCCGGAGCCACACGGAGCTTCGCGGGGCTGGCTGGCAGGGCGACATCACCATCACCCCAGCCGGGCCAGGGCGGTCCGGGCCAGGCCTTCGAACCCCTGCGCATCCACGTCGAGGGCGGGGAACTCCATCTCGATCAGGACGTCTCCCTGCAGCACGTGGGAGGGGAGCAGAGCCCGGAAGATGGCCCGGTCGCCAACATCCACGCGCCGTGTCTCGAACAGAGACGACGGGTCGTATCCATCGTCCGGCTCGTTGAGCATGCCCTCCGCCACCTGCGCCCCGCGGGCGCTGCTGCGCCACTCCTCGGCGCCACCCGACCAGTAGACCGTGGTGTGGAGGTAGGGCGTGGAGGCGGCCGGGTCACCGCCCTCGTACCAGCACTCCGTTACCGTCGAGCGGCCCGTTCGCTCCGTCCCCCACTCCACGGCCCGGACCGCGGTCCCCGCCAGCGCAGCCACCTCCTCCGCGGTGATGAGTTCACACGCGTCCCCCGGGGCGGTCGGGTCCGCCTCCACCGCGCTGGGCGGGGCCTCCGCGTGGGGCGCTGCGGCCGGGGGGCCGTCCCCGTCGTCCCCCCCGCAGCCTACCTGGATGGCCGCCAGCACGACTGCGGCCCACGCCGCCGTGGCTCGCCTCGACATGGATGCTGTACTCCGCGTTCAGGGTCCGCTTATCTCTCCCTCACCTCCGGTCGATCCGGGCCAGCTCCACCCGCCGATTCCGGGCGCGCCCCTCGAGGGACGCGTTGGACGCCACGGGTTGCGATTCCCCCAGTCCCACCGCGTCGAACCGGTCCGCTTCCCCGCCCAGTCGCTGAGCCAGCGCCCGCCGGACGGCCTCCGCGCGTCGGGCCGACAGCGCCCGGTTAGCTGCGTCGTCGCCCACGCTGTCCGTGTGTCCCTCGATCCGGAGGCGCCACTCCGGATGCGTCCCCAGCATGGCGGCCGCGGCATCCAGCGCCCGCTCGGATTGGGGTCGCAGCACGTCGCTGCCGAAATCGAAATAGATCCCCGGGAGCGTGACGGACTCCCCCAGGGACAGCCGCTCCTCCAGCACATCGAAAGTGGCGTCCCCCGGCCAGTCGATCGCCACCACATCCAGGCCCTCGTCCGCCAGCCGCCAGCGGAGGGCGATGGGGTGTCGGGCGTCATCGAGGAAATCGGCTTCGAAGGGGAGATCATCCACATCGTCGGTGAGGGTGCCCCGCACCCGCACCGCGGGCAACGCCGATGCCACACCGTTCACGGCCACCGGGACCAGCGCCTCCTCCAGGAAGGTCACGGCCCCGGTGAACTCGGGCGTGCCCGTGAGCATGCCGTACACCGCGTGCTCCGCCGTGGGCGTCCCCGCCACCGTCAGGGTGCCGCTCCCGTCATCCCGGATCCGTTGGAACACGGAGCTGGACAAGCCGATGGCCGTGGTGCCCCGGAACAGTTCGGGCTCGTCCTCGCCGAAATCGATCCGGAACGTAGGCGCGCTCCGGAGGTCCTCCCACAGCACACGGCGCCGCACCCGCACCTGGCGCGGCTTCCCGCCCATGCGATCCGGCGCGTCGGCCGAGTAGAGGAGCAGGTAGCCGTCCTCCCCGACCTCCTGGACCTGCTTGACCGACTCGAAGTCCATCCCCGTGACGCGCACGGCCGTGACCACCGTGAGCCCCTCCACCAGAGGCACCCTCTCCACGCGCTGCAGCGACGACGGGTCCACCCGGACGCCCACCCCTGGGGCCGCGGCGGCTCCCGGACCGGAGTACCCGGGGGGCAGCGTGTCCGGGACCGCCCGCCCCACGCCCCCGTCCCCGGGGGCTTCGACCGCCGCCCCGGGCCCCGCCGCCGCCCCACGCTGGGGACCGCCTCCCGGCCGGTCGCCGCCGCACCCCGGGGCCGACAGAGGGAGGGCGAGGGCCAGCGCGAGGGCCGCGCGACTCCCGCGGGCACCCCCGCGCCCGCTCACGTGCCGTACTTCAGGGCGAAGAAGTTGTAGTAGACGAAGCCGAACCGATCGTACCAGTCGTCCACGCCGAAGTGCTCCGACTCGCACGCCCCGATGGTGCGGAGCGCGTCCTGGAGGCGCTCCAACAGCTCCTTCTGCTTCACCTCCACGGACGCGTCGAAGCTCTGCATGGACCGGGCGATCTTGATCTTCTCCTCCTGCCAGGCCAGGGCCGCACCCATGTGGAGGGTGGCGATGCCGTCGCCCACGCTCATGGCCGCGCTGTAGTAGCGTCGCGTGCTCCGGTCCACGCGCCGGAGCTGCTCGAAGTAGACGCGCAGGTTCTCCAGCTCCGCCTGCGCGTCCCCGTAGCAGCGGG
This sequence comes from Longimicrobiales bacterium, assembly GCA_035465395.1. Taxonomy (GTDB): domain Bacteria; phylum Gemmatimonadota; class Gemmatimonadetes; order Longimicrobiales; family RSA9; genus DATHRK01. The sequence continues at coordinate 84,229 of DATHRK010000103.1, read as the reverse complement.
CGCACGACGCCCCGAGGTCGGCGCAGTGGGACGGGATCTGGGGGAGCCCGGCGGGGTCGAGGTCCGGACGCGCGGCCTCGTCCTCCGGGGTCAGCGTGGCGAACTCCCCGAACCGGGCCGCCGCGGCGCCCGACTTGGCCAGATCCGACAGCCGGCTGAAGCCGCCCGTCCCCAGGCCCTTCTGGGCGGAAGCTCCGATGGACGGATCGCTCAGGGCCTCGTTCACAGCGGACAGGAAGTCTCCCACGCTCGACGGCTTCGGGTCCTGCGCCGCCGCGGACGGCGCCACGGCTCCCAGCCCGAACAGCAGCATCACGACACCGGTGCCCACCCTCATGCGGCACCCCCTTTGCCGGAGCGGGCGGGACGACGCAGCACGAGCACGCCCAGCAACACCACCACCGCCGCCAGCAGCCCGGCAATCACGTAGAGCACCAGACCCCCACCGCCGCCTGCCGAATCGCGCCCGGCATCCGCGGAAGCGCCGCCCGCGGAGCCGGCGCTTGCGTCCGCATTCCCCTCGGACCCGACGACGGCGCCGTATGCGACCACGGCCGGCTTCCGCTCCGGCTCCACGGCGTCCCCCACCCACACGCCCAGCCGGTACGGCCTGGTGCCGGCGGGCGAAACCACCCGCACGTAGAGGTCGCCCTGCGTCCGGAGCGGCTCGATGGCGATGCCCGCCGCGCCCGTATCGCTGGAGCGGTCCGGCTCCGTGGACCAGTGGTACTTCCGAAGCTCCAGCCGCAGTGGGGCCCCGCTCTCCGGCGTCAGCAGTGTCACCTGGACGGGTTGCATGATGTCCAGGTCCCCCACCTTGAACTGCACCCCCGCCGAACCCGCCGCTCCTTCCGCCACGGCGATGCGCCCCGTGGGCAGCGCCGGGCTCGACTCGGGCTCGAGCGTCCAGACCGTGGGGTCCATGATCTCCCGCACGTACTCCTCCGCCGCGGCCTCGTCCACCTCTTGGGCCGACGCGCCCTGCGCGCGGATCGTCCCCCCAGCGGCGGCGCCCGTGAGGACGGCCAGGAGGAGAGGCGAGAGAAGAGGCAGGAGCGGGGTACCGCGCCATCCGGCGCCCGTCGCGTTCGGTCGCATAACTGACCTCGGCAGGTCCAGGTATGACCGGAGAGCCCGGACCGACGGGGCTCGACCGGCGGAAGCGTCCGCAGGAGGCTCCAGGGGCGAGAAGCGGCGGCTTCGCCACATGCATACCAACGCGAAAGTCCGTGGTCAATGGTCCGACCGGGGCTTGTCCTTCCGCCCCGGCGGCTGAACGTTGTCCATGCGGAGCGATGCCGGCCGCCACTACCTCTACCCCGGAAACCTCATGATCAAGCGCATCGTCCCCCTCCTCCTGGCGTCTCTGCTGGGCGCCGCCTGCGGGGATCGTGACGCGGCCCGGGATCCCGCGGACTCCGGGGACACCGCGCCCGCGCAGGCGCCCGGCGCGCAGGCCACCGGGGCCCCGCCCCGTGTGGGCGCTTGCGACCTCCTCTCCTCGGCCGAGGTGGCCGAGGCCTTCGGGACCACGTTCGAGGACGGGCGCCTCCAGGAGCACGGCACCGGGGAGGGCGAGAACTACTTCTCCATCTGCATCTTCGAGGCGGCGAACGAGGCGGCGCAGCCCAGCGTCTCGGTCGCTTATCGGCCGGATCGCACCATCACCGACCCCGACGCCGCCCTCCGGGCCAGCATCGAGGACATGCGCCAGAATGCGATGCCCGACTTCGAATTCGATCCCGTGCCTGTGCTTGGAGCGGGAGCTGGATGGAGCCCGGCGCTCATGCAGCTCCACGTCTTCCGGCCGGGATTCATGCTATCCCTCGGGGCCATGGGCGACGCGGACCCCCGCGACGCCCTGACCTCTCTCGCCCGCACGGCCCTCGAGCGGGTCCCCGGCGGCGCCTGAGCCGGGGCCGCGACGGGAATCGTGACGGCCTCCCCCGGATCGCCTAGATTGGTAGGATCCTCCCCACGAAGCGCGCCGGTCCCCCCGCAACCACGTCCCCGGCCGGCGCCACGAACCATGAGCTTGACGTCCTGGAGGTGATTCATGCGGACGACCGCGCCCCCCCCGCTCCTCGGCTTTTCCCGCCCCTTCTTCATCGCATCCCTCGCCGGCCTGGCCCTGGTCGCCGTCCCGGCCGCGCCCCTGGCCGCCCAGGGGTCGGATGCCCCGGTCCGGCTCAAGTCCGCGTACCCCGACGCGTTGATGGTGAACCCGGCCGAGGGCACCACGCGGGTCCGACTGACCGGAGAAAACGTAAACGCGGGCGACGTGCGCTGGAACTGGCGCCTGTATCGCTACTACGTCCGCCGTGCGGGCGAGGCGGGGTGGCGCCGGCTCTACCTGAACCCCCAGGGCTCGTGGTACGAGACGGAAAAGGACCTCGCCCCGCTCCGGGCCAACGGCTGGAGCGGCGGCTGGGGTCCCGGCATGATGGACTTCGAGCTGCCCAACGACGTCTATCTCCGCGCGCCCGGAGCCCTGGAGTTCCGGGTGGAGCGCGGCGAGTGGCACGAGCACGTGCGAGGCAGCGGTGATGACGCCGTCTATACGGCTACGTTCGACGTCGAGGACAGGTCCAACGTGCTGAAGGTCGCGATCGCGGCCGCTCCCACGGCCGCGCCCACGGTCACCGGCATCCACCCGGCCCACGTGCCCGTTCTGGCCCAGGGCGCAGAGCCCGCGGTGATCCGGGTGAGCACGGAGAACCTCATGCCCGGCGCCGACGCCCGCGTTGGGGTGGAGCCGTGCGACATCATCTTGTTGCATGCGGCCGAGGGGTACCTGGAGTGCCGCGTCCCCGCGTCCCTGCAATCGAAGCCCGGCCTGTACCTCGTGGGGGTCACGACCGCCCGTGGCGGACCCCGCCGCCTGGGCCGCCTCCACGTCCAGGCGCCCCTCCAGCTGGGCCGCCCCAGCCCCCTCTGGCTGCCCGTCGCCGACTCCGTCGCCCGCGTACGCTTCAGCTACCGGGGAGGCACGCCCCTCCGGGCACGACTCCGGGGCGCCGAGGGTTGGCAATCGGCCCGCGTTGCCTCTTCGGGAGCCGACGCCGTGACCCTCGAGGTCCCGGCCACCCTCGCGCGCCAGCCCCGCACCCTCGAGGTGGAGCTGGGGAACGCCGCCGGGACCGTCCAGTCCAGTATCCCCGTGTGCGGCGGGGACGGGGCCCAGCCCGACGCGTGCCCTGCTCTGATCGCCCGGGTGCCCGCGATCCGAAGGCCGGGCGCGGCCGTGGCGGCACCGCCCCCATCGGCGCAGCGCCGGGCCATCGTCATCAACCCCACGGACCCGGTCTCGCTCAGGCCCCAGCCGGAACCGCCGGGCCTCACGGGGCTCGACCTGGCGCCCGGAAGGCTCCTGCGCCTCGCCGACGGTCGCGCCGTTGCGTGGCGCCGAATCGATGGCGCCGCGCGCCTCGTGCTCATCGATGCCGAAGGCCGGACCGCCCATGTCTTCGACCGCGGGGTCACCCTCGGCCGGGATCAGGGCGGCGCCGTGTACGTCCGCGTCCAGGGCGGCGTCCTGGCCGTAGGCCGCGCGGCAGCGCGGCAGCGGTGAGCGGCCCGGGCGCACGGTTCACCCTGCCCGGCGTTCGGGGCGCGGGGCGGGGGCTCGTCCTGGCCACGGCGCTCGCCGCGTGCGACGCCCCGGCCGATCGGGAACCGGCGCCCGGCCCCGGGCCGGCCTCGGCCGACACCCAGGGCATCGCGTCGGAGACGCCGGGCGACTCCGGCTGGACGCTCCTGGGGCGGCTCCCCCGCGGGGCGGAGGAGGTCACGCTGACCTTCGGGCCTCGGGCGGTCCACGCGCTCTGGGTCGCGGAGACGGCCGCGGGACGGGCTCTCTTCCAGGCCGCACTTCCCGGGGGCGCCACCGACACCCTCCTCGCCGGCTGGGCCACGCTTCGGAGCCCCCGCCTCGCCGCAAGCAACGCCCACGGCTTCGTCGCGGCCATCGTGGGCTCCCCCTCGAGGTCGGACGAACCCTCCGTCCGGGCGGCAACGGTGCGTGAAGGGCCGCTCCCCCGGGCTCTCAGCGGCGATATCGACCCGACCGGCCCCGCCGCCGTGGTGGTGGACCGGGAGGACGCCGCAATCTTCGCCTGGCCCACGGGCGCCGGCACCCGCATCGCTTTCGGTATGACGCCCGAACACGCGCCGTTCGAGATCCCGTTCTGCTGCGACGCGGACCTCGCGCTGGCAGTGGACGGCGATGGCAGCATCGTCCTCGCCGGCGCCGTGGAGGGCGAAGGCCTGAGCACGATGACGGTGCTCCCGGCGGACGACGGCGCCTTCGACGTCCCCGACTCCCGGGCCGCCGCCACCGCCGATGGCGGAGCCCGGTACGTCCTGGCGGGGCCGCCCGGCGAGGGGAGCGTGTATGTCGTCTACTGCGGCGGGACCGCGACCTGCGATGGCGTACGGGCGTGGAGGCACGGCGCACGCCCGAACGAGCCGGCCATATACCTGGCGCCCGTCCCGGGTCGGGTCACGGCCCTGGCGGCCGCGGCCACCGACGACGGGCGGCTGTGGGGCGCATGGACCGACACCGACTCGGTCCGCGCCGTCCGGACCGCCCGCGCGGGCGCGCCGCGCGCGGGTGGTCGGGTAGCCGCGCCCCTCCCCGCGCCCGGCGCGCCCCCCCTGGCGCTGGCGGCCGCCGCCGCGGACGGAGCGCTGCGGGTGATCGTGGCGGGCCGGGAGGGGGACGCGGTGGCGATCAGGGAGCGCCTCCTCCTCCCGGGGCTCACGGTGATGCCGCCCGCGCTGCCGCCGCCCCTGGACGTGGACGCCCGGCTCCGCCTCGTGGTAGAGGACGCCGGCGAGCCGGTGGCCGGCGCCCGCGTCCGCGCCTTGGGAGCCGAGGCCACCACCGACGCCCGCGGCGCCGTCGAGTTGCCGCTCGCCGCGGGCGTGCGCACCGACACGCTGCCTGTGCACGTCGAAGCCCCCGGTTATACCCCCCTCGAGACTCTCTTCCATGCGGAGCGGCCGTAGGAGCGGCCCTCCGGCGCGCCCGCCGGCCGCCGGGATGGCGCCCCGCGCATTCCGCCGGCGCGGCTGTCCCCGGCGGCCGTCCCGGGTCCGCGCCACGCCAGCGCACGGCATCCGCTCCCTGAACGTCACCGCCACGGGCAGCGCCACTGGAGGGAGCGACAACGCAAAGAAGAACCGGTGCCTCACTGACTGTTTGTGAGGCACCGGATCAGCAGAGCGGGAGACGGGACTCGAACCCGCGACCCTCAGCTTGGAAGGCTGATGCTCTAGCCAACTGAGCTACTCCCGCAGGGCGGCTTCGCGGAGGCCGGTCGGAGACCGGTCGCGCGAAGCCGGCGGGAAAGCTCACGCAGAGCGCCAAGTGGGTCAAGGACGGGGGTTTGACAAACGCACCCGGGGCGGTGAAACATCCTTTTCCGCGGTGCGCACGCGCGCGGCCCGCGGCACCCGCCAGCGCAGCACACCCGGACCTGGCAGGATCCCATCCGAGCCACGCTCGAACGCCTGCCCCTGACGGGGCGAACTCGCGACCTGGAGGCCCTCCGTGCGGCCTGGGGTCGCGCGCTGGAGGGCGAGTCGGCGGGTCGCCTGCTCACCGGCCCCACCGGCGTGGGCAAGAGCCGTCTCCTCGGCGTCATCGGGGAGGAGGCGTCCCACACGTGCGAGGTGGTGGCGTGCCGCGCCTTTCCGATTGGCACGTCGGTACCCTACGCGCTCTTTTCCGATGGCTTCGTGCCGCTGCTCAACGCCACCGACGCCAGCACGCTCGCCGTGCTGGCCCGTGGACACGAGGGCCGTCTCGCGCACCTCTTTCCCGCTTTCGACGGCGCCGAGCCCGTCGGCGCGACCCACCAGACGCAGCTCTTCTGGACCTTCGCCGAGTTCCTCCGCGCGTGGAGCGCCCGCAAGCCGGTGGTGCTGCTCCTGGACGACCTCCACTGGGCGGACGCGGCGTCGATCGAGCTCTTCCACTTCCTGTGCAGGCAGCTCAAGGAGGACCCGGTCGCGATCCTCGCCACGATCAACGACGGCGAGCGCGACGCCCACCCCAGCCTGCGCACCGTGGTGCAGTCACTGCGCTCCCTGAACCACGTCGACGAGCAGCCGCTTACGCCGCTCGAGGAGGCCGACATCGCCGACCTCATCGGCCACGTGTTCGGCGTCGACCACACCGTCACATCGCGGTTCACGGGGACGCTGTACCGGTGGACGCGCGGGAACCCGTTCTTCGTCAAGGAGACGCTCGGAGAGCTGGTCGCGAGCGGGCGGCTGCGGCAGGAGGGCGGCAGCTGGATCGGCTGGGAGACGGACGACCTGTCGTTGCCGCGGTCGATCCGCGAGGCCGTGGAGCTGCAGCTCGAACGCCTCTCCGGCGACGCTCGCACGGTCGCGGAGTCCTGCGCGATCATTGGCGCCGACGCGGAGCTCCGCACGCTGCGCGCCGTGTGCGACATGGAGGAGCGCGCGCTGATCGACGCGATCGAGGCGCTGCGAGGCACGGGTGTGCTGGCCGAGCGCGGAACCCCGGACCGTCCGACCTACGACTTCCGGCATCCGATGCACCGCCAGGTTCTGTTGGAGCGCATCGGCCTCGCGCGACGCCAGTACCTGCACGAGCGCGTCGCCCGAGCGTTGGAAGCTCAGTACGGCGACCACGCCCTCGAGCGCGCGGAGGCGCTGGCGCACCACTGGATCCGCGCGCAGGGAGACGACACCTCCAACACGGCGGGCCTCCGGTACCTGATCGCGGCCGGAGAGAGCGCGCTCGGGCGTTTCGCGGACCGCGAGGCCGACCTCTACCTGTCCGCCGCGTTGTCTCAGCTCGAGTCGTGCCCCGACGAGACGCTCGTCGAGCTCGGGGGGGCGGAGCTCGTGTCGCGTGTCCTGCGCCGTCTGGCCAGCGCGCGACAGCGGAGAGGTCGCTTCGCCGACGCCGCCGAGCTGAGGGACCGCGCCTACCGGGACTACGTCGAGGCGGGCGACGAGGCGGGGGCCGCCCACGCCATGCGTCGCATCGGACTCGCGCACTTCTGGGCGGGTCGGAGGGACGAGGCGATGGAGTCGTACGGCCGCGCCCTGACCCATGCCACTTCGGCCGGCGACGACGCGATCCTCGCCGCGGTACGCATGGCGCTCGGCAGCTGTCTCCAGACGCTCGGGCGGGTCGATGAGGCGCGAGCCGAGTTGGAGCGCGCGCTCGAGCACGCCTTGAGCGCCCAGGATGACGCGCTCGAGGCGCGCGTGCGCATTGCGCTGACGGTGCTCCACACGATGATCGGCCCGCCGGACGTGGCGCGCGAGCACGGGAGACGGGCACTCGCCATCGCCGAGAAGCGGTCGGACGCGTCGTCGGTCGCCCGCTGCCACTGGGCGCTCGGCACCATGGAGGGGATCAACGGCCACGCCCGGCGGTGCGCCGATCACATCGCGCGGGGCTCGGCGGTCGCCGACGAGCTCGGCGACCCGCTACTCAGGCTCGCCCTGGACGAGGTCGCCATCGAGTGGGCGTTCAGCTCGGGCGACTGGGACACCGGCCTCGCCCTCGGAGAGCGCGCGATCGCGCTCTCCCACTCGCTGAATCAGCGCCGGCTGCTCCCGCGCCTTTATGTCTGGACGTCGCTGGTCTACCTGGGTCGCTACGCCACCGACCGCGCCAAGGGGCTGCTCGACGAGGCGTGGGAGCTTTCCGGCGCCGACGACCCCGCCCGCGCGCCCGACATCAACAGCGTCATCGTGGCCCACACCGGCATGGCCAACTACCACCGCACGCTGTGGCAGTGGGACGAGGCGATCGACGTCGCGCGCCGCGGCATGGAGGTGGTGGATACCTTCGGCTTTACCGCGTGGGGCGTCCACCGACTCCTTCCCACGATCATCGAGTCCCACCTCTACCGCGCCGACGCGGAGGCCGCCGCCTCCGACCTCGAGCGCCTGCGTTCGGACGCGGTCAGACTGGGCCACGTGCTGGGGCTGGCCTGGGCCGACGCGGGCGACGCGCTCGTGGAGTGGATCCGGGGCGATCTCGACGCTGCCATCCGCATGCTGCGCAACGCCGCGGAACGGCTCGAGGCGGTGCCCTTCGTGTGGGACGCGGCGCGCGTGCGCAGGCAACTCGCGGGGCGGCTGGCGGACGCGGGTCGCCGCGACGAGGCGATCCACGAGCTGCGCACGGTCCACGACGTGTTCGTGCGCCTGGGCGCCTCCTTCGAGCTGGACAAGACGCGCGAGCAGCTGCGCGACCTGGGCGCACGTCCGCCGGTCCGCTCGGCCGGTCAGGGCACCCAGGCGCTCACCGATCGCGAGCTGGACATCGTCCGCCTGGTGGCGACCGGCGCGTCCAACAAGGCGATCGCCCGCGAGCTCGAGATCTCGCCCCGCACCGTGACCACCCACCTCTCCAACGTCTACAAGAAGCTGGAGATCGGCTCCCGCGCGGAGCTCGCGGAAATGGCGCCGGCCTTCCTCACGGCCGGCGGCAGCTGAGGCCGGGCGCGCACGGGGTTCCGCGGAGCCTGGCCGGCTCCCCTCCGCATCGCGTACCATTGGCCGATCCGACCCCGACGACCCGACAGACCGGGAACTGGCACCATGACGATGCCCCTCTGCCGAGCGAGCTTCACGGCGCTGCTGCTCGCGTCCGCCTTCGCGGTCCCGTCCTCCGCGCAGATCAAGGCCAGCGAGCGGGGATCCGTCAGCCAAACCGTCGATGGCACGACCCTGACGGTCGATTACTCGCGCCCGCAGGCGCGTGGCCGCACGCTCTTCGGCGGCCTCGTCGCGTGGGACTACATGTGGACTCCGGGCGCGAACTGGGCGACGACCCTGGACGTCTCGGGGCCGATCCGCCTGGTGGGCGAGGTCGTGCCCGCCGGTATCTACTCGCTGTGGATGCAGGCGCAGCCGGACGCGTGGCGCGTGCACCTGCACCCGAACCCCAGGCTGTACCACACCGGCGAGTACCCTTCCGACGGTGACTTCCAGGTGAGCGTGACCGTCCCTTCCGCGCAGGCCGACCACTACGCGGAGGTGCTGACCTTCACCTTCCCCGACGTGCGACGCGACGGAGGAGTGCTGCGCCTGCACTGGGGCGAGACCGCCATCGACATGCCCTTCGAGGTCGAGCCATCGCAGCTGCCGTTCGCGATGGCCGCTGACGAGATGGCGCCGTTCCTGGGCGCGTACGAGGGCCAGGTGTCGGGCGGCGGCGGTACGGAGGATGTCCGCATGGTGATCGCGGGCAACGACGGTCGTCTGGAGGCCACCATCCCCATGTGGGGGGACGCGACGTTCGCCCTCCTCCCGACCGCGGATGCGCACCGATTCCTCGTGGGCTGGCTGCGGGACGGGGAGGTCGTGCAGGTCGAGGACGAGCCGGCGCTCTTCGAGATCGAGGACGGCGCGGCGACCTCGCTCGTGATCATGGGCATCCGCAACCAGCCCTGGTTCACCCTCCGGAAGTCGGACTGACGCGCGTCGCGACGGATCGCTCGCAACCCTGGACTAGCGTGACGCACCGAGAGGCATCGTTCGAGTTCGATCCGGCGCGCCCCGCCGACTACAAGCCCCTCGAGGCGTACGGCGTCATCGGCGACGGACGCACCGCGGTGCTCGCCGGCGCCGACGGCTCCATCGACTGGGCGTGCCTGCCCGACTTCGACCGCCCCTCCGTCTTCGGCGCCCTGCTGGATCCCGCCGCCGGCGCCTTCTCGATTCGGCCCCGGCAGGCGTTCAGGGCCACCCAGCGCTACGAGCGCGGCACCAACGTGCTCGTCACCGACTTCGAGACCGCCACAGGCGAAGTGCGCCTCCGCGACTTCATGCCGTACACGAGCCGGCGCGTGCCCACCGCGGAGATCTACCGCCGCCTGGAGGGGGTCCGGGGCGCGATGGATCTCGCGGTCGCGTTCGAGCCGCGTTTCGACTACGGGCGCGTGGCCGCCGCGCTGGAGCCCCACGCCGAGGGCGTGCTCGCCCGCGCGCCCCAGGGCGAGACCATCGCCCTCGTGACGGACGTGCCTCTCGAGGCCGAGGGCGGGGTGGCGCGGGGCTCGGTGCGCGTGGAGGGCGGTTCGGAGGTGTCCTTCGTGGCGGACTGGGGCGCCCGCAGGGTCCACCCGATCGGGTCCTACCAGTTCGACCGGAGGCTCTGGCAGACCCGCACGTTCTGGCGGTCGTGGGTCGAAGGGCTGACCTACCACGGACGCTACCGCGACGCCGTCGAGCGCAGCCTGCTGACGCTCAAGCTGCTCATCTACGAGCCGACCGGGGCGATCGTCGCGGCGCCGACGACGTCCCTTCCCGAATGGATCGGCGGAGCGCGCAACTGGGACTACCGCTACTCCTGGGTCCGCGACTCGAACTTCATCCTGCGCGCGCTCTTCCAGGCGCACCTGATCGACGAGGGCGCGACGTACTTCGACTGGCTGCTCGGCCAGGTGATGGACGAGGGGCCGTTGCAGGTCATGTACGGGATCCGCGGAGAGCGCTCGCTGCCCGAGCGGGAGCTGCCGCTGCGCGGCTACCGCGACTCCCGGCCGGTGCGCATCGGCAACGGGGCCGACGGCCAGTTCCAGCTCGACATCTACGGCGCGCTGCTGGACGCCGCGTTGCGCTACGACCGCCAGGGCGGCGTGCTGTCCCTGAACGAGTGGGAGGCCCTGGTGGGTCTCGCCGAGCAGGTCCGGTCGCGCTGGCGCGAGCCGGACGCGGGGATCTGGGAGGCCCGCTGCGAGCCACGCCACTACACCTACTCGAAGGTCTGGGCCTGGGTGGCGATGACGCGCGCGGCGGAACTGGGTCAGCAGATGGGCACCGACGCGCCGGTCGACGCGTGGCGCAGCGAGGCGGAGGCCATCCGGGCGGACGTGCTCGAGCGCGGCTGGAGCGACGAGCTCGGGTCGTTCGTCCAGGCGTACGGCAGCCCCCACCTGGACGCGTCCCTGCTGGTCATGCCGACGGTGGGCTTCCTGCGGGCGGACGACCCGCGCTACCAGGGCACGCTCCGCGCGTGCCGGGCCGGGCTGGGGGTCGACGGGTCGCCGCTGCTCTTCCGCTACCACTCCGAGGACGGCGTCGGCGGGCCCGAGGGCGCTTTCCTGCTGCCGTCCTTCTGGGCGGTCGAGGCGCGCGCCCTCGCCGGCGACGCGGCGGGGGCGCGCACCGAGCTGCACGCGCTGATGCGCTACATGAGCCCGCTCGGCCTCTACGCCGAGGAGGTGGAGCCCGAGACGGGGGCCATGCTGGGCAACATGCCGCAGGGCTTCAGCCACCTGGGGCTGGTCAACGCGATCTTCCGCATGGAGGAGATCAAGAGGATGTCCGAGGGCTGGTGAGGAACCGGCCCAACCAGGCGACAACGGCGTCCACATCGGGCAGCCGGTAGCGCGCGGCGGTCTCCCCTTCCCCCACCCTCACCGTCAGCGCCCGGGGGTCGTCGGCCAGCGCCCGGAAGGCGTCCTCGTCGGTCGTGTCGTCGCCAATGTAGACCGGCGCGCGATCGGCGTGCCGCGCCGCCAGCTCGCGCGCGACCCGCCCCTTGTCCACTCCGGCGGGTCGCAGCTCGAGCACCATCTTCCCCCAGACCGGTTCGAGCGTCGGCGGTGCCTCCGCGACCCACGCCCGGAGCGCCGCCTCGACCGCGTCCGGCTCCGTGGCGCCGCGGTAGTGGAGCGCGAACGTGGGCCCCTTCTCCTCCAGCCGTAGTCCGTCGATCGAGGGCGCGCTGCCGCGCAGAGCCCGCAGCGCCTCCCTGGCCGAGGCCGGCATCTGCAGCCGGATCGCCCCGCCGAGCCGGCCGACCTGGGCCCCGTGCAAGCCCACCGCGTCCACCTCCGCCGGCAGCAGCCTGGCCAGGTCATCCAGCGACCGGCCCGTCACGACCACGAGGGGGTGTCGCGACGCCAGGTCGCTCAGCAGGTCGGGCACGCTCGGGTGCGGCGTCGCGGCGGCCGGATCGTCCACGATCGGCGCCAGCGTACCGTCGTAGTCCAGCAGCAGCAGCGGACGCCCTGGGGGTTCGGGAGGGGTTTGCTGCGCAGACGTCGTCACGCGGACGGCGTGGCCGGGGTGGAGGCCGAGGCATGGGCAAGCGACGCGAGGAATCCGTTCGCCCACGGGTGCACGTCCAGCTCCCGGACGCGCTCCTTCAGCCGCTCCAGGCGCGCCAGCCGCTCCTCGCGAGGCATCCGCAGCGCCTCCCCCAGTGCCGCCACGAGGCTATCCTCGTCGTACGGGTTGACGCCGAGCGCCTCCGGCAGGACGTGCGCGGCGCCGGTCAGCTCCGACAGCACCAGGACGCCGTCGCGGGTGGCCGCGACGAATTCCTGGGTGACCAGGTTCATGCCGTCGCGCAGCGGCGTGATCAGCGCGACGTCGGCCGCCCGGTAGAAGACGCACAGCTCGCGCTGCGTGTAGGAGCGGTAGCGATAGTGGATCGGCACCCAGCGATCCTGCGCGAAGGCGCCGTTGATCCGGCCGACCGCCTCGTCCACCTCCCGCTTGAGCTGCTGGTAGGACTCGACCACCGCGCGGCTGGGCGTCGCGACCTGGAAGAGCGTGACCTGGCCGGCCAGGTCCGGGTTCTCCTCGAGCAGCCGCTCGAACGCCAGCAACCGCGAGAGCACGCCCTTCGTGTAGTCCAGCCGGTCGATGCCCACGACGACGTGCTCGCTGCCGAGCTCGGCGCGCAGGGTCTCGGCCTCACCGGCGACCTCGTCGGACATGCGGCGAAAACGCTCCACGTCCACGCCGATGGGATGGGAGGCCACCCGCACTTCGCGGCCGTTCCAGTGGATGCGGTTGCCCTCGACCTCCGCGCCGAGAAGCCGGCTCGCGCAGTTCAGGAAATTCTCGACGTACTCGTCGATGTGGAAGCCGATCAGGTCCGACCCCAGCATGCCGCGAAGCAGATCGCGCGCGCCGGGCACGATCCGGAACACCTCGACGGCGGGCCACGGGATGTGCCAGAAGAAGCCGATGGTGGCGTCGGGGCGACCGTCGCGTACCAGCTCCGGGACCGCCATGAGGTGGTAGTCCTGCACCCAGACGACGGCGTCGTCCTCGATCTCCTCCAGAACGGCGTGGGCGAAACGCACGTTGACCCGGCGATAGGCGTCCCGGTACTCCCGGCGCGGCTCGAGGTGCTGGAGCATGTAGTGGGAGATCGGCCAGATCACGCTGTTCGACATCCCGTTGTAGTAGTGCTCCGTCTCCTCCTCGGTCAGCGGCAGGCGGCGCACTTCGAACGCCGGATCGTCCTCAGGATAGCCGTGACGCTCCGGCAGCCCGTCCTCCTCGGCCGACGCGACCCAGACACCGCCCTCGCGCTCCAGGACCGGCAGGAGCGCGGTGGAGAGACCGCCCACCGACGGCTCCCAGCCGTTCGCCGTGCGGCGGAGGGGGGCTCGGTTGGCGACGATGATGAGGCGCATGGCAATGGTCCTAGAGCGCGGGGGCGACGATCGCAACCCGGCGCAGGATGCGCGCCCGGGGACGGGAAAGGCCACCGAAAAAATCCTTGACGAATCCTGCCGGCCGCCGTGACCGTGAATCTGACGCGCAGCCTCACCCAGCGTCTCCGACGCGCCTTCTGCCTGACCCGGGCGCGCCCACCCGCCGACATCCACTTCCGCGGAGCCTCCCATGACCCCACGTCGAGGCCGTCCTGTCACGGTCGCTTTCGCCCTCGCCGCGTCCCTCACCGCCGCCATGCCGCCCGGCTCTGGGTCCGCGCAGGCCGCCGCCGAGGAGTTCCCGGTGCCGGCACGCACCAAACTCTGGTTGGTGTTCGGGTACGGACGCGCCACGCCGTACGAGCACGGGGTCCTGTTCGGGCTGTCGGGGAGCCGATCCGGGCACCTGGTAGGCGCGAGGGCAGCGATGTCGTTACCGGGTTTCGACAACGGCGCCCTCGACGTGGGCATCCTGTACGGCCGCCGCTGGGAGCGTCCGCGGGGGTTCCTCGCTTTCTCGGGCGGCCCGGCCTACGTGGAGGCGATCGACGGCGGCGCAGTCTTCGCATCGTCGGAGATCAGTAAAACGTTGGGAGCCGCGTTCGCGGGCGAGGGAGTGCTCACGTTCGGCGGCTTCCTCGGCATCGGGGGCCACACGTTCCTCAACCTCAACTCCCTCGATAGCTTTGGGGGCCTGGTGGTGGCGGTCTACCTGGGAAGGGTCGAGTAGGCGCTGCCTTCGGGGTCCGGGAAGAAGTCGAGACTCCAAGCTGACGGCCGGACTCGAACCGGCGACCTGCCGCTTACAAGGCGGCTGCTCTACCAACTGAGCTACGTCAGCGCGTCGCCGGCGACGATGCTCGCCGGCTGCTTCAGCCCGCCGAGGCCGCTTTCTTCCAGCGCGGCCCCTGGGGCGTATCCTCGACGACGATGCCGGCCTCGGCAAGTTCGTCGCGGATGGCGTCGGCGGCGGCCCAGTCGCTGTCGGCCCGAGCCTGCTGCCGGGCGGCCACCCGCTCGTCGGCCCACGCGGCCAGATCCGAGTCCACGCCGGCGCCCCGGTCGGCGAGCGCGAGCACGCCGAACACCTCATCGAAAGCGCCCAGCGCCGCCAGGCCGGCCCGTGCGCCCTCGCGGATAGGCGAATCGTCGCCGGCGTCGTCCCCATTCGCCCCGGCCGCTTCGTCCAGCGCGGCGTTGGCGCGCCGCACGAACAGGAACAGCGCGCCCAGCGCCGCGGGGCTGTTGAGGTCGTCCTCGAGCGCCTCCTCGAACGCCACCAGGAAGCGGTCGGCCAGCCCGGCGAGACTCGACGGATCGGGCACCTCGCCGCCGGCCGGGTCGCCTCCGACCGTCCCGTCGCCCCGGTCGGTCCCGTCGCCCCCGCCCGCCGGTCGCAGCGGGGCCGCGGCGCCAACGTCTCCCGCCCCACCCGCCACCTCGCGCAGCCGGTCCCGGAACTCCACGACCCGCCGCAGCGCGCTCGACGCGTCGCGCAGGGCCGCGTAGCTGAAGCTCAGCTCGCTGCGGTAGTGCGCGCTCAGAAGCAGCCAGCGGACGGCCGCGGGCTCGAAGCCCTCCGCCAGCACGTCCTCCAGGCGCACGACGTTGCCCAGCGACTTGGACATCTTCTCGGTGTCCAGCAGCAGGTGCTTCGCGTGCAGCCAGGTGCGCGCGAAAGTCTTCCCTGTCGCGCCCTCCGACTGCGCGATCTCGTCCTCGTGGTGCGGGAAGACCAGGTCCTCGCCGCCCGTGTGGATGTCGAGCGTGGGGCCGAGCTCGGCCATGCTCATCGCCGAGCATTCCAGGTGCCAACCCGGGCGCCCCTCGCCCCAGGGCGACGGCCACACGGCGCCGACCTCGCGGTCCACGTCCTTGGCGGCCTTCCACAGCGCGAAGTCGCGGGCGTCCTGCTTCTCGTAGTTGTCGGAGGCCACGCGCTCGCCGGTGCGCACGTCGTCCAGCGGGATGCGCGACAGCTTGCCGTAGCCGTCGAAGGAGCGGATGTCGTAGTAGACCGACCCCTCGACTTCGTAGGCGTGGCCGTTCTCGACGAGGCTCCGCACCAGGGCCACCATGTCTTCGATGTGCTCGGTCGCGCGCGGATAGACGTGCGCCGGACGCGCGCCGAGCGTGTCCAGCTCGGCGAAGAAGCCGTCCACGTAGGGCGCGACGTACTCGCTGATGGTCACGCCCTGCTCGGCCGCGAGGTCGATGATGCGGTCGTCCACGTCGGTCAGGTTCATCACCATGCGGACGTCGTAGCCCTTCCACGCCAGCCAGCGGTGCAGCAGGTCGTTGAAGAGGAACGTCCGGTAGTTGCCGATGTGGGGCAGCTGGTACACCGTCGGACCGCACCCGTAGATGCCGGCGCGGCCTGCGCGCTGCGGCTCGAACGGCACGGACGCGCGCCGCAGCGTGTCGTAGAAGCGGATCGCCATCCCTTCCCCCCTTCCCCTCAGGCCTCCGCCGATACTTCCTCGGCGCCGACGCTTTGCGGCACCGGAAATTGCGCGCCGTCGCCCAGGTAGATCGTGCGATGCGGGAACGGTATCTCGATGCCCTCGTCGTCGAAGCGGCGCTTGATGCGGCGCCGGTACTCGCGCGCGACGTCCCACTGCTTGAGCGGCAGCGTCTTGAAGATCACGCGCAGCACGACGGCGGAGTCGCCCAGCGACTGCACCCCCGGCACCTCCGGCTCCTCCAGGACGATCTCCGACCACTCCTCGTCCTCCCAGAGCTTACCGCACTCCTCGCGGATCACGTCGAGGACCCGGTCCACGTCCTCCTTGTAGGCGACGCCGATGTCCAGCACCGCCTTGGACCAGCCCTTGGTAAGGTTCGAGAGCAGCGTGATCTCGCCGTTGGGGATCACGTGCACGGTGCCCTCCACGTCGCGTAGGACGGTCGTGCGCAGCGTGATCCGCTCGACGAGGCCGGTCACCTCCTTGATGCGCACGACGTCGCCGATCGCGAACTGCTCCTCCAGCATCAGGAAGACGCCGGTGATGACGTCCTTTACGAGCGACTGGGCGCCGAACGAAAAGGCGAGGCCCGCGACGCCCGCCGTTGCGAGGAGCGGGCCGATCTCGACGAAGGTGGCCAGGATCATCAGCAGCGCGATGCCGGCGATGACGACCGCCGCGACGCTGTTCAGGAGGCTCGCGACCGTGCGCAGCCGCTGCTCGCGTCGGCGCTTGTCGAGGGGATCTTCGTCCTCGACTTCCCGCTCGAGCCGGCGCGTCATCAGCCTGACGATACGGTAGCCGACCAGCGAGAGGAGCGCGATCAGGACGACGCGGACGGCGTCGGCGACGACCTCCTGCCAGTCGAAGAGGTCCGCCCACGGAATCGAGCGAAGGAAGTCGAGCATCTAGGCGGCCCTCACAGAAGTCGGATTTCGCGCAGCCGCCAGCGGCCGTCCTCCATGCGAAAACCCAGATAGACGACGCCGCTGACCACGCCCGGTTCGCCGGGCGAGCCGCTCTCCCAGAGCAGCTCGCCGAAGCCCCTCGGCGGCGAGCCCCCGACGACGCTTACCATGCCCGCACCGGCGCGCCCGCCTTCGCCCGCCGACAGCAGGCGCCGCAGCACCGCGGCCGCTCGCCGCTGCGACTGGCGCGCCGAGCCCCCGCCCGGCAGCTGCAGCCGCACGCCGTCGCCGGCGGCGGAGGCCAGCACGCCGTCGGCGTCGCCGCGCGTCCAGCTCCGCGCGATCGCGGACACGAGGTCCCGCAGGGCCTCCTCGTCGGCGTCGTCCTGCGCCGCGAGACGCGCCGGAGGCGCCTGCGCGACGACGGCGATGGCCAGCGCGAGAAGGACCGCGGCCGGGCGCCTCACGCCGCCACCCCCTGGGCGGCCGCCTCGAGCACGGCTTCCGCGGCCCGGGCCGGATCCTCGGCGCCCGTGATCGAGCGTCCGACGACCAGGTAGTCGGCCCCCGCGCGCACCGCGTCGCCCGGGGTCGCGACCCGCTTCTGGTCGTCGGCCGCGTCGCCCGGCATGCGGATCCCCGGGGTGACGATGCGGAAGCCGGAGCCGCGCTCGGCCCGCACCCGCGCGGCCTCCGGTACGGCGCAGACGACCCCCGCGACGCCCGACGCGGCGGCCAAGGCGGCCAGCCGCGACACCTCGTCGGCGGCCACCACCGCCTCCCTGCCCCACGCCTCGGCCGCGCCGACGCCGGTCAGCGACGTCAACAGCGTCACCGCAACCACCTCGGTTCCCGTGTCCCCGGCGCCCTCGGCGGCGGCGCGCAGCATCGCGCCTCCGCCCGTGGCGTGCACCGTCAGGAGATCGACGCCCAGGCCCGCCGCGGCGCGCACCGCGCCCTCGACCGTGTTGGGGATGTCCAGGTACTTGAGGTCCAGGAAGACGCGCTTGCCGCGCTCGCGCAGCGAGGCGACCAGGCGCGGGCCTGCGGCCGTGAAGAGCCGGGCGCCGACCTTGTACCAGGACACGGCGGGGCCCACGGCGTCGACGAGGTCGAGCGCAGGCGCCGCTTCCGTCTGGTCGAGCGCGACGATGACGTGGGCCATGGTTCGCGTCAGGCGTCCTCGCCGGATCCGATGAGGTCCTTGAAGTTTCCGGGCGTGTCCCGGACGTGGGCTTCGAGGCCGGACAATACCCGTTCTGCGGAACGGGGGTCCGCGAAACTGGCGGTCCCCAGCTGCACGAGCGACGCCCCGGCGAGCACGTACTGGAGGGCGTCCGCGGCGGTCCGGATGCCTCCGACTCCGATCAGCGGAAGGGACACGGCGCGACGCGCGGCGCGTACGGCGTGCACCCCCACGGGCAGGATCGCCGGGCCGCTCGTCCCGCCCGACCCGGCCCCCAGCACGGGCCTGCCCGTCCCGAGGTCGAAGAGCAGCCCGGGCAGCGTGTTCACCAGGGTCAGCCCGTCGGCTCCCTCCGTTTCCGCCACCCGCGCCAGCGCTCCGGGATCGGGCACGTTGGGCGGCAGCTTCACGATCAACGGACGGTCGGTCGCGCGCCGGCAGGAGCGCACGACCTCCGCGAGCGACTCGGGCGACGCGCCGATCAGGCCTCCGCCCATCTTCACGTTCGGGCAGGAGACGTTCAGCTCGTAGCCCACGAAGCCGTCCGCGTCGTCCAGCACCTCGACGACGCGGACGAAGTCCTCGACGGCCAGCCCGGCCACGTTCACCAGCACCCGCGCGTTGCGGAGGTTCGCGCCGAGCCACGGCAGCATCTCCTCGCGACACCGCACCGCGCCCGGGTTGGCGAGGCCGATGGAGTTGAGCATGCCGTCGTCGAACTCGGCGACGCGGGGCGCGGGGTTGCCGGAGCGCGGCTCGAGGGTCGTGCCCTTCGTGACGAGTCCGCCGAGCGCATCGAGGTCGATGACCCCGGCTACTTCACGGCCGTATCCGCAGGTGCCGCTGGCGAGGAGGACGGGGTTCTGGAAGGTGGTGCCGAAGAGCGTCTGAGCCAGGGCGCTCATGGCGCCGGTCGAAGGCCGCCGATGCGGAGCACGGCCTCCGCGTGCGTTTCGGCGCGCACCGTAGCCCGATGGGCGCCCGTCGCCCTCCCGACGACGCCCGGCGCGCCGGCGCCCGCACCGCTCGGCGCTCCGCCGTCGGAGGTCGTGTCCGCGGGGAACCCGTCGGCGGAGTCCGCGTCGAGGGAGTCGGCGGCGGCCGAATCGGGGATCACGTCGATGGCGCCGCTCACGAGCGAGTCGAGCCGCAGCGAGTCGCTGCGGACGCAGGCCGCGATGGCGCTGTCGGCGAAGATGCGCGCCTCGCCGCCGATGCTGTCGGCCGAGGATCCGGTGGCGATGCCCAGGCTGTCCATGACCGCAGCGCACACGACGCTCATGCTGTCGAGGACTTCCACCGTGCGCAGGCTGTCCATCGTGAGAACCGTCTGCAGGACGAGGCCGTCCCGGCGCTCGGCCTCCTCGGCGCCCCAGCGCCGCAGGCCCAGGGACAGCTCGCCGAGCCGGTCCTCGAGCTGTGCGTAGCGCTCGCTCGGCTCGCCGCGCGCTGCCGCGAGGTAGGGATCGCCCGTGGCGTTGGCGAGCATCGCGTCGATGCGCCGCTGCTGGTCGGCCGTCGGCCCGAGCTGCGCCGCCGCCAGCGCGGCCTTCATCGCCCACGGCGACCGCACGTTCTGCTCGGCCTGGCCGAGGAAGATGGCCCGCGCGATGCCGGGCGCATGGAGCTCGTCGCGGGCGATCTCGCCGGCGGTAAAGAGGGCGATCGGCTGATTGTTCGAGAGCCCGGTCTCGACCAGCAGCCCCACGACCTCGATGCGCCGGACCAGGTCGCGCGCCGACGGGCTCGCCAGCGCGGGCAGCAGCACGCCCCGCACCTGACGCAGCTCGTCCACCTCCTGCCCCGTCGCGAGGGTCCAGCGGGCGGCTTCCAGGCGCCCGCGCGTGGCGTTCGGGCCCGCGCTGCGAGCGGCGGCCTCCAGGGCGTGCTCGATGGCGCGCGCCGTGTCCCCGGCCGAGGCTGCCAGCCCGGCGCGGGTGAGGAACAGCGCGGCGCGGCGGTCGTCGGGCCAGGGGGCCTCCTCGAGAGGCTGAAGCAGCGCGCCGGCGAAGGCGGCCCCCCAGAGCGCGTCGGCGCTGTCGGCGAGCACGAAGAGCGAGTCCGCGAGGGCGTCCGCGTGCCCCTCGTCGACGATGGCCGCGGTCGCCGGCCCCACCCGGTCCGGATCGCCCGCGCGCACGGCCGCACGCACCGTCTCCAGCCGCGCGGCGCGCGCGGTGGGGCCGCCCAGCTCCGCCGACGCGACCAGGTCCTCCCAGGCGGATTCCGCGTCGCCCGCCTCGGAACGGGCCCGGCCGCGCCACAGCAGCGCGAAGGCCCTCGTATCGCGGGATAGGGCGTCGTCGGCCAGCACGGCCTCCAGGTGCTCCAGCGCCGCCTCGGGGTCGCCCAGACGCAGCTCCGTCGCGCCGAGCAGCGCGCGCGCACCGGCCCGGATTTCCCCGTCTTCGGTCATCGCCAGCAACCGGCGCAGCGACGCCCCGGCCTCGGGATAGGATCCCCTATGGAAGTGCGCCCGTCCGAGCAGGTACAGCGCATCGTCGGCCCAGCGCCCTTGCGGATCCTGCTCGAAGCTCTTGGCGGCCTTCCGCGCGCTCCGCAGGTACGCCTGGTCGGCCCGCGACCGCTCGCCGTCGGCGGCGTAGCGCTCGGCGTCCTCGAATTCCTGCTCGGCGTTGTAGAGCGCGTTGAAGTAGGCGCACCCGGCGCCGACCGCGGCGGCCGCGGCCAGCGCCAAGACCAGGCCCGTGCCGCGCCGAAGCCAGAGGGCGGATCGGGACATCAGTCGGAGCGGCTGACCCACAGGTGCTCGTGCCCCTGGAAGTAGGCGTCGATCGCGTCGGCGACCGCCTGGGCGACGTCGGATCGGAAGCGGCCCTGGCCCAGCAGAGAGGCCTCGCGCGGGTTGGACAGGAAGGCCGTCTCGACCAGCACCGCCGGCATCAGCGCACCCACCAGCACGCGGAAACCCGCCTGCTTGACCCCGCGGTTCGGGCCGGGGTGTACCCGTGCCATGCTGCGCTGGATCACCTCCGCGAGGTCGTTGCTGGCTCGCTGGTAGTAGTCGTTGCGCAGGCTGGCCGCGATGAGCGCGACCGGGTCGGCCGATGCGGGCGTACCACTCTCGTACTGGACCGCGGCGTTCTCGGCCTCGGCGACCCGCCGCTCGTCTTCGGTGCGCGCCTCCGACAGGAAGAACGTCTCGAAGCCGCGCGCGGAGGAGCGCCGGTGCGAGTTGGCGTGGATCGACACGAACAGCGCGGCAGGGTCGTCGGCCTTCCACGCGTTGGCGAGGCGGGGCCGGTCGTCGAGCGCGATGAGGGTGTCGGATTCGCGCGTCATGTGGACGACGTAGCCGCGGTCGCGCAGCATTTCCCTTACCTGGCGGGCGACGGCCAGCGCCACGTCCTTCTCGCGCACCCCCGAGCTGGCGACCTTGCCCGGGTCCACGCCGCCGTGCCCCGGGTCCAGGATCACGAGGCGCCTGCCCGACGCGGCGGGCGTCGCGGCGGCCGTGCGCACGCGCAGCTCGCCCGGCGCGTCGGACCGGAGACGCTCTCCGTAGCGCGCCGGTAGCCAGTCGGTGAAGAACGATCGCGGCAGGTAGAACGCCCCATCCGCCCGGTACGCCGGATAGGCCAGTTGGACGACCCCGCTGGGCGTTCGGAAGTACGTCGACGCGTCCCGGAACCTGAGCGTGTCCCCGAACAGGACCGCGGCCGCAGTGTCCCGGTCCTCGGCGACCGTGGCTCCGAGCGCTTCCAGCGCTCGCAGGTCGTGCGCCGCCCACCCTCGGTGGCGCGCCACCTCGACCCTGGCTGCCCCGTTCGCCAGCACCAACGGGGCCGTCTGGGCCTGCGCCCCCGACGCCCAACCGCCGAACAGCAGCGCGACACACGCGCCCCCCACCCCACCCGTCCACCTCATCGCTGCCTCCGCATCGCCCGTTCCATCTCCCTGTCGGCCGCCTTGCGCTTCAGGTCCTCGCGCCGGTCGTGCAACTTCTTTCCGCGCGCCAGCGCGAGGGTCAGCTTGGCGAGCCCGCGCCGGAAGTAGAGGTCCAGCGGCACCAGGGTCAATCCCTTCTCCTGCGTCGCGCCGATCAGCCGGCGGATCTGCTTCCGCTGCAGCAACAGTTTGCGGGGGCGGGTCGGATCGCCGTTCCAGGGGCCCGCCGGGTCGTACGGGGTGATGTGCGCCCCATGCAGCCACACCTCGTCCCGGTCCACCCGTGCGAACGCCTCGGCGATGCTCACCTTGCCCGCGCGCAGCGACTTGACCTCCGGTCCCGTGAGCACGAGGCCCGCCTCGTACCGGTCCAGGATGTGATAGTCGCGCGAAGCGCGTTTGTTTCGCGCAATGATCTTGCGACCGTCCGTCTTGCCGTTCGCGCTCATCCCAGCCGTTCCTTCTGCCGCCTGCGCGTCCGCCGTTGCATGGCGACCTGCGCGACCTCGCCACCCAGCACGAACACCACCGAGCTGTAGTACATCCAGAGAATGAGGACGAAGACGAACGCGACCGAACCGTACGTGGAGGCGTAGTCGGCGACGTTCGTGGCGTACCAGCCGAACGCCCGGCGCAGGATCTCGAACGCGACCGATGCGAACGTCGCCGCGATCATCGACGTCCGCGCCTGCGGTCGGCGGGCCGGCAGGAAGTGGTAGGTCAGCAGGAAGACGGTCCACAGCACCGCGAACGCGACGAGCTGCCCGAAGAGGACCTGGGTGCCCGCGGGGAAGCCGTACTCCAGGCCCAGCGCGTGGAAGCCGTATTGCGTCGCGATCTGAAGCGCGAGCGAGCCGCCGACGCTGACCGTGAAGAGGGTGCCCGCCGTCAGGACCATCTTCAGGTCGAAGAGCTTCCCGCGCACGATCCCGCGGTCGTAGTGGATGTCGAAGATCTCGCGCAGCACCGTCCGCAGGGTCCCCACCAGCCGGGTGGCGACCCACGCCAGGACCAGCGTACCGATGCTGAGGAAGCCCGCGCTGTTCTGAATGATCGCCGCGAAGATGTCGAGGAGTTGTTGCTGCACCTCCAACTGCTCGCCCAGCGAAGGCAGGCTGCGCCGCACGTAGTCCAGGACGAGCGCGGCCGAGTCGACCCCGCGGGCGCGCAGGACCGTCCCGGCGATACCGAGGACGGCAAGCAGCAGCGGGACGAACGCGACCAGCAGGTTGAATGCGATCGCGCCGGCGAGGAAGAAGATGTTGTCCTCGCCGGCCTTCCTGTAGAGGCGCCGCAGGAAGTCGAGCGTCGCATCGGCAGCCTCGCTGAACCAGGCCGCGTCCGCGACGGTTCGCGCCTGCCGGGCGGGGGGCGCGGTTTCGGCCGCGGCCCCGCTGCCCTCACGCGCCGGGGTAGCCGTCCGGGTCCCCCTCGACGGCGCCGACGGCGCGCTCGCGCCAGTCCTCCAGCTGCTCGGTGAGGTTCTCGCCCGCGTTTCGGAGCGTCGCCTCGATGCGCGCCAGGAGGCCCTCGATCTCGTTGCGCGCACGCGCGCGCGTCTCTTCACCACGCTTGGGTGCATACAGGAACGCGACCACCGCGCCCGCGAGCGCCCCCTTCAGGAAGGAAGTCATTTCTTACCCTTCGTGGATTTCTTCCCGCCGCTCCTGGATGAAGCGGACTTCTTCGTCTTTCCGGACGCGTCCTTCTCGGCGGATTGGGCGGACGAGCCCTTCTTCTTCGATTTCGGAGTCGAGCTCTTCTTCGTGGACGCGCCGGACCCGCCCGATGCCGCCGACCCGGACGCGCTCGCCCCGACGTATTCGGTGAGTCGTGCCGACACCTCCTTCGCCGGCACCCCGAGGATCGTGGCGGTCTTGTCCACATCCCCGCCGCACAGCGCGTAGGTCTTCAGCGTCAGCAGCCGGATCGCCTCCTCCTCGGAGGTGCCGACTTCGACCCGGAGCTCGCGTTCGTTCAGCGCTGCGTGACGGGGGTGCAGATCGCGCGCGGAAATCGTCTCCGCGCGGGCCAGGATGACGGCCCGCTCGACCGCGTTGCGCAGCTCGCGGACGTTGCCGGGCCACGAGTACGTGGCCAGGTACTCGAGCGCCGCGGCGTCGAACCCCTTGAGGTTCTCCCTGTCGTGGCTCTCGGCGAACTTCCTCAGGAACTCCTCGGCGAGGAGCATCACGTCGTTGCCGCGATCCCTGAGCGGGGGCAGGGTCATCGGGATGACCGCGAGCCGGTGGTAGAGGTCCTCGCGGAGATCGCCGCCGTCGAGCGCCTCCTGGACGTCACGGTTGGTCGCCGCGATCACCCGGATGTCGACGCTGACTTCCTTCTTGCCGCCGAGGCGCCTGAACGCCCGCTGCTCCAACGCTCGCAGGAACTTCACCTGCACGTCGGGCTCCATCTCGGCGACCTCGTCCAGGAACAGCGTCCCCCCGTCGGCGAGCTCGAAGGCGCCCGCCTTCTCCGCCACGGCGCCGGTGAACGCGCCTTTCTCGTGGCCGAACAGCTCGTTCTCCAGGATCTCGCGCGGGAACGCGCCGCAGTTCAAGGCGACGAAGGCCCCCTTCCGGCGCGGCGATTTCTCGTGCATCGCCCTCGCCACGAGCTCCTTCCCCGTGCCGCTCTCGCCGATGATCAGCACGCTCGCCTGGGACGGCGCGACGGCCTCGATGGTGGCGAACACCTCGAGCATCTCGTCGGACTGGCCCACCATGTCGCCGAAGCGGTTGAGCCCCTCGAGCTGCCGACGCAGCGCCTTGTTGGCGTTCTTGACCTCGTAGGTCTCCAGCGCCTTGGGGATCAGCGCCTTGAGCCGGTCCAGGTCCAGCGGCTTGGTCAGGTAGTCGTACGCGCCCTCGCGCATCGCCTCCACCGCGGAGGCGACGGTGCCTTCCCCGGTGATGATGATGATCTCGCTGGAGACGGCCTCCTGGCGCATGCGCGCGAACAGCTCCAGGCCGCTCAGCTTGGGCATGTTCAGGTCGGCCAGGACGAGGCCGAAGTCCCCGGAGGCGATCTTGTCCCACGCCTCCTCGCCGTTCGTCGCCATGTCGGTCTCGTAGCCCTCCTCGGCGAGGAGCAGCTTGAGACCCTCGGCGACGGGGCGCTCGTCGTCTGCTATCAGGAGTTTGGGTAGCGACATTCGGGTACGTTGGGAAGGCCGGACGGCCCCCCCCGGGCGCCCCTCCGGCCAAATCGGACATTCGGTTTATCAGCGGCGGAAAGGTAGCGGCGCGGGGAAGCGGGGGTCAAGCAGCTGGAAGTCCGTCCAAAAGTACTACGCGCGACCAACTTACGTCGCTTCTTGCGTGTCTGTCCACGATCGCCATGCCGCCCGACTCGGCGATGCGCGCCACCGTCTCGGCAAACCCCGGGTCCGGGGACTCCGGCGGGACGGACGGATGCGTGCCCGACGCGCTCACGCCGACGGCACAGGGTTGGGCCGTGGCCTCCAAGCGCACCGCGCCGTCCGGGCTGGTGCGCGCCACGGTGATCGCCTGCGAAGTGAGCCCGACGAGCGTGTGCCCGAGGCATTCGGTCGATACGCCGCAGAGCGTGCCCGATCCCGCCGGGACCCACTCGAGCTCGACCCCGGCGGCGTTCGCCTGCGCGCGCAGGAGCGGCAGTACCGTTTCGACCACCCGGTCCAGCTCGCGGTCCCCTTCCGGCTCCCGGCTCTCCCGGAGCAGCTTGAGCAGACCCTCCACCACGCCGTGCACCCGGCGGACCTGATCGCTCACGACGTCCAGCCTGTCGAGGGCGTCCTCCCGTCCGCCGTCGGTGATCCGTTTGCGCACCAGCTCGAGGTTGATGACGCTGGCGTGGATGGGATTCTTCAGCTCGTGGCCGATGTCGCCCGCGATGCGCCCGATGACGCGATGGCGGTCCGCGCGCCCCGACTCGGCTGCGGGGTCCACCGTCCGGCCCCGGACGCCCGACTCCGCGGTGTTCATCCGACCGCCACGCTCAGGCCGTCGTAGGCCGGGCGGACGGCGGGAGGCAGCCGTTCGCAGAGGTCCGCGTGGCTTTCCCGGTGAGTCAGGTGGGTCAGGTAGGTGATCCGCGCGCCCACATCCTCGGCGACCTCGACGGCGCGCTCGATGTTGAGGTGCGCCGGGTGGGGGCGTCCGAACCAGAGAGCGCAAAGCACCAGGACGTCGACGCCCCTCAACGCGTCCACGACATCGGGGGGGACGTCGTGCGCGTCGGGAAGGTACCCCAGCCCGTCGATGCGAAATCCCAGGGTCTCCATGTCGCCGTGTGGCAGCGAAAGTGGTGCCACATCGAACCCTGCCGCCTCGATCGGCGCCGCCGAATCGACGATCGAGAGGTCGACCCACGGGCGCGCCCGGCCGGTCGGCCGCCCCCGCTCCCCGAAGATGTAGGCGAAGCGTTCCACCAGCATCGCCGCCCCGTCGACGTTGGCGAAGGCCGGCAGCGGACCGTCCCGCCCGACGTTCAGCGCGCGGAGGTCGTCGATGCCGTGCGTGTGATCGGCGTGGCCGTGGGTGAACCAGACGGCATCCACGCGCGGCGCTTCGGCGCGCAGGAGCTGGAGCCTAAGCTCGGGCGGCGTGTCCACAAGCAGCGTACCGCTCTCACCCCGCACCAGGGCGCCGTGGCGGGTGCGCCGATCGCGCGGATCGGCGGAGGTGCAGCGGGGACAGTCGCAACCCGGCACGGGGATGCCGAAGGAGGTGCCGGTGCCCAGGAACGCGAGGGTCAAACCACCTCGACCCGCATCATGTTCGTCGTCCCGGGCACGTTGAACGGGATGCCGGCCGTGACGATCACCCGGTCCCCGGGACGCGCGATCTCCTTGGCCACGAGGGCCTCCCGCGCGACCCGCATCATGGCGTCGTAGGAATGGTCGTCGGGGACCCACACGGGATCGACCCCCCAGACCAGGGCGAGCTGGCGATACGTCGTCTCCAGCTCGCACACGGCGAGGATCGGCACCGGCGGCCGGTAGCTCGACACGAGCCGGGCGGTCGCGCCGGACGTGGTGAGCGTGACGACGGCGGGCGCCCCCAGGAGTCGCAGCGCCTCCACGGTGGCGGCGGCGATCGCGTGCTCGGTCGGCGTGGCCCCCGTGCGCAGGTGGCCCAGCACAGGGATGTCGTACTTGGGGCCCTCGGTGAACGCGTGCGAGCGCTCGATCTCGGCGGCGATGCGCACCATCGCCTCCACCGCAAGCCTGGGGTCGTGTCCGACCGCGGTCTCGCCGGACAGCATCACGGCGTCGGTCCCGTCGAAGAGAGCGTTCGCCACGTCGCTGGCCTCGGCGCGGGTCGGGCGCGATGCGGAGATCATCGACTCGAGCATCTGTGTCGCGGTGATCACGGGCCGCCCGTGGAGGTTGGCGAGCTGCACGATGCGCTTCTGGGCGAGGGGCACCTGCTCGAACGGCAGCTCGACGCCGAGGTCGCCGCGTGCCACCATCACCGCGTCCGTCTCCTCGAGGATCGCCTCGACGTTCTCCAGCGCGACGTCCTTCTCGATCTTGGCGACGATCAGGATCTCCGGCGGCAGCCGCGCGCGCAGATCACGCACGTCGTCTGGGCGCTGGACGAACGAGAGGCCGACGTACTCCACACCCGCCGCGATCGCCCACTCGATGTCGGTCAGGTCCTTCTCGGTCAGCGAGGGCGCGGCGACGCGGATGCCCGGCAGGTTGATGCCCTTGTGCTTCCCGAGGTCCCCGCCGCGCAGCACCCGGGCGCGGACCAGGGGGGGCTCCGTTTCCAGCACCTCCAACTCCATGGCGCCGTCGTCCATCAGGATGCGGCTGCCCGGGCGGACGTCGCCCGCGAGGCCCGCGTAGGTCGTCGGGATGTCCTCCCCCGACGCGTCCGCCTGCGGCGCGAGGACGACCTCCTGGCCCTCCTCCAGCGTGCGCGGCTCGGGAAAATCCCCCGTCCGGATCTTCGGCCCGGCCAGGTCGACGAGGACCGCGACCGGGCGGCCGAGCTCCCGACCGGCGGCGCGGGCGTGCTCCACGGTGGCACGGTGATCCTCGCGCGTTCCGTGGGCGCAGTTGATCCGGACCACGTTGACTCCGGCGCGCACCAGCTCGAGCAGGCTCGCTGCGCCGGCGCTGGCCGGGCCGATCGTCGCGACGACCTTCGTGAGCACGTCCCTCCCACCCTTTCGTCGACGGGGGCCAAGAGATACCCCCGCGGTTCGCGGAACCGCGC
This sequence comes from Longimicrobiales bacterium, assembly GCA_035465395.1. Taxonomy (GTDB): domain Bacteria; phylum Gemmatimonadota; class Gemmatimonadetes; order Longimicrobiales; family RSA9; genus DATHRK01. Next base: position 56,089 of record DATHRK010000103.1, on the reverse strand, counting down.
AATGTAATGGTTGGGGGCGCGAATGTCCGGTGCCTGCGCCGGCACGTAGGCCGGGTCCGCGGGACAGCGCCGGCACGATCGGGAGTCCGGCTTCGGGGCGCGCCAGCGGCACGTCATTTCCAGGGAGGGCGAGGTCGTGTACAATTGAGTCGCGGCGGCGGGCCGCCGTGGGTAATCGGGGGGATCCGGGGAGGATGACGGGAATGCGCTACATAGACACCGACCAGGACCTGCGGGGCCTGGTCGATGCGTTTTTCGGCCGGGCGGTGATCGCCGTGGACACCGAGGCGGCCGGGTACCACCGCTATCACGACCGGGTCTGCCTGGTCCAGCTCACCGCCGGCGAGGAGACGGTCCTCGTCGATCCCCTCGCGGTCGAGTCGCTGCAGCCGCTCGCCTCGCTGCTCTCGGACCCGGAAACCGAGATCGTTTTCCACGACGCAGACTACGACCTCCGGCTGCTCGACCGCGACCACGGGCTCCGCATCGGCCGGCTCTTCGATACCAAGGTCGCGGCCCAGTTTCTCGGCGAGCGCCAGATCGGCCTGTCCTCGCTGCTCGAGGACGTGCTGGGTGTTACCGTCGAGAAGAAGTACCAGCGCGCCGACTGGGCGCGCCGGCCGCTGCCTCACGAGATGATCGAGTACGCGGCCGAGGACACCCGGTACCTGCCCGAGCTGCGGCGCGCGCTGCGCGAGCGCCTCACCGCAGCGGGGCGCCTGGCCTGGGCGGAGGAGGAGTTCGAGATCGTGCGCGGCACACGCCACGAGGAGAACGGCGCGGTCCCGGCGTTCCTCAAGCTCAAGGGGTCGCGCGACCTGACCCCGCGCCAGCTCGCGGTCCTGCGGGAAGTGCACGACTGGCGCGAGGAACAGGGCCGGCGTCGGGACCGCGCGACGTTTCGGATCCTGTCGCGGGAGGCGCTGATGGAGATCGCGCGGGTCGGCCCTCGCGATGCCGCGGCGCTGGTCGCCATCAAGGGCGTGACGCCCAGGCTCGTCGATTCGCCGGCCGGGCGGGCGCTGATGGACGCGGTGGCGCGCGGCCGCGCCACGACCGAGCTGCCCAAGAGGCCGCCGCGCGGGCCGCGGAGGCCGCGGCCCACCACCCAGGAGGAGGCGCGCACGGATCGGATCCGCGCGGTGCGCGACGCCGCGGCGGACCGGCTGGGGCTGGAACGGGGCTTCCTGCTACCGAAGTGGCTGATCGAGCGCATCGCGCAGATCGCGCCCGCCGATCACGCCGAGCTGCTCGCCATTCCCGACGTGCGTCGCTGGCAGGTGGAAGCGCTGGGGGATCCTCTCCTCGACGCGCTCTAGCCGGCTCGGTCCAGCCACGCCGCACCCCACATCACCGGCGCAGGCGTGCGCCGATCTGGTGGGCGGCGCCCAGCACCCCGATGCCCCGGTAGGCGTAGTCGATCGCCAGGTCTCCGACCACCAGCCCGCCCCCCCAGCTCCACTCCTCCAGCGCGTCCTCCCGCTCCACGGAACCGTCCCAGCCCGCGCGCGCCTCCAGCAGGACGCCGTCGGTGCCGGCGATGCCCACTTCGGCGCCCACCGCGGGGCGCAGCCGGTCCCAGGGGCCCGCGGCGTCCGCGAGGACACGCAGCCGCAGGGGGCCGGCCACGCCCAGGGCCAGGCTGACCCCGCCGCGGTAGGTCCGGGGCAGCGGGGCGTCGCGGCCCGGGGCCGCGTCCGCGCCCAGGTGCTGGACCGCGGCGCCGATACCGACGCGGCCCTCCCAGAGTCCCACGCGCGCGCCCGCGGATCCCGCGACCGCGACGTCCTGCAGCTCGGCCAGGTCGGTGCGTACCAGGTCGAATCCCGCCCCCGCGGCGAACGGCCCGACCTCGAACGCGTAGGCCCCGGAGAGCGCCACCTCGGTGCCCCGGATGCGCGCCCCGGTCGCCATGCCTCGCTCGCCGCCGAACGCGGGATCGGGTATCAGCTCGTCGACCTCGCCGTAGTCGAGGTAGCGCACGGCCACGGCGGCGGCCCCGCCGAGCCCGGCGAAGCGCGCGGCCAGCGAGCCCGCCGACGCGTCACCCACGTGGGCCCGGAAGGCGGCCCCCACGGACCAGCCCCCGACGCCCCCGGGATCCGCCGGGCCGCCCGGCCCGGCGATGCCCGCCGGATTCGCGAAGAGCGCGAAGGGGTCGCCCGGCGCGCCCGCCGTGTACGCGCCGCCGAACGCCGTGGCGCGCGGCGAGGGGGCCAGGGCGAGGACGTCCGCTCCGGACTCCGCGTCGCTCTGTGCCGCGGCGGCGGGCGCCGAGCCGAGGGCCAGCAGCCCCGCGATCGCGAGCACCCACGACGTGGTCGGGCAAGCGCGGCCAAGGTACCCCTCCGACCGGGCGCTCATGGACGCAACACGTAGACGGTCTGGCGGACCCGGCCGTCGGCCAGCTCCAGGAACAGGTAGTAGGCGCCGTTCGCGACCGGGCGTCCGGCGCCGTCGGTGAGGTCCCAGGCGAAGCGCCCGGGGCCCTCGGCGCCGAGCACGTCCGTGAAGTCGCGTACCAGGCGGCCCGCCGCCGTGTAGACGGCCGCGCGGAGCGGCGTGTCGCCGTAGTTCACGACGAGGCGCTCGCCGCGGACCGGATTCGCCGACAGCGCGACGGTCTCTCCACTCGCCAGCAGGTCGACGCGATAGAGCGGCGAGGCGACGTCCACCGACGGGCCGTTCACCGCGTCGACCGCGCCGGACAGCACGCCTTCCGTGCCGACCCCGTTCTGCGGCAGTACGGCCCGCACCGTCGCGCCGTTGACGATTCCCCCGCCCAGGCGCAGGCCCACGAGGACGTCCAACGCGAATCCCGAGGGCACGGTGAGCGTGCCGCCCAGGTCAGCGCCGCCCGTCCCAGCGGCCACTGCGGCCAGCTCGGTGTCGCCGGCGCCGATCTCGCCGTCGGCGTCCCCGTCCAGCACGAGCAGTAGCGTGTCGCCGGCGCCGCCGCCCGCCAGATCGACCCGGAGCCGGTTCACCAGGATCGGCTCCTGCAAGCTCGCCACGAGTTGGAGATCCAGGAGCTCGAGCACCTCGCCCGCGCGACCCTCCGCCACGGTCGTCGCGGGCGTAGCCGGGGCTGCGGCCACGGTCAGCAGACCGGCGGGGGATCCGAACGAGCGGACCGCCCCCAGCGCATCCAGCTTGCCGAACCCCCATGGGTGGCTGCCCGCTCCGCCGCGAGCCTCGACGAATTCGTCGGCGCGAGCGCTGCCGCGCAGGATGGCCCGCGCGTCCTCCGGGGTGAGCCTCGCCTCCCGCTGCAGCAGCAGGGCCACGGCGCCGGCCACCTGGGGGGTGGCCATGCTGGTCCCGAGCAGGGCGGCGTGGACGCCGTCCGCCTCGATCAGCGACGGGAGCACGGCGAAGTCGGATCCGCCGGCGGCGTACGACGCGACCACCATCTTGCCCGGCGCGGTGACGTCGGGGCGCAGGACACCGTCGCGTCGGGGCCCGGGGGAGCTGAAGAACGCGATGTCGCCGAGCGGCTCGCGGAACGCGAACGTCTCCTGCCCCGCGAGCCCGGGCCACGTGTGGCGCGTCGCGTGCGCCCCGACCGCGAGCATGCGGCCGCCGTTGGCGGGCGTCGTGACCACGTGCGAGTTCGTCGCGCCGCGGTCGATGCGGGGCGTCGCGATCGCCCCCTGGAAGGTCGAACCGACGATCCAGCCGTGGTGCGGAAGCGGCGTAATCAGTCCGGCCACCGTCTCGACGCCGATCGCCCACGCGCCTTGCGCCGGTTCCTCGCCCTCGGCGGCATCGAAGATCAGGACGAGCGCCTGGTTGTCTCCGTTGTCCGGCGACGGTCCGGCGGAGGCGTTGTCGATGAACACCGCGCCGGCGGACGACTGACCCACCGCCGTATCGCCGGGCTCCGCGCGCACGGGATCGCCGCCGGGGGGCGTCACCGTGATCGCCACGTCGGTCGCCCCCTCGTACCAGATCTCGAGCAGGACGGCGTCGTTGCCGGCGCCCGGCGTCGGCACGTACGACGGCACCACCAGCGTGTGCTCGACGGGAGCGCCCGGTTCGGTCTGCCCCGTCAGGTGGATCGGGCCCGCCGGGAAGTCGGGACTCTCGTTGTCGTAGGCGCCCTGGTTGCCGGCTGTGACGACGGCGATCCGGCCCGGTCCCACGAGCGCGTCGAGGCCCCGCTCGAGCGCGGTCGAGCCGTCGTGCGGGCCCGCCTGTGTGCCCAGCGCGAGGGCCACGACGGCCGGCCTGCCGAGCTCGGCGGCGCGCTCGAAAACGTAGGCGACGCCGGCGAGAACATCGTCGGCGGCGAACGTGGCCTCGCCGGCCTTGACTACGATCAGGTCGGCCTCGGGGGCCACTCCCACGTAGCGGAACGGCGCGCGTCCGTTGCCCGTCGCGGAGCCGTCGCCCGCGGCGATGCCGAGGACGTGCGTCCCGTGCCCCCGGAGGTCGCGCATGCGGCAATCGCCGGCGTCGATCGTCGCCGCGTCGCATTCCGAGCCCTCGGGGAACGTGGCGCTCCCGACGGCGCCCGGGGCCGGGCCTCCGTCGTCGGTGAGGTCCAGCGCCCACAGCACCCGGGTGGAGCCGTCGGGGCGCCGGAAGTCGGGATGGCCGAGGTCGAGGCCGCTGTCGACGATACCCACGACGATGCCCTGGCCGGCGATGCCTTCGAAGCGTCCGGCGATGCGCTGGCGGAGCGGGCCCACGCGGATGTCGTCCGTCGCGACGTCCAGGAGCGCGCCGCGCCGCGGCGGGCGTGGAGCTGGCGGACGCGAGCCTCGCGGCCCCGGCCCGGCCGGCGGCGCCGTCTGGGTGGCGAGGGTCCCTACGGGTTCGAGCGCCGCGACGCGGGGATCGGCAGCGAGGGCCCCGAGGCCGGCCGCCGGCAACGACGCCGCGATGATGTCTCCGGCGCGCGCCCGCACCCGGCCGCCGGCCGCGACGATCGCCGCCGCGACGTCGCCCGAACCCCGCACGAAGACCCGCAGTTCACCGGCGTCGCCGGAGCCCAGGAGCCCCAGCCCCCGGGCGCGCGACGCGCCGAAGGCCTGCAACCGGGCGTCGGGCCCTCGGCCGTCGGGGGCCACGAGCTCGGCGATCCGGAAGCGGGGATCGAGCCGCGGGCGGACCTGTCCCTTGAGGGGTGCGGCGGACGCGACGGCCGCCGCCAGGACGGCCCCCGGCAGCAGGAGGGCGGCGCGCATGCCGGAAAGGTGGCGGCCTATTCCCAGGGATCGAAGCCGAAGGTGAAGTAGTCCCCGGCCCGCCCTTCCAGGGCGGCGGCGGTTTCGGTGAGCTCTCGCATCACGGCGGCGTCCTCTCCCGCACCCTTGGCCGCGGCCGCGATCGTCTCCAGGAGGGCGCGGACGTCGTCGAGCTTGAGCAACACGTAGGAACGCGGATCGGTCGCCTCGCCGCGCTTCTGCACGACGAGGTTCACCAGATCCGTTTCCTGGGAGATCTTCCAGACATCGCCGGACTTCTTCAGCAGCTTGTCGGCGGTCTTCACGTCGCTGTGGAGGGCGCGCACGAGACGCTGGACATCCTTGTCGCTGCCCTTCTGCCCACCGCTGCCGAAGCGCTTGCCGAGGGCCTCGGCGTCATCGTCCTCGTGGCGCTGCTCGGCCCTGTCCAGCAGCTTGCCGACGTGGGCATAGATGCCCAGGACCAGCGGCACGGGGTCGATCGCGATGCGCATGCGCGGCTCCGGAAGCGACGTGAACGAGCGGATCGCCGGGCCTGCGCCCGGGGACGACGGTCCCTACTATGGGTCCGGTCAGCACGCTTCACAACCGAGGGGGACATGACCGTACGACGCCGAGTTTTCTGCCTCGCCGCCGCGGCGGCCGCGCTCGCGGCGTGTGAGGACATGGGGCTGCGCGGGGCCGAGCTGGTCCCGCTCGAGGAGGCCGCCGCCGTGCCGGCCACCTTCCCGACGGTGGCCGCCGATCCCGACGTCGAGGCGGGTCATTCGTCTGCCGTGGTGCGGCTGGGGCGGCAGGCCTGGGTCGCTACCGCGGAGGTGATCGACCTGCCCCGCGACGACATCCGGTCCGTCGGGGCGGCGGAAGGGCGCGTCTTTTCCGCGCCGCGCTGGGACACGGCGCCCTACGACCGGCTCCTGGTGGGCACCCGGGAGGGCCGCTGGCAGGTCTACGCGCCGGTGATCGGCGTGGACCCCATGCGGGAGGGCACGGACGCACTCGAGGAAGCGGACGACCACGGCGCCGACGGGGACCCCGAAGCGCACTGACCTCGCGGGGACCGCGCCGGGCCCGAGCCCGGGCATCGCCCCCCGCCGCGCGAGGTGCGAAGCCGGCGCCCTCAGCGCAGGCTCCAGAAGGGACCGGTCAGCCCGGCCAGGGCGAAGCGACGCTCCGCCTCCTCCGCCGTCCGCGGACGCCAGTCCCGGGACAGGCGGTCGCGGTACCAGTCGCGGGTCAATCGGTCGAGGACCGGCACCGGCACGATGACGCCGACCGGGATGCCCTCTCGGTTCGACCACTCCCGCACCCGCTCCTCCGACCGGAAGAGTAGGATCGTCCGTCACGTGAAGAAGACGTCGTCCCAGAAGCGCCGGAAAGGGACCGCGATGTGGACCACGCCGTCCGCGCCGGGTCCGCTCGGCGGGCCGCCCTGGGGATCGACGTCCATCGGCATGGGCTCGGCGGTGCGCGCGCAGGTCGCGTCGATGCGGCCGTCCATGCCGAGCAGGCCGGGCATGCCCAGCGCGTCCCACGCGCAGTTGGCGTAGTAGCGTCCCCGGTCGGTCTCCACGGCGAAGGGGGTGGGACGCGCCGCGAACGGGTGTGCCATGGCGATCGTCCCGTCGGCCGGATCCAGCACCAGGGCGCGCAGCCCGGCCAGCTCGGACAGGGTGCGGCCGACGTCGGCGGGGGCGAGGTCGCACGAATCCGCGAGCGCGAGGACGTCGGGCGCCATGCCCGTTTCCACGAAGTACTCGTACACCGCCAGGCGCACGCGCGCCTGGTCGGCCGACAACGGGCGGTCCGTCACGATTCTACGGCTCCCTGGCCGGGAGCGGCCGTCGGGCCCATCGTTCACGGGGCCGGATCGGACGGGCCATCCGGGCCGACGTCGAACGCGGAGAGGGCATCATGCGGGTGTGGCACAAGGGGACGGGTACGAGGGGAGCGCTGGTGCTGGGACTCTTGTTCGTGGCGGCGCCGCTCGCCGCGCAGGGCCGCGTGGAGATCGGGACCCAGGTCGGTTTCACCTACCGGTCCTCCGACGAGCTGCAGGGAGAGTCCACGCAGGAGCTCGTGGGCATCCCCGGCGGGGGCATCCTGGGGCGGCCCACGATCTGGGCGACCATCTTCGTCGCCCGCCGGATCGCACTCGAGCCGCACTTCAGCTACCAGTTCGTCCGCAACGAGGACCTCGACGAGAACATCGGCACCCTCGGCATCTCGTTGCGCGGCGCCTGGTACGCCGGCGACCCGCGGCGGCCCAGCTTCTACGCTTTCGCCGACGGCTCGCTGGACCGGTCGCGCGAGATCCAGAGCGGCGAGGACCCGTCGGATACCGACTTCGGCGTGGGCGGCGGCGCCGGCTACCACTGGCCGGTGGGCGACCGCCTCGGCGTCCGCACGCAGGCGCTGTATCGGTACTGGGTGGACGACCGCCGCAACGAAATCGCCGTCACCGTGGGCGTCGGGTTCGTGGCCAAGCGGAGGTAGGCTCACGCGCCGCCGGCCTCGTCCGGCACCGCCTTCCATCCTTCGATGCGCTCGCCGCCGACGAGCCCGGCCCACTCCGCGAGGACGCGGGCCAGGTGCTCGTCGTCGCGGGCCGCGACGCCGAAGCCCAGGTCGGGCCGGGCCCCCGATAGCTCGCGGTCGTGCTCGCCGTGGGGCCGCCCCTCGCTGCACTGCCTGCACAGGTAGCGGATCGAGCGGGACCAGTTCTCGGCACCGGCTTCGAGCGCCTCCGCCAATCCGCGCAAGCGCTCCTGATGCTCCTCACCGACGCCGTGGAGATGGACCTCGTAGGTGCGGTAGGCCGAGCGCTCCAGTAGCCCCAGCTCGTCGAAGACGCCGTATTCCCGGCCGTCCACCACGCGCACGCCGTTGATCGCGCCGTCGTGCAGGACCACGTCCCGCCACCGCCGCCCCGACGCGGGCAGCGGGACGTTGCGGATCACTGCGCGAGCCGGGTCGATCCGGTCGCACCAGACGACCTCGGCCGGGCCGGTCGGATCGAGTCTGATCGGCACCAGGCCGAGGGCCATGACGGGCGGCCCGCCGCCGGCCGGTAGCGGGATGCCGCAGGCCTTCCAGGCCTCCCGGGCCTCGTCCCAGTGGCCCAACGCCGTCGCGGCGATCCCGTGATTCCACCACACGTCGCCGTCGTCGGGATCGATCTCCGAAGCGCGTCGCGTGCAGCGCAGGGCCTCCTGCCACGCGCCGCGATACTTGTAGACCAGGCCGAGGTTGTACCACGGCACCGACCACCCGGGATCGGCGTCGATCGCGCGCCGGTAGGCCGCGACGGCGGCGTCCCCGTCGCCCGCGGCGTCGAGCCGTCGCCCTTCCTCGTTCAAGCGACGGGCCTCCGCCTCGGACGCCGTCGGGCCGCTGCTCGTCATCGGGTCGGCGTCATGCGGGCGACTCGAGCGCCGCGCGGCGAGGATCCCCGGCGGCGACGACCAGCGCTACGCCGAGGAAGGCGATGGCGAAGAACAGCGCCCTGCCGGCGAACGCGTCCGGCAACGCGACCGCCATGAAGAACGCGACGCCGGTGGCGAGCAGTGTCCCCGCTATGACGCCCGGATGCGTGGTATCGGCGGCGTTCAGCGACCACGTGAACTGCGTCCACGCCCACCACACCAGCCAGAAGATGAGGATCGCCTGCCCCGCGGCCGGCCACGAGATGCCGTCGTGGAAAAGGCCGACCACCTGCGTCACGCTGAACACGAACACCAGGTCGATGAACAGCTCGACGAACGTGACCGGCTGGTCGGCGGGCGAGACGATCGAAACGCCCGCTCACGAGACCGCATCCCCCCCGAGGCCGGAAGCGGGCCCCGGCGCGTCCCTATAGGGCTGAAGCGTGGACGCGATGACCAGGATGAAGATCAGCGCCGCGGATACGAGGGTCAGGAACAACGCCGTCACGTACCAGGCCGCCCCGATGTCGCCGCCGACCCCCGCCATGCCCAGTACGAGCGTGGCGACCATTCCGCCGGCGAGCGTCCACAGCGCCCTCGCCCAGGGGCGCCGGATGGCGATGTTGCGCTGCCGCATGAACCGCTGGCGGCGTCCGGCGACCACCAGGTAGACCGAGGTCACGGCCAGGAACGCGGCGCTGGAGACACGCCACGCGCTTTCCTCGGCGACGCCGAACTCGAAGGGCACCATCGGGAACAGCGAGAACACCACGACGAGCAGGCTGACGTCGATCAGGTTGCGGAGCCGGTTGGCGTCGAGCGCCATCGGATCGCCTCCTCCGCGGTCGATCACGGTCACCAGCGACGCGAATCCCGCGAGTGCGATCGCGACCTCGGCGAAGATGAACAGCGGCTCCACGGTGCTGGGCATGGGAACCCGCCCTGCTTCGGGTGTGCGTGGCGATGCCGGGTGAATCTCCGCGAAGCTACCATCGGCCCGCGCGTGCCGCACACGGGGTGCGCGCCCAGGGCCCCCTCCCCCATGATGGGCCCATGGAACTCGGCATCTACACGTTCGCGGAAACGCGCTTCGACGCCGCCACCGGACACCAGCTGGCCGCCGGCGACCGCCTCCGGGATCTGCTGGAGGAGATCGAGCTGGCCGACCAGGTCGGCCTGGACGTGTTCGGCGTGGGGGAACACCACCGTCCGGACTTCGCGGTGTCCGCCCCCGCGATCGTGCTCGCGGCGGCGGCGGCGCGTACCCGCCGCATCCGGCTCACCAGCGCCGTCTCGGTCCTCGGCTCCGACGACCCGATCCGGGTCTTCCAGGACTTCGCCACGATCGACCTGCTGTCGAGCGGGCGCGCCGAGATCATGGCGGGACGGGGATCCTTCACCGAGTCCTTCCCGCTGTTCGGTCAGGACACCGCCGACTACGACCTGCTCTTCTCCGAGAAGCTCGACCTCCTGCTCGCGGCGCGCGCGAACGAGGTCGTGACCTGGAGCGGGACGCACCGGCCTCCCGTCGCCGGCCGGGGCGTGTACCCGCGGCCCGCGCAGGACCCGCTCCCGGTCTGGATCGCGGTGGGCGGAACGCCACCCTCGGTGGTGCGCGCGGCGTCGCTGGGCCTGCCGCTGGCGCTCGCGATCATCGGCGGTTACCCGGAGCGCTTCGTCCCGCTGGTGGAGCTGTACCGGGACGCGGCGAGCCGGGCGGGCCACGACCCGTCCGGCCTCGCGGTGGGCATCAACTCCCACGGGCACGTGGCGGCCACGTCGCAGGGCGCGCGCGACGTGTTCTTCGAGCCCTACGCCGAGATCATGACGCGCATCGGCCGCGAACGCGGCTGGCCGCCCACGACCCGCGCCCAGTTCGAGGCCGGCTGCGCCCCGCGCGGCCACCTCGTGGTGGGCAGCCCCGAGGAGGTCGTCGACAAGATCCTCTTCCAGCACGAGCTGTTCGGCCACCAGCGCTTCCTCATGCAGACCGTCGGGACCGTGCCCCACGCCGAGGTGCTCCGCGGCATCGAGCTGTTCGGCACCCGGGTCGCGCCCGCGGTCCGCAAGGCGGTCGGCGCCCCGGTCTCCTAGGCGACCGAGGCCGCGCCCGCGCTACCCCGCCACCACCGGCATCGGGCAATACGCACCCTCCGAGTAGTCCTCCGAGCCGACGTCGAACACCCGGTTGAAGCGCGCCCGGTAGTTCTCCCACGCCAGCGCGGCGGCCAGCTCGACGAGCTGCTCCTCGGAGAAGTGCTCGCGCAGCTCGGCGAACAGCGTGGCCGGGACCTCGGCCGGCGTGCCCACCATCGCGTCGGCGAGCCGTAGCGCGGCTCGCTCCGCGGGTCCGAACGCGGGGGACGTGTCGTAGGACGACAGGGATTCGAGCTGTTCCTGCGTCACGCCCGCGTCTCTGCCGCCGGCAGAGTTGATGTCGATTCAGAACGGACACCCGATGCGCGTGGCGACGCGTACCTGGGCCAGCTTCTTGATCGACGCGGGCACGAGCCCGGTGCTCTCCTGGCTTGCCTCCATGAAGATGTGGCCGCGCAGCATGGGCGGCCGCCGGGCCAGAATCCGGACGGGCTCGGGCACCCGCCCCAGTCGCCGTCGCACGGCGGCGAAGATCAACCTGCCCACTCCCCTGCCCCCGCCCTCCACTCCCTGGACGCGTGCGCCGCTCACCGCTACCCCCCTGCTCGAGTCCGTGCCGTCGCGCGGGTCGCCCTCCGGGCCTCGCGCCGCGCGGCGGAGGCGCGTCGCGCTACGTCGCGGGGCAGCGGACGCGGGCCATGCGCCAGCTCATGCGCGCGGTCTCTCCGTCCCGCGGCCCTTCGATGGTGGCCCGCAGGGCGCCCTCTTCGCGGCCGTCGTAGATGATCCTCTGCGGAAAATCGTGGTCCGGGTTGGCCCACGCCACGTAGCCCGGAGCGATCGAATCGGCGGCGAACGACACCGACGCCCGGCCCCCGGGGTGCGGCGTGAGGATCGGCCCCGACTCCCCGGGCCGGATGACGTGAAACTCGAACTCGACGACGCCGCCCCCCCTCAGGAACCGGGACGTGCCGAGGATCAGGTTGGCGGTCGGAGCGGTGAACTGCTCGTGCAGTCCCTCCGGGCCCTCCGCCCAGCAGCCCGCCATGAACGCGAGCGGCGCGAGGGGTCCTTCGGGCGGCGCTGCGGAAGCGGCGCTCTGCTGGGCGGTGGCGGACGAGCACGCGGCGAATGACAGCGCCCACGCAACGCTGGCCGTCGCGGCCCTCCTGGTGGCTCTCCTGGGTGACACGGCTGCCTCCGGTGTCGGGTGTACTGCCGCCCTGGGGCGGGCTCGGCAGCGAATCTAGCGAACGGGTTCGGACGCGCCTTGTACGGATGCGACGGCGGGGCGATCCTGCGGGCATGCATTATCGCAAAACGGCGCCTCCCCCCTCCCTCGCGGACCACGTCCGCTGCATCTGGACGCTCACGGCCGACGCCCCGCCCGGGGGATCACGGCCCGAGCCGGTCATTCCGGACGGGTGCGCGGAGGTCGTGCTCAACCTGGGGGACCCTTACGAGGCGCTCACCGCCGAGGGCCGTTCACGGCGTCAGCCGGCCGCGATGATCGTGGGGCAGATCACCGCGGCGCTGTCGCTACGCGCCGTCGGGCGTTCCCGGCTCCTGGGCATCCGCCTTCAGCCGTGGGCGGGGGGTGCGCTCCTCGGCGTGCCGATGGCGGACCTGCGCGACGGGTACGTCGAAGCGAGCGCGGTCGCGCCCGCCTTCGCGGCGTTGCGCGAGCGGCTGGGCGAAGAGCCAACGTCGCGCTGGGCGCACGTGACCGGCGCGTTCCTCGAGGCACGCGTCGCTCCCGGCCCGGCGCCCACCCTCGCGCGGGCCGCCGTCCAGCGGATCGTGCGGGGCGCCGGCCGCGAGCCCGTCGAGGCCGTGGCCGCCGCCCTCGCGAGCACGCCGCGCTCGGTCGAGCGGGCGCTGCGCGAGCACGCCGGCCTCGCGCCGCGCGACCTCCGTCGAATCGTCCGGATCCAGGGCGCGGTGCGGCGACTACGGACGGCGCGGTCGGTCGTGCTGGGGAGGATCGCCCTCGAGGCGGGCTACTACGATCAGCCCCACTTCTGCCGGGAGTTTCGCCGGATGGCGGGCCTCAGCCCCACCGAGTTCCTGGCCCGCGAGCGGCCCCTCACGGAGGTCTTCCTCGCCGGGGACGAAGCCGCCGCGAGCGCCGAGGCCGCCCCGCGCTAGGGCACCACCGCGGAGGCGTCGCCGCGGGGCTGAGCGCGACCGGGTGTCGTGCGCGGAGGTGTGGTCGAATCTCCGACAACATCGCGTAGGCCTCCCCACGCCGTCCGACCGGTGCGCGCGCCATCGTGGAGCATCTCCAACCGGGAGGGTCCATGCTCAGCACCAGGCGTACCCACCTGGCCCCGATCGCGTTGGCGGCGGCGCTGATTGCCTGCGGCTCGGACGCCGCGCCCACCCCCGAGGACCAGGTTGCGGCTCACGAGGACTCCGTCATGCTCGCCGAAGCAATGTACGATCCCGCGGCGTTCGATACCATCGGCTGGGACAGCGCGGGCGCGGCGCTGGAGAGGGGAGCGGTGGTCTATTCCTACAGTTGCTCCAAGTGCCACGGGCCGGTTGGGGCCGGCGATGGCGGCCTCGTGCTCCGGGGCGACACGCTCCGTCCGCCCAGTTTCCTCACGCCGGACTGGCGTTTCGCGGCGGATCGCGAAGGGCTGCGGCGGCAGGTGTTCACGGGCACGGCGAGCGGCATGCCGCACTGGGGGTTCTACGGGCTCAAGTACCGCGACATCGACGCGGTCGCGGCCTACATCCAGGAACGCCTGCGGGCCGACGTCGAGCCGGCGGCGTAGCCACCCGGTCGCGCGTCGCGGGTCCTCCGCTCTTCAGCCGCCGATGTCGACCGCGATGCTGCGCCACCTCCCGCGGTTGAACACCATCACGCTGAGGGCGGAGCGGGTCACGTGGCCGGCGAGGATGGCCAGCCAGATATCGATCGGATCCAGCGTCCCGACCCGTTGCACGACCGCGCAGATGCCCAGCGGCACCACGATCTGCGAGACGATCGAGATGTAGAGCGGGCTCTTGGTGTCGCCGGTGCCCTGGAGGCCCCCGGTGTAGGTGAGCGCCACCGCGATGAAGAGGCCCGACAGGCTCAGCACGCGGAGCAAGCTGGTGCCGATGTCGAGCACGGCCGGCTCGTCCATGCCGAACACCCCGAGGAGCTGGCGCGGGATGAGCAGGAACATCAGTCCCACCAACGCCGCGACCAGCACCCCGATGCGGGCCGCCTTGTGCACGGCGGCGGCCGCGCGGTCCGGGTTGTCCGCCCCTAGATTCTGGCCCGCCACGGCAGCGGCGGCCCCCATCAAACCGACGGTCGTCCACGTGATCAGCGAGAAGAGCTGCGTGTAGGAGACGGCGTAGGCCGCCTGCGCCGCCGCGCTCTGCGCGACCGAGCCGATGAAGGCCAGCAGGAAGACCCCGCCGACGTTCATCGCGATCCCCTGGATGCCGGTCGGCAGGCCGAAGCGGAAGATCGCCCGGATGATGACCCAATCCGGGCCGTACCCACCGCCATGCGGGAAGCCCACCACCCACCCGCCGCCCCAGAGCCGGAACAGCGCGTACGCCCCGACCAGCGCGGAGGCGATCACGGTCCCCATCGCGGCGCCGGCGGTCCCGAACGAGGGGATCGGTCCCAGGCCGCGGATCAGGATCACGTTCAGGACGATGTTGAGCACTGTCATCACGATCCCGAGCCGCAGCGGCGTCTTGGCGTCGCCCGCCGAGCGGAGCGCGCCTCCGAGCATGAAGAACACCATCATGCCGCTGCTGAACAGGAACATGATGCGCAGATACGGCAGCGCCTCCGCCTGCACCGCCGGGGCCGCGTTGACCAGGTCGAGCAGCGCCGGCGCCAGGAAGTACCCGAGCGGCGCGAAGATCCCGAGGGCGAGGCCGATGGCGGTCAGGAAGGCCTGGTACACGGTGCGGTCGACCTTCTCCGACTTGCCGGCACCCGCGAATCGAGCGACCAGCACGCTCATCCCGGTGAACAGCGAGGAGATGAAGACGATCACGACGAGGAACACCTGCCAGCTCACGCCGATGGCGGCGTTGCCGGCGAAGCCGACGTAGTTGCCGACCATGACGTGGTCCACGAGCCCCTGCATGCCGCCGATGATGTTCTGCAGCATCGTCGGCCAGGCGATCTTCCAGACCGCCGGCAGGAGCGGGCCCTCCACGATCGAGCGGTCGTAGCGGCGGGAGGGCGGCGGCGGGGGCGGGGGGATCTCGGGATCCGCCCGGGACGCGTCCGCGCCCGTGCCGGGCCCCGGGCCGAGCTCCTCGGCGCTGGCCCCGGGTTCGTCCGGCGGCGCCTCGGTATCGGGCGGCGTGGCGCCGTCGCTCATAGGCTCGCTCGCGGCCGACCGCGGCCGTATGCCCCACGCAGTGTCACGTCCGGATCGCCGTCCTGGGAGTTCGTCGTCGTGCCAGCAGGACAACGTGCACGTTCGCTGCGGTATGCACAAAGGCGCGTCCCGTCGGCCGGCCGATCCCTCCGGCGGCGCTGGCGTGAACCGTGCACCCGCACGACTTTGCGCCCCCGCCGCGGGACTCCGCGTGCGGGGCGTTCCTGCCGACCTACCGGAGGAGAGGACATGAAGCGAAAGGCGACGGCCGTGTGGACGGGCGAGATCCGCGCGGGTGGCGGCACGCTCTCGACCGAGAGCGGCGCGCTCGACGGCATCGACTACTCGTTCAGCAAGCGGTTCGAGGACGAGCCGGGAACGAACCCGGAGGAGCTGATCGCCGCGGCGCACGCGGGGTGCTTCTCGATGGCGCTTTCGGGAAACATGGCCAAGGAAGGCGTCACCCCGAAGAGCATCGAGACGACCGCGACGGTCTCGCTCGAGAAGCAGGAGGTCGGCTTCGCCATCAGCGGCGTCCACCTGGACGTCCGGGCGGAAGGCGACGGGACGGAAGAGGCCTTCATGACGGCCGCGAACACCGCCAAGGAGGGCTGCCCGGTGTCGAAGGCGCTCGCCGTGCCGATCACGATGGACGCGAGCTTCTCGGCGAGTTGAGCCGGCTGGGCGCCGCACGACGTCGGCGCCGCACCCGCTCGCGGGACGGCGCCGACCCCCACGTCAGCCCATCAGCTCGAACATCCCGTTGGCGGCCTCCGAGTCGGGGAACACCCGCTCCGACTGCGCCCGCGTGAGGTCGAAGGTGCCCGCGAGCACGCCCTTCAGCACCGACCGCGTGTCCAGGGTCGGGCGCACGTCGCGGCCCTCGTAGAGCTGGCGCTCCGCCAGGCCCGGCCAGTCGGCGAGGACGGCGCTGCGCGCTATGCGCGGCCCGAGCACGAAGCCGGCGCCCGCGGTGCCGTGGTCGGTGCCCCCGGTGCCGTTGGGCCGCGCCGTCCGCCCGAACTCGGTCATCACGACCACGGTGGTGTCCGCCCAGCGCGGTCCCATCGCCTCGCGGAACGCCGCGAGCCCCGACGACAGCCCGCCGAGCAGGCGGTCCAGCGACCCGCCGGCCAGGCCCTGGTTGGCGTGCGTGTCCCAGCCGCTGAACTCGACCGCCGCGACGTTGGGCCCAGCGGGCTCGCGGAGGAAGCGCGCCGCCGCGCCGAGGACGGGCTCGAAGGCGCCCCGCGGCCGGCGGGCACGAGCCTCCATCGACCGTCCCCCCGTCGATCCCTCGTCGTCCATGGCGGACTCGCCGAGCGCTTCGAGTTGCAGCGCCGCCTCGAACGGGTTGAGCAGCACCCGGTCGCGCTGGTAGAGCGCGTGCAGGCGGTCGATGTAGGCCGCCTCGGTGGTCCCGAGCGACGCGGGCGACCACGTCATCACCGGGTGCTCGCCCGTGAGCGACCGAGGCATGCCCGCCGACACCGCGATCCCGGAGCGCTCGCCGCCCATCACTTGCAGCAGCCGGTTCAGCCACCCGTCCGCGGCGCCGTCGGGCCGCTCCAGCCCGGTCTCCAGGATCGCCTGCCCGTCGAAGTGGCTCCGCGTGCGGTACGGGATCGCCATCGCGTGCACCGCGAGGAGCTCCCCGCGCTCCCAGAACTCGGCGAACGGCGCCAACCCCGGCGCCAGCGCGAAGCCGTCGTCGAGCGCGATAAGGTCGCCCGCGTCGAACGCCATCGGCCCGCGCAGGGCCCGGTACCCGGGGTCGCCGATCGGGACCAGCGCGGCGAGCCCGTCAAAGCCGCCGCGCAGCAGCGCGAACATCAGGCGGCCCTGCCCGGGCACGCGCGCGAACGCCACCGACGGCAGCGCGAAGGTCGCCGCGCCGCCCACGCACATCGTCCGCAGGAAGTTTCGTCTGTCCATGGTCACCGCCACTGGAAGTCCGGACCGGCCAGGGCGAGCGCGAGCCGCTCGCCGGTGTCGATGTCGGCGTCCGCTAGCACGCGAGGCAGCGCCGAGTCGGCGCCGAGCTCGACCACGTCGAGCAACGCGCGCGGCTCGGGCGCGCCGCCGCCGCGCACGACGCGGCGGGAGATCGTGCGGGCCAGCTCCGCCCGGTTCATGAGCGCGTCGGGATCCGCCCACTCGCGACGGACGTCGCCGTAGCCCTTGGGCGCGCCCGGCGCCCACAGCGTGTGCCGCAGCTGGCGCAGCGCCTCGACGACCTCGCGCGGGGCCTCGCGGGCTCCCAGCGCGCGCAGCACGGCGATCAGCCAGTCCTGCGGCGCGCGGAATTTCCGCGCGTCCCCAGCCCAGGCCTCCTCGAGGTCCACCAGCGCGTCCGCCGTGGCGCGCAGGTCGCCTCCGGAATCGGCGAACACCGACGCGATCCGGTCGACCGCGGCCGGCGGCGGGTCGTCGGCGACGAAATGGGTCACGAGCTTGGAGGCGACGAAGCGCGCCGTGGAGGGATGCGCGCAGAGGTCGCGGATCGCGGCCTCGCCTTCCCGGACGCCCGCCTCGGCGTAGCGCTTCCCCATCACGCTCTTGGCGCCGGGCTCGTGGAGCTCCGCCACGAAGCGGAAGGACGGCGCGTCGGGCTCGGCCCCGAGCCGCGGGCCGCGCACCCGCCCCACTCCGGCCACGCCCCAGCCGGTCAGCACCCGCGCCAGCTCCAGCACGTCCTCCTGCGCGTAGCCTCCGTCGACCCCGACGGTGTGCAGCTCCAGGAGCTCGCGGGCGTAGTTCTCGTTGAGGCCGCGGGCGTTGCCGCGGCGCGCGGTCACGCGGCCGACCCGCGACGCGGGCCCGATGGACTGGGCGTTGTCCAGGTAGATGAGCATCGCGGGGTGGCGCGCGGAGGCGAGGACCATGTCCTCGAAGCGCCCGAGCACGTGGGGTCGGATCGCCTCGCGCTCGTAGTCGCCCGCCAGCGGAAGCACCGCGGGCTCGCCCCGCACGGAGACGCAGAGGTGGTTGGACCAGAACGCGACCAGCCGCTCGACGAACGGGCGATCCGAAACGACCCTGGCGCCCAGCGCCGCCGTGCTCTCCCGGCCCACGATGCGGGTGATGGCGCGGCGGCCGTCTCGCAGCGCCGCCTCGTCGCGGCTCCGCTGCGCTTCACGCAGTCCGCGCATCGCGGCGCCGATCTCGGGTCCGTCCGGGAGATCGCCCGAGAGCGCCGGCGGCGGGCCGCCGAGTTGGTCCCGCAGCCACCCCCTGGGGTCGGCGAGCCGCGCCGCTTCGCCCGGGCGCGCGCCCAGGCCGAAGCGGTTCAGCGCCCGCAGGCCGTCGTTCGGTCGGCTCAACCCATCCTCCGCGTCGAGGCGCGTGACCCCGTCGCCGTGCGCGGGGCGTCCCGGCGGGGCGGCGCGCGCCCGGCCGGAACAGGGACGCGCCCGCCGGCGGTGCCGTTAGGCCGACCCCGACGCCCGTCCAGCGGGCGCCGAGGCCCGAACGCCTCCTACGAGCCCGAGTGCGCCGTCAACTCGACGCTCTCGCCGCTGTCCAGAGAGACCTCCTTCACCACGCCGATGCCCGCGCAGTACGTCTTCTCCTCCTCGCTGTCCGCCTCGAGCCCGTTCCAGTCCTCGGTGACGATGCAGCCCATGAACGACCCGTCCGGCACGGTCACCGACTCGCCCGTGCGCAGCACCTTGGCCCAGTCCTCGGCCTCGCCCTCGTAGAACTCCTGCCGGTACTCCTCGCCTACGTGGTCGGCGGGATTGGCCCACATGATGATCCCGGGCAGCGCGCCGTCGACGCCCCACTCCCACGATCCGTCGGTCGAGACGAGCACGCCGTCCTCGTAGTCCTCGGCCGCCTCGCCCAGGTACCACACGTTGCCGTCCGCGTCCTGGGCGTACCAATCGTCGGTGTCCTCGATCAGCTCGCCGTCCAGGAAGACCTGGTCGCGGACGATCGTGGCCTCGACGCCGTTGACCATCCTCGTCGTGTTCAGGACGTCGATGACGATCGTCTCGGTGCCGTCCTCGGTCGCTCCCTCGAACTCCTTGTGCAGGCCGGGCGTGAGCGGGAAGAAGGGGTTCGTGACGAGCTCCGACCACTGCGTCGGGATGTCGGGGTCGTAGTCGGGGCCGGTGGGCGAATCGTCGCCGCACGCGACGATCGCCGCCAGCGCGCACGCGGTCGACAGCACGGCCGCTCGTTGGGTGGACATGGCTGCGGTCTCCTTTTGGATTCGTGGGCACCCTCCTGGGGAGGAGCCCGGCGGCCGGGTAGGCCGTGACAACGGCCCCTGGAGGACCGCGCGGTATCGGAAAACCGTCGCCGCCGGCGAAGACCGTGATCGCCGCGCCCGTAATGCCGGACGGAGCCCGCCGCGCCTGTCGGCGGCCCGCGCCGGCGCCTATGCTCAGCGCCTGAGTCGCGACACTCCTTCAGACGGGAAGAGCGCCCATGTGGATCGTCCTGATCGTCGTGCTCGTGATGGTCGTCGGCGGGGTCCTGCTCTACAACGGCCTCGTCGGCTCCCGCATCCGCGTCGACAACGCCTGGGCCGACGTGGACGTGCAGCTCAAGCGTCGCTACGAGCTGATCCCGAACCTCGTCGAGACGGTGAAGGGCTACGCCGGCCACGAGCGCGAGACGCTCGAGGCGGTGATCGCCGCCCGCAACCAGGCCGTGCAGGCCGAGGGTCCGGAGCAGCAGGCCCGCGCCGAGAACATGCTGACCGGCGCGCTGCGCCAGCTCTTCGCGCTGTCGGAAGCGTACCCCGAGCTGCGCGCCGTGGAGAGCTTCGCGAGCCTGCAGCGCTCGCTGCAGGAGATCGAGGAAGCGATCCAGAACGCCCGGCGCTACTACAACGCCGTCGTGCGGGACTACAACACCCGCATCCAGCAGATCCCGGGCAGCCTCATCGCCGGTCCCCTCGGCTTCCACCCCCGGCCCTTCTTCGGCCTCGAGGACGAGGCCCAGCGCGAGGCGCCGAAGGTCGACTTCGGGCACGACGGCTGAGGCGAGGCGGTCCGATGCGCGACGCATCCATCGTCCGCAGGTGGACGGTTCGCCTCGCCGCGCGGACCGTCCACGCACTGCGGGCGCTCGCGCTCCCCGCGTGCGCCCTGCCGGCCCTCGCGGGCGCCTTCACGCTCCTCGCCTTCGCGCCCGCCGACGCGGCCGCGCAGGCCGGCCGCTCCTGGCACATCGAGTCCTTCGACGTGGAGGCGGTGGTCCTGGAGAACGGCACGGTCGTCGTCACCGAAACCATCCGGCCGCGCTTCGTAGGTTCGTTCAACGGCATCTACCGCACGATCCCCGTCCGCTACCGGTCCTGGGGGGAGTTCGGCCACACCCTCCTGCTGGACATCGAGTCGATCACCGACGGGAGCGGGAATCCGCTCGAGTACGAGACCGACAACGAAGGCGATCGCCGCACGTACAAGATCTGGGTCCCGGGCGCCGAGGACGCGACGCGCACCGTCCGTATTCGCTACCGCGCCCGCAGGGCCCTGAAATTCTTCGAGGACCACGACGAGCTCTACTGGAACGCCACGGGCACCGAATGGCCCGTCCCGATCGACGCCGCCTCGGTCAGGATCCTGCTCCCCGACGACGTCTCCGGCGTACGCGCGCGCGTCTTCACCGGGAGCTTCGGCTCGACCGCCGAGAACGCCCGCGTCCGGATCGGCGACCGCATCGTCGACGTCGCGACCACCGAAGGACTGGCCTTCCGCGAGGGCCTCACCGTCGCCGTCGCCTGGGACCCGGGCGTGGTGGCGCGGCCGAGCACCGCGGACAACGTCGCGTTCTTCCTGCGCAGCAACTGGCCCCTGTTCCTCCCGATTTTCGCGTTCCTCGGCATGTGCCTGCTGTGGCGCCGCGTCGGCCGGGACCCGCGCCGCAGGCCGATCGCGGCCGCGTACGAGCCGCCGGAGGGCCTCACGCCCGGCGACGCGGGCCTCCTCGTCGACCACAAACCGGACATGCGGGACATCACGGCGACGCTCGTGGACCTCGCAGTGCGCGGCTTCCTGCAGGTGAAGGAGGAAGAGCGCGACCTGCTGTTCGGCCTCATCGACAAGACCGACTACGTCTTCGTGATGGCGGAGCGGAAGGCGGACTGGGACGAGCTCGCGCCGCACGAGCGCATGCTCCTCGATGGACTCTTCGAGCACGGCTCCCGCCCCGAGGTCTCCATGTCGGAGCTGGAGGAGGAGTTCTACGAGCACCTCCCCGGCATCAAGTCCGCGCTCTACCGCCGGGCGCTGGACCGAGGCGACTACCGCTGGCGGCCGGACCACGTGATGGGGGCGTTCATCGGGATCGGAATCGCGGTGGGGATCGGCCTCACGGTGCTGGGCCTGGTCCTCGCTGACCAAGGGCTCGTGGCCCCCGCGGCGGCAATCGCGGGCGGCGTCCTGACCGGCCTCATCGTCATCGGCTTCGGCGTGTTCATGCCGGCCCGCACGATCGGAGGCGCCCGCCGCCTCGAGCAGATCCTCGGCTTCGAGGAGTTCCTCAAGGCCGTCGACTCCGACCGCTTCCGCCGCATGGTCACGAGCCCCGAGCTCTTCGAGCGCTTCCTCCCCTCCGCCATGGCGCTCCAGGTCGAGAAGCGCTGGGCGCGCGCCTTCGAGAACATCTACGCCGAGCCCCCCCAGCCCTCCTGGTACATCGGCACCGGCGACGGCGCCTCCTTCCGCCCCACCCACTTCACCACCCGCCTCGGCACGATGAGCACCCGCGCCGAAAGCGCGATGTCCTCCAGCCCCCGCAGCTCCGGCGGCTCGGGCTTCAGCGGGGGCGGCGGGTTCAGCGGGGGCGGGATGGGTGGCGGGGGCGGCGGGGCGTTCTGAATACTTCGCCCGGCGCCCCACGCTGAGGCCGCATCAAGAGAGGTTTTGGCTAGGCCGCCTCGTAGTAGCGGCAGTGGAGAGGTCGACTCCGGCGCACGATGGGGTTGATCGCAAACGGGCAGCGATGGGATTGGAGGCGACCTGTTGGAGACGGAACAGCAGACGACCGTGGGCGAGTTGACCTGTCCGGCCTGTAGCGCCGTTTCATGCGTGCCGATGCCGACGAGCGCGTGCTTATACTTCTTCGAATGTCCGGAGTGCTCTCATATTCTGCAGCCGAAGAAGGGTGATTGCTGCGTGTTCTGCTCGTTCGGCGATCGCCCATGCCCTCCTCGAGAGATTGGTTGAAGGCAAAGCTTCAACTCCACGCCCCTGTCCGGCTGGGAGAGGCGGCTGCGGGCCTGTCGCCCTCCGCGAACACCGCCGGCCGGGCAGCCTCGCCCCCCACGCTGCGGATGTGATTGACGGGGTTGCCTCGTGGCGCTCCGGTGCCGGCGGGCCCTTGCGGCGGCGCCCGTTCCGCCGTCGGATGGTCCTCGTCGCAGGAGAAACCTGAGCGGAGAACGGTCCCATGAAGGCGACGACGCTGGAGGGTGCTGAGCTCGATCTCGATAGGGAGAGCGTGGCAGGGCTGGCCGCGGGGCTCGCGGGGGAGGTCGTCCTTCCGGGGACCGAGGGCTACGAGGCCTGCCGGTCGGTGTGGAACGCGATGATCGACCGGCGGCCGGCGGTGGTCGCCCGCCCCCGCGGAGTCGCCGACGTGATGGCGGCGGTGCGCTTCGCGCGTGAGCGCGACCTCCTCCTCTGCATCAAGGGAGGCGGTCATAACATCGCGGGGCTCGCCACGGCGGACGGCGCGATGATGCTCGACCTCTCGCTCATGCGCGGCGTGTGGGTGGAGCCGGAGAAGGGGATCGCCCGGGCGCAGGGCGGCTGCCTGCTGGGGGACGTGGACCGCGAGACCCAGCTGCATGGGCTGGCGGCGGTCCTGGGCTTCGTTTCCGCCACGGGGATCGCGGGCCTCACGCTCGGCGGCGGCTTCGGATACCTGACGCGGCGCTACGGCTGGACGGCCGACAACGTGGCCGGGATGAACGTGGTCACCGCCGACGGGCGGCTGGTAAGGGCGAACGCGGTGGAGAACCCGGAGCTTTTCTGGGGGCTCCGCGGCGGCGGCGGCAACTTCGGGGTCGTGACCGACATCGAATACACGCTCTATCCGGTTGGCCCGGAGGTGGTGGGAGGCTTGGTGGCGTGGCCGGCGAGCGAAGCGCCGCGCGTACTCGAACTTTACCGCGGGCTGGCCGAGAAGGCACCCCGCGAGCTCACCCTCGTGGGGCTCATGCGGCCCGCCCCTCCAGCGTCTTGGCTTCCCCCCGAGATTCACGGGAAGCCGATCGTGGCGATCCTCGCCTGCCACACGGGCGCCCCCGAGAAGGGCGAGAAGGCGGTCGCGCCGATCAAGGCGCTGGGCGAACCGGTGGGCGACGTGCTCGTGCGCCGGCCCTACGCCCAGGTGCAGTCGCTGCTGGACGCGACGCAGCCTAAAGGACGGCGCTACTACTGGAAGAGCGAATACCTCTCCGAGATCGATCCCGCGCTCCTTGATCCCCTCATGGCGCACGCCGCCCGCGCGCCCTCGCCGCACGCGGCGGTGATCCTGTTCCAGATCGGCGGCGCCCTGAACGAGCTCGACGCCGAGCACTCGCCAACCGGCAACCGCGACGCTCGGTATGTCCTCAACATCACCGCCGGGTGGGACGACGCCGAGGGCGATGAGAAGAACGTGGCGTGGGCGCGGGAGGCCTGGGAGGACATGCGGGCCTTCGGCACAGGCGGGAACTACGTGAACTTCCTCACCGAGGACGAGGGCCCCGAGCGCGTGGAGGCGGCGCTCGGCGGAGGCCTCGGCCGGCTCGCGCGGGTCAAGGCGGCGTGGGATCCGGACAACGTCTTCCGCACCAACCGCAACATCCTGCCAGCCTGAGGTGGAGGGGGGCCGAGACTCCCCGATAGAACGCACGGAACCGGCCCGGGCAAAGCCCGGACCGGCCCGTTCGCGACCGGTTCCCCGGCCACGCCTCCCCTCCCCACCCCACCCCTAAGAAGAATCCGGACGACCCCTCGTGCTTCGTCCCATCCGCCCCAAAGTGCGGTTGAACCCTGCACTCTCCCCGGATCGGGGCCGCCCGGAATAGTCAGTTCAGCCCATCAACCCCATCTCGTTCGCCGCGCGATCCCCACGGAGGCGGTAGCGCGACGCCATCAGCCCCACTGGGCCCTCAACACACGACTGCCGCGGTACCGTGTGGGCGGCTGGCGCTGTGTGCGCCCTCGCAAGTGACTGAGTTTGCGGAACGGCGCGAGGGCGCACACGGCGCCAGCCGCGCGCACCCCTACCCGCATTCGCTGTAACCGCAAACCATGCACTTCACACACCCCTCCGCGAACAACAGCTCCGAAGCGCAATCCGGACACGTGCCGATGAACGTCTCGCCGGGGTCGTAGGCGCCGAGATCCACCTGGGCCTGCGACGCCGCCGACTGGGCGCCGGTGGTGACCGTCTGGTTGATCGGCAGCTCCTGCTGGACGCCGGCCCGCTCCTCCTGGTACAGCTCGATCGCCTGCGCGATGGCGTCGGGGACCGACAGCACCTTGTTGGGGCCGAACCCGACCGCCCGGTCGCAGGAGATGCCGCGCAGCTGCTGGTGCACCTCGGTCAGCGCGATGCCGCTGCGCAGCGCGAGCGAGATCAGACGACCCACGGCCTCCACGTCCGCCATCGCGGCACCGCCGGCCTTGCCGAGCGTCGCGAACAGCTCGAACGGCTTGCCCGTCTCGTCCTCGTTGATCGTGACGTAGATGTCGCCCAGCGGGCTGATCATCTTGCGCGTGATGCCGCGCAGGGCCGCCGGGCGCGTACGCTTCAGAAGCCGCTTCTGGCTGCGGGCCTGCTCCTCGGACAGGTCGTGCTCGATCGACTCCCGCTCGTTCTCGAGCTGGTGGATCCGCTCGCGCGCGTCGGCCAGTTCCTGGAGGAGCGCGTTGCGGTCCGCGTCGCCCGCGTCGGCGGACCCGCCGACCTCCTTGGCGGTCTTGCCGGTCGACAGGACCTGCATCGGCCGCGAGCCGTCGCGGTAGACCGTCACGCCCTTGCAGCCCAGCTCGTAGGCCTTCAGGTAGATCTCGCGGACCTCGTCCCGGGTCGCCTCCTCGGAGAAGTTGCAGGTCTTCGAGATCGCCGAGTCGGTGTGCTTCTGGAAGGCCGCCTGCATCCGGATGTGCCACTCCGGCGTCACGTCGTGCGCGGTGACGAAGACGCGCTGGACCTCCTCGGGCACCTCGTCGAAGTGGATGTGGCCCTCCTCGGCGATGCGGCGCATCAGGTCCTCGGAGTGCCAGCCCTCGCGCTGCGCGATGCGCACGAAGTCCTTGTTCACGTCCGGCATCAGCACGCCCGCCTGGTTGCGCATGAAGGCGACCGCGAAGAGCGGCTCGATGCCGCCGGAGCAATCGGCGAGGATCGAGATCGTGCCCGTGGGCGCGACGGTGGTGAGGTTGCAATTCCTCAGCTTCCGCATCGGCCGCAGGCGGCCGCCGTTCGGGTGCCGGGCGCAGGTCCCATCCGGGCCCCAGATGCTCTCCTCCCACTCGGGGAACGTGCCGCGGGTCTCGGCGAGCTTTTCCGAGGCGTTGCGCGCCTCCTCGTCGATGAACGCCATGACCCGCCGGGCCAGCGCTACCGCGTCATCGCTGTCGTAGGGCACGCCCACGCGCACGAGCAGGTCGGCCCAGCCCATCACGCCCAGGCCGATCCGGCGGATGCGGCGCGCCAGATCGGTGATCTCGGGCAGGGGGTAGTTGTTCGCGTCGATGACGTTGTCGAGGAAGTGCGTGGACATGTGCACCACGCGCTTCAGGCCGTCCCAGTCGATCCGCTCCTTGACGGGTGCGTCCGCCGGGGTGTCGGTCAGCGCGAACGCGCCGACGTTGATCGACCCGAGGTTGCAGACGTCGTACGGCAGCAATGGCTGTTCGCCGCACGGATTGGTCGCCTCGTAGCTGCCCAGGTGCGGCACCGGGTTGTGGAGATTCGCCTGGTCGATGAAGAACACCCCTGGCTCGCCCGTCGACCACGCGCCCTCGACGATCATGTCGAAGATCTCGCGCGCGTTCTCGGTGCCGACGACCTCGCCCGAGCGCGGGCTGATCAGGTCGTAGTCCTCGTCGTCCTTGAGCGCCTCCATGAACGCGTCGGTCACCGCCACCGAGATGTTGAAGTTGGTGATCTTGGTGACGTCGCTCTTGCAGGTGATGAAGCCGCGGATGTCCGGGTGATCGACCCGCAGAATGCCCATGTTGGCGCCCCGGCGGGTGCCGCCCTGCTTCACCACCTCCGTCGACTGGTCGTAGAGGCTCATGAACGACACCGGGCCGCTGGCGACGCCCATCGTGGAGCGCACGATGTCGTTGCTGGGGCGCAGACGGCTGAAGCCGAAGCCGGTGCCTCCGCCCGACTGGTGAACCAGCGCCATCGCGCGGAGCGTGTCGTAGATGCCGTCGCGGCCGTTCGAGAGCGCGTCCTCCACGGGCAGAACGAAGCACGCCGAGAGCTGGCCCAGGGGGCGGCCGGCGTTCATGAGCGTGGGGGAATTGGGCTCGAACAGGCGCGTGGTCATCAGCCGGTAGAACTCGCGCGCGATCTGGTCCACCGCGCCCTCGCTCGCGCCGTACTTGCGGTCCTCCTCGGCGATCGTCCTGGCGACCCGCCAGAACATGGTCTCGGGGTCCTCGGCCGGCTCGCCCGCTTCGTTCTTCTTGAGGTAGCGCCGAGCGAGAACGATGCGCGCGTTCTCCGACATCTCGGCGGGACCGAGATCCTCGGGAAGGGTCTCGGCGGGCGATACGACGTCGGGCATAGGGCTCCTCGACTCGGCCTGGGTCCGTGTTTTGTACGATGTCGGCGCGTGCTTGTCACGCGCTGGGCGGCGCAGGAGGGCAGGCACCGCCCCCCGGTCAGCTCCTGCGCCGTCGCACCCCATATCTTGTGGGCCTTGCACGATAAGGCCCCTGTATCTTGTGGTCAAGGGGAAAAATTGTCCACACGAAGACGCGGCGGAACCACGCCGAAATGAGCGGCTTATCCACGCTTTCCACAGGAAGTTTTGCCGCGGAGTCCACAACCGCGGCGGCGAAGGTCGGGGCCGGGCACGACCTCAGCCGAACCGCGCCGCGTTCAGGCGTCGCCGGCGCCCTCGTCGTCGTCCGACTCGCGGGCCTCGGGCCCGGGCTGCGCCTCGCCCTTCATGATGCGGTCGTAGAGCGGCTGCTGGGCCTCTTCCTGGCTGAGCTCCGCCTCGTTGGCGGTATCGGGCCGGAACTTGTAGTCGGTCGCCCCCGCCTCGTCGGCGTCGAGGCGGTACTGGTCGGGTCGCTTGCCTCCCATCGGTCATGCTCCTTCCCGCCGGGACGCGCGCTGGGCGGTCGCCGGAGGATCGAGGAAAACCGCGCGGGAACCCGCCCGCGCGGACAGGCTGTGCTGCAAGATCGTTTCCTACGGGCCGATGGCCGGCGGAAGGTCCGCACAGGAGCGGCCCCGGTCCGCACGCAAGGTCCGGTGCCGCGGTTCCTCAGCGCCCCAGCCGCTCCCGCAGAAACGCCTCGATCCCGCGCACGTGCGCGGCGGCCACGCGCTCGTGGACCTCCGGGTCCCGCAGCGCGGCCTCCTGCGCCGGCACCATGAGGAACATCGTCTCGGTGAGGACCGACGGCATCCAGGTCGGCCGCGCGAGCGCGAGGTCGCCCCAGATCGGCCCGAGGTCGCGAAGGCCGAGCTCCGCGACCAGCTCGCGCTGGAGCGCGCGGGCCAGACCGAGCGATCGCCACGTGTTGAAGAGCACGCTCGTGCCGGCGCTCTCGAACGGGTTGACCCCGTCGCCGAACGCGTTGTTGTGCACCGAGACGAGGACGTGCACGCCGGAGTCGGCGGCCATCAGCGGACGCGCCCCCAGGGAGACGTCTTCGGGACCGGGGCGGGTCTCCAGCACCCGGGCGCCGCGCTCGCGGAGCTGCGCGACGAGGCGCTCCGCGATCCACCGGTTCGCCTGCCCCTCCATGAGGCCGGTGGGGCCGATCGCTCCCGTGTCGTCGGCGTGGCCCGCGTCCACGGCGACGTAGAGGCCCCGCAGCGGTTCCGCCGGGTCCAGCGCCGGCGGACGCCGGACGCGGACCGCGAGCGTGGCGTCGTCCTCCCAGCGCGCGTCCCAGCCCCACGGCGTGCCTTCGGTGTCGACCCGGACGACGTAGCGCTCGTCGTCGGGCTGCTCCCACCAGACGCGCCGCACGTCGGGGTCGCCGGGGCCCTGGTAGGCCCAGTTGGTCCTCGTGCGGGCGCCGTAGACGGTGATGTCGAGGCCGTCGTCGCGGGCGTCGACGCGGAACGGGAGGCGCTCGGACAGCCCGACGCGGACGTCGACCCAGCCCTCGCGAGGCTCGGCCCGCACGGCGTACGCCGCGCCCAGCGCCTGGCCGGGCCCGGGGTCCGGCAGGGGCACCGCGCTGGGGTAGCGGTCGCCGGGGCTGCCGCGGCTGCGCAGCACGCCCTCCTCGTGCGCGACACCCACGACGTCCTCGGCCGGCACCCAGATCGACAGGTCGTCGGTCAGGCGCAGCCGCGCGAGGCCCGCCTGCAGGCCCGTGACGCGCGCGCGGGTGCCGTTGGGCAGGAACCAGTGGTAGGGCGTGCCCGGGGGCAGCGTCGCGCGGCCGATCGCCGTGGAGTCGGGGCGCGCGGTGCGGACCTCCACCGCGTAGGAGTAGCCTAGCGCGAGCAGGTCCAGCGGCGGCAGGGGGACCGCCGACGTGTCGCCCGCCACCACCGCCCGGATGAACGCCGGACCGGATGCGTAGTCGGCCCCCGGCATGCCCGCCCCGCCGGCGTGGACGAAGGGGGGCGCGCCGGCCTCCAGGGCCCTGCCGGCGGCGTCGGCGCGGCGCGGCGCCGCGATGGCCGTGCGGAGCTCCACCGTCGCCTCGTAGCGCGTGGTGCGCGCGCGCGCCGTGCCCTCGCCGAAGCCGGCGCTGCCGGTCGCCGCCGAGACTTCGGCCATGGGCTGGCGGCGGCCGTCCGGGAGCACCAGCCACAGCTCGGCGCCCGACGGCGCGCGCGCGGAGAACGTGACCGGCTCGCCCGCGAGCGCCAGGGTGTAGCCGGCCGGCGAGACGTCGGTCACGACGGCGCCGGAGGGGGCGTCGGCCGGCCGGGGCGGGTCGCCCGGCGCGCGCGCGCCGTTGATGGGCCACTCCAGCTCGACGGGGGCGCCCGCGCCGGCCGTCTCCGCGCGGAACCGGTACAGCCCGTCCGCCGGCACCGCGAGGTAGGCCAGAAAGGCCCCGTTGGCCTCGACCGACACCGGCACGCCGTTGATCGAGAACGCGCCCGAAGGATCGCGGAGCGCCCCGAACACGAACGTGGAGTCGGTGGTCACCGTGGCGCCGCGCGGCGGGTAGCGGACCTCGATCGGCTCCGGCCCGCCCAGCACGGGCGGCCGTACGGGCGGCAGCGTGCCCCTCAAGGGCGCTCCCGGCGGGGCCGTCGGCACCGGGTCCGGCGTCGGCGGCGCGGGGGCGGTGGGGGCCGACCCGCACGCGACCGCCAGCGCCGCCAGCAGCGGTCGGAGCGCCGCGCCGCGCACCGTCACGGGGCCGCGGACGGTCACCGGGCCGCGGACGGTCACTGCGCCCCCGGCGGCGTCAGCGACCCCTTCAGCTCCACCGCCTCGAGGCGGATCGTTTCGCTCGGCATGTCGATCCCCGCGTCCCTCAGCGTCTCGAAGACCCGCTCGCGCAGCTCGAAGCGCATCTCCACGTGGTCGCGCTCGTTGCGGATCCAGGCCTGCAGCTGCACCTCGACGTTGTAGTCGTTCAGTTGCGTCACCACGACGCGCGGAGGGGGCTTCTCCATGAAGCCCGCCTCCTCGGTCACGAGCTCCAGCAGCAAACGGCGGACCCGGTCGATGTCCTCGGCGGGCGCGACCGTGACGGCGACGTCGAGGCGGAGGTGCGGGAAGTTCGTGTACGACGTCACGGTCGAGTTCACGATGTGGGAGTTGGGGACCGCGAGCATCTTGCCGTCGACGGTGACGATGCGGGTCGAGCGGAGCGTGATGTTCTGCACCCGCCCGTAGTCGTCGTCGACCTCCACCAGGTCGCCGATCACGAACGGCCTGTCCCAGAAGATCAGCAGGCCCGAGATCAGGTTCGAGAGCGCGTCGCGCGCCGCGAAGCCGATGGTGAGGCCGACGATCCCGAGGCTCGTGAGCAGCGCGGTCGTGTTGATCCCCAGGGCCGACAGCGCTTGTACGAGCCCGATGGTGAGGATCGAGAGCTGCAGCGCGGACTCGACGAAGCGCACGGTGGTCCGGTCGGTCCCCGCGCGGGCCATGACGCGGACGGCGACCCTGGCCACGAGCTTCCAGACCAGGTAGAAGGCCAGGAAGATGACGACGGCGACGACGAGGTTCGCGGCGAAGCCGGCGACGGCCGCGGCGAGGGACTGCGGATCGAACGCCTCGGCCAGGCGGGCCGCGACGCCTCGAAGGAACTCCGTCACTGGACCGCCGGACGCGGACCCCGCAGCCGGCTGAGCCACGCCCAGCCCAGGATCGCCATGATCGACATGCCCGCGAACAGCTCCAGCCGCAGCATCACGAGCCCGCCCACCGCGAACATGAGGCCGAACAGCACGAAGAGCGCGGCGATCACGCGTTGGATGTCGCGCCCGAGGTCCTGCGCCGGGCTCAGGCCGGTCCGTTCCCGCTGCCGCCGCCAGCCCGGCCCGCCCGGACGCACGCGCCGGTAGAACTCGTCGAGCTTCTCGTCGGGCTCCGGGGCCGTGAGGAACATCACCGGGACCCAGACCGCGAGCGTCACGAGCGACGTCACGAACAGGCGCTGGCCGAAGTCGGGGATCTGCAGCGGCGTCCAGAGGGACGTGGTCAGCCCCACCAGGAAGCCGGCGACCATCGCGGCGAGCTCGGCCCACGCGTTGATGCGCCACCAGAACCAGCGCAGGATCAGCACCAGGCCAGGCCCCGTCCCGATCGCGATCACCAGGCGGAACACGGTGGTCACGTCCTGCGCGAAGAACGCGGCGGTGGCGCCCAGAGCGGTGACCAGCACCGACGCGATGCGCGCGAACGTGACGAGCTCCCTCTCGCCCGCCTCGGGCCGCGCGAAGCGCGCGTACAGGTCGTTGGTGATGTAGCTCGCGCTCCAGTTGATGAGCGTGCTGACGGTGCTCATGAACGCGGCGAGCAGCGACGCCACGACGATCCCGAGCAGCCCGGCGGGCAGGTAGTCGAGCATGAGCTTGGGGTAGCCCAGCTCGCGGTCCTCCAGCTCGGGGTAGACGACCAGCGCGACGACGGCCACGACGATCCACGGCCACGTGCGCACCACGTAGTGCAGGATGTTGAAGAACCACGCCGCCCGCTCGGCGTCGCGCTCGTCCTTGGCCGCGGCGAGCCGCTGGATGAACTCGCCGCCGCCGTCCGAGCGCCGGAACGCCCACCACTGCAGCACCATGTAGGCGAGGAAGGTCCAGCCCGTGATCTGCGCCACGTCGGACCAGCCGATGCCGACGAACCCGCCCTCGCCGAACGTGAGCGGCGTGAAGGCGAGCACGTCGAAGTCGGTGTTCTGCTGCGCGAGCCGGACCATGTCGTCCAGCCCGCCCACGTGGCCGACGGCGAACACCGCGACCAGGATCGCCCCGATCATGCCCAGGAAGAACTGGAAGAAGTCGGTCGCGACCACGCCCCACAGGCCGGAGATCCCCGCGTAGGCGAGCACCAGCACGCTGACCGCGATGACCGCCCAGAGCTTGGCGTCGTCGCCGGGCGTGAGGCCGAGGCTCGGGAAGATCTCGAGGGCGTCGATCACCTTCACCATGGCGAGCATCGCGTAGCCGATGCCGATCGACCCGACGACGATCGCGAACAGGAAGCCCTTGGTGGCGCGCAGCGCCGCCGCGGGCCTCCCGGCGTAGCGGATCTCGGTGAGCTCGTTATCGGTCACGATCTCCGCGCGGCGCCACATCTTCGCGAAGATGTAGATCAGGATCACGTGGGCGATCGCGAAGTTCCACCACTCCCAGTTGCCCGCGATGCCCCGGTTGCCGACGACGCCCGAGATGTAGAGCGGGGTGTCGATGGAGAAGGTGGTCGCCGCCATCGACGTGCCCGCCAGCCACCACGGCAGCGCCCGCCCGCCGACGAAGAAGTCCTCCATGCTGCCCGACGCGCGGCGCGCGAGCCAGACGCCGATCCCGAGGGTCAGCGCCATGTAGAGGCCGACGATGATCCAGTCGATGGCGGTCATGGCGTCCTGTCGAGGAGGTGTCGCGCCGCGGCTTCCTGCATGATCGGTTCCCCGCCCCACGCGCCGACCATGCGGCTGCCCGCCAGCGGCGCGGCGAGCCGCGGGTGGCCGAACAGCACGACCACGGCGTCCGGCCTCGCCTCGAGGACCTGGCGGACCGCCGCGACCGCCCGCTCGGACAGGCCCGGGCGCCCCTTCCACGCGCGGATGTCGGCGTACACGGCTACGACGCAGGCCGCGCCCTCGGCCGCCGCGCGGAGGGCCTCGGCGGAGGCGCCGGGGGCGGTGCCGTCGTCGGCGAGGTGCGACGCGCGGCGCCCGCCCGCTTCCAGCGCCAGCGGGAGGCGTTCGCGCGACGGGGGCGGGTAGGGTCCGCCGAGGTCGTCGTCGACGTCGATCACCGCGACGCTTCCGCCGGGCCCCAGGCGCGGGTCGCCGGCGAGGGGCGTCAGCGCCGCCAGCGCCACCTCCGCCGCCCACGCCCGGTCGGCGTCGGCGCCGACCGCGCCGTCGGTGGCGCGGGCCATGGCGTCGCGGACGGCAGCGGCCGCGCGGGCGGCGCCGTCGACGCGCGCGGCCGACGTCGCGAGCGCCGCCGGGTCGAGCCGCGCCTCGGCCGCCGCCTGGCCGATCGCGGCGGCCAGCGCGCCGGGATCCTCGGGGTAGAGGAGCGCGTCGCAGCCCGCCGCGAGCGCGTCGACGCCGGCGTCGGTCGCGGCCCGGTTCGCGGCGTGCACGCCCTCCATGATCAGCGCGTCGGTGACCACGATCCCACCGAACCCCAGCTCCTCGCGCAGCAGGTCGGTCAGGATCGGCCGCGACAGCGTCGCAGGCGCCCCGGAGGGGTCGAGGGCGGGGAACGCCACGTGCGCGCTCATGACCGACGCCACGCCGGCCTCGATGCCCGCCGAGAACGGGAGGAGGTCGGCCGCCAGCGCGTCGCGCGGCGCGTCCACCGTGGGCAGCTCGGCGTGGGAATCCGCCGTGGTCCTGCCGTGCCCCGGGAAGTGCTTGACGCAAGCCAGCGCCCCGGTGGACTGGCAGCCCGCGACCCACGCGGCCACGTGCCTCACGACGACCTCGGGCGCGGTCCCGAAGGCGCGCGTGCCGACGATGGGGTTGCGGGGGTCGGCGTCCAGGTCCGCGACCGGCCCGTAGATCCAGTCGATGCCCAGCGTCAGCGCCTCCTTGGCCGTCAGCGCCCCGGCGCGGCGGGTCGTCTCGAGGTCGTCCAGGGACCCGATGGCGGCGAGCGGCGGCAGGCGGGTCGCGCCGCGGAACTGCTGGCCGGCGCCCCGCTCCAGGTCGGCGCCGAAGAGGAGCGCGTGCGGGGCGCGGTCGCGCACGTCGGCGACCAGCTCGCGCACGGTGTCCGCGGTGCCCCCGAAGACGATGAAGCCGCCGACCCCCAGGTCCAGGGCGGCGGCGATCCTCTCGCGCTCGGAAGCGAACCCGCCTTCGGAGTCGGCGCGCAACGCCGGGAAGAGGAGTCGGGCCGTCCCGGCTGCGTTCATCGGCCCGGGACCCGGCCCGCGGGGATCATGGGCCGGTCACCGCGGCGGCCGGCGCGCGGTCACGATCCCGGCAGGTCGAACGGGTCGGGCAGCGGGAATTCCTCGCCGTCGGCGACATACAGGACGAACCCCTCGCGCGTCTCCCGCACCCGGATCCAGCGGACCGGGCTGTACCCCCCGTGCACCGCCTGCCGCGCCTCGACGTCGAGGGTCCCGAGCGTCCTGAGCTCGCCGCCTCCCAGGGGGGCCTCGACGACGTCGTAGCGCAGGGTCGCGACATCGGGGCGGGGCTGGGGCCCACTCGGGACCGCCCGGAAGAAGACGATGGACGGGCGCAGCGGATAGGGCCTCGGCGCGATGCCGGGCCCGCGGGATCGCAGCTCCCGCGCCTCGAGATCGTACACGAAGATCTCGCGCGCGGATTCGAACACGATCGCGCCTTCGGTGGGCACCACGAACGCCGGCAACACGCCGCCCACGACCTCCACCCGGTCGCCCAGCTCGATGGCCTCGCCGCCGGGGAGCTCCGCGCGCAGCGTGCCCACGGTCGCGCCAGCCTCCGGCAGGAGCTCCACCGGCTCGTAGACCAGACGCGTGCCGTCCAGGCCGACCTTCGTGAGGGGGCCCATGGCTGCGTCGCCCACCGCCGACGGCGCGCCGCGCTGCTCGGCGAGCGCGACCATCGACTGCGCGATCGAAGCGACCGGCCCTTCCGGCGAGCCCGCGAGAAACTCCTCGAGCATGCGCGGATCGTTGTCGGCGATCGCCTCGATCCCGCGGACCCGGACGTCCGTCGCCTCGTCGGACAGCGTGCGCCGCAGCACCTCGAGGACGCGCGGGTCGTAGCGCTCCGTCAGCAGGCGACCCAGCCCGACAGCGGCGGCGGCGCGCACCTCGACCGCGGTGTCCTCCAGCGCGGCCGCGTAGACGTCCAGTCGCCGGTTGTGTGCGTTCGCCAGCATCATCAGCGCGTTGCCGCGTGCGTACACCGGGGCCCGTCCGTCCGCCGCGACCGCCGCGAGGAGCTGCTCCAGCTCGTAGAAGCCCGGCCTCAGCTGCTGGAGGCGCCCGGCCCGATCGGGGCGCACCAGGAGCGTATCGAGGAGCGCGACCGCCTGCGCGTAGGTGGCGTCGTCGGTGCCGGCCGCGGGCGGCGCGGTCAGGGCGTCCGGCGATCCGGCCGGCGCCTGCGCACGCAGCCCCGGCGGGGTGAGGGCCGTCGCGATCGTCAAGACGGCGGCCAGGGGGAGCATCGAAGGACGCATGGTGTCTCGGTTCGGGATCGGATCGGCGGGGCGGTGCCCGCGCTGCGCGCGCTGCGCGTGTCGTCCCTTACGCCGGCACGTGGCGGGGGGACGGCCGCACTATGTACCCGATCGACCGCCGCGGTTCCCGCTCCCGTTGCGCCCGGGATGGCGAGCCCCCAGCACCCGCGGCCCCTTCGCGCCGGTCGCAGCGGGCTCGTTGGCCGGCAGCCCCATGAGGTGGGCCCAGGCGAGCGCGGCGAACGCGAGCGCCTCCTTGGCGTCGGGGTCGAGACCGATCGATTCCGCCGTCGTCACGGCGGCCTCGGGCAACCGCGTCTGCAGGCGCTCGAGCAGGTACGGGTTGCGCGCCCCGCCCCCGGCGACCACGACCTCGCCGGCCCCGCGCGGCAGCAGCCAGCGCCGCACCGCGTCCGCCACGGTCGAGGCGGTCAGCTCGGTGAGGGTCGCCACGACGTCGTCCCACTCCTCGGGTCGCATCGGCGACACCCGCTCCAGCAGCGTCTCCAGCGCGGCCGGACCGTAGCGCTCGCGGCCGGTGGTCTTGGGGGGCCGGGCGTCGAAGTACGGGTCGTCGCGCAGGAGCGCGAGCAGGTCGTCCATGACCCGTCCCCGCCGCGCCCGCTCGCCGTCCCGGTCGAAGCGCTCCGCGCCTTCGGTCGCCAGCTCCACCGCCGCGTCGATCAGCACGTTCGCGGGGCCGGTGTCAAAGGCGACCACCTCCCCCACCCCGCCGGCGGGCACGTGGCTGACGTTGGCGATGCCGCCGAGGTTGGCGAGGACGCGGCCGTGGTCGGGGTGCGCGAACAGGAGCCGGTCGACCCATGCGACCAGCGGCGCGCCGTGCCCTCCCGCGGCCACGTCCCGGGACCGGAAGTCGCTGATCACGTCGCAGCCCGTGCGCTCCGCGATGGTGGCCGCGCAGCCCAGCTGCAGCGTGGCGCCGCGGCGCTCGGCGGGCGGCGCGTGCCAGATCGTCTGCCCGTGGCTGCCGATCGCCGCGATGGCTTCGGGCGCCACGCCCGCGGCCTCGCAGAGCTCGAGCGCGGCGTCGGCCAGCCACTCCCCGAGGTCGGCGTGCAGCGTCGCCAGGGCCGCGGCGCCGCCGGACGCGATCGCGGCGCGGATGCGTTCCCGGCGCTCGTCGGTGTACGGGCTGAAGCGGAAGGCCTCGATGGACCAGTCGGGGGCGCCGCTACCGCCCCCGCCGAAGCGCACGAGCGCGGCGTCGATGCCGTCGAGAGACGTCCCCGACATGAGGCCGATGATGCGCGTCTCGCCTCCGCGCTCGAGCGCGTCGGACCCGCTCTGCGGGGCGTCGGGTGGGGGCATGGCCGGCTCGGTTGCAGGACGTTCGACGCGGCGGATAGCTTGGGGCTTCCGCGCCGACAATACTGCCCGCGGGCGACGGCGGCGGCAACGCCCGCCGGACGCGGCACCGGCGTTCCGAGCAGACCCTTCGATGACCATGGCAGACTTGATCGACCGGGCGCGAGCGCTCGCGCCCGACCTCGTCGCGCTCCGGCGCGACCTGCACCGCCACCCCTAGCTGAGCTTCACCGAGACGCGCACCGCGGCGGCCGCGGCCGCCGCCGTGGAGGCGCACGGCTACGCGACGCGGACCGGCGTCGGGCGGACGGGGGTCGTGGCCGACCTCGCGCGCGGCGACGGCCCGACCGTCGCGCTGCGCGCGGACATGGACGCGCTGCCGATCCAGGAGGACGCCGAGCACGACTACGGCTCGACGGTGCCGGGCGTGATGCACGCCTGCGGACACGACGCGCACGTCGCCATGCTGGTCGGCGCTGCGCGCCTGCTCGCCGAAGCGGCGGACGAGGGCACCCTGCCCGCGGGCCGCATTCGCCTTCTCTTCCAGCCGTCCGAGGAAGCCTCCGACCAGGAGAACCTGAGCGGCGCCATGCGCATGGTCGCCGACGGCGCCATGGAGGGCGTCGACGCGGTGTTCGGGATCCACATCGGCGCGCACCTGGAGGCCGGCGTCTTCCGCATCGGCGACGGGCCGCAGTTCGGCGGCAGCGACAGCTTCACGGCGCGCGTGCGCGGGACCGCCTCGCACGCGGCGCGGCCGCACCTCGGCGTGGACGGCGTGGTGCTCGCCGCCCACTGGGTGCTCGCCTGCCAGCAGGGCGTCGCCCGGCGGATCGACCCGCTCGAGGCCGGCGTGCTCACGATCGGCACCGTGCACGGCGGCGACGCGGAGAACGTGATCGCGGACTCCGTTCGTCTGGCGGGCACGGTGCGCTACTACACGCCCGACGTGCGCGCCGAGCTGCACCGGACGCTGCGCGCGGCGTCGGGGGTCGTGGACGCGATGGGCGGCTCGGTGGACCTGGATATCCGCGAGGGCTACCCGCCGGTCGTCAACGACGGCTGGGCGACCGGCCTCGCCACCCACGCGGTCACCGCCGCGCTGGGCGCGGCCCGCGTGGCCGGGGGCGAGCCGATGCTCGGCGCCGAGGACTTCGCGATCCTCGCGCGCGAGGCGCCGGGCTGCTTCTTCTGGCTGGGCGCCGCGCTGGATCCCCCGCGCGAGCACCATCACCCGCGCTTCGACATCGACGAGTCCACGCTGCCCCTCGGCGCGGCGGCGCTCGCCGCGTGCGCGGTGCGGGCGCTGGAGGAGCTCGCGTGATCCGGCTGCGCCGGGCCGCGCTGCTCGCGACGCTCGCGCTCGTCGCCGGAGGCTGCCGGGCGTCGCCCCCCACGCCGCGGTGGCCGCTCGCGCAGATGGAGGCCGCGGTTCCCGCGAACTGGCAGTACCGGCCGCTCACGGGCGTCGCCAGCCGCGCCGCGAACGGCATGGTGGTGACCGACGACTCGACCGCGGCGGCGGTCGGCGTCGAGGTCCTGCGGCAAGGTGGCAACGCGGTCGACGCGGTCATCGCGACGGCCTTCGCGCTCGCCGCGACCTATCCGGAGGCGGGCAACATCGGCGGCGGGGGGTTCCTCGTGACCCGCCTCGCGGACGGCACGACGACGGCCCTCGATTTCCGCGAGCAGGCGCCCGCGGCCTCCACCCGCGACATGTTCGTGGACAGCGCGGGCGAGGTCGCGGAGACGTCTCTGCTGGGCCCGCTGGCGGCGGGCGTCCCTGGCGTGGTAGCGGGGCTGCAGGCCGCGCACGAACGCCACGGCTCGCTGCCCTGGGCGACCCTGGTGCTGCCGGCCGCCGAGCTGGCGCGAAACGGCTTCGCCGTGAACGAGCGCTTCCACGAGGTGATCGCCGAGCGCGCCGAGGATCTGGGCAGCTACGAGGGCAGCCGGGCGCTGTTCCTGCCCGGTGACTCGGCGCCTCCGGTCGGCAGCGTGTTTCGCAACCCGGACCTGGCCCGGACGTTCGAACGGGTGGCCAGCGAGGGCGCCGCGGGCTTCTACGCGGGCGAGACCGCCGACCTGATCGTGGCGGAGATGCAGCGCACCGGTGGCCTCATCACGCACGCGGACCTCGCCGCGTACCGGCCGGCGTGGCGCGACCCGGTCCTGTTCGACTACCGCGGCGTGGAGGTCGCCTCCATGCCACCCGCGTCGTCCGGCGGGCTGACGCTCGCGCTCGTCGCCAACATCCTCTCCGGCTACGACCTGCGGAGCCTGGGGTGGCATTCGCCCGCGGCCCTGCACCGCACCGCCGAAGCGTTCCGCCGGGCGTTCGCGGACCGCAACCACTACCTGGGGGACACCGACTTCGTCGACGTCTCCCGGGAGCAGTTCGAATCACCCGCGTATGCGGACCGCTGGCGCGCGGACATCGGCGAGCGCGCGACGCCGTCCGGGGCGGTGCGCGCGGGCCTGGGCGAGGCGCCGGCGGCGCAGAGCCCGCCGCGCGACGAGGTGGAGACCGTGCACATCGGCGTGGTGGACGCCGCCGGCAACGCCGCTTCGCTGACCACGACCATCAACTTCCTGTTCGGCTCCAAGGTCACGGTGAGCGGCGCGGGATTCGTGTTGAACGACACGATGGACGATTTCGCCGCGCTGCCGGGGCAGCCGAACGCGTTCGGGCTCGTACAGGGGGAGAACAACGCGATCGCCCCGGGCAAGCGCATGCTCTCGGCGATGACCCCGGTGATCGCGAGCGACAGCGCCGGCGTGCTCCTGGTGACGGGCGCGCGGGGCGGCCCACGGATCATCACGGCCGCCTGGCAGGTGCTGTCCAACGTGGTCGATTACGGGCTGCCCATCGACGCGGCGGTGCGTGCGCCGCGCATCCACCACCAGCACCTGCCCGATACGCTCGTTCTCGAGACCGACGGCTACGGCGCCGACGTGCTGGCCGAGCTGCGGGCCGCGGGTCACGCGATCAGGGCCGGCAGCGACGGCAGCGCTCCGTCGCTCCTGCGCGTGTCGGGCGGCTGGGCGGGGCTGGCGGATCCGCGCACGGGTGGCGCGGCGCTGGGCCACTGAGGCGCCGGCAAGAAGAAAGGCCCGGGCCCCGCGTTGCCGCGGGCACCCGGGCCCGGACGGTCCGCCCGGGGTCGGCGCGCTCACGCGCTACCCCCCCTCTCCGTGGACGGCCCGTCACGTCGTAGGCCCGCGCGACCCGGCGCGCGGCCCGTGGTCCCTCAGTTCGTGGCTACGCGCACCGGCGCGTCGAGCCGGATCGTCATGGCCGAGCCGGCCGGCAGGACCGCCTCGACGTCCCGCGTGCCGAGCGCGATCGCGGTGCCCGCCGCGGCCCCGGCGGCCGCGCCGATCACGGTCGCTTCGGTGTCCTTGCCGATGATCTGCCCCAGGATCGCCCCTACCGCGGCGCCCGCGCCGACCTTGGCCGCGGTACCGCGGGTGGCGGTCGGCTTGCGGCGCTGCGGGTTCGCCTCGACGACCGTGCCGCTGAGCGGATAGGTACGCCCGGCGACGGACACGGACTCGAAGCCCAGCACCAGCATCGACGTCTCGCCGTCGGCGTCCGCGCCGTCCACCGCGAGCACGCGACCCTGGAGTCGCGAGCCCGCCGGTATGGCGACCCGGCCGAGGTCGTCCAGCATGGGCTGGGTGGTCGTCACGGTGAAGGCGTCGCCCGCGTCGTTGGAGGACGTCGAGAGCTGTTCGTCGAGCCGGACCGCAACGACGCTCCCCGCCGGCACCACCCCGCCCGCCGCTGGCGCCGTTGCGGCCCCACGACCTTGAATCTCCTCGAGGGAGAAGTTCACGCGCCGCGCGGGCGCAGGCTCGGCCACGCGGGACGGCTCCGATCCGGCACCGTCGGCGCCACCTGCGCCGCCCTGCGGCGTCGCCGCCCGGGCGTCCGCGCCGGCGCGCTCGGCGTCTCTCCACTCCTCGTCCGGCGCCAGGTCGATGCGCTGACCCTCCACCGCAAACCCGTCGCCGTCGCCCGCGCGCACGCCGTCCTGGCCGCGCGGGTCCCCCGCCGGCGGGATGATGCCATCGGCGGCGCGGGGGCCCAGCGGGTCGAGGGCGGCCGCGTCGGCGTCGTCCTCGACCTCGAAACCCGGTGCGATGTCCTCCAGAGAGGTCACCTCGTTGTCCCGCGCAGGTGCCATCTCCGCGTCGGCCGTGGCGGCCTCGCTACCCGCGCCGGCAGACGTGGATTGCTCGCACGCCAACGCCAGCGATCCCAGAGAAAGTGCCGCAACCGCGGCGATCATCAGTGTTCTCATGTCGTCCTCCCCGGCTCGCCGGACGCCTTGTAGTCGATTCGGGCGCGGCGATACAATCGGGTGCCGCCCGGTTCGTTTCGGGGCGGCGTCGGCACATAGAAGGGCAACCGATATGCCAACGTGAAATCGCTCCGATCGCTGCTGCCGTACGTGCGCGCCTACCGTTCCGCGCTCGTCTGGGGGCTCGTGCTCGTGGTCGTCGCGAACGCGCTGCAGGCGGTGGGTCCCCGCCTCATCGGCCGGGCGATCGACGTCATCGCCGGCGAGGAGGGCGCCCGCGCGGTCCTGGTCTACGCCGGCGCGATCGTCGCCGTCGCGCTGCTGGGCGGCGCGGCCCGCTACGGCATGCGCGAGTTGCTGAACGGCCTCAGCCGGAGGGTGGAAGTGGACCTGCGCGACGATCTCTTCGCGCACTTCATGCGGCTGGACGCGTCCTTCTACGGCAGCGAGAGGACGGGCGACCTGATGGCCCGCGCGACCAACGACACGACCAACGTCCGGCAGGCGGTAGGCCCCGCCGTCATGTACATGGTCAACACGGTGGCCGGGACCGTGTTCGCGCTCGCCTTCATGCTCAGCATCAGCCCGACGTTGACCGGGCTGTCGGTGATCCCGCTGGTCCTGCTGCCGCCCCTGGTGTTCCGGATCTCCTCGCTGCTCCACCGCCGCTACGAGGCGATCCAGGAGCAGTTCGCGACGATCACGACGATGGTGCAGGAGAACCTCTCCGCTGCCCGGATCGTGCGCGCGTACCGCCGCGAGCGGGCCCAGGAGGCGGAGTTCGCCGAGCTCGCCGGAGACTACCTGCGTCGCAACATGGACCTCGCGAGGATCGACGGCGTGTTCCGGCCGTCGATGATGCTCCTGGCTGGCCTGGGCATGGTGCTCGTGCTCTGGATCGGCGGCCGCCTCGTCATCGACGGGAGCATTACGGCCGGCGACTTCGTCGCGTTCTTCTCCTACCTCGGCATGCTGATATGGCCGATGATCGCGTTGGGGTGGGTCACCAGCCTGTTCCAGCGCGGCGCCGCCTCGATGGGCCGGATCGAGTCGGTCCTGCGCACCGCGCCCCGCGTCGACGAGCCGGTAGCGCCTACGCCGCTCGAGCGCGTGGCGGGTCGGATCGAGTTCCGCGACGTGGCCTTCCGCTATCCGGGGACCGAGCGAGACGTGCTGACCGACGTGTCGTTCACCGTCGAGGCGGGCAGCACCGTCGCGTTCGTCGGGCCGACCGGATCCGGAAAGTCGACCGTGGTCGCGCTCCTGGCGCGCCTCTACGACCCCACCGAGGGGCAGGTCCTGCTGGACGGCGTGGACCTGCGCGAGCTCTCGCTGCCCCGGCTGCGCGAGGCGATCGGCGTCGTCCCGCAGGAGAGCTTCATGTTCTCCGACACGATTCGGGAGAACCTGCGGGTGGGCATCCCAGGCGACGCCGACGAGGAGCGCCTGCTCCGGGACGCGGTCGCCATCGCCCAGCTCGACGAGGCCATCGAGACCTTTCCGGCGGGGCTCGACACGGTGCTCGGCGAGCGCGGCATCAACCTATCCGGCGGGCAGAGGCAACGCGCGGCGCTGGCACGTGCGCTCGCGAGGGATCCGCGCATCCTCGTCCTGGACGACGCGCTCAGCGCGGTCGACACGCACACCGAGGCGCGCATCCTCGAGGGACTCGAGCGGGTGCTTCCGGACCGCACGGCGATCATCGTCAGCCACCGGGTCACCGCCGTGAAGGACGCCGACCAGATCCTGGTCCTCGACGGGGGCCGCGTGGTGGAGCGCGGCACGCACGCCGCGCTGCTCGATCGCCAGGGGCTCTACGCCCGGCTGCTGCGCCGCCAGCTCTTGGAGGAGGCGGTGGAGAGCGAGGAAGAGGGCGCGCTTGTCCCCACCGAGGGCGTCCTCTAGCTTTGCCGGGATGGCCTCTCGCGCTGCCGAAATCCTCCTCGTGGAGGACGACTCCCTCCTGC
The DNA here is from genome assembly GCA_035465395.1 of Longimicrobiales bacterium. Taxonomy (GTDB): domain Bacteria; phylum Gemmatimonadota; class Gemmatimonadetes; order Longimicrobiales; family RSA9; genus DATHRK01. Next base: position 13,437 of record DATHRK010000103.1, on the reverse strand, counting down.
GACGCGCGTTCTCGCTTCTCCTGCAGGACGCGGGTTACCGCGTGCGCGAAGCGGGCACCGCCGCGGACGCCATCGAGGCGGCCCGGGAGGAGGCTCCGGCCATGGTCCTGTTGGACATGGGGCTGCCCGATCGCCCGGGACTCGAGGTCGCGCGCGCGCTGCGCGAGATGCCCGAGACCGCCACGATCCCCATCGCCGCCCTGACCGGACGCTTCGGCTACGAGGAGGAGATGGCGTGCAGGGAGGCGGGGTGCACCCACTTCTTCGCGAAGCCGATCGAGCCCCGCGAGCTGATCCGACGGCTGCCCGCGATTCTGGAAGCGCCGGCGGGCGGAGCGGTCTGACCGGGACGCCCGCGGCGTCCCCGGACGCGGCGCCGCACGACGGCTCGGAAGCCCCCCTTCCGCATAGCCGACTGCCCGAGCGGCGCGGCCGCTGGCGCCGGATCACGGACTGGTTCTTCCGCCAGTACTACAGGATCAAGTACCTCCCCTTCGCGTTCGAGCGACGCGCCCGCGCCGAGGCCTCGCGCAGGGGGTTCGTGGCCATCCAGCTCGACGCGCTCGCCTACGACGACCTGGAACGCGCCATGCGGCACGGCTACGCCCCCACGCTCAAGCGGCTGATCGAGCGCGAGGGCTGGAGCCTGCGCCGCTACCCCGCCGGTCTCCCGAGCGCGACGCCCGCGGCGCAGGCGGCGATCTTCCACGGCACCAAGGAGGGCATCCCGGGCTTCCGCTTCTACGAGAAGGGAGAGGAACGGCTGCTGATCGGCTCCAAGCCTGCGGCGATGCAGTTCATCCGCGACCGGCTGCCCGAGCGGGGCGTGCTGGACGGAGGCTCGAGCTACGTCAACCTCTTCGACGGCGGGGCGGCGCGCTCGGCGTTCACGCTGGCGGCCCGCGAGCCGCAGCCGCTGCTGGCCAACCTGGGCGGCACGCGCGTGGCGCTCCTGCTTTTGCTCCACCCGATGCGCGCGTTGCGCATGGTCCTGGTGAGCGCGCTCGAGTACGTGCGCGAGGAGCGCGACCGGCTGATCAGCCAGATCAGGGGCCGCTCGACGTGGTACTGGTGGTACCTGCCGCTGCTGCACATAGGTACCAACGTCGTGCTGCGCGAGCTCCAGACGCTGGCCGTCCTCCTGGACATCTACACGGGCGTTCCGGTCATCTACACGACCTACAACACCTACGACGAATTCGCGCACCACTTCGGGCCGTCGTCACGGACCGCGATGAAGAGCGTGCGGGCGCTGGACCGGCGCGTTCGCGAGATCGTCCGCATGACGCGCCGGAGCCCGGGCCGGCCCTACGACCTCTACATCCTGAGCGACCACGGCCAGACGCCCTCGGAGCCCTACCGGATGATCTACGAGGAGACGCTCGGGCAGACGATCGAATCGGCGGTGAGCGAGGGGGTCGAGGTGCTCGCCGGCACCGGCCTGTACGCGCCGCCGCGCGAGGCGCTGGAATTCCTCCTGCGCGAGGCGGAGGCGGTCGCCGACGCCTCCTACAGCGAGATCACGCGCGCCGTGGGCCCTCGCCTGATCCGCTGGTTCCGGCACCAGTACAGCGTCTTTCCGCTCGTCGCGGAGACCACGAGGATCGCCGACGACCGCAAGATCGTGGTCACGTACTCGTCGTCGCTCGCCCACGTGTACTGGACCCACCCGTCGCGCGCGATCGACCTCTCCGAGATCCAGGCCCAGCCGGACCGGCAGGCGCTGTACTACTTCCTCGTCGCGCACCTGGGCGTGGGGCTGGTGGTGACGCGCTGGCAGGACGGCGCGCACCTGGAGAGCAGCGCCGGGCGGGCGGTCATCGCGCCGGACGGCACGTGTGAGGTGCTGGCGGGAGAGGACCCGCTCCGGCCCTACGGCGACGATCTCGCCTCTCGCCGCGCGGTCGCCCACATCGCGCAGCTTCGCAACTCCGGGGACATGGTGCTGTTCGGAGCCTACGATCCCGAGACCGACGTGTGCGTCTGCTTCGACGACCAGGTGGGCGCACACGGGGCGCTCGGCGGCCGCCAGTTCTGGCCGTTCTTCATGAGCGCGGCGGGCACCGTCCCCGAGGACTTCCCCCTGACGGACCCGCTCGACCTGCACCCGATCTTCCGGCGCTATCCGCTGCGCGGCCCGAGCCCGTCCAGCGAGATCGAATAGGCTACCGCCCGCACCACAGGCGGTACGCGATCAGCTTGTAGAGGAGCTTGGCCACGAGGAAGTCGGGCGCGTGGAGGCCCGGGATGGGCGCCAGCTCGACGATGTCGGCGGCGTGCACCGTACGCCGCTCGCACACCCTGCGCAGCAGCTCGAGCACGGGATACCACTGCAGGCCGCCGGGCTCGGGCGTGCCGGTCGAGGGCACCAGCGACGGGTCGAAGCCGTCCACGTCGAGGGTGATGTAGACGTCCGGGCCCAGGGCCTCGACGGCGTCGTCGATCCAGTCGTCGGTGCCGTGGATGTCGTCGGCGAGGAAGACCCTGATGTCGTCGCGGGCGTCCACCAGCCGCGCTTCGTCGGACGTCAGCGCCCGGATCCCCACGGCCACGATGTCGGCGCGCTCCGCGACGCGGTGCATCACCGACGCGTGGGAGTGCGCGGTCCCCTCGTAGGCGGGCCGCAGGTCGGTGTGGGCATCGAGCTGGAGCACGCTGAGGCGCCGCCCCTCTGCGTCCAGCCGGTCGGCCCAGGCGAGCACGGGTTCGGCGGTGATCGCGTGCTCGCCGCCCAGCGCGACCACGAAGCGCTCGCCGGACGCGTCGAGGAGCGCCCGATAGGCTTCGGCCAGCTCCGCGCACGCCGCCTCGGGCCCGGCGCGGCTCAGCTCCAACGCGGGCAGCGTCGCGATGCCGGGCTCCCAGGGCTCGCAATCCAGCTCCTGGTCGTAGAGCTCGAGGTAGCGCGAGGCCTCGAGGATGGCGCGTGGGCCCGCGCGCGTGCCCCCGCCGTAGCTGGTCGTCGACTCGTACGGGACCGGGAGGATGACGGCCGCGGCCGTTTCGAACCGCGAGGCCTCTTCGTCCAGGCCGAGGAAGGTGTGTGGCAGCTCCCACGGCAACCCGCGCAACGCGGCCGGAAGTCCGTCCAATGCGATCCGTTCCCGTGCTGGAGGTGGCGCGGGGCCCCGGCCGGTGACGGCGGGGTCCCTACGGTTGGGCAACGCGCGGCTTCACAAGTCGATCGGGCACGTCAGGCCCTCCCACTTTACCTCGGCCCCGGCGGCCTGGCACTCCGCGCACAGGCCGTAGGTCTGGATGCGGTACTTCACGGGCCGGAAGCCGTGCGCCGCGGCGACGGTATCCTGGACGCGCTCCAGCTCCGGGTCCTCGACCTCGGTCACCCGGCCGCACTCCGTGCACACGAGGTGGCCGCGTACGGGCCCCTGACCGAACAGGTGCTCGTAGCGCTTGAAGCCCTCGCCGAAATCGTGCTCGGCCACGAGGCCGCTCTTCACCAGCGTCTCGAGCGTGCGATAGATCGTGGCCTTGCCGATGCGGTCGTCCCGGCCGCGCAGGCGCTCCTCGATCTCTTCCACCGACAGGTGACCGGTGGAGGAGAAGACGATCTCGGCGATCGCCTCCCGCTGCTGCGTCACGGGCAGCCCCTGCTCGCGCAGGTAGCGCCGGAACAGGTTCACGAAGGCCCCGGTCGATGCGGGCGTGGCGGCGTGGCTCATGGGGCGGCTTCCTCCGCCGCTTCGCCGTCCGGCCCGGCGAGCAGCTCCGCGTGCAGCTCCTCGCGCATGCGCTCCCAGGCGGCGCGCTCACCGCCGACCGTGAAGGCCGCCGGGCTCTCCGCGCCCGGGTCTTCACCGAGGCGTCGCACGACCCCTTCCAGCACGCGGCGCACGCGGTCCACCGGCACCTCGCCCTGGTGCTCCACCTCGATGGCGGTAGCGGGCTCGCGTCGCCGGGCCCCTTCCGGCTCGGGGGTCACCACCACCCGCGAGGTGACCAGCCGCCTGCGGTCCTCCGCGTCGCCGTACACGGAGGCGACGATCAGCGCGACGCCGACGCCCCGGACCTCGCGCGGGGGGAAGGCCCAGACCCGGTCGATCGCCGCCACGCCGTGGCGCTCCTCCAGCGGATCCAGCACCGCGCGATAAGCCGCGCCGGCCTCGGCGCGCGCCTCGGCCTCTGGATCGAGGCCCCGCACGACGGGGCCGCTGCGCAGCTCCGCGTGCAGCATCAGGCGGCCCCCGCGGTGGTCGCGGGCGCGGCGGCGGCGCGCTCCACGTGGTCGCGCAGCACGTGCAGGAAATCCTGCGCGTTGGTGATGACCCCGAACGCCTGCCGCGTGCCGCGGTCCTTGAGCTTGCTGACCAGGAACTCGGAGGAGTCCACGGCGACCGTGACGAGCGGGCGGAGGTCGCCGTCGGGCGTCCGATAGTAGGACGGCAGCATGTTGCCGAAGGCGATGGAGTGCAGCGCCGTCGCGATCATGATCACCATGGTGGCGCGCACCGCGTGCTCACGCATCGCCGCCTGCGCCGCGCCCACGTCCTGGATGACGTCGGGCAGCGGCCCGTCGTCGCGGATCGAGCCGCACAGCACCATCGGCACGCCGCCGGTCACGCAGGCGTGCATGATGCCGTCGGTGAGCACGCCCGCCTCCACCGCGGCGGCCAGGGATCCCGCGGCGCGCACCTTGTTGATGGCGCGCATGTGGAAGGCGTGTCCGCCGCGGACGGGCCGCCCGCGGTGGTCCATGCCCAGGGTGGTCCCCATCAGGGCCTGCTCGACGTCGTGCACCGCGATCGCGTTGCCCCCGAGCAGCGCGTCCACGAAGCCGTTGCGGACGAACCAGGCGACCGCGTCGCGCCCGCGCGAGTGCAGCACGGCGGGACCGAGGACCCACACCACGTGTCCGCCGCTCGCGCGCTCGCTCAGGAGCGCCGCGGCCATGGCTTCGTAGTCCACCGGCTTCTCGCGGCTCACCTCCGACGTCATGAACTGGAACTCCTCCGCGTCGTCCTCGTGTTCCTCGCGGAACCCGGTGCCGTGGACGAGGATCCCCTCGCTGCCGTCCTCGGCCATGCCGAGCGCCACCGCCTCGCCCGCCCGCACGAGACGGGCTTCGCGCGCCTCCAGGCCGCCCGCGGGCAGCCGCACGATCGCCGCGTCCATGCGCGGGCGCTCGGGGAGGCTCCAACGCCCGTCGACGCGCACGTAGGTCGGCAGATTGGTGGTCGAGAAGTAGCCTTCGGGCAGCACGCCATCCGCGGGCGCGGGGGCAAAACGCGCGTCCGGGGCGTCGACGAGCGGAGCGGCGTCGAAATCGGGCGGATCGTAGCGGATCTGCATCGACGAAACCTATGCGAAACGAGGGCGGCGGCTCAAGGCGTCGTGGACGCCCGCGCCAGCGCTCGCGCTCACGCCTCGGGCAGTTCGCGGACGGCCGCGCGCACGGCGGTCAGGACCCGCTCGCGGGCCTCCTCCAGAGGCGCGCCGATGACCGCTCCGGCGGCCTTCGTGTGCCCACCGCCGCCGAGCTCCCGGGCGATCCCGTTCACGTCCGCGCGTCCGTTGGAGCGGAGGGAGATCTTGGTGCTGCCGTCGGCCACCTCTCGAAACAGGATCGCGACCTCGGTGCCCTTCACCATACGCGCGTGTTCGGTGACCGGCTCGAAATCGGCCGGCGCCACGCCGAGCCTGCGGATCACCTCGTCGGGAATGCTGATCCACGTGATGGGCAGCTCGGGATCGGTCTCGAGCCGGGCCAGCGCCTCCTGGAGCAGTTGCAGGCGGGCCACCGAGGCGGTCGCGTAGATCTCGCGGTAGAGGTGCTCGGGATCCACGCCGGCGTCCAACAGGAACGCCGCTATGGCGTGGGTGCGGGGTCCGGTGTTGGCGAAGCGGAAGGACCCGGTGTCGGTGAGGATCGCCGCGTAGATGCCTTCGCGCACGCCGCGCGACCAGTCGACCGAACGGCCGGTCGCCTGCGCGTGGGCGAGGAGATCGAACAGCAGCTCACCCGTGGCCGAAGCCTCCGGTGCCACCACGCCCACCCCCTCGAGGCCGGCCTCCCCGGGCGGATGGTGGTCGAGGATGCCGAGGCGCTTGCCGTCGATGCGCCGCGCGACCTTGCCGATGCGGTCGGGCTCGGCGGTGTCCAGCACGACCACGAGCTCCGCCTCCTCGAGCGCCCGTAGGCCGTCCTCGGAGTTCGCGTTGGCGACGACGCCCTCGTCCTCCAGGAGGAAGCGGAAGTCGTCCGGGAACGGCGTCGGATTGACGATGGCGACCGACGTCCCCCGCTGCGCCAGCCACGCCGCGAGCGCCGCTTCCGAGCCGGCGCCATCGCCGTCCGCGTTGACGTGCGTGGTGAGGACGACGCGAGCGGCGAGGTCGAACGCGTCCAGCAGCGCGGCGAGTCCCTCGACGCGGTCTTCCGGTACCGCGGGTGCGACCCCGTCGGCTGTGGATCGGCCGTTGCCCGTCATCCCCTCCCCTCCGCTGCCGTCACGAGGCCGCGCGGAGCACCCGGGAGGCGCTTGCGCAGCTTGGCCCACGTCGAAGCCAGGTGGACCGCCCAGGAGGAGAACCTACCGTGGATGGTCGCGTCCCGCAGGGCCTCCAGGAAAGACGCCGGCTCCATGTCGAACGGCGGCAGCGACGCGAACGCGCGCCCCACCTCCCCCAGCGTGTGGGCGTCCGAACCGGCCCCGAGGGGCAGATCGCGCTCGGCCGCCCACGCGACGGCCCGGTCGTTCAACCGCTGCAGGTGCAGGCGCGCGTTGAAGCCTTCCACCGCGTCCACCCGGGCCTCGATCGCCGGCAGGATGCTGCCGCCACCCCCCTTTCCCGTCGCGAACGGGTGCGGGACGTACACGATCCCGCCCTGGGCATGGATCCGCTCGCAGGTCTCCAGCGCCGGCGTCCCCTTGGGGATCTCCTCCTCGAGGAACAGGCCGATCACGTCGACGCCCTCGCCGGTCTTCACCTCCTCGCCGACGATGACGCGGTCGGGGTAGCGGTCGCGCAGCGCGAGCGCGGTGGAGATGCGGTTGTGGTCGGTGACGCAGATGCGGTCGATGCCGCGCGTCAGGGCCGTCTCCAGGACGGCGACGGGGTCGCTCGAGCAGTCGAACGAGCAGCCCGTGTGCAGGTGCATGTCGACGCGCACCCGGGAGCTCTCCTCCACGCCCCCGCCCGCCGCGGCCGCCAGGATCGCGTTCCACGCGCCGTCGGCCGCGCGGCGCAGCTCGGCCAGGCCGGCGTCGTTGGCGATCACCAGGTCGGCGCGGCCGAGCTTCGCCTCCGAGGGCATCTGCGCCGCGATGCGGTGGTCGGCTTCGGCCGCGTCCATGCCGCGGTCCTCGACCAGACGCCGGCGCCGCACGTCGGCCGGCGCGTGGACCAGCACGACCATGTCGACGTCGTCCTCGAGGCCCGCCTCGTAGAGCAGCGGGATGTCGTGGACCACGATCGCGCGCTCCGGGGAGGCGCCGGCCAGCGCCTCCTGCTCGGCCAACGGCCGCAGCCGCGCCACCTCCGGGTGCACGATCGCCTCCAGGCGTGCGCGCGCCGCGGGGTCCGCGAAGACGCGCCGGCCGAGGGCGGCCCGGTCGAGCTCCCCCTCCGGCGTCAGGACCTCCGCGCCGAACACCTCCGCGACCCTGTCCAGCGCCGCGGACCCGGGAGCCACCGCCTGGCGGGCGAGCCGGTCCGCGTCGACGATGACCGCTCCGCGCTCGGCCCAGACGGCCGCCACGGTGGACTTCCCGGCGGCGATGTTACCGGTGAGGCCCACGCGGAAGGGCCGGCCGGCCGTTGCGCCGCTCACGTAGACGCCCGACGTTGGGCCGCCTTCGGCGCGACCCCCGGCAACCGGCGACGACCCGAGACGATGAACGGCCCCGACGCGACTTCGAGCCACGCGCCACGGGGCGGCCGGCGCCGGCGGCAGGCGCTCGTCGCTCTCGTCTTCCTGATCGCGTTTCTCATCGCCTGGGGCGTTCTCCTGAATCGGGTCGGTGCGCGCGGGGTCGTCGACCTCATCGGCGTCCGCAACGGCTACCTCGTCGTCTTCCTCATGGCCTCGGCGGGGGGCCTGTCAGCAGCCACATCCGTGCCGCTGTACGCCACCCTCGCGACCTTCGCCGCCGGCGGCCTGGAGCCGCTGCTCCTGGGCCTGGCCGCGGGGACCGGCCTGACCGTCGGCGACTCGCTGTTCTTCCTGGTCGGGCTGGAGGGCCGTCGCGCGTCGTCCGGCAGGCTGGAGGAACGGCTGGAACGGCTGTCCGCGTGGTTCGAGCGGCGGCCGCGCTGGGCGCTTCGCCTTGCCATCTACGCCTACGCGGGCCTGACGCCGTTTCCCAACGACATCATGATGGTGACCCTGGCGGCGTCCGGCGTGCGGTACCGGCTCATCCTGCCCTCCCTGATCGCCGGCAACCTGACGCTGGCGACGCTGGTCGGCTACTTCGGGCTCGGCTTCGCGGAATAGCCGGCGCGGCGCGCAGCGACCCGCCCGTTCGGCGAATCGCTACCGGTCCCTGCCGACGGACTCACGGATGTCGTCGACCGTGCCGGGGCGCCCGTCCGCGCCCGGCGACACCACGGTGATGGAGTCGCCGCTGAGCAGCATGTAGTAGGGCGACCCCCACTTGTCGAGCCCGGGAGTGCCCGAGATGGTGCGCCGCTGCAGGTACGACTGAAAGTCCTGCGGGCGCGGCAGCGGCTGCCCGGACGCCTCGCGCTTCTGGAGCTCGAGCGCCAGCGTGCGAACCTCGTTCTGGACCGACCAGCGGAACACCTGGTCGCGGCCCCGTCCAAGCACGCCGCCCACGGTCCGGTCCAGCACAACCTTGCCCGGCTCGAGCAGCGGATCGGCCCTTTCGCGCACCGGCGGGATGGCGAGGATCGCCGCCAGGATCAGGAGCGCCGCGAGGATCGTGCGCAGCCGGACGAACCCCGCGCGAGGGTCCGGCCCAGCCGGCCTCGACTGCCGCGCGCTCCAGCGCAGAAACCGCAGCAGAGACTCGATCGGCGGATCCTCGGCTGCGGCGCCGAAAGCGGTCTCCTGGCGCCAATCCAGGTACTCGCGGGGAGGCAGGGGTAGAAACGGGGGAGCGGCCCACCATCGCCTGCGTCGAAAGCGCCACGCCGCGCCGACGAGTTCGCCGACCAGACGCGGGCGGCTCGCGGCCGCGATCAGCAGCCGCGCCATGAGGCGGGGTCGTGACACCTGTCTTCGCCGTCTCCGATAGCGGATCCCGAATGCTTGAAGGTGGGCGCCAAACGCCCCCCTGTAAACGCTCTCCGGGGTGGACCCCCCTCCCCCGCCCCGGTATAATAGCGGCCCACCACGGGGCTCCGAGAGTCCGCGCTCGAGCGAACGCGAGCGCGCGTCCCGCCCCGTCCGGCAACCCGATACCTGAACCCGATGGCCACCAAGGCTACGACCCGCAAGACGAGCGCGCCGGAGGGCGGCCTCGACGGCGACAAGCTCCTGGAACTGTACCGCACGATGGTGGCGGCGCGGGCGACCGACGACAAGGAGATCCAGCTCAAGCGGCAGAACAAGATCTTCTTCCAGATCTCGGGCGCGGGTCACGAGGCGATCCAGGTGGCCCTGGCCGACCACCTCCGGCCTGGCTCGGATTGGTTCTACCTCTACTACCGGGATCGCGCGCTATCGCAGGCGCTCGGCATGACGCCCTACGAGCACCTGCTGCAGGCCGTGGGCGCCGAGTCGGACCCTTCGAGCGGCGGCCGCCAGATGCCCTCCCACTGGGGGCACCGGCCGCTGCGCATCGTCAGCACGTCCTCGCCGACGGGCACGCAGTTCCTGCAGGCGGTCGGCACCGCGGAGGCCGGCGTGCGGGCGCTGCGCGACCCCGCCATGCGCGACGCCATCGAGGCGTTCGAGGACGACGAGGTCATCCTTTGCACGACGGGCGAGGGCCAGACTTCCGAGGGCGAGTTCTGGGAGGCGCTCAACTCCGCGTGCAACCTGAAGCTGCCCGTCCTCTTCCTCGTGGAGGACAACGGCTATGCCATCTCGGTGCCGGTCGAGGTGAACACGGCGGGCGGCAAGATCAGCGAGCTCGTCCGGTCCTTCCCGGATCTCTACGTCGAGGAGTGCGACGGCTGCGACGTCGAGGCGAGCCACGCCGCGGCGGGCCGCGCGGTAGCGCACTGCCGGGCCCGCAAGGGGCCCGCGCTCCTGCACGCCCACGTGGTCCGGCCCTACTCGCACTCGATGTCGGACGACGAGCGCTCGTACAAGCCGCCGGAGCAGATCGAGCAGGAGGCCCGGCGGGATCCGCTGCGCGTTCTGCGGCAGACGCTGCTCGATCGCGGGATCGCCGATGAGGACGCCCTGGATGCGCTCGAGCGCGGCGTCCGCGACGAGGTGCAGGAGGCGTCCGATCGGGCGCTGCAGCAGCCGCAGCCCGCCGCCGAGACGGCCCTCGATTTCCTGTACTCGCCCGACGTGGATCCGACGTCGGCCGATTTCGACACCGAGGACGCCCCGGACTACAGCGGCGACGAGACCACCATGGTCGACCTCATCAACCTCGCCATGCGGGAGGAGATGGAGCGCGACCCCCGGATCGTCGTGTTCGGCGAGGACGTCGCCGACGCGAGCCGCGAGGAGGTGCTCGAAGAGGTCAAGGGTAAGGGCGGCGTGTTCAAGTGCACCGCCGGGCTGCAGCGTCGCTTCGGCTCCAACCGCGTGTTCAACAGCCCGCTCGCGGAGGCGAACATCGCCGGACGCGCGATCGGGATGGCCCTGCGGGGCCTGAAGCCGGTCGTCGAGATCCAGTTCTTCGACTACATCTGGCCGGCGTTCATGCAGATCCGGAACGAAGCGGCGACCATGCGCTACCGCTCGGGAGGCAACTGGGACGCGCCACTGGTCATCCGGGTCGCGTACGGCGGCTACCTGAAGGGCGGCGCGATCTACCACTCGCAGACGGGCGAGACGCTCTTCACCCACACCCCGGGACTGCGCGTCGTGCTGCCGTCCAACGCCGAGGACGCCAACGGCCTGTTGCGCACGGCGATCCGCTGCGACGATCCGGTGCTCTTCCTCGAGCACAAGCACCTGTATCGCCAGGTCCACAACAAGGGCCGTGACCCGGGGCCGGACTACATGATCCCGCTCGGCAAGGCGAAGGTCGTCCGCGAGGGATCCGACCTCACCGTCGTCGCCTGCGGCGCGCTCGTGAAGCGGTCCACGGACGCCGCCAAGAAGGCCGAAGAGAACGGGATCGACGTCGAGGTGATCGACCTGCGCAGCCTGAGCCCCCTCGACATGGACACCATCGCCGACTCGGTCCGCAAGACGAACAAGGTCGTCGTTGCGTACGAGGACTCGCTGTCGTGGGGGATCGGTTCGGAGATCGCGGCGCGGTTGGCCGACGAGCTGTTCCCGTGGCTCGACGGACCGGTCCGACGGGTGGCGTCGCTCGATACCTGGGTGGCGTACGCGCCCGATCTCGAGGCAGCCATCCTGCCGGACGCCGACGACGTGTACCGGGCGATCGAGGAGTTGGCGGCGTTCTGAGGCGGGATGCGCCGCGACTCGTGGCATTCCTGCGGGCCTACCTGCGGCCCGGAGGCAACGTCGCCAGGTCCCGGGAAACCATCTTTCCCGGCGTCGAGGGCGACACCCCCGCCACCCTGCACCTGCCCGCGCGCGAACGCGGCCCGCTCCCCGGCTGGGTGATTCTCCACGGGCTGACGCGCAGCGGGCGCTCGCACCCGGGACTCCTCCGATTCTGCCGCGCGCTCGCGGCCTCCGGGCACGCGGTGCTCGTTCCCGAGATCGTGGACTGGCGCGAGCTGCGCGTGCGGCCGGCCGTCGCCGTGCCGCTCATCCGCGCGGCGATCCGCGCGCTCGACGACCTCGACGTGAGCGAGCCCGGAGGCGTGGGGCTGATGGGCTTCTCCTTCGGCGCGACCCAGGGTCTGATCGCTGCGGCCGATCCGGAGACGGAGCGGCACCTGCGCGGCGTCGCGGCCTGGGGCGGCTACCGCGACGTGCACCGCCTCTTCCACTTCGGCCTGACCGGCCGTCACGAGCTCGATGGCGAGCGGTGGGCGGTCCCCCCCGACCCCTACGGCGGCTGGGTCATGGGCGCCAACTACCTGACGCAGGTACCGGGGCACGAAGACCGGCGAGCGGTCGCCGACGCGCTGCGCCGGCTGGCGGTGGAGGCGGGCGATTCGGCGGTGTACGCGGGCTCGCCGGCGTTCGACCCGGTGAAGGCGAAGCACGCGATCGGGCTCGCGGGGGAGGATCGGCGGGTCTACGACCTGTTCGCGCCTCCCTCGACCGCGTGGACGGCCGACGAAGACCGCTCGCCCGAGGCGCGCGCGTTCGCCGGGCGCCTCGCCGACGCGGCGCTCGCGGCGGAGCCGCTCCTCGACCCGGGGGATGCGCTGCCCCAGCTGGCGGCGCCGACCATGATCGCCCACGGCCGCGACGACCGGCTGGTGCCGTTCAGTGAAGCCTTCCGGCTCGAGCGGGACATTCCCGACGGGGTGGTGCGGCAGCTGGCGATCACGGAACTCTTCGAGCACTCGGGCGGCACTTCGCAGGGGCTGGGGCCGGTCGGGTTGGCCCGGGAGGGCAGGCGTTTCCTGGGAATGCTACGGTCGATCCTGGCGTTGACGGACCTGCCTGCGCACGTCTGAGGGTCAGCGCAGGATGCGCCCGAGCACGTAGCCCGCGACCGCGGCCCCGAGAAGCGTCCCGATCGGGTGGCGGCGCACGGTTTCCTCGACGGTGTCGATGAGGCTCGGAGTCGCCGCCGCCTCGGCTCCGGTCGTCTGGGGCATGGTGCTCACCGGGATCGTCTCGCGCTTCCGGTCCCGCGCCCACGCCTGCGCCCGCCGGGCCACATCGCTGGCGCGGCGCGCGCTCGCGCTGGCCGCCTCTCCGGCTCGCCGGCGCAGGGTCGCGCCGGCCGCCTCCGCTTTCTTCTTCGGCATCGGTCGTTCCTTCGATTCCTCCCACCGGGCGGCCTCACGGGAACCCGGCGGACCGCAGAAAGATTTGCTCTCCAGATCGGCTCCTCCACGACAACCCGAGCTGTGAGGCAATAAGCACTCCATGATGGCCAGAATGTTCCTCGCGGCGGGCTTCCTCGCGCTGGGCGCGTGCGCAGACGCGGGCGACCCAGGCTCCGACCCCGCGGCCGGCACCGACGCGGCCGGCACTGCCGACGCGGACGAGGCGACGGTCGACGCCGGCCCCGTGGCGGCCGACGTGGACACCACCGCCGCGGCCGTCTGGGCCTACATGCAGGAAGCGTCGTACGGCGAATGGGAGCTGTGGCCGGGCACGGTCGAACGGTACGAGGGCGGCGAGCCGCACGGCATGCTGCTGACGACGCGCCTCAACGAGGTCGCCGCGGCAGCGCTGGACGACGGCGCGACCACGCTGCCCCGCGGCTCGTTCGTGGTGAAGGACAACTT
>DATHRK010000102.1:0-75184 GCA_035465395.1 Longimicrobiales bacterium | reverse complement strand
TAACCGAGGTGCCCGCCCGTATGAATCAGCGGCAAGAGGGCCGGAGCAGCATCACGCTCGCGAGCGGTCTCCTCTACGTCCTGAAGGTCAGCGTGGCCCTTTTCCTCGATCTCTTTCGAGACCCATGGGCCGGATTCTTCGACAGGGACGGAGGCTCCACGGGCCTGGAACGGCATGAAGGGACTGGCAGCGTAGAGCCCGCTTCCGCACCGGAGCCGGCGCCGTGATTCGGACCATCGTTCTCCTTACGCTGGGGGTGCTCCTTCTGGCGCTCGCGTTCCGGCGGCTCCGCGAGCGGAGGCTCAAAGAGCGGTACGTCGTGCTGTTTGCGCTGCTCGGCCTCCCGTTCCTGGCCCTGGGCTTCTGGCCTGACGGCATCGTCTACCTTTCGGAGCTCCTCCAGATCGAGAAGGCGACGCTGCTCGTGCTGTCCCTCACGGTATTCGTCGTCCTGATGCTGCTAGAGCTGCTCACCCTCGTGAGCGTGCAGGACCGCAAGCTGACGTCGCTGGCGCAGGAGGTCGCCCTCCTGAACGAGCGTCTCGACAGGGTGGAAGGCCCTGAGCGAGCGGCCGATGCCGACTGAGAGCACCAGCCTCGTGATACCGGGGCGGAACGTCGAGCGGACAATCCGCCAATGCCTCGATGCGGCCATTCCGTATCTGACCGACGGGCGGCTCAAAGAGATCATCTTCGTCGACGATGGGTCCTCCGACGGCACGCTGGATATCGCCTCCGCGTACCCCGTGTCCGTGGTTGCGGCGGGCGGACTGGGGCCGGGTGGGGCCCGCAACGTCGGCTGGCGCGCCTCGAGCGGAACGACGGTCTGGTTCATGGACGCCGACTGTGTCGCGAGGCGGGGCGCCCTCGAGGTCCTACAGGACCACCTTCGGGATCCGGCGGTGGGCGGCGCGGGCGGCAGCTACGCCAACGAAGTCCCTCACTCGCTCCTGGCGACGCTCATTCACGAGGAGATCATCGAGCGGCACCGGCGCATGCCCGAACGCGTGGGGTACCTGGCGACCTACAACGTTCTGTACCGAAGAGAAGTCCTGGAACAACTCGACGGCTTCGACGAAACGAAGTTCAACGCGCGTGGCAAGCCCGGCGCCGAGGACATCGACTTCGCCTACCGCGCCGCGTCCGCAGGCTGGGAGCTGCGCTTCGACCCGAGGTCGGTCGTCGGCCATCATCACCCCACGCGACTCCTGCCGTACCTCCGCACGCAGCGGAACCACGGCTTCTGGAGGGTCGCGTTGCATCTGCAGCACCGCCGCCAGGGGGCGGGGGACGACTACAGCGGCATCGTCGACCACCTCCAACCGGTCGTGGCTGTGGCGGCCGCGCTGGCGACGGCGCTGGCTTTCGTCGGAGTTCCGCGAGTGGTCCCGGCCCTCCTATGGGGATCTCTGCTCGCGCTTCAACTGCCGATGACGGCAAGGCTCATCCGACGCATGCCCTCGCTCCAGGCGCTGACATACCTTCCGCTCGGCAGCCTTCGGGCGCTGTGGCGGGGCCTCGGGATGACGGCGGCGCTGTTACGCCAAACCGTACCGAGCCGCTGAAGCAATGACCGACCCGGCACGCGCGGGCTCCTTCGAGCGAAGGGCACTCGCGCAGGGCTCGGCCAATATCGTGCTTCAGGGTGCGACGCTGGTCAGCAAGGCCGCGCTACTACTCATACTCGCGCGCTGGCTGCGGCCCGAGGATGTAGGCGTATTCGGCTTGTTGGCAGTGACGCTCGCGTTCTCGATGTTTCTCGTCGGCTTCGACTTTCATGCGTACGCCAGCCGGGAGATGCTTACAGGAGAGCTCGGCGAAGCACCGCGGCTCTTTCGCGACCAGCTCGTCTTTCATGGTCTGTTCTACCTGGTTGCGCTGCCGGCTCTCTGGCTTGTCTTTCGTGCGGACATACTGCCCCCCGCGATCGCTCCCGTTTTTTACGCCCTGGTCATCGCCGAGCACGCGTGCCAGGAACTCCAGCGGCTGCTGATCACGCTGTCTCGCTCTGCCGCTGCAACCCTGGTGTCGTTCGTACGTGGCGGCCTTTGGGTCTGGTGTCTCCTCGCTGCGTTCCTCCTGTGGCCGTCGAGTCGCTCCGTGGAGTTCACCGCCTGGGCGTGGGCCACCGGCTGCGCGTGCGCCTTGATACTCGGCGCCATATTCCTGCGGGACCTCGACTGGTCCAAGGCGTTGCGCGTGCCCATCGACTGGCCGTGGGTTCGATCCGGTGCCAGGGCGGCGCTGCCTTTCCTCGCCGCGTCCCTCACGCTGCGTGGCGCGTTGACCATCGACCGCTATGCCCTGAAATGGTACGTGGGGGACAGGGCGGTCGGCGTGTACACCGTGTACGCTGCCGCGAGCAGCGCGGTGGTCGGCTTCGTGGAGGCCGGGGTGATCTTCGTGCTCAGGCCCGGGGTCATAGCGGCTTTTCGGCGCGGGGAGCTCACCGCCTACGCCTACCAGATGCGCATCATGGCAACCGCGGCGATCGGGGGAGCAGTAGCGCTGTCCCTGGTCGCCGGCGGGCTGGCTGCGCCCATTCTCCGACTGCTAGGGGACCCGGTGTACCTGTCCAGCCTCGGGAGCCTTTGGGTGCTCCTCGGAGGGGGGGTCGTCCTCGTGCTGATACACCTTGCCGACACGATGCTGTACGTGAGGAGCCTGGATCGCAGCATCGCCCTGGGCGCTGTCGCGGCGCTTGCCTCCGTCGCGGCATTCAGCTGGGTCCTTGTGCCCTACGCCGGCGTATTCGGCGCGGCCATGGCGCTCGCGCTGGGTCTGTTCATGGGGCTGGCGGTGAAACTCTCGCTGCTGACGATCAAGAACTGACATGCGCGTCGCGTTCATCTCCAGCGCCTACAGGACGGTCTTCTTCCATGGACTGGAGGCGGACCTCCGCGCGCTAGGCCACGAGGTCTTGTGGATCTGTCCGGGCGAGCGTTGGGCAGCGTGGCTGAGCCGCCAGGGTGTCGCCGAGTCGAGAATCCTCAGCATCGCGGCTCACGGGACGTCCTGGGGAAGCGGCACGGGCCCGACCGCCGATGACCTTTCCCGCTTGGCGCGCTTGGAACGAGAAGGCTCCCTCTCGATCAACGACCTCCTGGAGATGGACACATTGCTGAAGCGCCGTCGCCGCCGGGCGTATTCGCTTCGGTACTTCGCCGTGTGTGCCGCCCTCATCGAACGCTTCCTGACCGAAAACCGAATCCAGGCGATCTTCGCGGAGCAGACCTGGGGTGTGGAGTTACTAGCGGGCCTGGTCGCCGAGGACATTGGCCTCCCCTTCTTGAAGCCCCACACGGTGCGCTTCCCGCGCGGCCGGTTCGGCTTCTTCCCGGGATATTCGGAGGCCACGCTGGATAGGGGCCGCGAGCCTGACGAAGGGGACAAGGAGGTCGCAGAGGAGATGCTCTCGGCTTTCGTGGAACGAAAGCCTCAACCGGACTACGTAGCCACGGATCGGGAAGTGCTCCGACTGCGGCCCGAGCGACTCCGCAAGCTACTGGCGCACGTCCGAGCCCTTGCCGGGGATCCGTTCGACGAAACGTCGAGGCGCCCTCTCGGGTTGATCGCGGATCACTCGAGGCAATGGATCAGGAAGCGCGTCAACCGAGCGCTGTCCCCGGTTACGTTCGAATCACTGTCGGACATAGCCTCGGATCCGTTCGTGTATTTCCCGCTCCATCTGCAACCGGAAGCAAGCATCGACGTCAAGGGACGTCCCCATACCGACCAGATCGCGGCCATCCGAGCCATTTCGCGAACGACCCCGGTCGGCCATGCCATCGTCGTCAAGGAGCATCCCGAAGCCCTGCATCGCCGGCCGCGGCGGTTCTACGCAGACTTGAAGGCCATCCCCGGCGTGCGGCTGGCCGGTCCGGGTGTGCCGACGTTCGAACTGATCGAAAAGGCCGCGCTCACTATAGCGATCACCGGAACGGCCGCCTACGAGGCTGCACTGTTGGGCCGCAGGGCTGCCACGCTGGCGCCCATTTTCTTCGAGGAAATCGTTACCGCGCCCCGCTTCGATCCACGGGTGGATTCGGTCCGCTCGGTCATCGAGGACGGCCTTCCCGCGACCTGGGAAAGACGCTGCGCCTTCCTGAGTCGCATTGTCGCGGCCTCCCATCCGGGCACAGTCGGCGATGCGTTCTGGCAGCCGGAGAGCTTGGCGCCGGCCAACCTTCGCCAAGTGGCGGAGGGGATCCACGACTGGTGCGAAGCCCACTTGACCGGCTCGCTGCGGCCGCTATGAGCATTGTGGAAGTTTCTGCCCGCTGGCGCTACATGATCTGGCTTGGCCTCGCGCTGGCGTGGTTCCTGTTCATTGAGCTGACGTTTTCACTGGGATCCCCCTTTCACCCGGACGAGTTTCAGGGAGCGCACGCGGTCTACCGGCTGACGAATGAGCTTCCCTACAGGGACTTCCTGCCGTACAAGACCGTCCTGGGATACTACATCCAACTCCCGCCCTTCCTGCTCCTTGGCCCGGGCTGGAGCGGCCTGACCGCCGCGCGCATTGTCGCGACCTTGATCAACTTGGTGGCACTCGGGGCGCTCGCGCTGGCTCTGGGCAGAAGGTACCGACCGGAGGCGGTGGCGGTCGGGATGGTGCTTCTGGTTTTCGTGTCGACTTTCGTCGACCAGGCCTTCGAGATTAGGGTGGACATGCTCACGGGATGGTGCGGCGTTCTAGCGCTCCTTCTCCTGCTGAATGCCAGGCACGGCTCGGCGGGCATGGCTGCTGGGCTCGCGTTCCTGATATCGCAGAAGGGCCTTTTCTTCGTCATCGCAGGCGCCATCGCGATCGCCGCGAGTGTCTTGTGGGAAAGCCGGCGGAAGCATGCCTTGAGCGGTTTGATCCGTTTCGCGGTTGCGGCCGGCTTCGTCATCGTCAGCTATCTCGCGCTGTGGATCGCAGTGGCGGGATTCGAAGATGTCCTCTTCATCACGTTCCCGGCGGCGGCCGGAATCGCCCGACGGGCTGTATACGATGGTATCGAGCTTCGGTGGGCGCGGACGGCTTTTCGGAACCCCCTATTCTACGCGATCGCGGTGCTGGGGACCGTTCATGCGGCGATACGAGCGTGGCGGAAACTGCGAGCGAGAGGGGGGGGCGAGAGCGCGGGCGGCGCCCGTGACGCGAAGCTCGCTGTCTTCACAGCTACGCTGCTGATCCAGATGGCCGCCTATCCGCAGCCGTGGTCCTACTTCTTCTTGCTGGCGATCCCCGTATTGGCAGTGTGCGTGGTGGACATTCTCGACGCCATCCTCGCCGACGAAAGGAGAAGCTCGTGGAAGGGCGTAGCGGTCGCGGGGCTTGTCGTCTTTGGTGTTTTCTACCCGACCGTCTTCACGCTGTCCTCTCTGCATGGGGACAGAGAGCGCCAAAGGATCACCTTCGAGACCGGTTTGTCGGCGCTGGGTCCAGGTGACACCTACTGGGCTGGCAGCAACGTGTTCGCAGACAGGCAGCAGCCCAATGGCCTCGAGTGGCTGGATCTGTTCAACCTGGAACGGCTTCGGAATCTCCCGGTGGAGGAACGGAGGGGGCTCATGGCGGAATTGGCGGCAGAGCCACCGGCAATCGTCATCGACAACTACCGGATGCGGAGCCTCCCGGAGCCGTTCCGGCGATTCATCGAGAGCCACTACGCCTACCTTGCCAACGGAGTCTACAGCTATGCCGTTGCGTTGGAGGAGGGAGCGGACTCCATTGCCATTCCAATCCGCGGAGTATTTCGCCTGGAAGGGCCGGGCCCGGTTCACCTGGGTGGCCAGCGCCTCCTGCCGGGGCAGACGATGAACCTCCCGAGGCGGACGATCCGGGTCGAGACTCCGTCTGCCGCTACTCTACAGTTCGTGGGAGGTTTGGACGTGGGTCCCGCGCCATCACGGGCGGAGGGCACAGCCGGCTTCTTCGGCGTCGACTGAGGACCGGCGCACGACGCCTACCCGGCGCTCGGTAGACTCTCCCGCAACGACTGGAACGGCTCGATGAGCCCGTACTCTTGCTTCAATCGACCCGGGTCCTCGCCGCGTTGATCCACCCGCTCCAGCATCGCGTTCCCCAGAAACTCCCCTGCTTGCGACAGGTAGGCCACCCGCACGGGGTCGATCCCCATCACGCTGGCCGACGTCGCGTCCACCGCGACCGGATCGGATCCGAACACGACGACCCCGGTGGGCCGCGCCGTCCCCTGGATGGGCCCGTTCCCCTCCATGCCGACGATCCCGTCCACGATGTTGAAGCGCGGCATGGTAAGCGCGGCGTTGATGTCGAGAATGCTGTTGTCGATGCCCTGCCAGTGGAGGACGTTCTTCGGCCAGCCGTAGATCGCGCTCGGGATGATGCCGAACAGGTTCTTCATCGACAGGGTGACGCCGGCCCAGTGGTGCGTCTTCATCTTCGGCATCGAGATGAACAGGTCGGCGTCGAGCACGGTCTGCGGCAGGTACAGCCTGTCGAGCGCCGTGTAGTGGCTGCGCAGCGCGACGGGACGGACGGCGTCCACGTTCAGGTCGACGTAGCGGGCGCCGGTGTCGCGCAGCACGTCCGCGAGGCCCGACGCGGAGAGCAGGTAGTCGTTGTCGCGCCGGTGGCCCGGCCCTTCGGCGACGATCACCTCGGCCGCGCCGAGCTCGCGCAGCGCTGCGATCGTCGCGGCGATCAGCACCGGGTGCGTGTTGATCACGCCGCCGGGGTCGAACTCCACCAGGTTCGGCTTCAGCACCACGCGCCGGCCGCGCACGGGCACGTCGAACAGGCCCAGACCCCGCCGGATCACGTCCGTGAGCCGGCCGTCGTAGGCGTCGGCGGCCAGCACCGCGACTTCCGAGCGCTCGGGCCGGATGGCCGCCTCGGGGAGCCAACGCGGCCCCCGGGACTCCTCCGGCGGATCCGCGCAACGCACGAGCGCCGGCGCCACCGCGGTGGCGCCCATCGCCTTGACGAACGTCCGACGCCGGATCACGGCTCGCCACCCAGGAACAACGGGTTGGAAGCCTCCGTGAGCGCCAGGAGGGCCAGCGCCAGGCCGCGCGTCTCGCCGAAACCGGCGGGCGCCGCCGCCCATTCCGAGAGGCGGTCGCCGACGCCGTTCCCGGAGGCGCCCCAGGCGCGGTGGGCCAGGTGCGCGAGCGCCAGCGTGCCGCCCGACGCGTGCTCGTCCAGCATCGTGTCGAGGACCCGCAGCCCGCTCTCCACCTCCGTCAGCCCTTCGGACCCCTGGAGCGCGAGCAGCGCGATCGCGGTCGTGTCGGGGTAGGGGTGCACGTCCTCGCCCAGCACGCGGTAGTTGCCGTGGTTCCACCCTCCCCCGACACACGTCCTGTCGAGGATCATCCGCTCGCCTTCCTCCCATCGCGCCCGCGCCGGACGTCCCGCCGACGCGCCGAAGCGCTTGAGCGCCAGGACGGCGTAGGAGGTCGGCTCGACCCAGCTGAACGCCCCTTCGGCCCATGGCCAGCCGTTCACGGACGGATTCAGCTCGACCGACATCCGGTCGCGCGCGAACCAGTACAGGAGATTGGTGATCCAGGGGAGCTTGCGCGGCTCCTGGCGCACCAGGTGGTCCACGCCGGCTCGCACGAGCTCACCGTCGGGCCCTTCGGAGCCGAGGGCGAGGACCGCGAGCGCTGTCGGCCAGGTGCCGAGCGGCACGTCGGGCTGGAACGGCCAGCCGCCGTCGGCCGCCTGGTGCCGAGCGAGCCATGCCGCCGCCCCGTCGACCTCCGTGGCGCCGCCGGCCCCGAGCGCGTCGAACGCCATGTGCGCGAGCGCGGTGCATTCGGCGTTGCTGGGCAGCCCCGGCGCAGCGGGCCAGCCGCCGTCGTCGTTTCGGCGGTCGCGGAGGGCCGCGACGAGAGCATCGGTCATCGCCGCCATCTTACCCGGCGGCGCGCGTGAGCAACACCGCGGTGTCCGACCGGTGCTCGACCCGCCATCGGTCCTCCGAGCCGGCCGCGCGGATCAGCGGGCTGTCCGGCGGGAGCAGGATCGCCTCGATCCCACGGTCGTCCAGCACCCGCTGCCAGCCCTCGGCTGCCTCGTAGAGCGCGGCGTACTCCAGCATCAGATCGCTGCCGAACAGGTTGGCCATTCCGTCGATGTAGATCGTCTGACCGGGCCACGCGTACAGCAGGTACCCGCCCCATGTGTACTCGTGGAAGAAGGGGCGCCCGGTCATGCCCCGGGCGCGGGCGTGCGCGACGGCGGCCGCGGGGAAGACATCCCCGGAGAACGCGCGCGGCAGCAGCGGGGCCAGGCCGACCGCGCTGACGAGGGCGGCTACCCCGAGCGCCCCCGCGCCGCCCGCGATCCACGGCCCCGTGGACGCGCGCGCCTCGTCCGCGCGCAGCCGGGCGCGGAATTCCGCCGCGAAGGTCGGCTCTCCGGTGCGCGGCTCGAGGAGGTGGCGCAGGGTCAGGGGCAGGGCGAAAAGCGCGAGCAACGCCACGTTGCGCGCCGACACGAACGCCCCCGCGATCGCCAGCGCCAAGGGCAGGAGCGCGCTCCAGGGCGGCAGCCGTCGCGCGCGCACCGCCAGCCAGGCGAGAAGCGCGAGCGTGGCGAAGAAGAGCGCGCCCTGGACCGTGCCGGGCGATGGAGGCAGGAACTCGTCCACCATCCGGAACGCTTCCCGGTCCCTCAGGTGCTCCAGGACGGCGCCGTGGAGTCCCCACCCGAGCGGGTTCAGAAGCGTGGCGAGGCCGGCGGTCGCGGCGGCGATGGCGCCGCCGCGGAGGGCCCGGCCGCTTCGCTCGTCGAGGACCTCTCCGGCGAGGTAGGCGAGGTAGATCACCAGGCCGTACAGGAACGCCGGATGCAGATTCGCCCACAGCGCGAACAGCACGCCGATGGCGGGGGTCCTCCAGCGCCGCCGAGAGGTCGCGAGCCACAGCAGGGCCGCCAGGGAAAACAGCGTGAAGAGGTGCGGGCGGGCGCTCCAGCGCGCGGCGGTCAGGACGGCGACACCCATCGCCGCAGGCAGGACGAGGAAGGGCTCGAGGTGCCGCGAGAGGTACGACGCGACGAGCGCCACGGCGCCGGCGATCAGGAGGGTGCCGAGCGCGGCGATGCCCGGCAGGCCGAGAACCGATTCGCCGCCCGCCAGGAGGACCTCGCTGAGCCACTCGTAGGCGACGAAGACCGCGCCGGGGGCGGTGAAGGCCCAGTCGACGGGCACCACCGGGCCGTGCTCCAGGACGCGCCGGCCGAGGAAGATGTGGCTCGCGAGGTCCCCGTCCGTGTTGAGCAGGCGCCCGGCGAAGAACGCGGGAATCGCCACCAGCCAGAGCAGGAACACGATTGCCGCGACGGAGGGCCCGCCGCGCCGGATGTCGGTACCCCGCTCGAGGCCTTCCCCCCGCCATGCTCCCGATCGTCCCGCAGCCCCGTTCGCCATCCGCCTCCACCGCACCGGTGCTTGACCGCACGTGCCCCGGCCACATTGTTGGAACCTGGCGGACGGCAGCGCAACGGATTCGAGGGAGGGGCGTGGAGAGCGGGGAGGCCCGAACGGCGTCGGACCGGTTGGACGCGACCCGCTTCGCGGCGGGGGAGTGGCGCTGGGCCCTCTCGCTCGCGGCCGTCGTCGTCGTGGCCACCACGGTTCCCTACCTGATCGCCTGGGCCATGACCCCGCCGGGCCACGTCTGGATCGGCACCACGCACAACGGCACCGACACCTCGGTGCACTGGTCGTGGATCGTGCAGGCGCGCGACGGCTCGTTCTTTCTTTCGAACCTCTTCGCGACCGAGCCGCAGTCCGGCCGATTCGTGCACCTCTGGGCGTGGGCGATCGGCGCCCTCTCGGCGTTGCTGCACGTGCCCTACGTGTGGGTCTACCACGCGTCGCGTGCGGCCTTCACGATCACGAGCGTGGTCCTCGTCTACCGTCTCTCCGCCCAGGTCACCGACGACGTGGTCGGCCGCCGGTGGGCCACGGCGACCGTGATGGCAGGCGGCGGGCTGGGGTGGTTGTTCGGTCTGGCGGGTGCACCGTTCGCTACGGCGGACCTCGTGCAGCCGGAGATCGTGACGTTCCTGGCGCTCTACTCCAGCGGCCTGTTCGCGTTCTCGATCACGCTGTTCTTGCTCGTGCTCACCTGCCTGCTGGAGGCTGCGCGGACCGGACGGGACCGTGACGCGGTAATCGCCGGGGCGGCGGCGTTCCTGCTCGTCAACGTGCACACGTACGACGCCGTACCGCTCGCGGCGGCATGGATTGCCTACCTGCTGGTGCTCGGCATCGGAACCCGCTCGCTGCCGCGTCGGGCCCTCCGCGCCGCCGTCATCGCCGCCGTCATCGCCGCGCCGGCCGCGCTGTGGATGCTCTGGTACCTGCTCGTCGACCCGGTCTTCATGCTCCGCGCGGCGGTCGCCACCCCGGCGCTGTCCCCGGGGCACTACCTCCTGGGGTTCGGCCTGCTGCTGCCGCTGGCCGCCCTCGGCGCCCGCTACGAGGCTGCCCGGCGCCCCATGATCGCGCTACTCGTCGCCTGGGCCGTCCTACAGCTCGGGCTCGGGTACCTCCCCACGAGCGTGCAGCGCAAGCTGCTGATGGGGATCCACGTGCCGATCGCCCTGCTCGCGGGGCTGGGGCTGGCGAGGATCAACGCCTCCCGCAGGGGCTGGGCGGCGGCGGCGGCGCTGATCGTGATCGTCAGCCTGGGCAACGCGTTCTTCGTCGCCCGCGACCTGAGCGTACTCGCGGAGCGGGGAGGCGACTTGTCGGATTTCCGGACCTACGTGCCGCGCGACGTGTTCGAGGGGTTGGCCCGGGCCAGAGGCACGGAGCCGGATGCGGTGATCGCGACGCGTCCGGTTTACTCGCCGCACGTGGCGATGGTGGCGGGACGGACCACGCTACCCGGCCACTGGGGAGAGACCCCGCGCTATCACGAGAAACGAGCCATCGTCGACGACGTGCTGGAGGGCCGGTTGGACCTCGCCGCGTTCGCGGCCGCTACGGGCGCGACCCACCTGCTCGTGCGGGACCGGCTGATTCCTCTACGGTAGCGAACCGTAGCCGCGGGTCGACGCGGCCCGGCCCCGCCCCGGCGACCTCGATTCGCTGGTCCAGGTCCCCCCGGACGAGGACGACGAAGGAGCCGATGCTCGTCAGCTCGCGATAGGCATCCAGCGACTGGGCGACCGCCGAATCGGACCGCATGAAGGCGAGGAAGTCGAACCCGACCAGGTTGTTGTAGCGGGGCGCTCGGTCGATCAGCAGCAGCCCCGGCCGCCGCCCGCGGAGGTCGCGCTCCAGGACGTCCAGCACGAACCGGCGAGTCGCCGAGGCGTCCCCACCGCGGCCCGAGCGGACGTTCATCGACGGCAGCAGCCAGTGCGAGCTGAAGCTCGACCCCCAGGTCGCGGAAGAGTACGTGACGAGCGGGAACCCCGGGGCGACCCAGAAGCTGAGGACGGGCTCCCCGGGCGCGGCCGTCTCGACAATGCGCTGGAACGCCGAGAGGTGGTAGGGATAGCGATCCAGCCGTGCCCAAGCCTCGTCCGTGCTCGCGTGCGCGCTCCAGGCGGCCCACCCCAGGCCGATGGCGATCAGCACCGCGGGGGCGAGCAGCATGGGCCGGCCGGGGCGCGCGATCACCGCCGCGGCAAACGCGAGCATCGCCACGGTCGCTACGTACGCGGGCACCCAGTGGTAGGGAAATCCCTTGCCCTGGAGGACGACGGAGGACAGCACCGCGGCCGTCGCGAAAAACAGAACCGGCGCGAGCGGGCGGGCGCCTTCCCGCGCCCACGCGAGCAGGAATCCCCACGCCGCGATCGCCCCGAGGATCAGCGCGAGCGCCGCGAGATCGACGCGGGCGATGGGAGCGAAGAAAGCGTAGTGCTCGGCGGCCAGCGCGGCGATGCCGAAGTACTCCCGGTGGAACAGGACGACGAACCCGCCGTAGAGCGCGAGCGTCGTCCAGGCGGCGACGGCGGCAACGCGGCGGGCGGCGGCGCCACCGCGCGTGAGGAGCATGAGAATCTCCACCGCGGCGAGCACGACGAGGAAGAACGGCTTGAGCGCGATGCCGACGCCGGCCGCCACGCCGATCCCCCCAGCGAGCCAGCGAGGGATTCCATGCCCCGCGCGGTGCGCCCCGGCCGCCACGAGGTAGGGCAGGAGAAGGACGAACATGGCGCCGTCCCTCTGTCCGAGCTCCCCGGGCTCGATCAGGAGCACGGCGGCGGTGGATGCGGCCGCGAGGAACCCGGCGGCGCCGGCCGGTAGCCAGCGGCGCCCGACCCACCACGTCACGATGGCGGACGCCGCGATGAGCAGGAGGAAGCCCGTCCGGAAGCACACGACGGCGTCGACGCCGGTGAGCCGGGCGAACCCGGCCGGGAGCGTCATGAGGTAGACGACGAGGGGGGGGTTGGGCTCGAGGATGTCGGTGTACAGGCGCTCGCCGTCGAGCACGCGTCCGGCGACATCGAGAAGGAAGCCGACGTCCACGTGGAGGGGCCGCTGAAACGCGTTGATGGCGCCCGCCACGGCGGCGGTCCAGACCAGGAGCGTGAGCCACTGCAGGCCGCGAGCGTTCGCGTTCGTCGACGCTGACCGGTCCTGTTCCGCCTTCGCCATCTTCATCGACCTCTTCCCACCCTGCTCCCCTCGGCACGTGCGGTCGACCCTGTGCGTCCCGGCATCCGTCTCCGAACCTGACATCCGGGTCGACCCCCGGGCCACCCCGGGTGCCGGACCACACGTCGTGCTTGCGCCGCGGATGGCCCGGTGAGACCTTGGAAGCGGCTCGGAGGGTGGCGGTTAGGGGAGGTGAGGCGAGTGCAGGGTGGAGGCCTGGCGACAGGACCCTTTCGATGGTCGTGACGGCGGTCCCGCGGGAACCGGAGCAGGCATCCGGAGCCGCGCCGCGGACCGAGGCGGCCCGCGCTGGAGCGACCCCGCTCCACTACGCGCTCCTGTTCGTCATCGCGATCAGCTTCTACCTCACGATCCTGCTGGATCTGCTGGGCGCGTGGAGCTGGGTGGTCGTCGCCGGCCTCCTGGGGTTCGTGGCTCTGCGGCGCACCGACCGGACCACGCGGATCCTCGCGCTCTACCCGCTCGTTTTCCTGCTCTACGTCGCGCTGCGCAGGCTCGCCGACGACGGCTTCGCCCCGATCCGCGTCGAGTATGCGGTCGTGCTGGATCGGGCGCTCGGCCTCGGGCGCGTGCCCACGATCGCGCTCCAGGACTGGCTGTCGGGAGCTCTGGCCCCGGCGGAGCCGCTCCTGGTCGGGGTCTACGTCAGCTTCTTCTTCGCGTTCGTGGTGCTGGCCCCGCTGCTGTTCCGGGCCGATCGGCCGGGGGCCGAGCGCATGTTGGCCGCGGGCGTGGTCGTCTTCCTGATCGGCCTGCCGATCCACTGGGCCGTACCCACCGAGCCGCCCTGGATGGCGGCGCTGGGGGGACACATCGGCGAGGCGCCCAGGATCCTGCACGACAGCTGGCTGGGCGAGCAGACGACGGTCTACGAGCTGGGGCAGGACGCGAGCGGAAACGACGTTTCCGCGATGCCCTCCTATCACACCGCGCTGACCGTGCTCATCGCGCTGGCGGTGGCGCGGCTCGGGCGGGGCTGGGCCGTGCTGGGGTGGGCCTACGCGGCGGCCATGGGATTCGCGCTGGTCTACGGCGCCGAGCACTGGGTGATCGATCTCGCGGCGGGAGCGGGTATAGCAATTGTGGGCTGGAAGCTGGCGCCGCGGCTCCTGGGCCGCCTGGCCGCGACTTCCGGCGCCAGTGACGCGGGCCTGCAAGCCGAAACCGCCGAGGGCACGTAATAAAACAGTACCTGATCGAGGTAACGATCTATTACTGGCGGGAATCCGGTGCCGAGGTAGCCAAGTCGCCAAGTCATTGAAGAATAAAGACTTGGACCAAAAGAGCAGTTTGGCACGCGACTTGTTGAAGGTTCCGGTTGGCTCGCGCGGCTTGTCCGTGGAGGCTATGGACGGTCGCCCCCGCAGGGGCGGCGAACCGTCGGGATGGAACGAGGCCGACTGGCCGAGTTGAAGGTGCAGGACGCAGGACCCTCGAGTCGACCGGTTGGTCCGAGGGACGGGTGGGGCGACGTCATTAGAGACGGTTCACCGACCCGCAAGCAGCTGAGCGCCACCGCGGGGTGGCAAGGTCACACTCAGGAAAGGGTAGTCGATCCATGGACGCCGTGATTCGCAACTTCTGGATGGACGAGTCCGGGCAGGATCTGGCCGAGTACGCGCTGCTTCTGGCGCTGCTGGCCGTGGTGCTCGTGACGGCCATCACCGGCCTGCGGAACGCGATCGTGACGGCTTTCGGCCGCGCGACGAACGTTCTCAACAACGCCGGCGTCAGCTAAGGCTGACATCAGTTGGGCAGACCGGGATCGGAGGCCCTCGCGGTCTCCGGTCCCGGCGCCCGTAGGTCCCGGTCACGAAGGCCGGGTGACGGCACCGACCGAGGGGGGTCGAAAAATGAATGCGGACTTGCGGATGTTCTGGCGCGACGAGGCCGGGCAGGACCTGGCCGAGTACGCGCTCTTGTTGGCTCTGATCGCGGTCGTACTGGTGACGGCCATCTCGAGCCTGCGCACGGCGATCGCAAACTCGTTCGGCCGTGCGACGAACGTCCTGAACAGCGCCGGCGTGAGCTGAAGCTCGCGCGGCGGAGGGTGTGGGGAACCGGGATGCTCACGATTCTGAAGCGGTACTGGAGCCACGAGGCCGGGCAGGACCTGGCCGAGTACTCGGTTCTCATGGCCCTCATAGCGCTCGCGATGATCGTCCTCTTGATCGACTTCCGCACGGCGATCGCGCAGCCGATCGACAGCGTCCGGGACGCGATCAACGAGGCGACCAACAGCTAGTCCGACAAACGGCAAGGCCGGAGACACCACGGCATGATGCCCTGGGCTGATTTCTGGCTCGTCGCCCTCGTGGCGGCCGCCGCGCTGTCGGATCTGAAGGACAGGACGATCCCGAACTACCTCACGGTAACGGGGTTCGGAATCGGGGTGATGCTTTCGTTGAGCCCGGGGGGTATCAGCCCCCAAGGCGCGTTGCTGGGGGGAGCGGTCGGCTTCGGCCTCTCGCTGCCGCTGTTCGCGCTGGGCGCGTTCGGGGGCGGAGACGCCAAGCTGATCACCGCGGTGGGAGCGTTCATGGGGCCCGTTGGAATACTGGAAGCCCTGCTGTTTACTGCCTTGATAGGCGGAGCAATGGCGGTGTATACTACATGGCGACTTGGTCTGCTGCGTCAGACCATCTCCAACACAGGCGCCCTCGTGCTGAACCTAGTCACCGTCGGACGGTTCGGTCACAGACAGACCCTCCGATCGGAGGGCGCCATCACAATTCCGTACGGCGTCGCAATCGCCGTCGGCTCCCTGATAGCAAGGTTCGCGCTATGAGGTACTTCAAGAGCGCGACGAGGGATGCCTCTCGCGTGGGCTCACTTCGGCGTTCCTCCGCGGGTCAGTCGATCGCGGAGTTCGCTCTCGTCGTTCCGATCCTGCTACTGCTGGTCTTCGGCATCGTCGAGTTCGGTCTGATCGTCAAGTCCTGGCAGGTCGTGACGGACGCGGCCCGGGAGGGCGCGCGGGTGGCCGTCGTGGGCAGCACTCCGGGAGTCGTGGCGGATTCCACCGACGCGATCAACACCGTGCGCAACGCCTTGAACCGCGGGGGCCTGACGGGCTCCAACGCGACGGTAACCATCGCCGCCACCGGCACCACCGGCGGCGCATGGACGGGCGCACAGCGCGGCGACACCGCGCGCGTGACGATCAACTATCCCCACAGCATGATCATGTTCGGGCCGCTCATCAGCTCGATGACCGGCTACAGCACGATTCCGATTCGTACGTCGATCACGATGCGGAAGGAATAGGGGAGGGGACGGGGGAACATGGGAAACCGTAGACGTGCGTTGATCATGGTGGGGGTGGCCGTGCTGTTCGGCCTGATCGCCGCCTACCTTTCGTTGGACTTCCTGCGCAGCCAGGGCGGCCCGGTACTACCGACGGTCACGCGGACGACCACTCCGGTGGCCGTCGCGGTTACGGACCTGCCGCTCGGGAGCAAGGTCCGCCCCGAGGACGTCACGCTGATCGACTGGCCGTCGGAGCAGGTCCCGGTCGGCTACGTGACGGCGGTGGAAGACGTGGTGGGCCGGGGGGTCACCAGGCCCGTCTCCGTCAACGAGCCGTTCCTCGAGGCCAAGCTGGCCGACGCCGAGAACGGCGGCCTGCCGATCACGATCCCGGAAGGCATGCGCGCCATCAGCATCCGGGTGGACGAGGTGGTCAGCGTCGCCGGCTTCGTCGTGCCCGGCACGAGAGTCGACGTGATCCTGACCGTCGACCCGCCCAACGGTGGCGATAAGCTCTCGCAGATCGTCCTTCAAGACATACTGGCGCTCACCGCCGGACAGTTGATCCAGGCGGACGAGAACGGATCGCCCGTGGTGGCCTCCGTGATCACGGTGCTCGTGACGCCCGAACAGGCCGAGCAGCTCGTGATCGCCGGCGACGAGGGGCGGATCCAGCTCGCGCTGCGCAACACGCTGGACGGGGATTCCATCCGGACGGACGGCGCGCGCGTGGAGGAACTGATTACCGGCGGCCGTGCGCGGCGCGCCAGCGGGACCGCGACCACCCGGGCGCGGGTGGAGCAGACGGCTCCGCAGATCGAGATTCTCAAGGGAGGTCAGAGGACCATCCAGCGGTTCTGATCGACGTTTCAGGTGTGGGGGGGTTCACTGTGATGCGGAGGATGATGATGCGGAGATCGGCCAATCCCGTCTGGGGTCTGGTACTGGCCTTCGGGATGATGATGCACGCGGGCGTCGCGGTCGCACAGCAGCAGCAGGTCGTGTCCGAGGCCGACGACGTCATTCGCGTGGCCAAGGGCAAGTCCGCGCTGGTGCTGCAGCCGGCGCAGGTGGAGCGGATCCAGCTGGCGGATGACGCGATCGCGGACGCGACGCCGATCTCGCTGAGGGAGCTGGTCGTCACCGGGATGGAGATCGGGACGACGAGCCTCTTCGTGTGGCGAGTGAACAATACGGTGTCGCTCTACACCGTGGAGGTCACGCCCGACGCGGATCTGATCCAGCGGCAGATCGAGATGATGCTTCCCGGGGAGACGATCACGGTCGTGCCCAGCGGGACGAACATCATCCTGCAGGGTAGTGTGACGCGTCCGGGAATGGCGCGACGCGCGGTGGAGATCGCCGAGCAGAGCGGCGCGACGGTCGTGAACAACATCCAGTCGCCCTCGGCGGAGCAGATCCTGCTGAAGGTGCGGTTCGCCGAGGTGACGAACACCGGCGGGCGGAACATGGCCTCCGCGCTGCGGACGCTGAATCCGCACGAGCTGGACTTCGACGACTCGGAGGACTGGTTCGGCGAGACGATCTCGGACGGGCTGCTGACGTTCATGCTGTCGGGGGACAACGAGTTCCTCGAGGCGATCATCCAGGCGCTCAAGGAGAGCGGCGACTTCAAGAGCCTCGCCGAGCCGAACCTGGTCACGATCGAAGGCAACGAGGCGACGTTCCTGGCGGGCGGGGAGTTTCCGTTCCCGATCCTTCAGGGCAACACCACGGGCGGAGTCACGATCCAGTTCCGCGAGTTCGGGGTTCGGCTGGCGTTCACGCCGTTCATCACGAACACGGGCGCGATCCGGCTCCAGGTGGCGCCAGAGGTGTCGTCACTGGACTTCGCCAACGGCCTGATTTTGAACGGGTTCCGGATTCCGACGATCCTGTCGCGGAAGACGGATACGGAAGTGGAGCTGCGGGAGGGCCAGACGCTGGCCATCTCGGGGCTCGTGGACAATCAGATGGCGAAGAGCGTGACGAAGATTCCGATCCTCGGGGACATCCCGATCCTCGGGGCCTTCTTCCGCTCGACGGATGCCCAGCAGTCCCGCTCGGAGCTGCTGGTGACGGTGACGCCGTACATCGTGCAGCCCAGTGATGTGCCGCCGGAGATGCCCACGGGCGAGCCGGGGACATGGGACTGGATGCGCGGTCTGCGGGATCAGGATCTGGACCGGCGGCCCACGCCCTGAGGCCTGGCCTGGCGCCGCGATGAAAGGCAGGGGGATGCAGATGAAGCGACTCATAGGTCTCATCGCTCGCCCCGCGTCGAATCGACGCGGGGCGACGCTGGCCATAGTGGCGCTGGGCGCGCCCGTGCTGATCGGCATGGTCGCGCTGGGCGTCGACCTGGGGATGATGCTGTCCGCCCGGGCCGAGGCGCAGCGCGCTACCGACGCCGGGGCGCTGGCCGGCGCGGCGCTGTTCCTGGTGCACGAGAATCCGCTGGATGCGGTCGCTCCGGCGGAAGCCGAGGCGTTCAGCTTCACCGAGGCCAACTCCATCCGTCACGAGGACGTCGACTCGGTGGAGATCACCGTCGAGGTGAACCCGGACAGTCAGATGGTGAAGGTGACCGCAACCCGCACCGTGCCCACCTGGTTCGCGAAGATCTTCGGCGTGAACGACGTGACGGTCGCCACGGTCTCGGTGGCCCACGCGGCCGAGGTGAGCGCGACGACCGACTGCGTCAAGCCGTTCGCCCTTCCCGACCTGTGGGAGGAGACTGCGTTCGGGACGGGCACGTACGACAACGAGGCGGACCTGCAGCCCAATACGATCTGGGATCTTCGCGACGCTGCCGGGAACCTGCCTTCCGCCAGCGGCAACGATCCGGGTCTGTACGAGAACTGGCTGTTCGACGAAGGGGAGACCTACGGAGGCATCGACGCCGACCCGAGCGTCCAGACCGGTTGGGGCACGAGCGCGCGCAACGGGCAAGCGGACGTGCAGGGGTACTATTACCACGACGACTTCGGGCGGGAGCTCCTCGTCAAGTACCAGGATCCCAACGGGGGCGAGTCCTCGCACTGGATGCCGTTCGTGATCCCGGGGTACGGCACGGGGGTCAGCTCGTTCACGGCCAACATCCTGGAGTGTCGGCCCGTCGAGTTCGAGATCGGCGACGTCATCGAAGACGAGCCGGGGCTGTATCCGAATCCGACCTGGCAGGCCATGGAGAAGCTGCTGAACGAGGATCCGGACGCCTACTGGCACGAGTACACCTACCAGGGCACCGATCCGAACGGGAACCCGATCACAGTCACGACGGGCGAGGTACGGTATCCCAGCGGCCCGGTCGCCAAGGAGACCTGGCTGAAGAGCCCTCGGGTCGTGACGGTACCGCTCGTGAAGCCCGACGGCACCATCTCGGGCAAGAACGAGATGGAGGTCGCCGATTTTGCCAAGATCTTCCTGGAATGGCCGGACGAGCGAAACTTCAAGGCTCCGTTGTTCGGGCGCTTCCTGGGTTTCGTCCCGGGCAGCGGAGGGGGGGCCGCAATCGGATCGAACGTGCGGGTTCTCCGCCTGATCGACGAGGATCGCTGGGTGCCGTACACGGCGCCCTGAGGAGCGCGTTAGCAGAGAGATCGTGAATGCCGAGGGCCGGCGAAGGGTACCGCCGCCCTCTCCCCGGGTCGCGGATTGGGATAGGGAAAGGGAATAGACATGTCGCGTCACAGCCTGCGCGTCGCGCTGGTCGGGGTGGATCCGGCCGTGCGCAAGGCGCTGGACGAGATCGAGCTGCCCGGGAAGCGACGCATCGAGGTCGCCCACCAACTCGAGGCACCGCTGGCGGAGCTCGGGCGTGAGGACGCCTCCCAGCTGACCTCCGAGGACGTCCACGTCGTCCTGATCGGCATGGGCGACGACCCGCAGACCGCGATCAAGATCGCGGCCTACCTGGCCGACGCGGCGCCGACCCTCCACGTGATCGGCTCCGGGCCGGGCCTCGCGCCGGACGTGCTCATGCAGGCGATGCGCGCGGGGGTGAACGAGTACCTGCTCGCGCCGGTCACCACGACCGACCTGACCGAGGCGCTCTCGCGCGCCTGGAAGCGGCACTCGTTCGTGGAGCACGAGATCCAGGGGCAGGAGGCCGAGAGCCGCGGAAGGGTCTTCGCGTTCCTGCCCGTCAAGGGCGGCACCGGCACGACGACCGCGGCCGTGAACCTCGCGGTCGCGCTGCAGCAGGCCACCGGCGAGAGGACGCTGCTGGTGGACCTCGACATGGAGCTCGGGGGCGTCGCGCTCCTGCTCGGCCTGCGGCCGCGGTTCAGCTTCCTGGACCTCGCGCGCAACTTCCACCGCCTGGACCCGAACCTCGTGAGCTCCTACGTGGAGTCCCACCCCTCGGGCCTGGACGTCCTCGCGGCCCCGCTGCGGCCCGAGCGCTCGGACGTGATCGCCGCGGAGGAAGCGGCCAAGATCATCGACTTCCTGCGGCAGACGTACCGCTACGTCGTTGTGGACATGTCCAAGGCGCTGTCGCCCATGATGCTCAGCGTCCTGGAGTCCGCCGACAAGATCATGGTGGTCACGACGGCGGACCTGCCCACGCTCGGTAGCCTCAAGCGGCTCCTGCCGGTGCTGCAGCGGCTGGACGACAACTCGATGGACCGGA
Source organism: Longimicrobiales bacterium (assembly GCA_035465395.1). Taxonomy (GTDB): domain Bacteria; phylum Gemmatimonadota; class Gemmatimonadetes; order Longimicrobiales; family RSA9; genus DATHRK01. The sequence continues at coordinate 54,673 of DATHRK010000102.1, read as the reverse complement.
TCCGCGTCGTCGTGAACCGCTACCACCCCGACGGCCAGGTCACCATCGACGACATCCGCACGCTCCTGGACATGGACGTGCACTGGACCCTGTCGAACGACTACCGCTCCGCGATCAAGGCGGCCAACGAGGGCAGGCCGATCACGCTGAACGGACGCTCCCCGTACTCGCGCGACATCGAATCGATCATCGGCGGCCTGGTGGACCTGCCCGGCGCGCCGGCGACCAACGGCGACAGCGGCCTGGCCGCTCCGCTCAAGCGACTGTTCGGCCTCAAGAAGTGAGGCCCGGGGGAGCCTGAACCATGACGGAACCGACGACACCGACGGAAGGCGCTCCGAAGGCCGGCAACGAAGCCGGCGCTGCTGGCGGCCTGTGGACCGGCGACCTGGCGCGCCGCGCCAAGGCGCGCGGCGGCAAGGCCGAGCCGTCCAGCCCGACGCCCGGCGGCGAGCTGAGCGCGGTGCAGGAGCGCCTGCACCGCCACCTGCTGGAGCGGCTCAACCTGGCCGCGCTCCAGGAGGTGGATCGCGAGGAGGCCGCGCGCACGATCCAGCGCGCCGCGCACGAGCTGCTGAACGAGGAGGAGACCCCCCTCGCCAGCGTCGAGCGCGAGCAGGTGGTGGAGAAGGTCCTGGACGAGATCTTCGGCCTGGGTCCGCTCGAGCCCCTGATGAAGGACCCCGAGGTCTCCGACGTGCTGGTCAACACGGGCCGCCAGGTCTTCGTGGAGAAGCGCGGCAAGCTCTTCGAGACCGGCACCAAGTTCCGCGACGACCGGCACCTGATGCAGGTGATCGACCGCATCGTCAGCGCCGTCGGGAGGCGCATCGACGACAGCTCGCCGATGGTGGACGCGCGGCTCGCGGACGGCTCGCGTGTGAACGCGATCATCCCGCCGCTGGCGATCGACGGGCCGCACGTCTCGATCCGTAAGTTCAAGCGCGACACGCTCTCCGGCGAGGACCTGCTGCGCTACGAATCGATCAGCAAGCAGATGCTCGAGCTGCTGGAGGCGGTCGTGAAGTCCCGCCTCAACGTGCTGATCTCGGGCGGAACGGGCGCCGGGAAGACGACGCTGCTCAACATCCTCAGCGGCTTCATCCCCAAGGACGAGCGCATCGTCACGATCGAGGACTCCGCGGAGCTGCAGCTGCGCCAGCCGCACGTCGTGCGACTCGAGACCCGGCCCCCCAACGTCGAGGGGCACGGCGCCGTCAACCAGCGGATGCTGGTGATCAACGCGCTGCGTATGCGCCCCGATCGGATCGTGCTGGGCGAGGTCCGCGGCGGCGAGGCGATCGACATGCTCCAGGCGATGAACACCGGGCACGACGGCTCGCTCACGACGCTGCACGCGAACACGCCTCGCGACGCGCTGTCGCGTCTGGAGACGATGGTGTCGATGGCCAGCCTGAACATCCCCGAGCGCGCGATGCGCGAGCAGATCTCCTCGGCGATCGACGTGGTGATCCAGGCCAGCCGCATGAGCGACGGGACGCGCAAGGTGATCGCGATCTCCGAGATCGTGGGCATGGAGGGCGACGTGATCACCATGCAGGACATCTTCCTGTTCGACCGGCAGGGGCTGGACGAGGACGGCAACGTCCTGGGGTCCTACCGCTCGACCGGCATCCGGCCGAGGTTCGCGGACCGCCTGCGCCAGCACGGCATCAAGCTGTCCTCGTTCCTGTTCGGCGACGAGATGGGCACCGACATGGACGAGGAGCAGGCGACCGAGACCGTCGGCAAGAAGACGGAAAAGAAGACGCTCTGGGGCGACCGGCTGGAGTCGGTGGGCTGAGCCATGGGAACCACCCTCGGGGCAGTCCTCGTCTTCCTCGCCGTCGCGGCGCTGGTCGTCTTCGTCGTCCTCGGACTCGAGACGGTGCGCGACGCGCGCGACCGCAAGTCGCTCGCGAGCCGTCTCGAGAACATGGACTTCGAGACCATGGCGGCGCGCTCGGGCGTGGGCTCGGACCTCCTGCGCCCGCTCCACGAACAGTCGGCGCTGGAGGCGTTCGCCGACAAGTTCACACGCATGCGCGGGATCCAGACGGCGATCGAGCAGGCGGACCTGTCCTGGACGATCTCGACGTACATCCTCGCCACGCTGGGCTTCGGCTTCGCCGGTTTCGTCGCCGGCTTCCTCTTCTCCAACAGCCTGCTGATGGCGCTGGTGACGGGGACCGTGGGCGCGGGTCTGCCCTACCTCTACGTCGTCCGCAAGCGCGCCCGGCGGATGCGCAAGCTCGAGGAGCAGCTTCCGGAGGCGATCGACCTCATGGGACGCGCGCTGCGCGCCGGGCACCCGTTCTCCGCGGGGATCAAGATGGTCGCCGAGGAGCTGCCCGCGCCGCTGGGCGAGGAGTACCGCCGCGCCTTCGAGGAGCAGCGCTTCGGCCTCCCGGTTCAGGACGCGCTGCTGTCGCTCGCCGACCGCAATCCGCTGCTGGACGTGCGCATCTTCGTGACCGCCGTGCTGATCCAGCGGGAGGTCGGCGGCAACCTGGCCGAGATCCTCGACAGTATCTCGCACACGATTCGGGAGCGTTTCCGGATCCAGCGCGAGATCCGTACGCGCACCGCGCAGGGGCGCATGACGGGATACCTGCTCGCGGGGCTCCCCATCATCATGGGGATCCTGTTCTACTTCCTGAACCGCGAGTACATCATGACGCTGTTCACCGACCCGCTCGGGGTGTTCTTCCTGGGCGCGGCGCTGATCCTACAGGTGATAGGCTTCCTGTGGATCCGCCAGGTCGTGGACATCGACATCTAGGGGGCGGCAATGAGTCTCGTACTGATCGCGGTCCTCATTGGCCTCACCGTGGTACTCGGCGTGCTCGGGGCGATGGACCTGGCCCCCAACAAGCCGCGCGCCGTGTCGCAGCGGCTGTCCGAGCTGCGGCGGCTCGGCTACGCGGGCGTGTCCCAGGAGGCGGCCGGCCGGCAGGACCGTCGCGCGCAGTTCGAGCTGTTCCTGCGCCGCCTCGGATCCAAGGTGGACGCCAGCCGCGAGGACTCCGCGGAGATCCGAAAGCGGCTGGTGCAGGCCGGCTACCGGAGCCCGACCGCCCCGTCGGTCTTCTGGGGCGTCCGGTTGTTCATGACCGCCGGCCTGGGGCTGTCGATGCTGGCCATCGGCGCCGCGTCGGGCGCCGAGCCGAGCTCGCTGCTCATGCGCGGCCTGGCGGCCGCCGGGCTCGGCTGGGTCATGCCGAGCTTCTACGTGGGCCGCAAGCAGAAGAAGCGGAAGCTCCAGATCCAGAAGGCGCTGCCCGACGCGCTCGACCTGATGGTCGTCTGCGTGGAGGCCGGCCTCGGGCTGAACCAGGCGCTGGTGCGCGTGGCCGAAGAAATCCGCCACGTCAGCATGGAGATGAGCGAGGAGCTCGTCCTGGTGAACCTGGAGATCCGCGCCGGCGCGGAGCGCTCGCAGGCACTGCGCAACCTCGCCGAGCGGACGGGGGTGGACGACGTGCGCGCGCTCACGGCCATCCTGATCCAGACCGACCGCTTCGGTACCTCGGTGTCCACGGCCCTGCGCACGCAGGCCGACACCATGCGCACGAAGCGTCGGCAGCGCGCCGAGGAGGCCGCCGCGAAGACCACGATCAAGCTGATCCCGCCGCTCGTGTTCTGCGTCTTCCCGGCGATCTTCACCGTGATCCTCGGACCCGCGGCCATCCAGATCTACCGGGTGCTGGTCACGGGCGAAGGGTTCGGTTGATGGGGGCGATGCCCCGGATCGAGGTGCGCAACGCCACCCGCCAGAGCGTGCTGGGCGGCCGCGTCGCGGTCGCGCGCACCCACTGGACCCGCCTGCGCGGTATGCTGGGCCGTCCCGCCCCCGAACCGGGGGAGGGGCTGCTGATCGTGCCCTGCCGGGGGGTACACATGTACGGCATGAAGTACGCCCTCGACGTCGTCTTCCTGGACGCCGAAGGAACCGTCGTGCACCTGCGCTCCGACCTGCAGCCCGGCGCCCGCACGGGGTTCATCAAGGGCTCGCACTACGCCCTGGAGATCCCGACGGGAACGATCGAGGCCAGCGGCACGCAGGTGGGCGACAAGCTCGTTTGGCAGCCGATCGCGGAGGACAGGGTCCTCGGTGGTACCGCGGATCAGGCCGCGCACGAGCCGCCGGAGGCTCCGGCGACCGTGGGTGCGGCCGCCGCGTTTGATTCGCACGCGCTCTCCCGGCCATGACGAATCTGCAACGTTTCGCAAGAGGGGGAGTCCGTGGCAACGGCTGAGATGAACGCGGGGGCGCCGCCGGTGGCGCGCGACACGAGCGGCGACTGGACGCCGCCGATGCCGGAGTCCATCGAGGACCTCGGCCTCTCCGAGGAGGCGGTGGCCGACCTCGTCCTGAAAGCGCTCTACGTCCAGGGCGCGCGTAGCGGCGACAGCCTCACGGCGACCGTGGCGCTCCCGTTCGACATCGTCGACAACGTCCTGCACGACCTCCAGCAGCGGCGTTTCATCGAGGTCCTCAAGACCGAGGGGCACGGACGCGGCGGCTACACTTTCGATATCACCGGGGCGGGCCGCGAGCGGGCGCGGGAGGCGCTCGAGGGCAACCAGTACGTCGGGCCCGCGCCGGTTCCGCTGGACCAGTACCGCGCCGCCACCCTGCGGCAGTCCGTGGGCGAGGTGCACATCACGCGCAGCCGCATCCGCGACGGCTTCGACGACCTCGTCCTCGACGAGCAGCTCTTCGAGGCCCTGGGGCCGGCGGTGAACTCGGCGAAGTCGCTGTTCCTGTACGGCGCGCCCGGCAACGGCAAGACCCACATGGCGGAGATCATCGCCCGCCTGATGGGCAGCGCGAGCGTCTGGATCCCCTTCGCGCTGGACGTGGACGGCCAGATCGTCGTGCTCTTCGATCCGGTCCACCACCAGCGGATCAAGACGGAGGTCGAGGAGGGCGACGGCAGCGCGGCGTCCGTGCTGATCCGCAAGGAGACGCCCTACGACCGCCGCTACGTGCACGTGCGCCGGCCGATCGTGATGACGGGCGGTGAGCTGACGATGAACCAGCTCGACCTGGAGTACGACCGGCACACGAAGATGTACCAGGCGCCGTTCCAGGTGAAGGCGAACGGCGGCGTGCTGATCATCGACGACTTCGGACGACAGCGAGTGCCGCCGCACGAGCTGCTGAACCGCTGGATCGTGCCGCTCGAGAAGCGCCGCGACTACCTCACGCTGCACACCGGCGTGAAGTTCCCGGTGCCGTTCGACACGCTCATCATCTTCGCAACGAACCTGGACCCCAGCGACCTGGTGGACGAGGCGTTCATGCGCCGTATCCACTACAAGATCGAGGTGCCGAGTCCGGACCGGACCCAGTACGAGACGATTTTCGAGCGCGCGTGCGAGAGCCGGAACATCCCGTACGATCCGCGCGCGGTCGAGTACATCTATCGCAAGTACTACGGGACGATCGGGATCGAGCCGCGGGGTTGCCACCCGCGCGACATTACCGACCACGTGCTGGATTATGCGCGGTACGTGGAGTCCGAGCCGAAGCTCACGCCCGAGCTGATCGACTCGGCGTGCGACTCCTACTTCCGCGTCATGGCGGCCGACGACATGAAGCAGGCAGGCGCGCACTAGCAGGCCGCTGAAAAGGGAGTGCGGCCGGAAGGCGTGGCGGGGAGGCCCGATCGGGGGCTGGGCTGAGGACGATGCGATCGCGGTGCCGCAGCGCAGGAGGCGGCAGCGCGACTGGGAATACCGACGGGAACGGAGCGGGTCATGGCGGTGAACCAGGGGCTGTCCGGATCTCTTTCCGGGGGGAAGACGGTCGAGGAGCTCGCGCGCGAGTTCGAAGACATCGTTGTCGACCGTTTGAAGCGCGTGGAGCGCTCCAACCGCCGGCTCCACCTCATGGGCGGCGTGATTCTCATCCTTCTCGTCCTGGCCCTCGGCGCGGCCGCCTTCTACTTCTTCCAGCTACGTTCCGGCGGCATGCCGGCGTGGGCGGCGTCCACGGTCACCGCCCGCGAGTTCCAGCTCTCCGACGCGAGCGGCGCGGTGCGCGGCGTGTGGCGCGCCGAGGACGACGGCAGCGCGAGGCTTTCCCTGATGGACACCGACGGCAACGTACGTATCCGCCTGTCCGTCCTCGACCAGGGCGGTTCTCCCGGGATCGCGTTCCTGGACCAGGAGGGAGCCCAGCGCATTGTGCTGGCCCACCTCCCCGACGTCAGCAACCTGGCGTTCGCTGACGAGGACGGCAGGGCGCGCGCCGTGCTCGGCGTCGCGGCCGACCGCTCGGCGACGCTCGGCTTCGCGGACCGCCGCGGGCTGACCCGGGCGCTGATCGGCGTGGACCGCTTCGGCGATCCGGACCTCGCCGTCATGGAAGGCGGCGCGGGCTCGGGCGCGGTGGCCGCGCCGGCCGAATCCGACGATGGCGAAGGCGAGGGCGACGAGGGCGAGGGCGACGAAGCGGATTCGTAGGGCTTCGCACCGGGCGCCGCCGCGGCCGGCCCTCTCGTGCCGGCGCCTCGCGGCTGTCGTCTCCGGGCGAGAGGTTCGCGGTGACCGGCTACGACGATCGCAACGGACCGTTACAGGCGTGACGTAACGCGACGTTCCCACGGCGGCGTTGCCGGACAGGGGCGGGGCAGGGTTCGTCCCTCAACCGCGGGCCATCGTGGCGCCGACTAGGGCGGTACGAAAGTTGTCCTGGGGTTGGGGTGGATGGGAACCATGCGGACCACAGTCTCGGAGCGCTTCCCCGTGGCGCAATCGACGGAGGCCAAGACCGTATCGACCGGCGTTCGTCCGTTCGACGAGCGGATCGGCGGACTGATCTCGGGCCGATACTACGTGCTCAGCGGTGCGCCCGGCTCGGGCAAGACATCCACCGCGCTTCACTTCCTGGGGACCGGCCTGGATGCGCACGAGACGTGCGCCGTCCTCACGCAGGACGACCCGGCGGATCTCTTCACGCAGGCCGAGTATCTCGGCTACGACCTGCAGGGCGCGGCCGCCCAGGATCGCCTGGCGTTCTTTCGCTACCGACTGGACTTCCAGCGCCATTACAGCCGCGTCGCGGATCCCTCGGTGGTCTTCGAGGAGCTGAAGTCGCTACTCTGGGACCGGATCCCGCACCGGTTGGTGATCGATTCGGTACTGCCGCTGCTGGAAGGCGGCATGGCGGCCGATGAGGCGGTCGACGCGTTCGCGCAGTTCCTCGACGAGATCCCGTGCACGACCTTCATCACGGTGCCGGGCGACCTCAGCGAGACCTACTACCGCCGGATCTACAACCGCATCAGCGCGGGCGCGGCCGGCATCTTCCACTTCGAGAACCTGGACGGCGCGGCCCGCCAGATGACCGTGCGCAAGCTGCGCCAGCGGCTGGGGTCGACCGAGTCGGTGCGCTTCTCGATCCGGCCCGGCGCGGGCATCGTCGAAGAGCTCGCCTTGCGCTCCCACGACGATCTGCCGGAGGAGACCCGCCGCCGTGTGGTGCTGCTCAGCCAGGGCGCCAAGTTCCCGCCCGAGTGGCTGCCGCCGCTGCGCGACGCTTACGAGCTGGACGCCTTCGATTCGGTGGCGCGCGCGTTCGGCGACCTCGCGTCCGCCAACTACGGCGCGCTCCTGGTGGCGCTGGACCCGATGCGGCCGGAGCCCGCGCTCAGCCTGACCCGGGAGCTGCGGCGTGCGGGGAACGGCGCGCCGATCCTCTTCGTCTCCTCCACGCGGGGCCTGCGCGGGCACACCCGCGCGGAGGGGCTGCGGGCCGGCGGCGACGACTTCCTGGAGGACACGCTGGGGCCGTCCGAGCTGCTTGCGCGTATCGACAACGCCCGGAGCCGGGGGCACCGGCGCCTGGCGGAGGGCGCCGTCGCCGCGGGACCACCTGCCGAGCAGGCGACCGGCGACTCCGGCGACTTCGTGCCGCTCGAGCCGGGCGCGTTCCGCTCGATCCTGCGCGGCCACGTGGACGGGGCCCGGCACGCCTACTTCGCGCTCGTGGAGCTCGGCCCCGCCGACCTCAGCGCCACCGAAGCCAGCCGCCTCCTGCTGGAGCGGCTGCGCGTGCGCGACGGCGACCTCGTCGCCGTGATGGAAGACGGGCGCGTCGCGCTCTACCTCCACGACATCCACCGCAAGCACGTGCGCGCCCTGCTGACCCGTTTGGTGTCGGCCGAGCCGGGGCTCGCGGATCTGGATCACACCTCGTTGTTCTCCTATCCCGCGGATCGGGAAGGCGTGATCGGCTGGCTGGAGAACGGCGCCTCCGCGCGACCGGGACCCGTCGCCGGCGGGAGCTGATTCGTGGCCGGAGGCGGAGGCGGCTACCTCCCGCGGCTCGTCCTTCTGGCGGTCCTCGTGCTGATCGTCAGCATGGGCGCGCTCTACGTCCTCTACGACCCGCCAGCGGGCCTGTCCGAGAGCGAGGTGTACGGCAACCCCATCGCCCGGAGCGCGGGCGCCCGCGAGCCGATCCGGTCGGCGGAGCCGCGGGGAGCGGAGCGCGCGGCGCTGCCCGCCATCGTGGACGAGCGGCCGGAGCGGCCCGCTGCGCCGATCACGCCGCAGGGCAACCCCGGCACCCCGCTCGACAGGGCGCGCGCGGCCGTGGGGCGGGCGAACTACGCGGAGGCGGCCCGGCAGTACGCGCGCCTGGCGCCCGCCGAGCGCACGCCGTCGGTGCGCCGCGAACACGCCCGCGCGCTCGCACTGGGCGACGACCCGGCCGCGGCGGCGCGCATGCTGGAGCCCCTGCTGGCCGAGCGGTCCGGCGACGCCGGACTGCGGCTCGAGGTGGCGCGCTACCGCTGGTGGGCCGGCGACACGTCGGGGGCGCTGGACGCCACCCGCCAGGCGCTGGCGCTCGCGCCGGGTGACGTGGAGGCGACGCGCCTGCTCCGCGAGCTGCGCGGCTCGCTCCAGCCCACCGCGGCCGAAGCGGCCCGCTGGCTGGCCGAGCGCGACGCCCCCCGCGAGCGCCTGTGGCTGGGCCGCGCGCTCGCCCGCGAGGGGCGCTTCGGGGAGGCCGTCCTCCACATGCGTTACGCCGCCTGGAGCGGCGAATTCCCCGACTCGCTGTGGCTGGAGTACGCGGCCGTGGCGGCGCAGGCGGATTCGGCCGCGGCGACGGCGGACGCGCTGGTCCGCTACGCCGAGCGCGCCACGCCGGACCGTGGGACGCGCGTGCGCACCGCGCGCGCCCTCGCCTGGGCGCTCCGCACGGACGAGTCGCTCGCGCTGTACGAGGCGCTGCTGCGCGAGGGCGACGATCCGGCGCTGCGCCTGGAGCGCGCCCGTCTGTACGCGGAACAGGAGCGCTGGGACGACGCCCTCGCCGACCTGCGGGTGGCCCTCGCGGCCCGGCCGCGGGACGCGGACGCGCTGCTGCTCGCCGCCGACATCGAGCGCTGGCGCGGGTCGCAGGAGGAAGCGCTCGCCCTGTACCAGCGGGCCCTCGACGAGCGCCCCCGCGACGAGCGCGGCCGCACGGGGCTGGCGCTCGCGCAAGCGGCCCTGGAGCCCCCGGCACCGCCCCGGCCGGAGGCCTCGGTGCCCCCGATCGGCCGGTGGGAAGCGACGAACCACACCTTCGGGGACAACCAGAGCTTCCTCTGGTACTCCAACACCGTGACGCGCACCTGGTTCGGCGACACCCGCGTGTGGTCGGTGGGCGTCCAGTCGGACGCCGTCGCGGGCCGGCAGGCCAAGGAGCTGGACCTCCTCACCGCGGGCTTCGCGCTGCGCGGCCAGGGGCGCTTCACCACGTCGGAGAACGCGTGGCTCACCCTGGGCGTCGGCTTCCACGCGTTCGACCACGCGGGCATCTTTCCGACCGCCCTGGCGGGCGTGACGTGGGACGCCCGCCCCGGCACCCGACTGGAGGCGCGCTACGAATTCGGCACCGCGGTCCGTCGCGCGGCGACCACCGCGGCGCTGGCCGCCGACGCACTCTCCAATCTGGCCACCGCGGCCGTGCACACGGGCGCGGGGAAGTGGCGTATTTCCGTCGCGACCGAGACCGAATTCCTGACCTCGCAGCTGGGGGAGACCTGGCGGATCGGGGCCTCCACGGATGTCCGCCGCCCGCTCGGCGGCGGCTTCGCGGCGCTCGCCGGGCTGAGCTTCATCGGCACCACGGGCGACTCCCCCGCGCTGGACGGCCAGCCGCTGTACTGGACTCCCGACTACTATCTGGCGCCGAGCGTGGGCCTGGCCTGGGAGCGCAAGATCGACCCGGACCGCTTCGTCGGACTGCGCGTGCGGCCCTCCTACGTCTTCGTGCGCGAGCGCGGTCCGGAGCGCCGCTTCTTCGACGAGGAGGTGTTCTTCCTGGGTGCGGGGCTGGACGTGAACCTGGCGGGCGACGGCTGGGACGTGCTGGCGTCCCTGGACTGGACCGGGGCCGCGTTCGAGCCTGGCTATAGGGGCGCGCTGCTGCGCGTCCAGTGGGTGACGAGGCCACTCTGGCCATGAGGCGGCCGCGCTACACGCTCCTGTTCATCTCCGGCGTGCTGCTGGTGGTGGCGCTCGCCGGCGTCCTGTCCGTGCTGATCTGGTCGTTCTTCGCGCCGCCGGATATCCAGAACGTGCTGGTGCGCGCCACCGTCGTGATCCTGATCCTCTTCCTGGGGATCCTGGTGATCCGATACGTGGGCCTCCTGTGGCTGGGCTACCTCCAGCACGTGGAGCAGGCCATCGGGCCGGAGGAGGAGCGCAAGGCGGCCCCCGCCATGCTGCCACCGGTGTCGGTGCTGATTCCCGCCTACAACGAGGGCCGGGTGATCCAGGACGCGATCCGGTCGGTGCTCAGGCTGGACTATCCGCGGCTCGAGATCCTCGTCATCGACGACGGCAGCACCGATGACACCGCGGCCAGGGCCTCGGCGCTGGAGGGCCGCCACGGCAGGGCCGTGGTGCGCGTGATCAGCAAGGCCAACGCCGGCAAGGCCGCGGCGCTGAACACCGGCATCGCGCTGGCGCGCTTCCCCTTCGTGTGTTGCATCGACGGGGATTCGACGCTCGCCAAGGGCTCGCTGCGCGCCACCATGCGCCACTTCCGCGACCGCCGCGTGGCCGCCGTCGCGGGCAACGTGAAGGTCGAGAACCGACGCAACATCTGGAGCCGGCTGCAGGCGCTGGAGTACATCGAGGGGCTGAACATGCCGCGGCGGGCGCAGGGGTTCCTGCGCGCGGTCAACATCATTCCGGGACCGATCGGGGTGTTTCGGCGCGACGTCCTGCGCCAGATCGGCGGATACGACAGCGATACCTTCGCAGAGGACGCCGACCTCACCCTCAAGATCCTGACCCACGGCTACCGCATCGAATACGCCCCGGACGCCATCGCATGGACGGAGGCGCCCGAGACGCTGATGGGGCTGCTGCGCCAGCGCTACCGCTGGACCCGCGGCATCCTCCAGGCCATCGGCAAGCGCCGCGGCGCGCTGATCAGTACCCGCACCGATGCGGCGGTCTGGCTGTCGGTCGCGATGATGCTCTTCGAGGCGGTCATCTGGCCGTTCATGAACGTGGTCGGAAACCTGTTCTTCGTCGGCATCTTCCTCGCCTTCGACGCCGGCGCCTACGTCGTCAGCTGGTGGCTCCTCCTGACCCTGCTGGACGTCGCCGCGGCGTTGCACACGGTGGCGATCGAGGGCGAGGACCTGTCGCTGGTGCCGCTGGCGGTGATCTACCGCTTCTTCTTCATCCTGTTCATCGACGTCGCCAAGCTGCTCGCTTCCGTGGAGGAGGCGTTCAAGCTGGAAATGTCGTGGGGCAAGCTCGAGCGAGTGGGAAGGACCGCATGAACGTGAACGTTCTCGAGGTCATCGTGCTGGTCATGGTCGTCACCATCGTCGTGACGATCACGCTGGCGGCCATGAGCTACGGCGCCTTCCGCGTGCGGGAGCGCCGCCGCCCCGCGGTCGCGGAGGTCGAGCAGGACGGACCGATGTTCTTCGAGCGGGTCCGCCTGCCCGGCCTGGTGGAGCGGGTGGACGAGGGAGACGGCGGCGATCCGCCCGCGGGCGACGCGTCCCGGACCGACTGACCGACCACGATGGCGCGCCGTCCACGCCTGCTCGCCGGCTTCCTCGGCGCCGCGCTGCTCCTCGCGCTGATCGGGGGGGGATTCTGGCTATGGCGCACGCTACCTCCGACCACGGGCCTCGTCGGGACGCCGCAGCCGGGTCCCGTGAGCGCTCCGGGGGAGCTCCCGTCGGCGATTCCCTCCGGTTCGCTGGAGGGCACGGCCGTCGCCTTGCTGGAGGAGCCGGAGAACCTGCGCGCGACGCCGCCCGGCTTCTACGACGCCGAGGTCAGCGCGTGGCGGGATCTGCTGCGCGATGCCGGAGCGCGGATCGTCGGCCCCGGCGAGGCCACGGCGCTGGTGCTGCCCTGGGGCGCCTGCCTCGGCGCGGCGCAACGCAACCTGGTCGTGCGGCACCTGGGGGCTGGCGGCGGGATCGTGGCGGTGGGGCCCGTCGGCTTCGGCGACCGCGTCTGCGAGCCCACGGCCGACACGCTGCTCTACGGGCTGGTGGGCGGGCCGGCCGCCGTGGCGGAGCTGGGTGATCCCGAGGGCAGCCGTTACGCCATCGCGCTGGGTGAGACGGTGCTCGCCGCCGGGGTACCGCCGGGCGCCCGCGTCGAGGTCCGGCCCGCGGCGTACCAGTTCGTGTTCCGCAGCCAGGAACGCGACGTGTACTACGGCGACTTCGAACGATCGCCGCGCGCCCACGCGGAGGAGCGGTTCTTCGACGGCGCCATCGCCCGCACGCTCGTGGGCCCGGGCCGCGCCGTGATCTTCGGCTTCGCGCTGAACCACGTGGAGCCCGGCTGGAGTCGGGACGTCGCCCGGCGCATCGCCACCAACGCGGTGCTCTGGGCCGCCGGCCGCCCGGTGGCCCAGATCGCCGCCTGGCCCGGCGGCGCGCGCGCCGGAGTCGTGATCGCGCAGGACGTGCAGGCGCGGCCCGAGGACGTTCGCAACGTGGCGTCCGCGGCCGCCGGTCGCGCGCCCGTCACCTTCTTTGCGTCCGCGACGGCGGCGCGCGACCACGGCGACGCGTTGCGCGCGGCGGCCCTTGCCGGCGAGGTGGGGTTGCGCCCCGCGGAAGGCGAGCGCATCGAGGAGGGCCCCGAAGAGCGCCGCGCCCGCAGGCTGAGCGACGCGCGCGACGCGCTCACGCGGGCTGCCGGCGCCGAGGTGGTCGGCTACCATACGGGCGGCGGCCTGCCCGACGCGCGCACGCTGGGCGCGTGGCGAGCGGCGGGCGGGGAGTACGTCTACGGCACGAGCGACCTGCGCAGCGCCGGCCCCGAGATCGTGCCGCTGGGGTCCGACTCGTTGGTGCTGATCGTGCGCGCGACGCCCGACGACTTCCACTACCTGAGCGTGGACGGCGTGCGGGATCGTGGCGAGCTCGTGTCCCGCTTCCTCGGGGACGTCGACAGGGTCGCCGAGTTCCGCGGGCTCTTCGTGATGGGCACGCACACGCACAGCCTGGGCAGGGGAGAGTTGCTGCCCGTCCTGGTTGCCGTCATGGACGAGGTCGCGGGCGATTCCACGCTCTGGGCCGGCACCGCGGCGCACGCGGCCGCGTGGTGGCGTGATCGCGCGGCGGTACGTGTGGAAGCCGGGCCGGCCGACGCCACGCTGTCGGTCGTCAACGGTGGCCGGAGGGACCTGACCGGCGCCGTCCTGCTCGTCGATCGGGCCGGCCGCGAACGGGTGCGCGTCATGCTGCCCGACCTGGCCGCCGGGGAGCGGTACGACCTGCGACTACAGGCGCCTGCGCCGGATACGGCGGCGGCGCGGGAGGGCTAGACAATGGAAGGGTTCCTGATCCGCTTCGGGCAGTTTCTGCTGCGCATCTTCGACGCCATCTGGACGTTCATCAAGCGCGTGGTGTCGGGCATCGTCGACAACTACGAGACGTCCTGGCTGTTCATCCTGGCGGCGCTGGCCATCCTTGCGGCGCTCTACGCGCTCCGTCCGAAGGGCGGGGGCAAGTAGGGGCGCCCCCTCTAGGCGGCACCCTGGATGGGCCGGGCGAGCCCGGCGCGCACCGCCTGCAGCAGCGCTTCCGATCCGAAGGGCTTCTCCAAAAGGTCCGTGCCGGGGTCCAGCGCGCCTTCGTGTGCCACCTCCGACTCCGCGTACCCCGACATGAAGAGCACGCGCAGTCCGGGGTGGTCCGCAACCAGGCGTTCGGCGAGCTCGCGCCCGCCCATCTCCGGCATCACCACGTCCGTCAGCACCAGGTCCGGACGTACCCCGCCGGCGAGGAGCTCCAGCGCCACCAGCCCGTGGTCGGCCTCGAGCACCTCGTAGCCGCGCAGCCGCAGCACATCGCAGACGTACCTGCGCACGGCGTCCTCGTCCTCCACCACCAGGATCACACCGCCGCCGCCCTCTGTGGGGATGTCCATTCCGCGTCCGGCGGGGCGAGCGCGCCTCCGACCGACCGCGATCGCGCTCGCGTCCGCCGGCACGTCGGCCGGCTCCAGAGGCGATCCGGCGGCGTCCGCGTCGAGGGGGACTGGCTCGGCGGCCTCTCGCGGCAGGAGGATGTCGAAGCGGGTGCCGCGACCGACCGAGCTGGCGACCGCGATGTCACCGCCGAGCTGCGTCACCACGCCGTAGACGGTGGCGAGTCCGAGCCCGGTGCCCTTGCCCTTGGGCTTGGTCGTGAAGAACGGCTCGAAGATGTTGGGCAGCGCCTCCTCGTCTATGCCCTCGCCCGTATCGATGACCGAGATCCGTATGCAGGGCCCGGTCAGGTCGTGCGAGCCGAAGTCGCGCGCCGGATCGGCCTGCTCGTTGGCCGTCTCGACCGTGAGGATTCCGCCCGCCGGCATGGCGTCGCGGGCGTTGACGGCGAGGTTGAGGAGGATCTGCTCGATCTGTGTGGGGTCTGCGCGCACGGTGCCGAGTTCCGCGCTCAGGTGCGTGACGAGCGCGACATCCTCACCGATCAGGCGGCGCAGCATCCGCTGGACCTGCTCGATCACTTCGTTGACGTCGAGGGGGCGGGGCTCGTGCACCTGCTTGCGGCTGAACGCCAGGAGCTGCCGCGTGAGCGCCTGGGCGCGCTCGGCGGCACGCCGGATCTCCGTCATGTCGGCGCGCAGGCCCTCGTCGCCGTCGGGCAGGCGGGTGCCGACGAGCTCGGCGTAGCCCATGATCGACATCAGGATGTTGTTGAAATCGTGAGCCACGCCGCCCGCGAGCCGTCCGACCGCTTCCATCTTCTGCGATTGACGCAGCTGTGCCTCGCTCCGCGAGAGCGCCTGCTCGACCTCCCGCCGCGAGGAGATGTCTCGGCAGAACATGGACACGCCGTTCACCGACGGGAAGATGTTGACCTCGAGCCAGGGTGCGGCCGCGAAGCTGTGCATCTGCAGCTCGATGCGACGCGTGCGCCGCTGCTGGGCCGCCTCGGTGCAGACCCGCTGGAAACGGGTGCCCAGCAGCTCCGGGAACGCCTCCCAGAAGTCCCGGCCCAGAAGGTCCTGACGGCTCCGCCCGCACAGCCGCTCGCCGGCACCGTTCACATAGGTGAAGCGCCACCCGTCGTCGAACGCGAGGAAACCATCGGTCAGGCTCTCGAGGATGCCGCTGACGCGGACGGACGCGGCCTCCGCCTCGGCCTGGGCGGCCACCGCCGTGTCGTAGAGCCGCGCACTCTCGGCGGCCAGCGAAGCCCGCATGCAGAACTCGCTCGCCAGCTCCACATCCGCCCTCGAGAACCCTGCGTTCTCCCCCGCGCGGGCGAACACCATGGTCCCCACCGTCCGGCCGCGCGCGTACATGGGCACCATCAACAGCGCGCGCGGCTGCAGGAACTCCAGCGCGAGGCGCTCCTGGTTGGTGCGCGCGTAGAGGGCCAGATGCGCGCGGGCGTCCGGCGTCTTCCGCAGCGGCTCGCCGTTCTCCGCGGCGGCCTCGACCCCCTCCAGCGGATGCGGGTGGTTCGGCGAGAGCGGGGCGCGACGGAGCGCGTTGTCCAGCGTGTGCGTCAGCTCTTCCCGATCCGCCTGCACGGCGACCCGGCGCAGGGTGCCCTGCCGGTCGTAGACGTAGGTGGCGGTCCAGGTGGCCATCCGGGGCACGGGCAGCCGGGTGAGACGCTCGACCGTGGTGGGGAAGCCGAGGGACGTGTCCAGCAGCGCGTTCGCCTCCGCGAGGAAGCGCGCGCGTTCCAGCGCGCGCCCCTTCTCGGTGTCGCTCTGGAGGAACAGCTCGCCGAACCAGTCGCGCACGACGCGCGGGGCGAGTGCCGCCGCCGGGGCCGCGGTCGCCAGGATGTAGAAGGGTCGCAGGTCGATCGAGCCGAACCCGTCGCCGGGTACCCCCACGAAGTAGGCGTAGTACGCGGACACCAGAGCCGCGGCAGCGACGCCGGGCAGGAGTCCGCCGACGACCGCGGAGTACAGCACGAGCACCAGCGCGACCACGGGAATCGGTACGAGATCCACGCCCAGCGCCGCGAGGACCTCCAGCACGAGGAGCGCGGCGCAGGTGGCGATGGGTCCGCTGAGCACCTTCCAGGGCGACGCCCCGAAGAGTCGGTCGCGGACCTGCTCCCACGATGGCAGGAAACCGATGTCCAGCGCGGAGGCGACCGGCTCGGGCCCCTCCACCTCGTCCAGGCTGGCCGCCGGCTGGTCCGGCGGCGCCCCCGGCGGGACGGGCGAGGACACGGACATGACGCGCTAGGGTAGGGGACTCGGGTCAGGCCGCCCGGCCCCCGTCGGACTCCGGCTGCGCCATCGGGGCGAACTCGACGTCCTGGCTCGGCCGTGCGGCCGGCGCGGGGATCTCGCCCTCCCTGAGCATCGCGAGAAAGGCCTCCACCACCTGCGGATCGAAATGCGTGCCTCGCCCCTGCTCGAGCTCCGCCATCGCCTCCTCCTGCGTGAACGCGGCCTTGTACGGCCTCTCGTGGACGAGCGCGTCGTAGACATCGACTACGGCCACCACCCGTCCCGCGAGCGGGATCGATTCGCCCTCGAGTCCCTCGGGGTACCCCGTGCCGTCCCACCGCTCGTGGTGCGTCAGTGCGATCGTCGCCGCGACGTCCAGCAGCGGCACGCCGCTCCCCGACAGCAGGTTGGCCCCGATGAGGCAGTGCTGGCGCATCAGGTCCAACTCCTTCGAAGAGAGGCGGCCGGGCTTGAGCAGGACCCCGTCGGGGATCCCGATCTTGCCGACGTCGTGGAGCGGCGCCGCGCGGCGGATCAGCTCCACGTGCTCGGCCGGCGCGCCGATGCGCGCCGCCAGATGGCCGGCCATCTCGCCGACGCGCCGGGTGTGCTCACCGGTCTGGTCGTCCCTGTACTCGGCGGCCCGCGCGAGACGCTCGAGGATCTCGAAGCGCGCCTGCTGGAGGTCGCGGGTCCTCTCCCGGACCATCTCCTCCAGCAGATGGTTGTGCACCTCCAGGCGCAGGTGGAGCATGCGCGTCTCGAGCAGGTTGCGGATGCGCAGCAGCACCTCGCCGGGGCTGAAGGGCTTGGTCAGGAAGTCCCTCGCGCCGCCCTGGAGCGCGCGCGCCTTGACGTCCGAGCTCGTATCCCCCGTCAGGACCAGGATCGGCAGGTAGGAGTCCTGCGGGATCCACGGCACCAGGTCCTCGAGCACCTGGAAACCGTCCTTCTCCGGCATCCACAGGTCGAGCAGGATGAGATCGGGCTTCTCTCGTGCGAAGAGCGTGAGGACCTCCGTCGGGTCCGTGGTGCTGACGAGATGGTGGAAGCCATCCCCGCGGAGGATCCGTTCGATGAGCCGTACGTTGGCCGGCTCGTCGTCGACGATCAGGATTCGGGCCGATTCGATCTCTTGCATGGTGCCCTTGCAGGGTCGTGGGGCCGGGGAGCCGGACGTTTCAAGAGCAGCGCGCATGCCAGAGATCGCAATGCGTCGTTAAATCGTGATATCACATATGATTAAGACACAAAGACTAAAGTAATACATGATCTTTGGCGGTACGAAACGCTCGCGGATCGCGCGCAAAGCGTTACGGCGCTTGCAAAACACCACACGTCGAGGGGGCGGTCGGAGGGCGCGCCGACCCGGGGGAAACGCTACTCGTAGCGGGAGAAAACGGCCCGCAGGACCGCATCGATGCGGTCCAGCCGATCGAACTCGCTGCGCGATTCCAGGAGCGCCTGCTTCCACCCCATCTCGAGGTGGATCCTCTCGGCCAGCGCGAACGATGTCTCGGCCTCGGGATCGAATCCCGGCAGCTCCGCGCCGGGGTCCATCGCGCGCGTGGCGACATCGCGGAAGAGCTCGATCGACGCCGTCCGCCGCGCCCGCAACGCCGGCGAGGGCGCGGCGTGGTCCACCCAGGGGACGACGAGCGCCTCGTAGTAGGGCTCGTCGGATTCGATGCCATCACGAATCTCGAAGCGGTCGACACCGTCGATGAGGATGAGCGAGCGGCCGTCGGGAATCGGCTTGAACTCCACGATGCGAGCGACGCAGCCGACGCGGCCCTCGTCGATCAGGAAGGGCCCGGACGCGTCGGGGTCGTGGTAAACGAGCCCGAACGACCCATCGGACTCCAGGCAACGCGCCACCATGCGGCGATAGCGGGGCTCGAAGATGTGCAAGGGCATCTGCATGCCCGGATACAGCACGCTCGGCAGCACGAACAGGGGCAGTCGCCTGGGCGCTCGATCTTCAGCCATGGTCATCCGTTTCCACCGGGTAGCCGGCGCCGGTCCAGCCGCGGTAGCCGCCGTTCATCGATCGGACCTGCGTGTAGCCCATCCGCGCGAGACTGTCCGCTGCTAGAGCCGAGCGGTATCCACCACCGCAATACAGCACGATCGGAGCCGCGCGGTCCGGCAGCCGCTTCTCGATGTCGCGCTCGAGCACACCGCGACCGATATGCACCGCTCCAGGAATGCGGCCTCGTTTCCACTCCCGGTCCTCGCGGACGTCGATCAGGTGGAAGTCCTCACCGGCGGCAAGGTCTGTGTGCACGCCGTGTGGGTCGGTTTCGCGGATCCCCCCGCGGGCCTCCTCGACCAGCGCGAGAAAGCCCGGAGAATGCCGGTGGCCGTCAGCGGTCATGGCGGCAAAGCTAGCCGTCCTCGCGCCGGGCCGTCCAGCCGTACGCCTGGGGCCCACGCAGCGCCCACGCGGTGGCCAGGTGCGGGGGCAAGGACAGCGCCACGATGGCGCCGTTCACCTGGTCCAGCCCGGGCAGCACCTGGAGCACGAATCCGGCCAGCGACACCGCGGCGATGGCCGCGGCGAGCAGGGCCACCAGGCGCGTCTGACGGCCGCGCAGGACGGCCAGCGGACCCAGCACGGCCAGGCCCAGGGAGAGCGGGTTCATCTGCGCCACGTTCTCGTTGCCGTACGTGAACACGTGCTCGGTGCCGAACCACAGTCCCGCGATGAGGGTGCCGAGAACGCCGGCGACGACGCACCACGCCGCCACCGCGAGCGCCAGCGGCAAGCGCGCACCGCCGCCCTGGGCGCGGGCTCCCAGGACGACAAGCACGAGGGCCAGACCGAGCCCGATGACGGCCAGGCGCAGGAGCAGCCTCGGCGGCGCGTCCGGAGGCGGCTGCCGGCGGGCCTCGTAGAGCGTCCACTCGCGTGTGACCAGCGGTCGCTCCGCGCCCGCCGCCCCCGCGATGACCGCGTTTCGCACGTGCTCGCGGAGCACCATCGGCACGAAGGCCTCGTCCCACGCCGTCGCGGGCGCGTCGACCCGGGGCCCCAGGGCGAGCAAGAGGCCGGCGTTGGTCAGCGCACTGCCGGCCGTGAGTCGCTGCGTGTGAAAGCGGTAGGTGCCCTCCGCCGGCTCCGCGAGAAGGCGCGCGGCCAGCGCTCCGCCGGTCAGGGCATCGAGGACGTCGCGCACGCGCGTGGAGCAGTTGTCCAGATAGTAGTTGTAGCGATAGAAGCGGTTGGCGTCGGTGTCCAGCGCGCTCAGGGAAGCCAGCAGCGAGCGGCGCTCGGCCGCCGTCAGCGCCAGCTCCTGCACCCAGATGGACCGGTCCTCCCGCTCGTAGAGGTCGAAATAGGCGGACGCCGGGCCCGATCCCATCCAGTAGCGCAGGTAGCCCTGCAGGAAGCGGCCGACGAAGCCGTCGCCGAAGGAGAAGCGGCCCCAGTCGAAGAGCCGGTCCACGCCCAGTTCCGGATCGCGGATCCAGATGCCGTTGTGTCCGAACTTCTCCCAGATCGCCTCGCCCGGTCCGAAGGTCACCAGATAGACGCCGGGGCCCACGGAGTCCTGGGTCTGCACCGGCGCTCGCGGCGTCTGCGCCACGCCGGCCTGGACGCAGACGGCGGTGCCGATCGCCAGCGCCGCGAGCGTCCGGCGGGCGCGGTGGGCGCGACCCGTGCGATGGGCGCGGTGGGCGATCACCGCGCCGTCGGTCGAGCTGTCACTGTGATGGGACAGAAGCGTTCTCCGGGTGAGGCCTGGACGGCACAGGCGGAGTCGCAGCGGCGACCGCCACGGCGGCGAGCACAATATCGTACGGCCCCCTTTTGCGCGCCATCGCCAGGCAAAGAGCGGTCCTGCCGGCCGAGCGCGCGGGGTTGGCCCGCGCCTTGCTTCGAAGATGGGTCGGAGCACGCACGAATCGGGTTGCGGGAAGAAGTACCGCCGGGTAATGTCGACGGTTTGGCCCGCAGGCCCGAACAAAAGGCCCTGAAACGGGTTATCTAGAACGTCGCGCGCCGCGGCTCGTGCCGCGACCGCTACTGATGAAGACACGCGATCGGAGAAACCACCCCATGATCCCGGACGCCCTCAAGCGCGCCACAGCGCTCGTCCCGTGCCTGACGCTCGTGGCGGCATTCGTCCTTGTCTTGCCCGTCCAGGCCCAGGGCCGGTTCAAGGTGCTGATCCCCAACATGGAGCCGGCGGCGGGGGCGGACGACGACTTCGGCGAAGACGTCGCCGACAAGCTTCGCGACCTGATCGACGACATGGACACGCACGTCTCGGTCGAGTCGCGCGAGGTCCGCGACGCGCTGCGGAAATACGGTCTCGACGAGGATGACATGGGGTGCATCCAGTGGCGGCAGCTCGCCGTCCAGATGAACGTCGAGATCATCTTCTGCGGCCAGTACAGCAAGGCCGGGAACAGCCGCACCGTCGACGCCAGCTTCCAGGGCGCGCGAAGCGGCGACCCGTTCGCCGTGCCGCAATTCAGTAGCTCGGACGACGACGAAGCGGCGTCCCGGATCCACATGGCTTTCCAGAACTACGTGCAGCAGCTGCGCAGGGCCTCCATATGCGTGGAGTACGTCGGCAGCCAGCAGTGGGAGCGGGCGCTGGAGACCTGCGAGTCCGCGCTGTCGATCAACCCGACCATGGTCAGCGCCCTGTACGCCCGCGGCCGTGCCAAGCTCGGCATGGCCGAGGGCATGGACGGGACCAACGGCGACTCGGCCGCCAGGAACGCCCGTCTGCGCGAAGCCCTCGCCGACTTCGACGCCGTCCTCGAGCAGAACCCCGTGCACGAAGGGGCGTTGCAGAGCGCCGGGTACGCGGCCACGCTCCTCGGCGAGAGCGAGATGGCGCTGGGCTACTACCGTCACATGCTGGAGCTGGACCCGACGAACACCGACATCCGCATCCGCGTCGCGCTGGACCTGATGAACAACGGCGATCCGGCGGCCGCGCTGGCGCTCGCGCAGGAAGGCGTGGAGCACGCGCCCGAGGACGCGACGCTGAAGCTCTACATCGGGCACTTCTCCGTCGCCCAGGCGCAGCAGCTGGAGACGCAGGAGATGCCCGATTCGGCCCTCGCCCTCGAGCTCTACCAGACCGCCGCCGACGCCTACGAGCCGGTGTACGCCGAGAATCCCGATTCGGCGGACGTCACCCTGCTGAAGAACATGATGATCGCGCTGCCCAAGGTGGGGCAGGGGCCGCGCGCCACGGAGATCGGCGAGGTCGCGATCGCGCTCTATCCGGACGACCCGACGGTCCTGCGACAGGTGGCCAGCCTGCAGCGGACCAACGGCGACCTGGATCGCGCCATCGAGACGCTGCTCCTGGCCAAGGAAAAGGACCCCGCGGGCGCCAACTACGACGGCCTGATCGCGTCGTGGCTGGTCGCCGAGAAGCGCATGGACGACGCGCGGCAGTACCTCGAGCGGGCGATCGCCGACGGCAGCATTGGCGGCGACGAGGCAGCGCGCCTGCTCTTCGCGAGCGCGATCAACGGTCCGTACCAGGCCAAGAACTGGAGCGCCGCGGTGCCGGCCCTGGAGGAGGCGCTGCAGCTCGCCGAGTCCGCGCCCTTCCGCGCGCAGATCAGCTTCTTCGCCGGCTACTCGCTGCTGCAGTGGGGCATCGCGACGCAGGACGGTGAGACCGCCGCGACCGCGCGCCGCGCGCTGCCGCTGTTCCAGCGGGCGAAGCAGTACCTCGGGAACGCCGGCGCGTATCAGGAACAGGCCGCCAACCTGGCGAACCTGCGGAGCGCGACGGACCAGTACATCGACATTCAGGAGGCGGTCATCCGGCGGGGTCGCTGACGCCGCCACACCCGGCGGTGGCCACGCCACGCGCCGGGGGATCGCTGGACATTTCGAGGGGGGCGCCCGTGCGGCGCCCCCCTCGTCGCGTTCCGGCGCGTACGGCCTGCGCCCTGAGGTTACCGGCGGGCGGTGGTGATTCCAACGTCGTGAAGGGCGTCCCCGAGCGGGGGCGCCCTTCGCACATCCGGTTGACCCGTCGTCGGCCTGGAGCCCGGCGAGTGGGCGAGTCGAGGGTGCCACGAGGGGCCCCTCCTGCGAGGGCGAACCGGCCGCTGGCGGTGCCGTTTCCGGGCCGTCGGGACGATGTGGGAGAAAGGCTTGACGTAGTGGGGGGCGCGGGGTACTATGGGGCGGCCGAGTGGGGAGAAGTGGGGGATTATGGGGAATCCTGGCACGAATGCCCGCCGGCTCCCCCAACATCGAGACCGCATGGACGACGCAGACCACGGCAGCCGCATGGTGAGCTATCTCGGCTCATTCGTGCACTCGCTCGACGAGAAAGGTCGCGTGAGCATGCCTGCCGTGTTCCGTCGAGGCACGAGGGAACCGCGGTTCGTCCTGGCGCAGGTGAACGGCCCGGCCCTCACGCTCTTTCCGGAGACGACCTGGAGCGAGGTGGAGGAACGGCTGCGCGAGTTGGTGCGGCGGAAGCCGGACACGCGCATGTGGGTCCTCAACAAGATGGCGAACGCGGTCGAGGTCACCCCCGACAGCCAGGGACGGATCCTCATTCCGTCCCGCCTGCAGGAGGCCGCGGGTCTCGACGGGCAGGTGCAGCTGATCGGGGCCATCGACCGCATCGAGCTTTGGAACCCCGCCGCGTTCGAGCGCGCGGTGCAAAAGGAGGCAGGAGACTTCGGCGAGTTCACGCCGCAGATCTTCCTGTGATCCCGGGCGGGGGCTTCCACGCGCCGGTGATGGTGCGCGAAGTCCTCGAGGTGCTGGTCCCCGAACGGGGCGGGGTGTTCTTCGATGGGACCGCGGGCGGCGGTGGGCACGCGGAGGCGATCCTCGAGCGCGGAGCGGAGGCGAGGGTGATGGGGGTGGACCGGGATCCCGCTGCTGTAGAGGAGGCGAGGCGGCGTCTGGACCGCTTCGGGCCCCGCGCCGAGGTGCGACGCTCCGAGTTCGACGTCGCAGCCGAAGCGATCGACGTCCCGCTCGCCGGGGCGCTGTTGGACCTCGGCGTCTCGTCGAGGCAGCTGGACGACGCCGGCCGCGGATTCACGTTCGAGCCAGGCGCGCCCTTGGATATGAGGATGGGTGGGGAGGAGCAGCACGGTCCGACCGGAGCGGACGTGCTCAACGGATGGTCCGAGGGCGCCCTGGCCGATCTTTTTCACGCGTACGCGGAGGAACCGCGCGCGCGCAGGCTCGCGGCGGAGATCGTCCGCCGCCGGGCCAACCGATCCTTCGCCACGAGCGACGACCTCGTGGGTGCCGCGCGCGCCGCGCTCGGCCCGACGATGAAGCCCGCCGACAAGGCGCGCATCTTCCAGGCCCTCCGCATCGCCGTCAACGGCGAGCTCGAGCGGCTCGAGCGGGCGCTACCGAAGCTGCGCGATGCGCT
Source organism: Longimicrobiales bacterium (assembly GCA_035465395.1). GTDB lineage: Bacteria > Gemmatimonadota > Gemmatimonadetes > Longimicrobiales > RSA9 > DATHRK01. The sequence continues at coordinate 30,572 of DATHRK010000102.1, read as the reverse complement.
CGCGCCGGGCGGCATCCTGGCCGTCCTGTCGTACCACTCCCTCGAGGACCGCGCGGTGAAGCACTCGTTCCGCGAGTGGAGCCGCGACTGCGTCTGCCCGCCGGCGTTGCCCGTGTGTGCGTGCCGAGGCCGACGGCTCGGAGACGTGCTGACCCGCAAGCCGATCCGGCCCGAACCGGCCGAGGTCGCCGCCAACCCGCGATCGCGAAGCGCGCGTCTGCGCGCCTGGCGCAAGGCCGCGTGACGCGGCCCGATCCCGCGCGGCGGCGCGGATTGGGGAGCCTGGGCATCGCGCTGGGCTTCGCGGCTCTGCTGGCGGCGCTGAGCCTCGTGGTGTGGCGTCAGAGCCGGGCACTCGAGTCGCTGCGCGCCCTGGAGGAGGTCCGGCGCGGGCTGGCCCTGGCGAAAGGTGAGCACTTCGAGCTGGCCCGGAAGATCCAGTACCTGGAGAGCCGCGGCCGGGTGGAGCCCTTCGCGCGGGCGCATCTGGGCCTGCACGTGCCGACCGGATCCGACGAGCTCGTCCTACTGCAGATCGACTCCGACCCACCGGGCTCGACCTTCGGGGAGGGCGAGTGAGCCGCGCGCGGCGGGGTGGCTCGGACGCGGCGCCGGTGGGCCGACTACGACGCATCACGCTCCTCGCCGCGCTGCTCGGAGGCGGACTCCTGATCGCCGCGCGGGTCGTCCAGCTGCAGGCGGTGCAGACGGCGGATTGGCAATCGCGGGCCGAGGGACAGCATGCCGCGCGCCGGGCCCTGCCCGCGCCGCGTGGAACCATCTACGACCGCGAGGGCGTGCCTCTCGCCGTCAGCCAGGAAGCCTTTCGCATCTCCGTGGCTCCTCGCGAGCTGCGGGATCCCGACGGGACGGCCGATGCCCTGGTGGAGGCCTTGGGTATCGACCGGCGGCGCGCGCGTCGCGCCGTGGACCCCAAGCGAAGCTGGGTCGTTCTGCCCAATCGCTACGGCGCCCCCGTGCGGGAGCGCCTCGCCGACGTGCGGGGCGTCTACTTCGAGCGCGTGCTGGAGCGGTTCCATCCGCACGGCGAGCTCGGGCTCGAGGTTCTGGGTCGCCTCTCCGGCGACGGGCGCCCGCTCGGGGGCGTGGAGCAGGAGCTGGATACGCTCCTGCGCGGACAGGAGGGGTCCGCGGTGGTACGAAGGGACGCGACCGGTAGACCGATCCCCGGGGTGGAGCTGCGCGTCGCGGAGCCGGTGGCCGGGAACGACGTCGTCCTGACGATCGACGTCGACCTGCAGGAGATCGCGCACGAGGCGCTGCGAGACGCGGTGCGGGACAACAACGCCAGCGGCGGCGACCTCCTGCTGATCGACCCCTGGAACGGGGACATCCTTGCGGCCGCGAGCCGCCAGCGCGACGGCAATCGCCACTGGACCGGCGTGACCGACCCGTATGAGCCCGGCTCCACGCTGAAGCCATTCACGGTGGCCGCGCTGCTCGAGAACCGGCGCGCGGCGATGGACGACAGCGTGTTCGCCGAGCACGGCGTGTACACGGCGCGCGGCCGCACCATCCGCGACGTGCACGGGTACGGCTGGCTGACCGTCCACGACGCGCTGCGCTACTCGTCCAACATCGCGATGGCGAAGCTGTCGGACCTGCTCGAGCCGGCGCAGCAGTACGACGGCCTCCGTGGGTTCGGGCTGGGCTCGCCCACCGGCGTGCCGTACCCGTCCGAGGCGTCGGGAACCCTGCGGCGCCCCGGCCGCTGGTCCGCCTACACGCGCGCCAGTCTGGCGATGGGCTACGAGGTCGCCGTCACGCCGCTGCAGCTCGCCATGGGGTACGCCGCGCTGGCGAACGGCGGCACCCTCGTGGAGCCGCGCCTGCTGCGCGAGGTGCGCCGCACCGACGGCCGCGCGGTGCGCTCGGTCGAGCGCAACCGGCTCCGCAGGGTCGTCTCCGAAGGCGTCGCGGGCCAGATCGGCGAGGCGCTCGCCGACGTCGTCCGCGACGGGACCGGGAAGCGTGCGTCGCTCGGCGAGTTCACCGTGGCCGGCAAGACGGGCACGGCGCGCCGGACCGCGGGCGGCGTCTATCGCACCGGCGCCTACACGGCGACGTTCGTCGGCTTCTTTCCGGCGGTCGATCCGCAGCTCGTGATCCTGGTGAAGCTGGACGAGCCGACCGGCGGGGCCTACTACGGCGGGGCCACCGCCGCCCCGGTCTCGCGCGAGACCCTCGCCGCGCTGCTCGCCGCGCGGGCGGCGCCGATCGACCGGCGACCCCTGGCCCGCCCCACGGACGCGTGGTCGGCGGACGGCGTCCGCCTGGTGTCCAGCGCCCCGGCGGTGGGAGCATCGTCGCCTGCTCGGAACGCGGGGCCGTTCGTCCTCGCGCTGGACGGCCCCCGGCCGGCCCCGGGCGAGTCGGGAGTGCTGGTGCCGGTCCCGGACGTGAGCGGGCTGCCGGTGCGGGACGCGGCCCGCCGCCTGCACGGACTGGGGCTGGGCGTCGTCGTGGAGGGCGAGGGCGTGGTGCGCGAGACGCGGCCCCTGGCGGACGTCCCGGTCGGCCCCGGCCGGATCGTGACGGTCATCGCGGAGCCCTCGCGATGACGCGGCCGTTCCGTCTGGACGCGGTCGCCGAGAGGCTCGAGGCCAGGGGCCTCCTGCGCGGCAGGAGCGGCGGCGACGCGACGCTCGCCGGAATCGCCGAGGACAGCCGCGTCGTTGGCACCGGGGACCTCTTCTGCGCCTGGAAGGGCGTCGGCGCCGACGGGCACGACTTCGCCGACGCAGCGGTGGCGGCCGGCGCGGCTGGCCTGCTGGTGGAGCGGCAGTTGGCCGACGACGTGCCGCAGCTCCTCGTGACCGACGGACGGCGGGCGGCGGCGCACGCGGCCGCGCTGGCCTTCGAGGACCCCGCCGACGCGCTCACGCTGGTCGGCGTGACGGGCACCAACGGCAAGAGCACGACGGTCGCCATCGTGCGCCAGCTGGTCGGCGAGGGCGCGGCGTCGATCGGGACGCTCGGCGTGCGCGGCGAGGACGGCGAGCCCCTCCTCGACTCCACGCTCACGACCCCGGGGCCGGTCGGCCTCGCACGGACCCTCGCGGCTCTCGTCGAGAAGGGCATCCGGACGGTGGCGATGGAGGTCTCCTCGCACGCGCTGGATCAGGGCCGCGCCGACGCGCTCCGATTCGACGTGGCGGCCTTCACCAACCTGTCGCGGGACCACCTGGACTACCACGGCTCGGAGAGCGCCTACCTGGAGGCGAAGCTCCGGCTGCTGGACCTGCTGGGTCCGCAGGCGATCGTGGTGTACAACGCCGACGAACCGGCATGGGAGCCGATCGAGAGCCGTCCCCTGCGGCGCCTTTCGTTCAGCGCGACGGCCGCGAGCGCCTCGGTGTGCGCCGAGGACGTCATGCCGCACGAGGAGGGGACCGACTTCCGCCTGGCCACGCCCGCCGGCGGCTGGCCGGTGGCCCTGCCTCTGCTGGGCGCGTTCAACGTGGAGAACGCCCTCGCGGCCGCGACCTGCGCGCTCGCGCTGGGTCGGCCCGGCAGGGAGATCGCGGAGCGGCTGCAGACCCTGCCGCAGACGCCCGGCCGGCTCGAGCGCATCGCCACGACACCGTGTCCCGTGCTGCGCGATTACGCGCACTCTCCGGAGGCCCTGGAGCGGGTACTGGAGGCGCTGCGTCCGTTGGTCGCCGGACGGCTGATCGTCGTGTTCGGAGCCGGCGGCGATCGGGATCGCGGCAAGCGCCCCGAGATGGGGGGCGCCGTCCAGAAGGCCGCCGACATCGCGATCGTGACGTCGGACAACCCGCGCACGGAGGACCCCGAGCGCATCCTGGACGACATCACGGCCGGAATGGACGCCGGCTATCTGCGCGAGGTGGACCGCCGCGAGGCCATCCGGATGGCGCTCGAGCGGGCGCGCGCGGGGGACCTCGTGCTCCTCGCCGGAAAGGGCCACGAGACCAACCAGCTCTTCGGCACCGAGAGCGTGCCTTTCGACGAGAGGGAGGTGGTCGCCGAGCTGCTCGCCGAGGCGGCGGCCGAGGGCCTGCCGGCGCCGGAGCCGCCGCTCGCGGCCAACGGAGGAGGCGAGTGGTGAGCGGCTTCTGGACGCGGCCTCGCGTGGCGCGCGCGCTCGGCGTCGAGATCGCTCGGGCGGGCGACGGCCCGGCCGCCTATACGGCCGTGGAGACGGACACCCGGACACTCGCGGCGGGCGCGCTGTTCGTGGCGCTCCGCGGGGACCGGTTCGACGGGCACGAGTTCCTCCTGGAAGCGGTGGCGCGGGACGTGGGGGGTGTGGTGGTGGACCGCCGCTTCTGGGAGGCCCGTGCCTCGGACGCACCGACGGGCCCCGACTACTGGGTCGTCGACGACACGCTGGCGGCGCTGGGAGGCCTGGGCCGCGAGCGGCGTCGGTCGCTCTCGGCGCGGGTCTGTGCGATCACGGGCACCAACGGCAAGACGACGACGAAGGACATGGCCCGGGCGGTCCTCGGTGCGCGGTACCGCGTGCACGCGACCGCGGCCAACCTGAACAACCTGGTAGGCACGCCGCAGACGCTGCTCTCGGCTCCCGACGACGCCGACGTGCTGGTCGTCGAGGTCGGCACGAACGCCCCGGGCGAGATCGCCCGGCTCGGCGCGATCACGGAGCCGGACGTAGCGGTCATCACGACGGTCGCGGAGGGGCACCTCGAGGGCCTCGGGGATGTGGAGGGGGTGATGCGGGAGAAGCTCGCCCTCGTGGAGTCCCTCCGCGCCGGCGGATCGGCGTACGTGGGAGAGGAGCCGCCGGAGCTCGCCGAACGCGCGCGTGAGCTGGCGGACATCGTGCACGTGGCGGGGTGCACGCAGCGCGCCGACGAAGGTCTGCGCGCGCGCGACGTGGAAATGGACGCGGATGGGCGGTCCCGGTTCCTGTGGGGGGATAGGGAGGTGCGGATGCGGTACCGGGGCCGCCACCACGTTCGCAGCGCCCTGCTGGCACTCGGCGTGGGCACCGGCTGGGGCGTCGAGGCCGACGGCGCGATCGCCGCCCTGGAAGCGCTCGAGCCGCCCAAGCTGCGCACCGAGTTGATCCGCTACGGCGACCTCCGCGTGCTCGCCGACTGCTACAACGCCAACCCGTCGAGCACCGAGGCCGCCGCGGGGTTGCTGGCCGAGCTTCCGCGCGGCGGAGGCCGCGTCGTCGTCCTGGGGTCGATGCTGGAGCTGGGCCCGGCCGCGGCCGACCTGCACGCTCGTACCGCGCGGCGGATCGCCGCCCTGGACATCGACCTCGTAATCGCGACGGGCGCCTTCGCCGGCGCTTTCGACGGGACAAGCGGTGCGCCGGAGGTGATCGACGAGGAGGACCCCCTGCGGGCCGGCGACGTGCTCGCGGAGCGGCTCGGGGGGGACGAGGTGGTGCTGCTGAAGGGATCGCGCGGCGTCGCGCTGGAGCGGCTGCTGCCGATCCTCGAATCCGTGGGTCGGGGTGAGTCGGTGGAGGAGAACGGGGAGAGGGGAGAGCAGCACTGATGCTCTTTCACTGGCTCGCCCCGCTCGCGGATCGACACATCGTCTTCAATCTGTTCCGCTACATCACGTTCCGGGCGGGCATGGCGGCAGCGACGGCGATCGTGCTGTCCTTCGTGCTGGGACCGGCGGTGATCCGGTGGCTCACGCGGCTGCGCGTAGGTCAGATCGTGCGCGATGACGGCCCGCAGACGCACCTGGGCAAGGCGGGCACGCCCACCATGGGCGGCTTGCTGATCGTCGGCGCCGCGCTGCTCGGCACGTTGCTCTGGGCCGATCTCACGACGCCGTTCACGCTGCTGGCGCTGGGCGTGACCATCGGCACGGGCGCGATCGGCTTCCTCGACGACTACCTGAAGGTGATCCGGCGCAGGACGGAAGGGCTGGTGGGTCGGTACAAGATCCTCGGACAGGGGGGACTTGGCCTGCTCGTGGGTATCTACCTGATGAGTCGGCCCATCAGCCCGTTTCCGCCGAACGCGACGCAGGTGCCCTTCCTCGCCGACTACATGCTGGTGATGTGGAAGGCGCTGTACCTGCCATGGGTGATGCTGGTGATCACGGGCAGCTCCAACGCCGTCAACCTCACCGACGGCCTGGACGGGCTGGCGGCCGGCCTGGCCGCCATCGCCGCGGCCACCTTCGCTGTGCTGGCGTACCTGATCGGGCGCGCGGACGCGTCGGCCTATCTCGGGCTGCTCTACCTGCCCGGGGCGGGGGAGCTCGCGATCTTCTGCGCGGCGCTGGCGGGCGCATCGCTCGGCTTCCTCTGGTTCAACGCCCACCCGGCCGATGTCTTCATGGGGGACACCGGGTCGCTGGCGCTGGGCGGCGCGTTCGGGGTCGTGGCCGTGCTGCTGAAGGCGGAGTTCCTGCTCGCGCTCGCCGGAGCGGTGTTCGTGGCCGAGGCGATCAGCGTGATGGCCCAGGTCACCTACTTCAAGTGGACCGCGCGGGTGCGCGGGCGGGGGCGCCGGCTCCTCAAGATGGCGCCACTCCACCACCACTTCGAGAAGCTCGGCTGGGAAGAGAGCAAGATCATCGCGCGCTTCTGGATCCTGGGCGTCCTGTCCAGCCTGCTCGCCCTCAGCAGCCTGAAGATCCGGTGATGGCGCACCCGTCGCTCGCCGCCGACCCCCGCAGCGTCGGCGTCCTGGGCCTGGCACGCTCGGGACGTGTGGCCGCGCTGCTGGCGCTCCGCCAGGGACGGCGCGTGTTCGCTTCCGACGCGGGCGAGACTCCCGAGCTGCGGGCGGCGGCTGCCGAGATCAGGCGGCTGGGGGGCGACGCCGAGCTGGGCGGGCACACGGCGGCCCGCCTCGCCGCGTGCGACCTGCTCGTGGTCAGCCCGGGCATCCCGCCCACGGCTTCGATCCTCCGCGATCCCGCGCTGGCCGACGTGCCGCGCGTGTCGGAGCTGGAGTTCAGCTACCGCTCTCTGCGGGGGGGCGTCGTCGCCGTGACCGGTACGAACGGCAAGTCGACGACGACCGCGCTGACCTCGCAGCTCCTCGGTGCAGCCGGCATCGACGCGCCGGCGGCGGGCAACATCGGCGCGCCCCTGGGCGAGGTGGCGCTCCGCGAGGTGCAGCCCGACTGGGTCGTGGTCGAGGCGAGCTCCTTCCAGCTCGCCGACGTCGACACCTTCTCGCCGGACATAGGCGCCGTCACCAACCTGTCGCCCGACCACCTCGACCGGTACGAGGACGTCGCCGCCTACTACGCGGACAAGCGGAACCTCTTCCGGAACGCCAGCGCCGAAAGCCGCTGGATCCTGAACGCCGAGGATCGGGACGTGATCGCCCTCGCCGGCGACGCGCCGGGCGATCGTCGCTTCGTGCGCGTGGCGAGCACGCCCGGGGCGGATGAGCGGGGAGGGTGGCTGGAGCAAGACGGTCAGCTCGTGCTGCGGGGTGAGAGGGGGGAGAAGGAGTTGGTCCCGCAGCACGAGCTGCCGCTCCTGGGCGTGCACAACGTCGCCAACGCGCTCTTCGCGGCGGTGGCCGCCGATCTCGTGGGAGCCCCGCTGGAGGCGATCCGGGATGGGCTGCGGTCCGCGCGGCCGCTCGAGCACAGGCTGGAGACCGTGGCGGACCGGGACGGGATCCGCTGGATCAACGACTCCAAGGCGACCAACGTGGCGTCCGCCGAGGTGGCCATCCGCAGCCTGCCGGGGCCGGGGGTCGTGCTGCTCGGCGGCGTGCACAAGAACGAGCCGTACTCCTCGCTGGCGCCCGCCCTGAGGGAGCACGCGCGCGTCGTGCTGGCCTACGGCGCCGCGGCCGACAGGATCGCCGCCGACCTCGGCGACGCCGTCGAGGTCGAGCGGGTCGCGGGCGACTTCGAGGACATTCTGGCGCGCGCCGAGGAGCTCGCGCGGCCGGGCGACGCGATCCTCCTCGCGCCGGCGTGCTCCAGCTACGACATGTTCCGCGACTACGCCGAGCGCGGCGAGCGTTTCGCGCGCTTCGCCCGGGCGGGGGAGGCCGCGTGAGCGCGCGGCCCCTGTCGGCGGCGCGCGAGCGGCTGCGCCGCGGCATGGATGCGCTCGGCACCGAGCGTCCGGAACCGCCGGGCCCGGGCGGCTGGGAGGCCCCCGCGCTGCTGATCCTCACGCTCGCGCTGCTCGCGTTCGGGCTGGTGATGGTGTACAGCGCCAGCGCCGTAATGGCGCAGTCTCGCGGCCTGCCCGACTACCATTTCGTGGTGCGCCAGGCGCTGGGTGGCGCCGCCGGCCTGCTGGCCCTGGTGATATGCGCCCAGGTTCGGCCGGCGCTGCTGCGGGCGCTCGCCTGGCCCATTCTGGCGGCGTCGGGGGTCCTGCTGCTGATCACGATCCTGCCCGGCACCGAGACCATCGCGCCCCGCGTGAACGGCGCGCGGCGGTGGCTCTCGATCGGGCCCCTCACGATCCAGCCGGTGGAGTTTGCGAAGCTGGCGGTGATCGTGTGGACCGCGGCGCTCGCCGTGCGCAAGCGCGAGCTGCTACGCAGCCTCAGCCGGGGGCTGCTGCCGTTCCTGCTGGTGTGGGGCGGCCTCGCGCTGCTCCTCGTCCTGCAGCCGGACTACTCCTCGGCGGCGCTCCTCGTAATGCTCGCCTCGCTCGTGGTATTCGCGGCAGGCGGCCGGCCCGCCCATTTCGTGGCCCTGGGGCTGGTCGGGACGCCGCTCGCGCTGCACCAGATCAGCGGGGCGACGTACCGCGCGGGCCGGGTCGCCGCGTTCCTGGATCCGGCCGGAGACACCGGCGGCGTGGCCTACCAGATCAACCAGGCGCTCATCGCGGTCGGCAGCGGCGGGTGGCTGGGACGGGGAGTGGGGCGTGGCCAGCAGAAGTTCGGCTTCCTGCCCGAGCCCCACAACGACTTCCTGTTCGCGATGATCGGCGAGGAGTGGGGGCTGCTCGGCACCGCCGCGATCCTGGCCGCGTTCGTCGCGTTCGCTCTCATCGGGTACCGCATCGCCCGGCGCTCCGCGGGTCCGTTCGAAGCGTTGCTCGCGATCGGGCTGACGAATCTCATCGTCGTCCAGGCGCTGCTGCACATGGCGGTCAACCTGGCGCTCGTGCCGACGACCGGCCTCACGCTGCCGTTCCTGTCGTACGGCCGCTCGAGCTTGATCGTCTGCCTCGCGGCGGCCGGGCTGCTGATCTCGCTCGCGCGCGCGGCGGACGAGGAAGCGCGCGGCCGCGAGAGGCGCACGCAGGCCGAGCGGCGACGCCAGGTGGCGGCGCGCCGGAACCGCCGCAGGCGGGCGGCGGCATGACGCGCGTCCTCTTCGCCGGCGGCGGCACGGGCGGGCACCTGTACCCGGCGCTCGCGATCGAGGCGGCCATGCGGGCGCTGCGCGCCGACCTGGAATCGCACTTCGTGGGCGCCCGGCGCGGCATCGAGGCGCGCGTGCTTCCGGAGCGCGGCGTGCCGCACACGCTCCTGCCGATCGAGCCGCTGCGCCGCGACCGGCCCTGGCGCAACTGGCGGCTGGTCCCGGCGCTGGTCCGCAGCCTGCTGGCGGTGCGCAGCCTGTGCGCGCGCTTCCGTCCGCACGTGTTCGTGGGGACGGGCGGCTACGCGAGCGGGCCGGCCGCGCTGGTCGCGCACCTGCGGGGCGTGCCGATCGTGCTGCAGGAGCAGAACGCCTACCCCGGGCTGGTGACGCGCTGGATGGCGCCGCGCGCCCGGCAGATCCACCTCGGGTTCCCCGAAGCCGCGGCGCACCTCAAGCCCGGCCCGGGGACCGAAGTCCTCGAGAGCGGTACGCCGGTGCGGACACCGGATGCCGACGATGACCGCGCACGCGCGCGCGCACGGCTCGGGCTGCCCGCCGACGCCACGGTGGCGCTCGTGACCGGGGGCAGCCAGGGAGCGCTCGCGATCAACCGGTCGCTGTCCGGCGCGATCGCCGCTGTGGCCCGCGGAGACCTGCCCGCGCCGCCCGCCGACCTCGTCCTGCTGTGGGTCACCGGGCCCGACCACCTGGAGGCGGTCCGGGACGAGCTCGCGGCCGCGGGCTCGCCGGAGTGGGTCCGCCTGGAGGGCTACCTGAACGACATGCCAGCGGCCCTAACGGCGGCGGACCTCGCGGTGTCACGCGCCGGGGCGAGCACTACGGGCGAGCTCTTGGCCTGGGGGGTTCCGTCGATCCTGATCCCGCTCCCCACCGCCGCCGCGGACCACCAGCGCGTCAACGCCGAGGCGCTCGCCGCGGCGGGCGCCGCGCAGGTGCTCGAGCAGGCGGAGGCCACGCCCGAACGGCTCTGGCGGGCTCTCATGGAGCTGGCGGCCGACCCGGCGGCTCGGGCCCGCATCGCCGAGAGTGCGCGGTCGCGCGCCCGGCCCCAGGCCGCCGAGTCCATCGCGGCCGACGTCCTGGCGCTGGCCGACCGGGCGGGCGCCGGCGCCGGGCACGTCCACCGGGGCGGCGACCCGGAGAACGAGGTGGATCTCGTCGCGCTCGCCCGCACCGGCCCGGTGCACCTGGTGGGCGTGGCCGGCGCGGGCATGTCGGTCCTCGCCGAGCTGATCCTGCGCAGCGGCGGCGCCGTCTCGGGATGCGACCTGCGGCCGGGCGCGATCGGCAAGGCGCTGCGGGACCGCGGCGCTCGCGTGGAGCAGGGGCACGACCCCGCGCACGTGGAGGACGCGGTCGCCGTCGTCACGACCGCGGCCGTGCCCGCGGACCACCCGGAGCTGGCGCGTGCCCGCGCGCGCGGAATCCCGGTCATGAAGCGCGCCCGCGCGCTGGGCGCGCTGGTGAACCGCGGGACCGTCGTCGGCGTGGCCGGGACACACGGCAAGACCACGACGACGGCGATGACGGCGGCGATCCTCGACGCCGCCGGGCTGGATCCGACGGCGATGGTCGGCGGCCGGATCGACGCCTGGGGCGGTGGGCTGCGCCTCGGGGAAGGGGACCTCTTCGTCGTCGAGGCCGACGAGTACGATCGCTCGTTCCACGCGCTCCGCCCGACCGTCGCGATCGTCACCAACCTCGAGGCCGACCACCTCGACGTCTACGGCTCGCTGGAAGCCGTCGAGGACGCCTTCGACACCTACGTCGCGGCGCTGCCCGCCGACGGCCTGCTGATCGCGTGCGCGGACGACCCCGGCGCGGCGCGTCTGGCGGCTCGCCACGCCGGTGCGCCGGTCGTGACGTACGGCACCGGCGCTGCCGCCGATCTGCGCGCCACCGATGTCCGCTCGGACGCCGAGGGCTCGACCTTCACGGTGGTCGACGGAGACGCACCGCTCGGCACCGTGCGGCTCGGCGCGCCGGGGGAGCACAACGTGCGGAACGCGCTCGCCGCCTTCGCCGCCGCGCGGCACCTGGGCGCGGACTTCGCCTCCGCGGTCGCGGGCCTCGGACGGTTCACGGGGGTCGCGCGTCGCTTCGACGTGCTGGGGGAGCGCGCCGGCGTGAAGGTGGTCGACGACTACGCGCACCACCACACGGAGCTGGCGGCGACGCTCGCCGCGGCGCGCGCCGCGCACCCGGGTCGGCGCATCGTCGCGGTGTTCCAGCCGCACCTCTTCACGCGCACCCGCGACTTCGCGCCCGCCATGGGCTCGACTCTGGCCGCCGCGGACGCGGTGTGGGTCACCGACGTCTATCCGGCACGGGAGGAGCCCATCGCCGGGGTGACCGGAGAGCTGGTCGCCGACGCCGCGCGTGAAGCCGGGGCCCACGTCGTCTACCACCCCGATCTGGCGACCCTGCCCGTGGCGCTGCGCGGCGCCGCACGCGCCGGCGACGTCATGCTGGTCATGGGGGCGGGCAACATCGACGAGGTGGCGTCCGCGCTGTTCGCCAAGCTCGGCGAGGAGGTCGCGTGAAGATCGGCCTCGGGACCGGACTAGCGGTGGCGGCGGGTGCGGCGCTGGTCGCGGCCGGCGTGGCCGAGGCGCCTCGCGTGCTGCGCCGGGTGCCGGCGTTCGAGGTGCGTCACGTGGAGGTGCGCGGCCACCGCAACCTGCCGCCGCACCACGCGCTGGCGACCGCGGGGATTCGGGCGGGCGCAAACCTCTTCGAAGACCGCGAGCGGTGGCGGGAAGCGCTGCTCGTGCATCCGCTCGTGGCCGGCGTGGAGATCCGGCGCAAGCTGCCGGCGACGCTAGTCCTGGAGATCGAGGAGACGGAGCCGGTGCTGCTCGTACGCACGCCGCGCCTGGTGCCGGTCGACGGCAGCGGGCGGGCGCTGCCGATCCCCCCCGGACACGGTTCGCTGGACCTGCCCGTCCTGCACGGCGCCGCCGTCCTGCCGGACGGCCGCCTCGCGGACCCTGCGCTGCTGGCGGCGGTCTCGGACTGGGATCGACTCCGCCGCCTCGATCCGGGCCTGGCCGGCCGCGTATCGGAGGTGCGCGCCGATGCCGGCACACTGCGGCTGCGGCTGCGGCGGCCCGCGGACCTGTCGGTGCTCGTCCAGGCGGAGGCCGCACCCGAGCAGCTGCGGCGCATCGAGGTGGTCCTGGCCGAGCTCGAGCGCGGTCCCGACGCTCTGCCGACCGCCCGGCTGGATGCCCGCTACAGCGGACAGGTGGTACTGGCCCTCGGTGGACGAAGGGGGGAGGCGCGATGACGACGCGGCTGGTCGCGGGACTCGACATCGGCTCTACGAAGACGTGCGCGGTGATCGCCGAGGTCGTCCTCGAAGGGGGCGAGGCTACGCTCAAGGTCCTGGGCGTCGGCGAGGTCGGCAGCGCGGGCGTGCGGAGGGAGGTCTTGACCGACCTGGAGGAGACGACGGAGTCGGTCCGCGGCGCGCTCAAGGAGGCCGAGTTGATGGCCGGGGCCGAGGTCGAGCGGCTGCACGTCGGCATCGCCGGGCAGCACATCGACGCCAACTCCTCCGCGGGGATCGTGGCGGTGGGCGGAGAAGAAATCGTGGACTCCGACGTGGAGCGGGTCCAGGAGGTCGCGCGTGCCGTGGTCGTGCCGGGCGACCGGGAGCTCCTCCACGCGCTGCCGCAGGAGTACATCGTCGATCACCAGGGGGGCATTCGCGACCCGCGCGGCATGGTAGGAACGCGCCTCGAGACGGAGGTCTACCTGATCACCGCCGAGGCGGCGGCTTGCCAGAACCTGCGCAAGGCGGTCTCGCGCGCGGGCTACGCGGTCGAAGCGCTCGTGCACGAGCCGATCGCCGCCGCGCGCGCGGTCCTCACCGAAGACGAGCGCGAGATCGGCGTGGCGCTGGTGGATCTCGGCGGCGGGACCACCGAGGTAGCGGTCTACCGGGACGGGCGCATCCAGCGGCTGGCCACGGTGCCGCTGGGCGGCGGGGTGGTCACCGCGGACCTGGTGAAGGGCCTCGCGCTGCCGTTCCACGAGGCCGAACGCGCCAAGCGCCAGCACGGGGTCGCGTTCGCGCAGCTCGTGGATCCGAGGGAGTCGGTCGAGCTGCCGGGCCCGGGGCCGGAGGGGAAGCGAAGCGTCTCGCGGGAGCTGATCGCGCACATCGTCGAGCAGCGCCTGGACGAGATCCTCGGGCTGGTCGCCGAGCAGATCGTCGTCGACGAGGGGGAGACGCTGGGCGCCGGCGTCGTGCTGACGGGGGGCGGCGCCACGCTGGATGGGACCGTGGAGGTCGCCCAGCACGCCTTCGGCATGCCGGTGCGCGTTGGCTCGCCGGGAGGGCGCCTGACGGGCCTCGCGGACTCCGTGCGGCGACCGAAGTTCGCGACCGGTGTCGGCCTGGCCTTGCACGCGGCGGACACCGGGTCGGCGGCCGATGGCGGCGCGTGGGGGCGGGTGGTGACGTGGATCAGGGAGTTTTTCTAGGCCGCGGGGGGGCGTCTCTCGCGAGCGGAATGGGGCACGCCGGTCCGTTACCTACGGGCCTCGGCGACAGTCTGAGGGGAGGAACGGGAGCATGATGATCTTCGAGTTCGAGGACACGATCCTGAGGGACGCGCGGATGCGCGTGGTGGGCGTCGGCGGTGGCGGCAACAACGCCGTGAACCGGATGATCGACGAGGCCCTGGAAGGCGTCGAGTTTATCAGCGTGAACACGGACTCCCAGGCGCTGAAGGCGTCCAAGTCGCAGCTCAAGATCCAGATCGGCAAGCAGCTCACGCGCGGCCTCGGCGCCGGCGCACGCCCCGAGATCGGCCGGCAGGCGATCGAGGAGAGCCGCGAGGAGATGACCAAGGTCCTGGAGAACTCCGACCTGGTCTTCATCACGGCCGGAATGGGCGGCGGCACCGGGACCGGCGCCGCGCCGGTGATCGCCGAGATCGCCCGCGAGACCGGGGCCCTGACGATCGCGATCGTGACTAAACCTTTCGCGTTCGAGGGAAAAAAGAGAATGCGCCAGGCCGAGCAGGGGCTCGCCGAATTGAAGCGCGCCGCGGACACGATGATCGTCGTTCCGAACGAGCGGCTCCTGGCGGTTTGCGGCAAAGGGACCACGTTCCGCGACGCCCTGAAGAAGGCGGATCAGGTCCTCCTTCACGCCACCCAGGGCATCAGTGGCTTGATTCATGTGACTGGCGAAGTCAACGTAGACTTCGCCGATGTGCGGACGGTGATGGGGAACCGAGGGCCGGCCTTGATGGGGACCGGGTTCGGCCGCGGTGAGAACAGGGCGGCGGATGCAGCGCATGAGGCGATCGCGAGCCCGCTGCTGGACGAGGTGTCGATCGAGGGCGCGGCGGGCGTGCTCATCAACATCACGGGCGGCCTGGACCTGACGATCGACGAGGTGACGACGATCTCTTCGATCATCCAGGAGGCCGCGGGTGACGAAGCCGAGATCATCTTCGGCGCGGTCCACGACCGCATGGTCGAGGGCGAGGTTCGGGTGACGGTCATCGCCACCGGGCTGGCCGGCTACCGCGAGGAGTTCGGCTCGCGCCAGGATGGCAACGTGCTGAGGCCTCGCTTCGGCAGCCCGCAGCGCGAGCCGCGCCGAGCGGCCGTCGGCGGCGGCTACGCCAACTACGCGGAGCCCGTCGCTCCGCTGGCGGCGGCGCCCGCGGCGGCGCTCGTGACGGGGCAGTTGGGAGACCTGGACATCCCAACCTTCATCCGCCGGCAGATGGACTAAGAGAAGCGGCACCGGCGGCGCCCGCGGGCGCCCGCCCGGGCGAGGCGACCACGGAGGGGGGCGAGCGAACGCATGATCAGGGTGACGAGGAGGGTCTGGGCGGCCGGCGCCGTGGGGGCGATCGCCGTCGGGACCGTGGGGTTCTGGTCGAAGCCACCGGCGCCGCCGGCGGCCGCGGAGACCGTGGCGGCGCCCGTGCTGGCGACCGTCTACGCGCAGCCGCGGGACGTCGCGGAGACCGTCGTGCTGGGCTCCGGCCAGACGCTGTCCGAGCTCCTGGGCGAGGCGGGAGTCGGATCGGTGGAGCAGGCCTCGCTGATGCTGGTCATGAGGGAGTACCAGAGCCCCCGCCGACTGCGGCCCGGGACCGAAGTGACGCTCAGCCGGTGGATCGAGGACCACACGTTGCGCGCGGTGGACCTGCAGATCAACGCCGACAGCGCGCTGCGGCTGGAACGCGACGAGATGGTGGGCTGGCGCGCCAGCTTCCGGGTCACCCCCGTGGTGTGGGACACCGTGACGGTCGCGGGCGTGATCGAGGACGCCCAGTCCCTCTACCAGTCGCTGCTCGAGCTCGACGACGAAGGCGTGCCGATCCAGGACCGGATCGGACTGGTCACGCGGCTCGCGCGCATCTTCGAGTATCGGCTGGACTTCCTCCACGACATCCAGGCGGGCGACAGCTACCGATTCGTGTACGAGCGCGAAGGCCGGCCGGACGGGACCGCGCGCGGCTACACGGTCCTGGCGGCCGAGTTCGTCAATCGCGACAGGCCCTTCCAGGCCGTTCGCTTCGAGCTGCAGGACCGCGCCGACTACTTCGATCCCGAAGGCAACTCGCTACGCACGGCGTTCAAGCGCTACCCGCTGGACTACGTGCGCGTGACCTCGAACTTCTCGTGGCGCCGCTACCATCCCGTGCTCGGCATCTACCGCGCGCACGTGGGAACCGATTTCGGCGCCCGTTCCGGCACCCCGGTGCTCGCGACGGGCAGCGGCGTCGTGAACTTCGCGGGTCGCAAGGGCGGGTACGGCAACATCGTGATCCTCCGTCACCCGGCGGGCTACACCACCCGCTACGCACACCTGCGCGGCTTTGCGCGCGGGATCCGCCCCGGCGCCCGCGTAGAGCAGGGGCAGGTGATCGGGTACGTGGGCGCCACGGGCACCGCGACCGCGGCCCACCTGCACTACGAGTTCCGCCAGCACGGGAAACCGGTGAACCCGCGGACGGTCGTTCTGCCCTCCGCCGAGCCCGTTCCCGAGGAGGCCCGCGAGGCCTTCGACGCCGCGCTCCGTGAGCGCACGCGACTCCTGCCCGGGCCGTCGGTGGCTGCTCCGCCGGCCCTGGTGGCGTTGGCACAGCCCGCGGGCGGCGCCGCGAGGCCTTGAGCGGCCCGGCCTGGGCCGCCTTCCTGCTGGCAGGCGCCGTCGGCGTCGCGCTGGTCGGCGTGAATTACTGGCGGCGCGAACCGGCCGCCCGGGCCCGCTGGGTCCTGGGCGGCCTTCGCGCATCCGCCCTCCTGCTGCTCCTCCTGCTGCTGTTCGATCCGGGCACGCCGTCCGGCGATGACCGCGCCGCGCGTGAGGTCGTGCTGCTGGACGCGTCCCTGAGCATGACGGCCCCCGGGCCGGACGGCTCGCGGTGGGACGAGGCCGTCCGCCGTGCGCGGGCGGCGGCCGATCGCGTTTTGCTCTTCGGCGACGGCGCCGAGCCCCTGTCCAGCGATTCGATACCGGACGCCCCCCGACACACCCGCAGCTCCGCGGTGGAAGCCGTGCGGGTCGCCGCCGAGGCCGGAGCGCGACGCGTGGTCGTGGTCACCGACGGCGAGGTGGAGGACGCGGGCGCGGCGGCGTCGGCGGCGCGGCGCGCGGGCATCGAGCTGCGCTGGGAAGTGGTGAGCGGCGAGCCCGCGCCGAACGCCGCGCTCGCCGAGTTCGAGGCGCCGCGGTGGGGGGAGCCCGGCGACAGCGCCGACGCCTCCGTGGCCGTGGCGACGCGCGGCCTGGCCTCGGACGAGACCCTGCGCGTCGAGATCCGGCACGGCGACACGCTGCTGGGGGTGGCGTCCATCCCCGCGACCGCGGCCGGGGGGCTGGTCCGCGTGCGTGTGCGCTTCGCCGTCCCCGGCGCCGCGGGCAGCGATGCCCGGCTGGACGCCCGCGTCGTGCCGGGAGGGGCGCATGCGGACGACGATGTGCGAACCGCGTACATGCGCGTCGCCGAGGAGGGCGGCGGGGTCGTCGTGCTGGCCTTTCGCCCGGACTGGGAGCCCCGCTTCCTGCTGCCGGCGCTGGAAGCCGCCACCGGCCTGCGCACGGCCTCGTACCTGGCGTCCGCTGACGGCGCCTGGCTGCGTGCCGGTCCCCGAGCGGGGCGAATCGGCGCGGCCGCCGTGGCCTCGGTCGCGCGCGGCGCCGACCTGCTGGTGCTGCTGGGCGCGGGCCCGGCGCTGCCCGACTGGGCGAGCGATCTGGTCCGCGGCGGCCCGCCTCTCGTCCTGCTGCCCTCCGAGGATGGATCGCCCGCGGGCCTGCCGGTGGCCGGCGCCGCCGCGGCCGACGGGGAATGGTACCTCGCGGACCAACCCCCTGCGTCGCCCCTGGCGGCGATCCTCGGATCGCTCGTCGTCGACTCGCTGCCGCCGCTGTCGGCGGTGCGGCCGGTCTCGCCGGGCGCCCCGGCGCACGGCGTGGCGCTCGCCGCGCGCCGCGGCCGGCGCGGTCCCGAGACGCCCGTGCTCGTCGTGGGCGAGCGCGGCCGGGATCGCTGGGCCGCGCCGCTGGCGACCGGGTTCTGGCGCTGGTCGCTGCGCGGCGGGCGGTCGCGCGCCGGCTACCGGCAGCTCTGGTCGGCGGTGGCGGGGTGGCTGCTCGGCGCCGAGACGACCCGCGCCGACGAGCCGATCCGGCCGCTCCGCCAGGTGGTCGCGCGGGGCGAGCATCAGGAGTGGGCGGTGCGGATCCCGGGCGAGACGCTCACCGTGACCTTCACGCCCGAGGGAGGCGGAGCCCCGCTGGTGCGCGTGGCCCCGATCGACGACGGAGCCGCGGCGCTCGAGGCGCTGCCGCCGGGTCACTACGCCTGGGAGGGCAGCGCCGGCGGATCGGAACCATCCGTCCGCGGCGCCCTGACGGTCGAGTCGTACACACGCGAGTTCGCCCGCCCGGCCGCGCCGCTCGAAGACGTCGGCAGCGCGGGCGGGGACGGCGCGACCCGTGCGGCCGCCACGCGCCCTCTGCACGCCTCGCCCTGGGCGTGGCTGCTGGTCGTCGCCCTGCTGTGCGCCGAGTGGATCCTGCGGCGTCGGGAGGGTCTGAGATGAGCCGCCTCTACCGGACCCGGGAGGAACGGCGCACGCTGTGGCAGAAGATCGTCGACGTCGCGCTGACGGACGTCGGCGTGCTGGTGCGGGGGATCGACGAGGACGCGGTGCAGAACCTGGAGCAGCTTCTGCTCGCGGCCGACTTCGGCGCCCCCGCGACGCTCCGCATCGTGGACGAGATCGAGAGGCGCCTGCGCGGCGGCTCGGTGAAGACGCAGGATGACCTCAGGCGGGCCGTCGTGCGCGAGATCGGCGCGATCCTCGAGCCGCCCCGGGAGGCAGGCGCAATGGGCGCGCCGCACGTGATCCTCGTCGTCGGTGTGAACGGCGTCGGCAAGACCACGACTATCGGGAAGCTGGCACGCGCCCACGCGCGGGAGGGACGCCGCGTCCTGCTGGCCGCCGGCGACACGTTCCGCGCCGGCGCCATCGAGCAGATCCGCGTGTGGGCCGATCGGGCGGGCGCCGATTTCGTGGGCGCCGAGCCGGGTGCCGACGCGGCCGCCGTCGCCTTCGACGCGGTCGACGCCGCCGAGGCCCGGGGCGCGGACGTGGTCATCATCGA
The DNA here is from genome assembly GCA_035465395.1 of Longimicrobiales bacterium. Lineage (GTDB taxonomy): Bacteria > Gemmatimonadota > Gemmatimonadetes > Longimicrobiales > RSA9 > DATHRK01. The sequence continues at coordinate 11,617 of DATHRK010000102.1, read as the reverse complement.
CACGGCGGGCCGCCTGCATACGCAGGGGGATCTGATGGCCGAGCTGGGGAAGATCGTGCGCGTCCTGGGCAAGCGTCGGAAGGGCGCGCCGGACGAGGTGCTGATGGTGCTCGACGCAACCGTCGGACAGAACGCCCTGGCGCAGGTGCGCACGTTCTCGCAGGCGGTGCCCCTGACCGGGCTCGTCCTCACCAAGCTGGACGGCAGCGCCCGCGGAGGCGCGATCGTCGCGCTGAGAGAAGAGCACGAGGCGCCCGTCCGCTGGGTCGGGACCGGCGAGGGGCTGGACGACCTCGAGCCCTTCGACGCCGACGCCTTCGCGCGGCAGGTGCTGGGGTAGTGGCACTGGCGACCCGGGCGTGAGCCGGGAGGGGGAGCGCGCCGCGGCGCGCTCGGTCGGCCCCCTCGACGGGCCCGTGCAGTTCCTCAAGGGCGTGGGCCCGCGGCGCGCCGAGCAGCTGGACAGGCTGGGCATCCGCACGGTGCGCGACCTGCTCTTGCACGCCCCACGCCGCTACGAGGACGCGAGCACCGTCGCCCCGATCGGATCGCTGGAGGTCGGAGACGACGCCACCGTCATAGGCGTCGTGGTGAGCAAGGGGGTCATCCCGACGCGCCGGGGCCTCCGCATCTTCCAGGCTGTGCTGCGCGACGACAGCGGGCTGATCGAGTGCTCGTGGCCGGGCCAGCCGTTCCTCGACAGGACGATCCGCGCGGGCGACACGCTGCTGGCCAGCGGGCCGGTACGCTTCTACAACGGCCGTCAGCTCCAGCCCCGCGAGTTCGTGGTTCTGGGGCGCGCGGGCGAGGCGACCGACGCCGAAGGCCGGGTTCTCCCGATCTACCCGTCCACGGAAGGGGTCTCCCAGCGGCTGATGCGGCGGCTCGTGGCGGACGCGCTGGACCGATTCGCCGGCGCGTTGGCTAGCGAGGAGGCCTTCGGGGCCGACGATCTGGCCGCGGCGCGCGTGCCTCCGCTCGCGGAGGCCGTCGAGCTCCTGCACCGGCCCCCCTCGATCGCCGAAGCCGAGCGAGGCCGTCGCCGTCTGGCCTGGGGGGAGGCGTTCTTCGTTCAGCTCCTCCACGCCCGGGCCTACGAGCGGATCCGGGCCACACGGTCCGGCCAGGCGCACGAGCGCGTCTCGGGCGGCCACGTCGACAGCCTGTACCGCGCGCTGCCGTTCCCCCTGACGGACGCGCAGACGCGCGCGGTCCGCGAGATCTTCGACGACCTCGCCTCGGAACGGCGGATGCACCGCCTGTTGCAGGGAGACGTGGGGTCCGGTAAGACGGTGGTGGCCCTGTTCGCCATGCTGGCGGTCGTGGACGCGGGCCGGCAGGCGGCGCTGATGGCGCCCACCGAGATCCTCGCCGAGCAGCACGCGCGCACCCTCGCTACCCTGTGCGAGCCGCTGGGGCTCACTCCCGCGCTGCTCACCGGTCGGCTTTCGGCTGGGGAGCGGCGCGCTGCCCTGGAGGCCCTTGCAGAAGGGACCGCCCGGCTCGCGGTGGGCACGCACGCGCTCTTCCAGGAGGCCGTGACGTTCGCAGACCTGGGCCTCGCGATCACCGACGAGCAGCACCGCTTCGGCGTGCGCCAGCGACAGGCACTGCAGGCTCTCGGCGAGGACGTGGACGCGCTGGTGATGTCCGCGACGCCGATTCCGCGCTCGCTCGCGCTGACGGTGTACGGCGACCTCGATCTGTCGGTATTGGACGAGATGCCGCCGGGACGGACCCCGGTGCGAACCGCGGTTCGCGGGGTCCGCGCGCGCGCAGACGTGTACGCGTTCGTGCGTGAGCAGGTGGCCGCCGGCGCGCAGGCCTACATCGTCTATCCCCTGGTCGAGGAGTCGGAGAAGGTCGATCTCGCCGCCGCCACCGAGGAGTACGAGCGGCTCCGGGGGGAGGTGTTCGCCGACCTCAGGGTGGCGCTCGTCCACGGCCGCCTCCCGCCGGCGGAGAAGGAGGAGGCGATGCGCCGCTTCGCCGCGGGCGAGGTCGACATCCTGGTCGCGACGACGGTGATCGAGGTCGGCATCGACGTCCCCAACGCCTCGGTCATGGTGGTGGAGCACGCCGAGCGTTTCGGCCTGTCGCAGCTGCACCAGCTGCGGGGGCGGGTCGGGCGCGGTGCGGAGAGCAGCTACTGCGTGCTGATCGCGGCGCCCGGCGCGGACGGGAGCGAGCGGCTGGAGATCATGGCCAGGACCACCGACGGCTTCGAGATCGCGCGGGAGGACCTGCGTATCCGCGGCATGGGCGACTTCTTCGGCTCCCGCCAGCACGGCGCCGTGGATTTCCGGCACCTGGACCCGGAGCGCGACGAGGACCTGCTGCTGCGGGCGCGGGACCGGGCGCGTGCGATCGTGCGCGAGGATCCCGGGCTGCGCCGTCCCGAGCACGCGGCCTTCGCGCGCATCCTGGAGGCGCGTTACGGCGAGCGGGAGAGGCTCTTCGACGTGGGCTAGCGCCTTCCCAGCGGCAGGACGTAGACCAGCTCGGCGCGACCGTCGGAGGGGTTGTTGCGGAGCCCGAACCCCCGTTCGGGATCGTAGGGGACGTTGTCGGGATCGTCGTCCGCGTCCAGGTCGAGCAGGAACATCGCCACCGCGGCGGCCACGGCGACCTGACTCACGATGAGCGCCGTACGCACCCGCCCGTCGGCGTCCAGCACGTCCTGGAAGCGGCGTTCCAGCTCCGCGTCGATGTAGGCGCCGTTGTCATCCAGCCTGCAGCGCACGGGGTCGTCCTCGCAGATGGCCTCCAGGTCGTCGAAGAGGCCGTCGGCGTCGTTGTGCGCGGCGAACCCGATCACGCCGGCCGTTACGGCGGCGCCCAGGGCGCCCCACTTCGCGTAGGCCATGACCGACGAGCCGTCGGGGCGGGGGGGGTCGATGGCCTGAGCCCTCAGGGGCAGGGGCGCGAGCAGCGCGAGCAGCAGAAGGCTGCGGAGTCCAGGGGTCGTCCGCATCGGTTACTCCAGCTTCGAAAGCCGGCCGTCGAGGAGCGGGACGAAGATCGCCTGCTCAGCCACGGCCACGGGTGCGAAAATCGAGCCTCCCAGGTCGCGACGCCACAGCTCGCGGCCCGACCGATCGAGGAAGAACAGCGCGCCGTCCAGCCGGCCGACGAGCAGCCCGCCGTCGACCAGCGTGAGCGATCCGCGCGAGGCTCCGCCGAGCTCGGCGATGCGGACGGGCTCGCGCGCCTCCGGCGCGACGCGCCAGACCTCGGCCGATGTCGTCAGCACGTACGCCGTTCCGTCCTCGGCGATCACGGGAGTGGCCAGGATGTCGGTGCCCACTTCGGCGCTCCAGCGCACCTCTCCCAGCGCGAGGTCCACCGCCGCCAGGCCGCCGCCGCGCAGCGGCAACAACAGGAGGTCGCCACGCAGCGCGGGCAACGCGGACGCGGCGCGCGGGATCGCCATGCGGCCGGTGATGTCGCCTTCCTCGGGGTCGAGCACGTAGATGGTGTCCCGCGCGCCGACGGCCACGATCGATCTGCCGTGGGGCACCGGGGTGCCGCCGACGCCGCCCGGCAGCCGGGTTCGCCACGCCGGTTCGCCGGTTGCCGCGTCCAGCGCGCTCAGCGAGCCGTCGTCGGTGGCGAGATACAGGCGGGAACCCACCAGGAGCGGCGGGTGGCTCGCCGGCCCGACATCGCGCTCCCAGAAGTCGTCGCCCTTGGTCAACTCCAGCGCCATCGCGCGACCCGCGAGGGTCTCCGTCGCCACCCAGAGCGTGTCGCTGCGCCACACGACGCCGCCGCTGATCGACGCGTTGGGGCGTTGCTCCCAGAAGCGGTCGCCGGTGTGCGCCGAGTAGGCGGCCACCAGGCGGTTGCTGGCGGCTACCAGCAGCACCCCCTGGCGCACCACCGGCTGAGATTTGAGCCCCCTGCCGATGTCCACCGTCCAGGCGACGCTCGGGTTGCCCGGTACGGCTTCGTGCTCCGTACCCGCGCGCCGGAGATCGCCCTGCACGGTCGTCCAGGAGAAGGCGCCGGGGTCGACCTCTACGGCCCGATTGCGCCGCGAGCAGCCGGGCAGCAGCAGCACGATGGCGAGCAGGACGCCCGCGAGCCTCGGGTTCAAATTGACACTCCGTCGTCGTTCCTCTAGTCTGGCCCGATCGAGGGATCGCGGCCGTCCGCGCCGTGCTCCCCGCCCGCGGCCCCGGCAGGCAGGCCGCGTCGCCGGGGCCGGTTCCGGCCCGCTCGCGTGCACCCAGTAACGAGACGACGCGGCATGGCCACCGTCACCGACATCAGCAACCTGGGCGCCCACGTGGGGCAGGACGTCGAGGTGCGGGGCTGGATCCAGACGACCCGAAGCCACGGCAAGGTCGCCTTCGCCGTCGTACGCGATGGCACGGGGATCCTGCAGTGCGTGGTCGTGAAGTCGGCCGTCGCGGACGAGCTCTGGGACGCCTTCCATACCCTCACCCAGGAGAGCAGCGTCGTCGTGCGCGGCGAGGTGCGCGAGGACGCGCGGGCCCCGGGGGGCTACGAGCTCGGCCTCTCCGGACTCGATATCCTCCAGGTAGCCCCCGAGTTCCCGATCCAGCCCAAGGAGCACGGGGTCGAATTCCTGCTGGACCATCGCCACCTGTGGCTTCGCTCCAGCCAGCAGCGCGCCGTTCTCCGGGTCCGCGCCGAGGTCGAGCAGGCGATCCACGACTTCTTCCACGCGCGCGACTTCGTCCGTATCGACACGCCCATCCTTACGGGCGCCATCGGAGAGGGCGCTTCCACGCTCTTCGACACGGACTATTTCGATCAAAAAGCCTACCTCGCCCAGACGGGACAGCTCTACGTCGAGGCTGCCGCCGCGGCTTTCGGTCGCGTCTACTGCTTCGGCCCCACGTTCCGCGCCGAGAAATCGAAGACGCGGCGGCACCTGACGGAGTTCTGGATGGTCGAGCCCGAGGTCGCCTGGAACGACTCCGAGGCCAACATGCGCCTCCAGGAAGAGTTCGTGTCCTACCTGGTCGAGCGCGCGCTCGAGAACCGCTCCGAGGACCTCGCCCTGCTCGAACGCGACACCGCCCCGCTCGAGAACGTGCGGCCGCCATTCCCGCGCATCAGCTACACGGAGGCCGTCGAAATCCTGCAGTCCCGCGGCAGCGACATCGAATGGGGGCAGGACATGGGCGCCCCCGATGAAACGCGCCTCGTGGAGGATCATGACAGGCCGCTCTTCGTCTACAACTACCCGAAGCAGGCCAAGGCCTTCTACATGAAGGAGAACCCCGCGGACCCGCGGACGGTGCTCTGCGACGACCTGCTGGCGCCGGAAGGCTACGGCGAGATCATCGGTGGAAGCCAGCGCGAGGACGACGTCGAGCGCCTGCTCGAGCGGATCCGCGAGGAGGACCTCCCCGAGGAGGCCTACGATTGGTATCTGGATCTGCGACGGTACGGCACCTTCCCGCACGCCGGCTTCGGCCTGGGCCTCGAGCGGACGGTCGCCTGGATCTGCGGCCGCCACCACATCCGCGAGTGCATCCCGTTCCCACGCACCATCAACCGTCTGCGTCCTTGAGCGGGCGGGTGCCCTCGACCGGGTCGCATTCGTGACCGGCCGTGCGTCGACGGCGCGCCGCGCCGCGTGCCACCCGCTGGCCCTCCTCCCGCTGGTGCTGCCCGCCGGCGCCTGCACCGGGAACGGGGCGGAGCTGGTCCCGCTCACGGACGCCTACAGTCTGCTGATCGAGAACGGGACCCTCGTGGACGGCACCGGCGCGCCCGCGCGGAGCGCCGACGTGCTGATCCTGGGGGACAGTATCGCGTTCGTGGGCGACGTGGACGCGGACACGATCGCGGTGCGCGAGACCTTCGACGCCTCCGGACTCGTCGTGGCGCCGGGGTTCATCGACGCGCACGCGCACGGCGACCCGGTGGCGCATCCGGCCTTCCCCAACTTCCTGGCGATGGGGGTCACGACGATCCTGCTCGGGCAGGACGGGGGCAGTCCGCCTGTCGCCGGGCTGGCGGCGCATCTGGATTCGGTCGACGCCGCGCGGCCCGACGTGAACGTCGCCTACCTCATCGGCCACAACACCATCCGCGAGGAGTCGGGCGTCGGTTTCGGCGCGCCCTCGCAGTCGGACCTGGCGCGCCTGGCCGACCTGGTCCAGCAGGGTCTCGAGGCCGGCGCGTTCGGACTCTCGACGGGCCTCGAGTACGACCCCGGCTCGCGCGCGGAGATCGCCGAGCTCGTGGCGATCGCCGAGCCCGTGGCGGCCGCCGGCGGGGTGGTCACCAGCCACATGCGCAGCGAGGACGCCGACCGCGTGGCCGCCTCGCTGGACGAGCTCCTGGAGCAGGGCCGGCGGGCGCGAGCGCGGGTGCACGTGTCGCACATCAAGGTGGTCCTGGCCGACGACACGGCGCGCGCGGGCGCCCTCCTGGCGCGCATGGCGGCGGCGCGTGACGCGGGTATCTCGGTGACCGCCGACGTCTACCCCTACGTGGCGAGCTACACTGGCATCGGGCTGCTCTTCCCGGCGTGGGCGAAGCCGCCCAACGACTACGCCGCGGTCGTGGCGTCGCGTCGCGGGGAGCTGGCCGCGCACCTGCGGAACCGGGTCGAGGGGCGGAACGGTCCCGAGGCCACGCTGTTCGGGTCGGGGAAGCACACGGGGCGCACGCTGGCCGAGGTCGCCGCGGCCGAGGGGCGCCCCTACGAGGACGTGCTGATCGACATCGGTCCGGGGGGCGCCTCGGCGGCGTACTTCGTCATGGCCGAGCCGGTCATGCGCCGCTTCCTCGCCGACCCGCACGTCGCCGTCTCCTCCGACGGCAGCCCGACGATGCAACACCCGAGGGGCCACGGCGCCTTCGCGCGCGTGATCGGCCGCTACGTCGTGGAGGACGCCAGCCTCGACCTGGCGGAGGCCGTGCGAAAGATGTCGGGTCTGACGGCGTCGATCTTCCGGCTGGACGACCGCGAGGTCCTCAGGCGCCCGCGCGGGCGCCTCGAGGCGGGGTTCGCGGCCGACGTGGTCGCGTTCGACCCCGGGGCGATCCGGGACCGGGCCACCTTCGAGGCCCCCCACGTGCCGGCCGCGGGGATGCGCGCGGTGTGGGTGAACGGCCAGCGCGCGTGGAGCGAAGGCGAGCCCGTCGGCGAGGCCGGGCGAGGCGCCGGGCGGGCGCTGCGCGCGCGCCCCTGAGCGGAGAGGCGCCGGGCCCCGCGCGTGCATCGCCGCTTTCCATTGCCCATCATGGCGGGCGTACCCCTCGAAGGAGCACATCGATGATGCCTCGTACCGCCCACATCACCGGCGCCGCGCTCGCTCTCACCGTCACGCACGCGATGATCCCGATGCCCGGCCTGGCGCAGCAGGCGTACCGCACCCCCTCGCCGCAGCTCGCCGCGCTGGTGGACGCGCCGCCGACCCCGGCGGTCGTGATCTCACCCGACCGGGCCCACATGGCGATCCTGGAGCAGCCGGCCCTGCCCACCATCGAGGAGGTCGCGAGGGACGAGCTGCGGCTCGCGGGGCTGCGCATCGACCCCGCCAACAACGGCCCCAGCCGCGCCAGGTTCTCGAGCGCCATCCGGTTCCAGTCGACCCGGGGCGGCGCCGGGACGGAGGTGGCGGGCCTGCCTGCCGACGCGCGCATCCGCAACGTGCGCTGGTCGCCCGACGGCGGGACGCTGGCGTTCACGCTGGACCTCCCCGACCGCATCGAGGCGTGGGTGGCCGACGCATCCACGGGAAGAGCTCGCCGGCTCGTCGACGCCGCGGTCAACGACGCCTTCTACGGGTCGGCGCTGGACTGGTTGCCGGACGGCAGCGGCCTCGTGCTGCGGCTCGTGCCGGAAGACCGCGTGCCGCTCCCCGCGGCCGACGTGGTGCCGCGCGGCCCGATCATCCAGGACGCCGACGGCGAGGAGGCGCCGGCGCGCACCTACCAGGACCTGCTCGCGTCGGCGCGCGACGAGGCGGTTTTCGAGCACTACGCGACGTCGCGGCTGGCGGTCGCGGGGCTCGACGGCTCGGTCCGCGATCTCGCCCCGGCGAGGCTGTACTCCGACAACGCGGTGTCGCCGGACGGGCGCTACCTGCTCGCGGAGTGGATCGACCGACCGTTCTCCTACCTCGTTCCGGCGTCGCGCTTCCCGACGTCGATCCGGGTCCTGGACATGGCTTCGGGCGAGGAGGTGTTCGCGCTCGCGGACCTGCCGCTGGCCGAGAACATCCCCACCGCGTTCGGTTCGACGCGCACCGGACCCCGCTCCGTCCAATGGCGCGCCGACACCGACGCGACGCTCGCCTGGGTCGAGGCGCTGGACGGCGGCGACGCGCGCGCCGAAGCGGAGGCGCGCGACCGGTTGTTCGCGCTCGCCGCGCCCTTCGATGCGGAGCCGCAGGAGCTCATCACCCTACCGCTGCGCTACGCGGGCGTGCAGTGGGGCGACGGCGAGCTGGCGTTGGTCTGGGAGCGTTGGTTCCGAGACCGGCACACGCGCACGTACGTGATCGCCCCTGACCGGCCGTCTGCCGACCCCCCGGCGCTTTTCGACCGTTCCTACGAGGACAGCTACACGGACCCCGGTCGGCCCCTGACGGCGTCCACCGGCCGAGGCACGAGCGTGCTCGTCATCGACGACGGCGACATCTTCATGGCCGGGGACGGCGCCTCGGAGGAGGGCAACCGGCCGTTCCTGCGACGGCTGGACCCCGCGACCGGGACGACCGTGGAGCTGTTCCGGTCCGCCGAGCCGCATTACGAAGTCCCGGTGACGCTGCTCGCGGATGGGGCACTGCTGACGCGCCGAGAGTCCGTTACCGAGCCGCCCAATTACTTCGTGCGCGACCTCGACGGGGGCGATCCCGTCGCGGTGACGGCGTTCCCGCACCCCTACCCCCAGCTCGCCGACGTCCAGAAGGAGTCGATCGTCTACGAGCGCGACGACGGTGTCCAGCTCACCGCGACGATGTACCTGCCGGCGGGCTACACGGCCGGCGCCGACGATCCTCTGCCGGGCTTCGTGTGGGCCTACCCCGTGGAGTACAAGAGCGCGGATGCGGCGGGGCAGATCACCGACTCGCCCTACCAGTTCAATCGCGTGAGCTACTGGGGCGCGGTCCCGTTCGTCACGCTCGGCTACGCCGTCTTCGACGACGCCTCGATGCCGATCATCGGCGAGGGCGAGATCGAGCCCAACGACTCCTTCGTCGAGCAGCTCGTCGCGAGCGCCGAGGCCGTCATCGACGAGGGCGTGCGCCGGGGCGTTCTCGACCCGCGCAGGGTGGGGATCGCGGGCCACTCCTACGGCGCCTTCATGACGGCGAACCTGCTCGCCCACTCGGACCTTTTCCGCGCGGGCGTGGCGCGCAGCGGCGCCTACAACCGGACGCTCACGCCGTTCGGATTCCAGCGCGAGGAGCGCACCTACTGGGAGGCGCCCGAGATCTACTTCGCGATGTCTCCATTCATGCACGCGGACGACGTGAACGAGCCCCTGCTCCTCATTCACGGCGCGGCGGACAACAACTCGGGCACGTATCCGATGCAGAGCGAGCGCTACTTCGCCGCGCTGAAGGGGCACGGGGCGGTCGCGCGCCTGGTCATGCTGCCGCACGAGAGCCACGGCTACCGCTCGCGCGAGTCCATCCTGCACATGCTGTGGGAGATGGAGACCTGGCTGAACAGGTACGTGCGCGACGCCGACGTGGACGGAGGCGAACCGGTCACGGAGTGAGCCCGGGCCGCGGCGCGCGGGCCCGGGGCCGCGCGGCCGGCCTCAGGCCCCGCGCTCGTCCCGCTTGACCGCTTCCCACACGGCGTCGAGCTCGGCGAGCGGAAGGTCCTGGGCCGAGACGCCTCGCGCGGCGAGGACGCGCTCCACCTCGCGGAAGCGCCGCTCGAACTTCGCGTTCGCCATCCCCAGCGCGTTGGCGGGATGGACGCCCGCCCGGCGCGCCAGGTTGACCACCGCGAAGAGCAGGTCGCCCAGCTCCTCTTCGACCTCCGCCGGTTCCGCGTCGCCGCCGCTCGCCCGCGCGATGGCGTCGCGCGCCTCCTCCAACTCCTCGGCGATCTTGGCGGCCGGTCCCTCCAGGTCGTCCCAGTCGAAGCCCACGCCCGCGACGCGGTCCTGGACGCGGTGGGCGCGCGACAACGGATCGAGCCCGGCCGGCAGCCCGTCGAGGGACGAGGCCCCGGGAGCGCGTTCCGCCGCCTTGCGCCGCTCCCAGGCGGCGACCGCCGCTTCCGAGGTGGGGGCGTGCGTACCCGACGTCGGCGCTTCCGACCCGGCGGATGCGCCCTCCGGAACGGGGTAGTCGCTCCAGTCCACGTGGGGGTGGCGCCTCACCATCTTCCGCTCGAGCGCCGCCGCGACCGCCGGGGCGTCGAAATCGCCCGTCTCCTCCGCGATGACCACCTGGTAGGCCACGTTGAGGAGGAGGTCGCCGAGCTCCTCGGCGAGTGCGGGAGGCGGGGCGCCTCGGCGAATCGCCTCCGCGACCTCGTGGGCCTCCTCGAGGAGGTGGGGGACGAGCGAGCGCGCAGTCTGGCGCGCATCCCAGGGACAGTGACGGCGCAGATGCCGGATCAGCTCCAGGACCCGCTCCAACTCGCCGGGCGGCGGCTCCGCGGCTGGCCCCGCGGGCGGTTGCGAGCTCATGGGGCGCAGGCTAGTGTGCCGGCCCGAAAGTCGAGCTGCCGTTCGGCCGCCGGCGCACCCCGCCGCTCCCTCTCTCGCGTGGTCATGGAGGCCGTCGCCGCTCCTGTCCCGGCCGGGGGATTGCGGCGACCGGGGAGGTCGCCGCGCGAGCGCGGGAGACTAGGCGCGCCATGACAGACGAGTCAAACCGACGCGCGCGGGCCTGGGTCGAGGTGGACCTGGACGCCCTGCGCGCGAACTTCCTGCGCCTCCGTGAACGAGCCGGACCCCGGCACGGCGTCCTCCCCGTGGTCAAGGCCGACGCGTACGGGCTCGGAGTCGAGCGCGTCACGGGAGCGCTGGCCGGCGTGGGCGCGTGGGGCTTCGGCGTCGCCACCGCCGAGGAGGGGGCGGCGCTTCGGCGCCGAGGCTTCACCGGGCGGATCCTGGTCGTGGCGCCGCTGCCGCCGGGAGCCGAGGGCCTGGTCGTCGGTGAGCGTCTCACGCCGACGATATCGGACCTCGCGACCCTGGAGCGGCTGGCGGCCGCGGACCCGACGCCCGAGCCGCTGTCGTTCCACGTCGATGTGGACACGGGGATGGGCCGCTCCGGCTTCGCGGACGACGGCGCCGCGGACTGGGCTCCCCGGGTCGCGGCGCTCGCGCGCGACGGGCTCCGCTGGACCGGCGTCTCCTCGCACTTCCACTCGGCCGATACGGCCGACCCGGGTCCGGCCCGCGCCCAATGGCTGCGCTTCCAGGAAGCGCTGGCGGCCGTGCGGGCGGCGATCCCGGCCGAGCAAGCAGGCGCCGTGGGGCCGGTCGGACGTCCGCCGGGCTCCGGCCCGTTCGGCCTGCTCGTACACGTCGCGAGCGGCGTAGCGTCGATGCGTTGGCCGGAGTATTCGGCCGACCTCGTACGGCCCGGGTTCACGCTGTACGGCGGCTGGCCTGCCAACCTGGGAGGCGAGGCCGCGGAGGTGCCGCGGC
>DATHRK010000101.1:0-258842 GCA_035465395.1 Longimicrobiales bacterium | reverse complement strand
GAGGGCCGGGGATTCGAACCCCGATGGGCTTGCGCCCGGCGGTTTTCAAGACCGCTGCCTTACCAGTTAGGTCTAGCCCTCCCGACCCCCGGAGTCTACGGCGTCCGGCGCCGTCCTTCCAGGGATTCGGCTCCCGCGTCGTACGAGTGGGATCCGGCCGCGGACCGGGCGGAGCGCGCGGCTCCCTACCCTTTCTCCGTTGTCGGCTCCGCCACCTCGGGCGTCTCCGGCTCGTCCTCGGCCGTAGCACCGCCCTCGCCCTCGCCGTCGTCCGGGTAGCGCCAGTAGGAGATCAGTTCCTCCCAGCGGGTGCACTGGAGCATCTCGGTGGGGGGGAACGCGGGGATCAGGGAGAGCGACCAGGACAGGCAGTTCTGCTCGGCGTGGCAGATCGGTCCCGGGCCGTCGGCGCACTCCGCAGAGGACGCGAAAGCAGACCCGGCAGTCCCCCACATGGGCACGGCCGCCAGGGCCAGCAGCGGCGCGGCGAGGGCGGCCGCCACCCGCAGGCGAGCGGCGCGGTCGGAGGCGACGGAGGCATCGATTCTCGGGTCGTGCATGGTATGCTCCGGGTTCGGGCGTCATCGGCAGCGCTCGGCGCGCTCCGAAGACGTGCCCCGACCCGGCGGGCACGACCATGGCCGCCCGGGGCCGTCTGCCCCCGGGAGCCGACGCCTAGTGCCGGAACACCCTCCGCCCCGTGAACACCATCGCGATGTCGTGCTCGTCGGCGGCCGCGATGACCTCTTCGTCGCGGACGGACCCGCCGGGCTGGACGATCGCCGTGACGCCGGCCTCGGCGGCGGCGTCCACGCCGTCGCGGAAGGGGAAGAAGGCGTCCGAGGCGAGCACCGCGCCCGTGAGATCGACGTCCCGGTCACGCGCCTTCATGACGGCGATGCGCGACGCGTCAACGCGGCTCATCTGCCCCGCCCCGATGCCCACCGTGCGCTCGTCGGCGGCGAGCACGATGGCGTTGGACTTCACGCTCGCGACCACGCGCCAGGCGAAGCGCAGGTCGGCCTCCTCCTCCCCCGTCGGCGCGCGCGCGCAGACCGGGCGCCAGGCGGACTCGTCGAAGCGCATGCGCATGGCCTTCTGGACGAGCACGCCGCCGCGGACGCGCTTGAGGTCGAGGCCCTCCGATACTGTCGAGCCCGGGATCCGCAGCAGCCGCAGGTTCTTCTTGCGGCTCAGGATCTCGACGGCCTCGGGCTCGAACTCGGGCGCGACGATCACCTCCAGGAAGTGCTCGGCCATCGCGCCCGCCGCGTCGGCCGACAACCTTTGGTTCACCGCGACGATGCCGCCGAATGCCGACACCGGGTCGCAGGCCAGCGCGCGCTGGTAGGCGGACAGGACGTCGTCCCCCAGCGCGACGCCGCACGGCGTCGTGTGCTTCACGATCACGCAGGCCACCCGATCGCCCTCGCTCCACGCGGAGGCGGCGGAGAGCGCGCCGTCGACGTCAAGCAGGTTGTTGAAGGAGAGGTCCTTGCCGTGGAGCTGCTCGAGTGAAGGAAGCCCACCCCGCTCCCCCGTTTCCGCGTAGAACGCAGCCGGCTGGTCGGGGTTCTCGCCGTAGCGGAGGTCCTGGACCTTCACGAGCGTGATCGGCAGCGTGGCCGGGAAGACGCCGCCCGGCGAGTCGTCCCCCTCGCGCGCCTCGAAAGCCTCCGTGGTCCCGCTGGGCGCCGCGTCGGCGGCGGCGACGCTGCGTACCGTCTCGGCGGCGACGTCACGCGCCACGGATCGGCCGGCGGGCGCCAGGTGCTCGGCGATCCTCGCGTCGTAGGCCGCCGTGTGCGCGAACACCTTGGCCGCCCACGCGCGTCGCGTCGGCTCGTCGGGTCCCCCGGCGTCCAGCGCCTCGAGCGCCGCGGCGTAGTCGGCGGGGTCGACCAGCGCGACGACGGCGGCGTGATTCTTCGCCGCCGCGCGCAGCATGGTGGGGCCCCCGATGTCGACCTGCTCCATCGCCTCGGCGCCCGTCGCGCCGGATTCGACGGCCTCGCGGAAGGGGTAGAGGTTGACCGCGATGAGGTCGATGGGCGCGTAGCCGCGCGCCTCGATCGCGCGGAGGTCGTCGGCCCGGTCGCGCCGCGCCAGGATCCCGGCGTGGATGGCCGGATGGAGCGTCTTCACGCGGCCGTCCATCATCTCCGGGTGGCCGGTCACGTCGGCCACGTCCCGCACCTCGAGACCCGCGTCGCGGAGGAGCCGGGCGGTCCCCCCGGTCGACAGCAGCTCCCAGCCGCGGTCGGCCAGGCCTCGCGCGAAGTCGGCGAGACCCTGCTTGTCGGAGACGCTCAACAGCGCTCGTGGCATCAGCGATTCGTCGGTTGGTGGGTGGCGCCCGCCGTCGCGCGGGCCGCCAGACCGTCCAGCACCCGCGGGTAGAGGGCGTGCTCGGCCTCCAGGACCCGCGCGGCCAAAGACGCGGGCGTGTCGCCCGCGAGCACCGGCACCGCCTCGTGCGCGAGCACCTCCCCGCGGTCGTAGGCCTCGTCGACCAGGTGCACGGTCGGGCCGCTCTCGGGGACGCCCGCTTCGAGCACCGCCCGGTGCACCCGTTCACCGTACATCCCCTCGCCGCCGAAGCGCGGGAGCGGTGCCGGGTGGATGTTGACCATGCGGCCGCGGTAGCGGCGCACGACGCCCTCCGGCACCAGCCGCAGGTAGCCGGCGAGGGCGACGAGGTCCACGTCGTGCGCGCTCAGCGCGGCGAGCAGATCGCCCTCCACCTCGGCGGCGGGACGGCCGGCGACCGGCACCACGACGGAAGGCACGGCGGCCGCGACGGCGCGCCGGAGCGCTCCGGCGCCGGGCCGATCGCTCACGACCAGGACGACGCGGTATCGCGCGCCCGGCGTCGCGGCGTGATCGAGCAGCGCCTGGAGGTTGGTGCCGCCGCCCGACGCGAACACGGCGAGGCGGGCGCTCACGCCAGGCGCGGCCCGTAGTGCGGGACCAGGAACGGGTTGGTCCGCCGCTCGTGTCCGACCGTGGTGGGCGGGCCGTGCCCGCTGAACAACACGGTTTCGTCGGGAAGCGTCAGGACCTGCTCGCGGATCGACCGGATCAGGGTGTCGAAATCGCCCCCGGGAAGGTCGGTGCGCCCGATCGACCCCAGGAAGATGACGTCGCCCACGAGCGCCACCGAGGCCGCGGCGCAGACCAGGATGACGTGGCCCGGCGAGTGCCCGGGAACGGATCGCACGTCGAGCTCCGAGTCGCCGAATGCGATCGTCTGGCCGTGCTCCAGGCCCGCGGCGGGGGCCGGCAAACGCACGTCGGGCAGGCCGAACATACGCGCCTGCTCTCCCACGTGATCGTAGAGCGGCCGGTCCCCGGCGGGCAGGCGCACCGGGACGGCGAAGCGCTCCACGAGCGTCGGCACCCCCTCGATGTGGTCGTAGTGTGCGTGCGTCAGCAGGATGGCCTCGAGCGTCCCCCCCGCGGCGTCCACGGTCTCGGCCATCGCGGCCGCCGCCCCGCCCGGATCGACCGCCACGGTCGCGCCCGTGGCGACGTCGCGCACGAGGTAGGCGTTCTGCCCGAAGGTCGGCGCCAGGAACGTCTCGATCGAGACGCCGGCAGCCGCGTGCGGCTCGAGGTGCGCGGGAGGCCGCGGCTCAACCATCGGCGACCTCGCCCGTAAGCACCCCGACGCCCACGGCCTGCACCGGCTTTCCCTCCGTGCCGTGATCGAAGTGCCGGATCGTCGGGTAGGCGAAATCGATGTCGTCGTACGCCGAGAACCGCTCGAGGATCGCCTCCCACATCGTCTGTTCGGTGCCGCGCCGACGGCGTGGATCGCACAGGAAGCGCATGGTCAGAAGCACGCCGCTGTCGCGCACGGTCGTGTAGACGATCGGCGTCAGCGTCGAGTAGAAGATCATGTACTTCCGGCTGGCGCTCTGCAGGCGCCGTTCGGCGTCGGGCGTCAGGGTCTCGGCGTGCTCGCTCAGCACCTCGGTGAGGATCGACTTGGCCGCGCGCCAGTCGCTCTCGAACGTCAGGAGCACCGGGATCTCGTGCCAGATGTAGCGGAACCCGCGCACGTAGTTGGCGACGGGCTTGGAGAAGACATCGCCGTTGGGAATGTGGATGATGCGGCCGGTGCTCTGGTCCGCGTCGACCCAGTTGCGGATCTCCAGGAGCGTGAACTGGAACAGCCGGACGTCGACCACGTCCCCCGCGTGGTCGCCGATCTGGATCCGGTCTCCCACGGCGAAGGGCCGCCGCCACAGAATGAAGAGCCACCCGGCCATGCCGGTCAGCGGGTCCTTCAACGCGATCGCGACGCCGGCGGAGAGCAGCCCGAAGTAGGTGAGGAGCGACTGGACCCCGGAGAACCATACCCGCCCCAGCAACACCAGCACGATCACGACCGTGACGTAGCTGGCGATCTTGCGGGCCTGGTACAGCGTGCGGATGTCGTCGGTGCGGCGCGCGATGATCCGCACGACGACCCAGCGGATCACGAAGAGCACGACGATGATGGCCGCGGACTGGACCAGTCGCGCGGTCGCCACGTCGCTGAGGCTTTCCCTCAGGCCCTGGAGGAAGTCCATCCGCCGCTTCGTACCGGTTCGGTCGAAGAAAAAGGCCCGCGGGACGCTATCCCGCGGGCCCGCGTATCATGCCGCGAGTCGGGCGCGTATCAAGCCGTGAAGGAGCTCCCGCACCCGCACCCGCCGGTCGCGTTCGGGTTCTTGAACGTGAACCCGGAGCCCATCATGGTCGTCACGTAGTCGATCTCGACCCCGTCCAGGTACTGCAGGCTGAACTGGTCGACGAAGACGCGCAGGCCGTTCACGTCGAGCACCTCGTCGTCGGCCTCGGCGTCGTCCTCGATGTTCAGGCCGTACTGGAAGCCCGAGCAGCCGCCCGGCAGCACTGCGACGCGCAGCCCGGCGTTGTCCGCCGCGCCCTGCTCTTCGATGAACTTCCGAACCTCGGAAACCGCGGTCTCTGTGACCGTGATCATTCTTGCCTCCTCGAATCAACCCGCCGCGCCCATTCCCCGCGGCCGTCCCGCACTGTCTACCCTGAGGCGGTCCGGCTGTTTCGTGGACGTTAGACCGCCCGCGCGGGACCGTCAAGCGCCCGAATCCTCTCCGGGTCCGCCGCTCAGCGCGGCGTCCGACGGGCCCGCAAGAGCAGCGCCGGGCTCTCCATCGCCCGGGCGATGAAGTCGAGCGTGTAGGCGTGCGCGAGGCGGCGGTCGGGGTAGAGCTCCACCACGAACAGGGACCGCGGATCGAGGCTCTCGATCCGGCGCAGCGGGGCGCCCGCGATGTCGTCGTCCAGCACGATCAGGGGTCCGGTCGAGCCGATGCAGGCGCCCGTGTTGGGCGAGCGTTCGCAGCGGCCGCCGAAGGGCAGGAAGGTGCGCGCCCGCGAATGCAACTCCTCGCCTGACAGCGTGAGCAGCTCGTCCCGCTCGATGACGCGAAAGTACTGGCCCCCGCGACGGCGCTCCCGCGCCATCATCCCGACCGTCTCCCGGAGCTGCTCCGCCCGCGCCGAATCCGGTTCGAGCGCGATGCGCGGGCGGGGGTGGCCCTCCCCGAAGGGCGCCGCGAACTCGCGAGGCGTGTGCGTGAGATTCCGCACGCGCAGGACGTGCTCCCCCGCGGGCATGGTGCCGAGTGAGAAGAAGCCGTTCTCGTCGGTGTACACCGGCGCCGAGCCCTGCACCCACACTTCGGCGCCGACGATCGGCCAGCCGTTGAGGGAATCCACGACCCACCCTTCGACCGGCACGTTCGGCGTCGGCTGCTGCTGCGCCGCCGCGGGGGCCGACGCGAGCGCCACCGACGCGAGTGCCACCGGCGCGGCGAGCGCCACCGGCGCGGCGAGCGCCAAGGCCAGCGCTGCCGCACGCCCGCGGCGTGCGGAGGGGGAGAGGGTGGTTGGAGGGAGGCGCATGACTTGGCTACTCCTCCGGCCGGCCCCCCGTTCCCAGGATGCGGTCCGCGGCCGCGTCGAGGTCGCGGACCCGCGGTACCCCGGGAGGCGGCGATGCCTCGCCCGCGCCGATCATCACGGCCGCCGCGCCGAGCTCGGCGGCGGGTGTCACGTCGCGCGCCCTGTCGCCCACGAGGACCGAGCGCCTCAGGTCCAGCCCCAGGTCCGCGGCCGCCCGCAGGAACAGGCCGGGCGCCGGCTTGCGGCACGGGCAGGGTCCGCCCGCGTCCGGGTGGTGGGGGCAGTGGTAGGTCGCGTCCAGCGCGATGCCGTGCGCGGCGAGCTCGCGGTCCAGGCGGTCCCGGACGGCGCGGTAGGCGGACTCGTCGAAGTAGCCGCGGGCGATGCCGGACTGGTTGGTGACCACGACCAGCGCGTAGCCCGCCGCCGCCAGGCGCCTCAGCCCGCGGGCGGCTCCCGGCAGCAGCTCGACGCCTTCCGGGTCGGCGAGGTAGTGGCGCTCGGCGATCACCGTCCCGTCGCGGTCCAGGAAGACCGCGGGGCGCCCGCCCACGCTATCCCGACCCCAGCGCGTCGCGCACGACCCGCTCGAGGACCGGCGTGGCGTCCGCGGGCACGGTGCGCAGGTCGAGCAGGATGCGTCCGTCCTTGATGCGCGCGATCACCGGCGGGTCGGAGGCGCGCAGGCGGGCCTCGACGGACGCGGCGCCCTCGGATCCGGGGTCGATCGCCACCAGGGTGGTGGGCAGCGTCGCGTCCGGGAAGGCGCCGCCGCCGACCGCCGACGCGCCGTCGATGACGTCGACCGAGGCGGCCGCGTCGGCGAGCGCCTCGGCGAGCTCCTCCGCCCGTCGGCGCAGCGTGTCCCGGTCGGCCGAGAGCATCGCGAGCGCGGGCACGCTCGAGCGCGCTGCGGCCGGGTCGCGGTGCTCGGCGAGGGTGGCCTCCAGCGCGGCGATGGTCAGCTTGCCGACGCGGACCGCGCGGGCGAGAGGATCGGCGCGGAGCCTCTCGATCAGCGCCGCGCGGCCGACGATGATCCCGGCCTGCGGGCCGCCCAGCACCTTGTCCCCGCTCATCGTGACGAGGTCGGCGCCGGCCTCCAGCACCTCCCGCGCGGTCGGCTCGGCGGGCAGGCCCAGCGGCGCCGGGTCGGCCAGGACGCCCGAGCCGAGGTCCACGAGCAGAGGCAGGCCGGCGTCGCCGGCGATCGCCGCGAGCTCCGCCACGTCCACGTCGGCGGTGAAGCCGCTCACCCGGAAATTGCTGCGATGGACCTTGACGATCGCCCTGGTCTCCGGGCCTACGGCGTCGACGTAGTCGCGGGCGTGGGTGCGGTTGGTGGTGCCAACCTCGACCAGGCGCGCGCCTCCGGCCGCCATGACATCGGGGATGCGGAAGGAGCCGCCGATCTCGATCAGCTCCCCGCGGCTAACCAGCACCTCTCCGGCCGCGGCGATGGCGCGCACAGCCAGGACGACGGCGGCCGCGTTGTTGTTGACGACGAGCGCGTCCTCGGCGCCCGTCAGCTCGCGCAACAGGGCCACGGCGTGGACGTGCCGGGAGCCGCGCGTGCCCGCGTCGAGGTCGTACTCCAGGTTGCCGTAGCCGACCGCGGCGGCGTAGGCCGCGGCGGCGGCTCGCGGGGCGAGCGGCGCCCGGCCGAGGTTGGTGTGGAGCACGACGCCGGTCGCGTTGATGACGGGCCGCAGGGACGGGCGCAGCGCTTCCGCCAGACGCTCCTCGGTCCGACGGGCGTACCACTGCTCCGCCGGCGCGGCGTCCAGAGCGCCCGACCCCAGCGCCGCGCGGACCTCGGCCTGCACGTCCTGCAGAATGGAGCGGATCAGGCGTCGGGGCGCCTCGTCCAGCAGCGGACGGAACGCGGCGCCGTCGAGCAGCCGATCGACCGGGGGGATCGACCGGCGCGGATCGCTCACCCTCCGGCGGGCGGAGGCTCGGCGCCGCCCGCTCCGCCGCCGCCGTCCGCCGAGTCGGGCGGAGCGGCGCCCTCCGGTAGGGGGTCGGGCGGGACGTCCTCGGGCGCCGGCTCGGGCGCGGCCTCCGGCACGGCCAGCTCCACCTCGCCCCCGCCGTCGCCCGCGCCCTGGACGTTCCGCGCTCCGCTCACGAAGACGAGATAGGTCGCGCCCGGGACCAGCGGCGCGTCGAGCCGCACGTACCACTCCCGCGTGGGCAGCGGGGCACCGTCGGGACCGCGCGCCACGTCGATGGCGGGCCCGGCACCCCGCTGGGCGCGGGGCACGGGCGGCGGCGCGGGGCCCGCGAGGCTGTCCGCCCCCGCGGCCGCCAGGCTGTCGATCTCCGCGCCCAGCAGCGCGTCCCGCCCGGCGTCCGGGTCGGCCGCCCCGGGGCCGGGCGGCTCGCCGGGCCCGGGCGCCGCATCGGCCTCCCCGCCCGCCACGGAATCGGCGGCGGCCGCGGCCGCGGAGTCCGCGGCCAGCAGCGCGGCCTCGAGCACATGCGGCGCGATGGGTGTCGCGCCCGGTTCGTGCCCCGCGGTGGTGCCGACGACGCGTACGGAGAGCGACGCCTGGGGGTCCTCGGGGTCGAGCGCGTCGTCGAAGTCGAGCCGGACCGTCACGCTGTCCACCCACTCGGCCCGCACGAGCGACGGCGGGGTGGTGTCCGGAAACAGCAGGGCGAGAGGCGCCACCAGGGTGTCCTCCGGCGTCACCTCCACGGCGATCTCGTCGCGCGGTTCCTGGGCGCCGACCGCCCAGTCCCCGTTGCCGTCGCGAAAGCCGCGCAGGACGTAGGGCCCCGGCGGCAGGAACCGGATCGCGAAGAAGCCCTCCTCGTCCGCGATGGCCACGTAGGGCACGGTATCGCCCGGCTGCACGGCGGCCACGGCTGCGCCAGCCAGCGGGGCGCCGGTCATGCGGTCGGTCACCACGCCCCCCAGGACCGTGCCGGGGATCTCCGGCCCGGTGCTGAACACCAGCTCCACCGGCTGGGAGCGCGCGTTGCCGAACAGGTCTCCGACCCCGGGGAGCAGCGTGACGCGGTACACGATCCCCGGCGACCAGCCTCCCGCCTGACGGACGCGGATCTCCCGCCCGCCCTTGTCGACGCGGAAGTCGCCGGTGCGCGGCGACACGAGCACCGAGGAGGCGACCCCGCGTTCGCTCAGGCGCTCGTCGAACGCGAATTCCACGTCGGTGCCCAGGTCGGAGATCGTGGAGCCGGGCTCGGGCGTCACGCTGATGACGACCGGGGGCACGCGGTCCTCCTCGCCGCCCGGGGGCGGATCGGCGGTCGCGCACCCCGTGGCGATGCCCAGGAGCCCCGGGAGTACGAGCCGGACGGCGTCTCTCATCGCAGCGCGCTCAGCTTGCGGGACAGCTTCGCCTCCTGCTCCCGGAAGCTGTCCGCCTTGTCGCGCTCCCGCGCGACGACCTCCTCGGGAGCGCGCGAGGTGAAGGCCTCGTTGGCCAGCCGATCCTCGGTGGCGCGCAGCTGCCCGCCGATCCTCTCCAGCTCGGATTCCAGGCGCTCGCGCTCGCGGTCCAGGTCGATGACGTCGGCGAGCGGCACGAAGACGCCGGTGCCGTCCGTCAGCACGTCGTGCGCCCCGGCGCCGTCGTCGGCGTCGCCCTCGGCGGCCTCGGCCCGCGCGAGCCGGGTCAGGGCCCGTCCCTCGGCCGCGAGCGCCGCGGCGAGCGGCTCGGAAGCGTCCGTCAGGTGCACGCGCAGCGGGCGGTTCGGCGGGACGTTGTACTCCGAGCGCGCGGTGCGCACCGAGCCGATCAGCGCGATGAGCGCTTCCATCTGGCGCTCGGCGTCACGGTCGCGGTCCTCGCCGACGGGCCACGGTGCGATCACGAGCGATTCCGGGCGACCGTCCTCCGGCAGAGGCAGCCGGAGCCACAGAGCTTCGGTGACGAAGGGCATGATCGGGTGCAGCAGACGCATGCCCGCGTCCAACACGTGGAGCAGCGTAGCGAGCGCGGCGGCGCGGGAGGTCGCGTCCGCCTCGCCGTCCCCGCCGAGGCGCGGCTTGACCAGCTCGATGTACCAGTCCGCCACCTCGCCCCACAAAAAGTGGTAGACGGTGGACGCGTAGTCGTGGAAGCGGAAGTCCTCCAAATGCTTGGTAGCCGCGTCGGTCGCGGCGCCGAGCCGCGACAGGATCCAACGGTCGGCGAGCTCCAGATCGCCCCGCACGGCGTCCAGCGCGGGGATCTCGGCGCCCTCCAGGTTCATCAGCGCGAAGCGCCCCATGTTCCAGAGCTTGTTCGCGAAGTTGCGGCCGGGTGAGAACGACCCTTCGAGGTCGTCCGGGTTCAGGAGCACGTCGGTGCCCACGCCGGCGGCCGCGACGACGGTGTAGCGCAGGGCGTCCGCGCCGTACAGGTCGACGACCTCGAGCGGGTCGATCCCGTTGCCGAGCGACTTGGACATCTTGCGGCCGAGCTGATCGCGGACGGTCGCGTGCAGGTAGACGTCCTCGAACGGCTCCTCTCCCACGAACTCCAGCCCGGCCATGATCATGCGTGCCACCCAGAAGAACAGGATCTCCGGCGCGGTGCTGAGCGTGTGGGTAGGGTAGAACGCGCGCAGATCGGGCGTCTGGTCGGGCCATCCCAGCGTGGAGAACGGCCACAACCAGGAGCTGAACCAGGTGTCCAGGACGTCGGGATCCTGCTCCAGCTCGGTGGAGCCGCACGTCGGGCAGGCGTCGGGGTCTTCGCGGGCGACGATCTCCTCGCCGCACGCGCAGTACCAAACCGGAATGCGGTGGCCCCACCAGAGCTGCCGGGAGATGCACCAGTCGCGGATGTTCTCTAGCCAGTGCTCGTAGACCTTCTTCCAGCGCTCGGGCGTGAAACGGACCCTGCCCTCGCGCGAGACGGCCAGCGCCGGCTCGGCGAGCGGCGTCATGCGCACGAACCACTGCAACGACAGGCGCGGCTCGACGACGGTGCCGCAGCGGTAGCAGTGCGGCACCGAGTGGGTGTGGTCCTCCACGCCGTCCAGCAGCCCCTGTTCGCGGAGCGCCTCCACGACCCGCTCGCGAGCCTCGAAGCGGTCCAGGCCACGGAACGGTCCCGGAACGGCGTCGTTCGTGACCGCGTCCTCGGTGAAGATGTCGAGCGCCTCGAGGCCGTGCCGCCGTCCCACCTCGAAGTCGTTCGGGTCGTGGGCGGGGGTGACCTTCACCGCGCCGCTGCCGAACTCGGGGTCGGCCCAATCGTCGCTGACGACGGGGATCCGGCGTCCCGTGAGCGGCAGCTCGACGTCCGCGCCCACCACGTCGGTGTAGCGGCCATCCGTCGGATGCACCGCGACCGCGGTATCGCCCAACATCGTCTCGGGGCGCGTGGTCGCCACGACGACGTAGGGGCGCCCGTCGGGCAGCGTCGGCAGGCCCGGCGCCTCGGTCCCGGCGGGGAACGGGTAGCGCAGGCGCCAGAGGTGGCCGGCGGTCTCCTCGCCTTCCGCCTCCTCGTTGGACAGCGCCGTGAGACAGCGGGGGCACCAGTTGATGATGTAGCGCCCCCGGTAGACGAGCCCCTTCTCGTGCAGG
This sequence comes from Longimicrobiales bacterium, assembly GCA_035465395.1. Classification (GTDB taxonomy): domain Bacteria; phylum Gemmatimonadota; class Gemmatimonadetes; order Longimicrobiales; family RSA9; genus DATHRK01. Next base: position 247,354 of record DATHRK010000101.1, on the reverse strand, counting down.
CGCACGAACACCTCGCGGACCGCCCGCGACAGGCCCTCGTCCAGCGTGAACGCGGTGCGCGACCAGTCGCACGACGAGCCGATCGCGCGGAGCTGGCCCAGGATTCGGGGCCCGGTCTGCCGCACCCAGTCCCACACCCGCTCCTCGAACGCCTCGCGTCCCAGATCGAAGCGGGTCAGACCCTCCTCGGCGAGCTGCTTCTCCACCACGTTCTGGGTGGCGATGCCCGCGTGGTCGGTGCCCGGGACCCACAGCGCGAGGCGTCCCTGCATGCGGCGCCAGCGGACGAGCACGTCCTGGATGGTGTTGTTCAGTCCGTGGCCCATGTGGAGCACGGAAGTGACGTTCGGAGGCGGAATGACGATGACGTAGGGATCCCGCCCGCTGGCGTCCGCGGGGTCGGCGCCGAAGTAGCCGCGCTCCTCCCATCCGTCGTAGAGCGCGGTCTCGAACGCCTTCGGGTCGTACTGCGGGGGGAGCGGCTGGCCCATGGTCTCCTGGCATCGGGTGGACGCGATCCGCGCGTCCAGGCCCCTGGACGGCTCCTGATCCGCGCGATCGGCGCGGGTCACCGAAGATAGGAAAGCGCCCCGGCTTTTCAACGGGGCGTCAGGCGTCGAGGAGCTTCCAGACGCCCACGATGAGCACGACGCCCGCCGCGAGCACGAGCCAGTGGTCGAAGACGAAGCCGGTCAGCCGGCCGGCGGTCTCGCGCGCCACGCTCACGGCGGTGAGTCCGCCGTACTCTCCCAGCGCCTGGACGGCGGCGATCACGGCGCTTCCTCGATGCGGTCGATGACGACCTGGATGCCGGGCGCCGCTCGCACCCGTTCTGCGAGGGCCTCGGCCCGCTCGCGATCGGGCGCGATGCCCGTCAGCTCCACGACGGCCGAAGTGAGGGCGTGAGCGCGCACGGTTCCGCGCTGCGGCGCCGCGCCGAGGGCCCGGCGCGCTCGCGCCTCTGTCGCCGCGGTGCGGGCCGACCGGCTGGTTTCCCGGCGCCGCACGTCCAGCCAACGCGCGGCGCGAAGCAGGAGGGCGACCCCCACGAGCGCCCTCATCCCCCCTGGCCGCGTTCGGCGCGCTCGCGCTCGACCCGCTCCCGGATCGCGCGCACGCGCTCCTCGAACGTCTCGTCGAGACCCGCGCGGTACGCCTGGTCGCGGATCTCCGACCACTCCCGCAGCGCCGCCTGGACTTCCCGGCGCATCGACTCGTCCGGATTGAACTCGCTCTGGGGCAGGGTGATCGAGCCCAGGTGAATGCCCTCGGGAGAGATCCCCCAGCGCCGACCCTCCGAGTCGGTGAAGGTCCAATCCGTGGAACGGCGGGCGTGATCGGCCTCCGCCGCCACGGAGTCGTTGAACAGCGCGAGGCGCGGCAGCAGCCCGCGCATGATGGCTTCCTCCGCGGTCTCCGGCGGGAGCAGGTAGGCCGGCCCGTGGTCCCGCCAGAGCCGGGGGTCGCGCGCGTAGCCCATTCGCACGCGGTCGACGGCGTCGAGCGCGTCCCCGGGCGCCTCGGGCGGGGCCGCCGGCGCGGCCGCCCGTCGCCGCGCGGCCGGGCGCGGCACGGACTCCGGGTCGTCGGGTCGGGTCAGTGGGTCGACCTCGCCCTCCACCGCCCGGAACTGCATCAGCCGGAGTCCCTCCTCGGGCTCGGCGCGGGGCGGCGGCCCGACCCTCGCCGGGCGGAGGCCCGGAGAGAACCGGATCAGGACGAGCAGCACCACGTGCAGGGCGATCGAGCCGAGCAGCGCGAGCGCCCCGATCCGCCGTTCGCGGTGATCCCGGTCGGCCGTCCGCGAGTGGCGCGGCGGCGGACCGGCGGGGGCGCCCCCCGCCCCTGGTCGAGCCGGGCGGGCGCGGCGGCCTCGAGGTCGGGGTAAGGTGGCGGGTGCCATGGCCAGGGCGGTAGCTCAGCCGGCCGCCGCGAGTCGCCCGGCCACCCGTCCCAGCCGCACCCCGGCCTCGGCGAGGCGGGTCGCGTCCTCGGTGAGCGCGACGCGGAAGAACCCCTCGCCGCCGGCCCCCAGCGCGGCGCCCGGCATCACCACGACGGCCTCGTCGAGCAGCGCGCGCCGCGCGAACGACTCCGAAGGCTCGCCCTCCGGCACCGGCACCCACAGGTACATCGTCGCGAGCGGCGGGGTCACGTCGAAGCCCGCTTCCAGCAGCGCCCCCACCGCGGCGTCGCGCCGGCGCCGGAACTCCCCGACGTTGGCGGACACCCACTCGGCCGACGTGTTCAGCACGGCGGCGCCGGCGGCCTGCACGGCCAGGAAGACCCCGGTGTCCACGAACGTCTTCACGCGCGCCAGCGCCGCGATGACGTCCGCCGAGCCGGCCGCCCACCCGAGCCGCCATCCGGTCATGTTGTAGGTCTTCGACATCGAGTGGAACTCCACGGCCACGTCGCGCGCGCCGTCCAGCTCGAGGATGCTCGGCGGCACGTAGCCGTCGAACGCGACCTCGCTGTACGCGTTGTCGTAGACCAGGAGGACGTCGTGCTCGCGGCAGAAGGCCACGGCGTCGCGAAGGTACGACTCGGGCGCGATCGCCGCGGTGGGGTTGTTCGGGTAGTTGAGATAGAGGATCCTGGCCCGCCGACACGTCGCCTCCGGCACGTCCCGGAACGGCAGCAGGAAGTCCGTCTCGGGCCGCAGCGGGACCGCCACCGGCTCGGCGCCGGCGAGCAGCGTCCCGCCCCGATACGGCTGGTATCCCGGGTCCGGCAGGATCGCGGCGTCGCCCGGCTCCAGGTACGCGAACGCCAGGTGCGCGATGCCTTCCTTCGATCCGATGAGCGGGAGCAGCTCGGCGAACGGATCGAGCCGGACGCCGAAACGCCGATCCATCCACCCGGCGACCGCTTCCCGGAAGGCCGGCAGCCCCAGCTGGAACCCGTAGCGGCTCATGGCGGGGTCGGCGGCGGCCCGGGCGAGCGCCTCGGCCGCGGCCGGCGGCGGCGCCAGCAGGGCGTCCCCCGCCCCCAGATCGATGACGTCACGACCCTCCTCGCGCAGGCGGCGCTTCAACGCCGGCACGTCGGCGAGGGGATAGTCGGGGAAGGCCCCGTAGCGCTCGGAGAGTCTGGGCATGGCACGCGTCCAGGGACGGGGTCGATCGGGCCGGCGCGCCCGGCGACGGCCCGGTGGCTTCCCGTCCTTCAGGTCTTCAGCGTCTTCTTTCGGGCCGCCGGGAATAGAACGTTGTTCAGGATCAGACGATACCCCGGCGAATGGCGATGGAGGTCCAGGTCCGTGGGCGCGTCGCCGATCTGGTGCTGCGGGTCCTCCGGGTCGTGACCGCCCAGGTAGGTCCACGTCCCCTCGCCGAAGCTCCCGTGCACGTACTTGACCCAGGGCGAGCCCTCCTCCTCCGCGAGGACGATGACGCCGGGCCGCAGCCGATCGCGCCGGAAGGACGTCGTGAGGCCGTAGTAGTCGGCGATCGCGTTCTCGTGGTTCTGCGTCAGCATCGACGGGACCGGATCGAACTTGGCGCTGAAATCGAAGAGCGTGAAGAGGCCCAGCGGCTCACGCCAGGGCGTGTTCACCTGGTGCCCGTCGATGTCGCTGAACGCGCTCACCCCCGGGTTGGTCTGGAGCTCGGCGCCCTGGAACGCCATGGCCAGCTCCCAGCGCATGCGGCCGCTCGCGTTGGGGTCCATCGGGGAGCCGTCGCTGAACGCGGCGGCGAGGTCCACGCCCACCCCAGCGAGCGCCAGCTCGATGGTCTCCGTTGCCGTGCACATGGCGAACAGGAAGCCCCCCTGGGCGACGTAGTCGCGGATGCGGGCGGCGACCTGCTTCTTGAGCGCCGGCACGTCGGGGTATCCGTAGCGCTGCGCGACCGCTTCGTTGCGCCGCACCTCGTCCTGGAGCCACGCGGTGCCCGCGTAGTTGAGGTAGAACTTGGAGTACTGGCCGGTGAAGTCCTCGTGGTGCAGGTGCAGCCAGTCGTAGTCGCTGAGCCGCCCGTCCAGCACGCCGGGGTCCCAGATGCGGTCATAGGGGATCTCCGCGTAGCTCAGCGCCAGGGTCACCGCGTCGTCCCATGGATCGGCGGACTCCGGCGTGTAGACGGCGATGTCCGGCGCCTTCTCGAGGATCACCGACTCCATGTTGGCGCCCGCGATCTCGGCCCGCAGGCGCGCCACGTCCGCGGCCGTCGCGGGCTCCACCGACACCCCTCGCAGCGCCGCCTCGCGGCGCACCGCGTCGCGGTCGGGCAGCAAAAAGGACCCGCCGCGGTAGTTGAGGAGCCACTCCGCTTCCTCGCCGCGCAGCAGCGTCCAGTAGGTGAGCCCGTACGCCTTCAGGTGGTTGGCCTGGGCGCCGTCCATGGGGACGATCAGGTGCTGCGCCGACGCGGGCGCGGCGACGGCGAGCGCCGCCAGCGCCGCAAGCAGACAGGCGCGCGGGGGTGTGCGGCGGCGGGGCATCTGTCGGCCGTGGATCATGCGATGAAGCAGTCGGTCGGGGTGTGTGGTCGCGGCACGCACGCGGCCCGCGGCCGCCCGGATCGATGATCGTCGCGGTCCCGGGCTCCGGCCTCGGTGCGTGGGAACGACTCTCCTACACCGCGAGGCCTCGAAAGCGCCCCTGGCCGGGTCGCGGCGCCGGCGCTCAGGTATTGGCGGACGCGTCTTCGAGCCGGTCCAGCAGGCGGCGCGCGCGCGGCAGCAGCGCGCTGCGGGGGTGCTCGAGGATGAGCCGTTCCAACAGCACACGCGCCTCCAGGCGCCCCTCCGGGCGTGCCCCGAGCGATTCGGCCAGGGCGAGCAGCGCCGCGGCGCTCTCGGGCGCGTCGGGGAAACGCTCCACCAGGCGCCGCCGCGCGGCCTCGGCTTCGGCCGGCAGCGAGGCGCGCTCGGCGATGGAGGCGGCGAAGTCCAGGAGCGCCGCGGCGTCCTCGTCCTCGAGCCTGGCGGCGCCCGCCACGAGCAGCGCGACCCCCGCCCCCGCGTGACCCCCGTCGAGCGCCTGGACGGCTTCGGCAAGCAGGCTGGCGCCCTCGCCGTCGAGCCGGTCCAGAAGGCTGAGCAGCGCGATGGCACGGGTGGCTTCGAGACCGCTGAGATCGGCGACCGCGGCCATGAGGGCGTCGCGCGCCTCGCCGGTGCGGCCGAGCGCGAGCAACGCGCGTCCCCGCACCATGTTCGCGCGGGGCCCGTCGGCGTCCGCGGCGGCCTCGAGGGCGCCTTCGGCGTCCCCGCTTGCCAGGAGCGCGCCCGCCACGGCGCCGGCCAGCCGGTCGTACTCGCGGGCGTCCGGGTACGCGGCGTGGAATTCCGTCAGCGCCGCGCGCGCCGCGGCCGCTTCGCCGGAGCTGGCCGCCAGCTCGATCGCGAACGCCGCTGCGCGGCGACGCTGCGGCGAGCCTTCGGACGCCTCGCGTTCGATCGCCAGATAGTCCGCGCGGGCTCGCGCCGTGTCGCCCATCGCCAGCGCCAGCTCGGCGAGTCGGTTGCGGATCGCCAGCGCGCGACCGGCGGTAGGGCGGCCCTCGAGAAGCTGCCGATACGCCCAGTACTCCAGCTCGGGAAGACTGGCGGCGCCGGCGCGTCGCGCGGCCTCCGACAGGAACCGGGTCCGCTCGGCTTCGGGCGCGCCGTCGATCATGCCGAGCGCCGCAATGCGGGCGCGCTCCTGCAGGCCGGCGTCGACGGCGATCTCGAACGCGGCGTTGCGCCGCTCGCGGGTCGTGGAGCCCTCGAGCAGGACCGCTACCAGCGCGTCCGCGACCGGCCGCGATTCCTCCACCTGGCCCAGCCAGCGGCGCACCACGAGCAGTGTTCCGGCGGAGGGCCCGAGGGCGCGATCCAGCTCCTCCACCGCGCGCCGTACCTCGCCCAAACGGGCGTACGCGACTCCCAACTCGAGCGCGAGAGCGTCGGTGCGGCCCAGCCGCTCCCTGCCCCGCTGGAGCACCGCGAGCGCGCGCTCCATGTCCCCGTGCCGTTCCCAGATGCGGGCGACCTCTCTGTAGGTCGCCGCGTCGTCGGGCGCAGCGCGCACCCAGTGCTCCGCTTCGGCGGCCATCGCGTCCGCCCGGTTGCCCGCGGACAGCGTTCGCAGCAGCACCTGGTAGCCCAGCTGGACGTGCTGGCCCGTCGCCAGGAGCGCCCGCGCGTACGGTAGGAGCGCCTGCACGTCGCCCTGCGCGGTGAGCACCGCCTCCAGCAGGAGCACGCCGCCGATCGAGGCGGGGTCCGCCGCCAGCGCCTCCTCCAGGTTCGCGCGCGCTCCGGCGTAGTCTCCGCTGCTGCGCTGCCTCGTGGCTTCCTGGAGGAGCTGACCCACGCGGGTACGAACTTCCGGCGGGAGCGGCTGGCCCGTCTGCGCGCGCGACGCGGCGGGCACCGAGCCGATCACGAGCGCGGCGCCGACGACGAGGAGAGGGCGGTTCATCGGTCGGCGGGCTGCTCGTCGGAGGGTGCCGGCGGCGTCTCCTGCTGCCGGTTGATGCGGTCGAGGTAGTCCAGGATCAGGCGGCGATAGCCGGGGGACAGCTGCTGCAGCAACGCCGCGGGAGGCGTCGGATAACGGGGCCCGGCGCGCAGCAGCGATGGGTCGATCGCGCCCGGGTCGAGACGCTCGAAGGCCGACGCGGCTTCGGCGGTGCGCTCGTCGCCCAGCTCGTCGCGCTCGAGCGAGCGGCCGGCGTCCAGCATGCGGTAGAAGAGCCGCTCCTGACGCTCCCTCACCTCGCGGTTGAGGCGCCCGCCCGCCAGCTCGCGCGCGAGCTGCTCGGCCTCCGCCGCCATCGCCTCCACGTCGCCGAGCACATCCTCGCTGCCGCCGAGGTTCTGGCTGGCGCCCTGCAACTGGCCGGCGATGTCCTGCTGGCGCTCCGCGAGGCGGCGCGCCTGCCGCGACAGCACCGCGGCCGACATGTCCTGCGGCGAGAGCGCGCTCGCCTCGTTGTTGATCCGTCCCTGCTGAGACGCCGCCTGAGCGAGCTGCTGGAGCGCCTGCTCCAGCCCGGTCCCGCTACCCGACTGCGCCGCCTGCTGCGCGTTCCGAACGAGCGAAAGAGCCAGGTCGTTCATGGCGTCGACCGCCGCCTGGGTCTCCTGGATCGGCAGACGCGGCCGGCCGTCGCCGCCCTCCATCGCGCTCGCGCTCTGCTGGACGTTGCGCATGGCTTCGCCGAGCGCCTCGCCCACCTCACGGTCGATCGCCGCCGAACGGCTGGCGGCGTCGGACAGGTTGCGGGAGATCGATTCCAGCCCCTCCTGCACCGCCGCCTGTTCACCCCGCATCTCCCCCATCTGCTCCTCGGAGGCGCCGCCGCTCTGCTCGCGCGCCTGCTGCATCTGCTCGAGCAGCTCCGACTCCCGCTGGGCCAGCGAGAGCGCCTCCTGCGTGGCCTGGTCGAGCGCCTCCCGGGTCTCGTCCTGCCACGCCTGGGACATCGCCTCGCGCGCTCGGTCGAGCAGGTCGGCGGCGTTCTCCATGCCGCGCGCTCCCTGCTCCCCCGAGGCGGCGGCGCCTTCGCTCTCGCCGCGACTCGCGCGCCGCGCCGCTTCCCGCATCGCCTCGCTCGCGCCGCGTGCCTCGCTGCCCGCCTCCCCGCTCGACTCGGAGGCGCCCGCCTCGCCGAGCTGTCGCAGTCGCTCCTGCAGGGCGTCCATGCGCTCCGTCAGCCCACCCGCCTGCTCGGCCAGCGCGGACTGCTGCTCGCGCGGATCGCCTGCGGCCCCGGGGTCGCCAGCCTCGCCGAGGTCGCCAGCCTCGCCGGGGTCGCCAGCCTCGCCGGGGTCGCCAGCCTCACCGGGGTCGCCAGCCTCGCCCAGGTCAGCGGCGTCGCCGGCTTCATTCGGATCTCCGGCCTCGCCGGGATCGCGAGCCTCGCGGGGTTCGCCGGCCTCGCGAGACTCGCCGTTCTCGGCCGCGTCGGCGGCCCGGGGCTCCGAGCCCTGCGCGTCGGCGTCCCCTCTGGCCCCCTCGGGCGGCGTCGCGCGCGTCGAATCCCGGATCCCACCCGCCGGCGGCTCGGGCGCGCCGGCCGAGTCGGCCCGCTCGGGGGCGGGCGCCGGGGCGTCCCGGGTGCGCTCACGACCCGCCGGGTCCCGCTCGCGGAGCGCCTCGGCGACGGCGTCCTGCCGGGCGGCGAGCTTCCGCGCATCGTCGGCGAGCGCGCGCATCTCCTGTTCTGCCGCTGCGCGCCGCAGGAGATCCAGGCTCTGGTCGAGGCGGTCGCGCAGGTCTTCCTGCTGCTCCGCGAGCGCGCGCAGCGCCGCTTCCGTCTGCGCGGCATCCAGCTCGTCGAGCGCCTCGCGAAGCTCCTCCAGTTGCGCGCGCATGTCCTCTGACGCGACCTCGTCCATGAGGTCGCGGATCTGCTCCAGGCGCTCCTGGAACTCCGGGTCTGAGAGCCCCGCCGAGCGCGACAGCTCGCTCAGCTCCTCCATCTGCTCGCGCAGCGCATCGGCCTGCTCCAGCAGCGCCTCCTGCTGGTCCAGCACGTTGCGCGCGTCCTCGGCGCGCTCGAAGTCCAGCGGCGACTGCCGGTTGGGATCGCCCGCCTCCTGTCCGCCGCCGGACCGCCCCGTTTCCCGGTTCTCGCCGCCGTCCATGCGACGCTGAAGCTCCCGCGTCGCGCGCTCGAGCTCGGCCGCCGCGCGGGTCAGGTCGTCGGTTCCGTGGAGGAGATCGTCGGCCTCTTCGCCCACGCGGGCGCGCAGCTCGTCGGCGCCCGGAAAGCGGAACGCCAGGGTCCGGGAACGGGCCGTCTGCGCGCGCGGGCCGTCATCGGTCACCTCGACGTAGTACTCGAGCCGCGTCCCGGGCAGGAGCCGGCGCCCGGTCGCACGGAGAACCGTGCGCAGCGCGGTCGTCGCGGGCGTGCCGTCGAGGGGGATCGCGGCGCGCACCGCCGAATCGCGCTGGCCGAACGCGTCCACACGCCAGCTCACGAGCGCCGCGCGCCGGACGCCGTGGTCGTCGCCGGCGTGGGCGACCACCGCCTGCTGCATGTCAGGGCCGACCTCCGTGTCCTCCCCCGGGAACCGGATCTCCACCCAGGGGGCCTCGTCGGGAATCAGAGCCACCTGGAACGGTGGCGGCGGCGCGGGGCTCACGGCGCCCGACCCGTCGGTCAGGGCCCAGCCCCACGTGCCCGAGGTCGCCGGGCGGAAGCGCCCGTCGAATCGATCGCCTTCCACGCCGAGCGCGACCTCGCCGTCGGGGCCGCGCAGCGCGGCCCGGCCCAGCGCGCGGGTCGCGGTGCCGCGCACGCGCACCACGCTTCCCTCGGGCAGCACCAGCGGCGGCGGCTCGCCCTCGAAGCTGTCGCCCGCGCGGCCGAGGTAGGCGGGGTACGCGACGTCGACGGTCAGCGCCGACACCAGCAGCGGATCCTGCGGCTCCACGACGAACGTGTCGGACGCGGCGCCGTCCGGAGCGGTCACCCAGTAGGTCAGCGGCACGTCCACCGCGCCGAGCACGCGCGCCGCGCTGTCCTCACGCACCGTGAGGCGGGCACGTCCCGGCAGCTCGCCCTGCGCCCGCCAGTGGATCGTCACCTGACGGCGGCGCGGCGCCCGAATCGCCACGCGGAGGGTGTCGCCCCGCGCCATCCGGACGCTGCCGGGGGTGACCTCCAGAGCGGGCAGCTCCGGCGGCGTGAGGGCGCGTAGCGGCCGCAGCAGGGGCGTCCACGCGAGCCGCGCGCGCGCCGGGTTGCTGGCGCCGAGGAGGGTCACCGCGAGCCCGACAGCGAGCACCGCGACCGACAGCCGGAGAAGGCGCGCCCTGCCCTGCTCCGCCAGGCGTCCGGCGAGCTGGCGTGGCGTCGCGACGCCTACGCGATCGACGAGCTGACGCTCGGCGAGGCGGGCGAGGGCTTCGGACGTGCCGGCCGGCGAGCCGCCACGCAGCTCCAGAGCGCCGCGTAGGCTGCCGTCCGGCAGGCCGCGCGCGGTCTCGGCGGCCGCGGCGACCGCGCGGGCGTCGAGCGGGCGCAGCCAGCGTCGCACCGCCCACGCAGCCACCAGCGCCGCGGCGGTCCCGCCGACGAGGAGGACCACGAGCGGCCAGGCGCTCGGCCGGTCCCAGGCGGGCAGCGCGACGGCGAGCCACGTGCCGACGAGGAGCGCCGGCAGCACGAGGGCGACGGCCAGCGCGACGGCCAGCCCCGCCGAGCGCCGCAGCCCGGCGCGGGCGGCCGCCAGGCTGCTCCAGAACTCGACCGGGCTCACCGCGGGCTCCCGCTCATCCGGCCGCCTGGCCCAGGGCGTAGACGAGCAGGTTGACTCCCATCCGGAACGCCGCTTCGCGGACGGCCTCGGCGTCGCCGTGGACGTCCGCGTCCTCCCACCCGTCTCCCAGGTCCGATTCGAAGCTGTAGAACACCGCGAGACGGCCTTCGTGGAACAGCCCCAGCCCCTGCGGGGGCGCGCCGTCGTGCTCGTGGACCTTCGGCAGGCCCTCCAGGTCGTAGAACGCGTGGTACACGCCGTGGTCCGACGGCAGCTCGACCCACGCATCGCCCGGGAAGACCTTGGCCATCTCGCGCCGGAAGCTCTCGTCGAGGCCGTAGTTGTCGTCGGCGTGCAGGAAGCCGCCGTCCTGCAACCAGGCCCTCAGCCGCACCACGTCGGCCTCCGAGAGGGCGATGTTGCCGTGCCCGGTGAGGTACAGGTACGGGTAGTCGCGCAGCGCCGTATCGTCGAGCCGCACCGTTGCCGGCCGCTCGACGAAGTCGATGCCCGTGCGCGCGCGCGCCTCGGCGAGGAGGTTGGGGAGCGCCGAAGGATTGGCGTACCAGTCGCCGCCCCCGTCGTAGTGCAGGACGGCGATCGCCGGACCCGCGTCGGGAAGCGGCCGGGCGGGCACGGAGGCGCCGGCTGCGATCAGGGGTACGACCGCCGCCAGCAGCACCGCCGTGCGTGCCTTCCATGATTCCGGTCGCTTCACGTCACCTCTTTCCGCGCCTCTGCGCGGGCCTGGACCAGCTCGTAGGCGCGATTGCGGGGGAGCCCCGCCCGTCGGGCGACCTCGCGCGCGACGGAGCGCACGGGCTCCCCCCGCTCCAGCAGCGCCTCCGCGAGCGCCGACGCCATACGTTCCGACAGCCCGTCGTCGGCGTCGGTTGGGGCCCCGCCCTCGATCACGATGACGAACTCGCCGCGCGCGTCGGCCGTCCGGTAATAAGCGGCCACTTCGGCCAAGGTTCCGTGCGTGACCTCCTCGTGCAGCTTCGTCAGCTCGCGGCCCACGACCGCCTTGCGCCCCCTTCCGCAGGCGTCCGCGAGGTCGTCCAGCAGGGTCGCGATCCGGAAGGGCGCTTCGAACAGCACGACCGGATCCTCGGACGCGGCCACGCGAGCGAGGGTGGCCCTGCGCGCTGCGCCGGATCGTGGGGGAAAGCCGAGGAAGAGGAAGCGGTCGGCGGACAGACCGCTCACCGACAGGATCGCGGGCACGGCCGATGGCCCGGGGATCGGCACGACCGTGAACCCCTCGGCGACGGCCGCCGCCACCAGCCGCGCCCCGGGGTCGCTCACGACCGGGGTGCCCGCATCGCTGACGAGCGCCACGTCGCGGCCCTGCTCCAGCAGTTGCAGCACCGTGCCGGAGCGCCGTTCTTCGTTGTGCCGGTGCGCCGACACCAGCTTCGTGGACGCACCGGCGCGGTCCATGAGGATCCGCGTGCGGCGCGTGTCCTCGGCGAGCACCAGGTCGACCTCCGCCAGTACCCGTGCGGCCCTGGGCGACAGATCCTCCAGGTTGCCGATCGGCGTGGCGACGACGTACAGCGACCCTGCCACGGGAGCCCCTCTACTCGTGGAGCCGGGCGACGAGGCCCTGCGCCGTCAGCGCGTGGCGGTCGGGCTCCACGGCCCGGCGGGCGACCGCGTCCGCGTCGCTCAGTCCCCTCTCCGTCGCGGAAGCGAGGACGGCGCGGAGCCACGCCGCGACCGCGTCGGTCAGGGCCGACCGCGTCACGACCGCGTCGTCGGCGACGACGCTGCCGTCCCGGTGCACGGCGAAGGACGCCAGCACCGGCGATGTGGCTTCCAGCTCGCCGCGGGCGGCCGTGAAGCACGCGCGCGTCACGTCCGTGCCCAGCTCCTCGGCGATCTCGTGGCCCGCGCGCTGTACGAGGCGTTCGTACAGGCTGAAGAGGGCCGCGGGAGCCTGCGGCGGCGGGTCCCGAGGCGGCCCGTAGAGCACGGCCTCCGCATCGGGATGCCAGACCGCGAGCAGGTCGACGGCGGCGGCGGCGGCGCTCCCGGGCGGAATGCCGATCGCGTGCACCTCCGTGGGCAGCCCCGAGTCGAAGACGACCCAATGGAGCGCACCCCCGCCCTCGATCTCGACCACCCCGCTCACCTCGTCCGCGCGCGCGGCGGCCGCCAGATCGGCCACCGATCCTAGCCGGCGCGGCGTCGACTCGCCGTGCAGGCAGGGCCACATGGCCCTCTGCTGGTCCTCGGTCACGCTATAGAAGGCCACCTCGGCCCGCTCGCGCTCGCGTTCCGCGAAGCGCGTCACGGCGTCCATGCGAATCACCCTCCGGCCCGACGGCTCCACGCGCGCGGCGGTGAGCGACTCTCCGTCACGGAGGAGCACGATGTCGGTGTGCGCGCCCAGGTGGAGGCAGAGCGCCGCCGGAACGCGGGAGGCGCGCTCTGTCTTGCCGTCGTTGAGGACCGCGCGGAGGTCCACCCAGCGGAGCTTCGTGCGCGGCAGAAGCGCGCGCAGGTGCGGAATCGTGTCGATCACGTGCTCATCCGGGAACGGCGCCACGAAGCGAGCCCGGCGGCCCGAGCCCCGCCGTACGGCGGTCCAGCCGACGCCCGTACGGGGTCGCGAGCCCTGCGGCCCCGAGGCTGGGGCCGGGCCCCCCTCAGCCGGTGGCCTCTCCGGCGTCGTGCCGGGCGAGGTGCTCCTCGAGGCGGCGCTCCAGGTGAGGCTTCGGCACCGCCCCGACGACCGTGTCGATGTGCTGCCCGTCGTGGAAGAACAGAATGCTCGGAATCGACCTCACGTTGAACTTGATCGCCGTGCGCTGGTTCGCGTCCACGTCCAGCTTGCCCACCTTCACGCGGCCATCGTACTCGTCCGCGAGTTGCGCGACGACGGGCGCCACCATGCGGCACGGGCCGCACCAGGTCGCCCAGAAATCCACCATCGCCAGCCCCTCCCCGCCCCCGATCTCGTCGTCGAAGTTGACATCGGTGATCTCGACGACCTTCCCGTTCTCCACGATCTCCCCCCTTATGTAGGTGTGGAGCGACCCCACCGGGGCCGCTCCCTCTCATGCGATACGTCTCTTGCTGCCCACGATACGGGCACGCAAGATCCGGACTGTGCCCTCGCGGGCGCTCCGCCTGCTACTTCACAGGTAACGATACCCCGAATGTTGCGTCTGGATCACGTCGGCATTGCGGTCGAATCGCTCGACCGGGCGACCGCCGTCCTCGGCCCGCTCCTGGGCGCCGAGCCCACCGCGGTGGAGGAGGTCCACGGCCAGCGCGTCCGGGTCCTGTTCCTCGGCGACGGAGACGGACGGCTCGAGCTGCTCGAGGCCACCTCGCCCGACTCGGCGATCGCACGCCACATCGAACGGCGAGGGGCCGGCCTGCACCACCTCGCGTTCCGCGTCACCGACCTCGCCGGCGCGCTGCGCCGGCTCGAGGCGGCCGGGTACCAGCTCGTGGACCGCGAACCGCGGCCGGGCGCCGGAGGCCATATGGTCGCCTTCCTCCATCCCCGCTCCACCGGCGGCGTGCTGATCGAGCTCGTCCAGGCGGATTGAGGCCGCACCCCCTCCTTCGGCGACCCGTCAGCGGCGCGTCAGCTCGCCGGTATCGATCCGCTCCACCAACCACTGCCCGGCGGTCGAGCGCACGAGCGTGAAGGGCACGGCTACCGACCGTCCCCGCTTCACCAGCGTCGTCATGATGTTCACTGCTTCGTTGCCCCGTCCCGGCACGATCTGATCACCCAGGATGGTGTAGTCGTCGTGCTCGAGCAGGGACGCGAGGGTGAACATTCGTTGCTCGACCGTGGCCGGGTCGTCGCGCCCGGCGATCGGCCCGTCCCTGGTGCCGAAGAGACGGCCCAGCGTCGTGACGTCACGGGCATTCACCGCCTGGAGGAACCGCTCCACCACGAGGGAGGGTGCGACCGCGTCGGGCCCGGGAGCCGTTTCCTGCCGGGAAACCGTCTGGCTCACGCACCCGCCCCCCAGGAGGGCGACGGAAAGCACCGCGATCAGCGCTCGACGCATGTCGGTGAAGGATTTCCGGGTCGGCCGGCCGCGAACGCCGGAGGTTAGGCCGAGGCCAGGTTCTCCGCAACGGCCTCCGAAGGCGCCTGCGAGCCGGCGGCCCCGAAGGTGAGACCGTCGCCGTCCCGGTCGGCGTCCACGACCACCGTATCGCCTTCCCTGAAGCGCCCCTCGAGCACCTCCAGCGCGAGCGGATTCTGCACGAGACGTTGTATCGCTCGCTTCAGCGGCCGGGCCCCGAACACCGGGTCGTACCCCTCGTCCGCGATCCGCTCGCGCGCGGCGGCGGTCACCTCCAGCTCGATGTCGCGCTCGGCGAGGAGCCGCCGCAGGCGGGCCAGCTGGATCTCCACGATCTCGGCGATCCGCTCCCGATCCAGCGGCCGGAAGACCACCACGTCGTCGACGCGGTTGAGGAACTCCGGGCGGAAGTGGCGCCGCAGCTCCTCGCGTACGATCCGCTCTACGGCGTCCCAGTCCTGGGTCTCGGCACGCTCCAGGATCTGCGGGCTGCCCAAATTCGACGTCATGATGACGACGACGTTGCGGAAGTCGACCGTGCGGCCCTGCGAGTCGGTCAGGCGACCCTCGTCGAGGATCTGGAGCAGGACGTTGAACACGTCCGGGTGCGCCTTCTCGATCTCGTCGAAGAGCACCACCGAGTAGGGCCGTCGCCGAACGGCTTCGGTGAGCTGGCCACCCTCGTCGTAGCCCACGTAGCCCGGGGGCGCGCCGATGAGGCGGGCGACCGCGTGCTTCTCCATGTACTCGGACATGTCGATGCGGACCATCGCGTCCTGGTCGTCGAACAGGAACTCGGCGAGGGCGCGGGCGGTCTCGGTCTTCCCGACCCCCGTGGGGCCGAGGAAGATGAAGCTGCCGATAGGGCGATCCGGGTCCTGCAGCCCGGCACGGCTGCGCCGCACGGCGTTGGCGACGGCGGCGACGGCCTCCTCCTGGCCCACGACGCGCGTGCCCAGTACGGCCTCCAGCGTGATCAGCCGCTCGCGCTCGGACTCCATCATCCGGCTGACCGGGATCCCGGTCCAGCGGGAGACGACTTCGGCGATGTCCTCCGCGTCGACCTCCTCCTTCAGGAAGCGCGACTCGCGCTGCGCTTCGTCGAGACGCACGGCGGCCTGCTCGAGCTCCTGCTCGCGCTGCGGGATCTCGCCGTACTGGATCTCGGCGGCGCGCGCGAGGTCGCCGGTGCGCGTGGCGCGCTCCGCCTCGATGCGCAGCTCATCGATCCGACCCTTCAACGTGCGTATGTGGGTGATCTGGTCCTTCTCGGCCTGCCAGCGTGCCTTCATCGCGCCCGCCTGCTCGCGCAGCTCGGCCAGCTCGGCGTCGATCCGGTCGCGCCGCTCGACCGCGCCGGCCTCCTCCTCCTTTTCCAGCGCGGTGCGCTCGATCTCGAGCTGCATGATGCGACGCTCGACCTCGTCGATCTCCTGCGGCAGCGAGTCGATCTCGATACGCAGCCGGCTGGCGGCTTCGTCCATCAGGTCGATCGCCTTGTCGGGCAGGAAACGGCCGCCGATGTAGCGGTCGCTGAGCCGCGCGGCGGCGACGATCGCGGCGTCGGTGATGCGCACGCCGTGGTGCACCTCGTAGCGCTCCTTCAGGCCGCGGAGGATGGCGACCGCGTCCTCCACCGAGGGCTCGCCCACGTAAACCGGCTGGAAGCGCCGCTCCAGCGCGGCGTCCTTTTCGATGTGCTTGCGGTACTCGTCCAGCGTGGTCGCGCCGACCACGCGCAGCTCACCGCGCGCCAGCGCGGGCTTCAGCATGTTGCCCGCGTCGACGGCGCCCTCGGCGGACCCCGCGCCCACGATGGTGTGCAGCTCGTCCAGGAAGACGACGAAGCGGCCCTCCGCCTCGGTGATCTCCTTGAGGACGGCCTTGAAGCGCTCCTCGAACTCGCCGCGGTACTTGGCGCCCGCGAGAATCGCCCCGATGTCCAGAGCGATCAGCGTCTTGTGCTGCAGGGACTCCGGCACGTCCCCGCTGACGATGCGCTGTGCGAGGCCCTCGACGATGGCCGTCTTGCCGACCCCCGGCTCGCCGATCAGCACGGGGTTGTTCTTGGTGCGGCGGCTGAGCACCTGCACGACGCGTCGGATCTCCTCGTCGCGTCCGATGACGGGATCGAGCTTGCCCTCGCGGGCCGCCGCGGTGAGGTCACGGCTGAAGCGCTCGAGGGCGCGATACTTCCCCTCCGGGTCCTGGTCGGTGACGCGGTGCGGGCCGCGCACCTCCTCGATGGCGTCCCGGAGCGCCTCGGCCGTGGCGCCCCGCTCGGAGAGGAGCTCGCGCGTATCGGAGCCCTCCGCGGCGAGCGCGATGAGGAGGTGTTCGGTCGAGACGTACTCGTCGCCGAGGGAACGCGCCTCCTCCTCCGCGCGATCCAGCACGGCGCGTGTCTCGCGCCCCAGCGAGGGCTGCACGGTACCCGACTGCCGGGGGAGCCGCTCGATCCGGGCCAGCAGGTCGCGGCCCAGCTCCGCCGGATCCGCGCCGACTTTGCGCAGTGCCGGCAGGACGATGGTTTCCTCCTGCGCCATGAGCGCGCTCAGCAGGTGCACGTCCTCCAGCGCGGGGTTGCCCCGCTTGCGTGCTTCGGTGGCGGCGGCCTGAAGGGCCTCGCCGGCCTTGATCGTCAGCCTGTCCTGATTCAACGGCTCCCCCGTCGTTCGTGCGCTGGTGCTACGTCGATTGCTCCGCCTACGCCTTCTTGGAGGCCCGCCCCTCGTCTGGCACGTCGGCGTCCTCGATCGGAATCTCGGTGCGCTCCGTGGGCTCGCGGAGCGGCAGCGTCACGGTGAGAATGCCCGCTGCCAGGCGCGCGCTCACCCCCGACGCTTCGACCGGCTCCGGAAGCAGCAGGACGCGCTTGAAGCGGCCCCGCGCCAGCTCGTCCCGGAGAATCGTCCGGTCGTCCTCGGCGATGGCCTCCGGCCAGGCTCCGGCGATGGTGACCCTCCTGCCTTCGACGGAGATGTCCACGTCGTCGCGGGCCACACCCGGCACCGAAACCTCCAACTCGTATGCGGTCGCCGATTCGCGCAGCGCCACGGAGGGGCGGCAGGCGACGTGCACGAACGTCTCCTCGGCGATGGTGCCGAAGTCATCCAGCACCTTGTTCATCGCGTCGCTGACGGTGTCCCAGGGCTCCTTCCAATCGAAACGCGGCTCCATCGTCCTCTCCTTATTTGCGTCGACCCGGCCCGGGCCAACCGTTCGCCGGTCCGCGCCATCCATTCGGTGGGACGCACGCCGGCCTGCGTCTCCCTCGTAGGGCAAGGCGCGTTCCCACCGCACCTGCCGGATCGGCAGGGATGGTCCCGCGGGAGGCCGCGGCACATTAGGGGTGGGTCGCGCGTATACGGGGGCGTTCCCAACGCAACGGACCGGCTTTTCCCCGAACCCCCGGGTTTCATGAAGACAGCGTATCTCCGGGCGGCGAGCGCTCTCGGGCTCTTCGCCGCCGTTTCCTTCACCTCGGCCTCGGCTCAGGCGCTACGCACGGGCTACGGCGCCACCGTCGCGCGCTACGGCGACCTCGTCGTGGTTGCGGAAGCGAACAACCTCATCGGACCGGCCGCCGTGTACGCCTACGCACCGTCGGGCGACGGGTGGACCGAGACCGTCCGCCTGCCCCAATCCGCGTGGCAGGAGGAAGACGGCTTCGGGACCGCGATGGCCGTCGCCGGCGACCTGCTGGTCGTGTCGGCGCCGGGCCAGGATGAAGGTCGCGGCGCGATCTACACCTACCAGCGGAGTGCTGCCGGCATAGCCGAGGTCGGCAGGATGGCGTTCCCGGACGCCCCCGAGGGCGCGGGCATGGGCGCCGCGCTGGCCGGCGACGATGGACTGCTCGTGGTCGGCGGACGGGCGGGACCCCCGCGCGTGTACGCCTGGACGAACGGCTCCTGGCAGGCCGGCGGCGAGTTGACCGCGGACGACGTGACGGAAGACGACGGGTACGGACTGGCGCTCGCCGCCGAGGGCGACGTGGCCTTGGTCGGCGCACCCCGCCAGGCCGAGGGCCTCGGCGCGGTCTACGCCTTCCACCTGCAGGACGGCGCCTGGACCCCGGCCGGCAAGTTCGAGGTGCGCGGGCTCGCGGCGAACGATGGCTTCGGTCAGACGATCGCGCTGAACGGCACCGCCGAGGCCTTCGTTGGGGCCCCCAATCGCAACGGTAATGGGGAGGTGTACCGGTTCACGCGCGACGCCGCGTCGGGACGGTGGTCGGCCGTCGGCCGGCTGGCGCCGTTCGCGCCGGGAGGCCGCGACCAGTTCGGCACGGCGATCGCCGCGTCCGACGAGCGCGTCATGATCGGCGGCGCCCTCGCGAACAACCACCGCGGCGGCGTCTATGTGTTCGAGCGCGGTGAGGACGGCTCGGTGACCTCCGCGCGGTTCGTGGGGCGGGAGGACGACCAGCGCGGTACGCGCTTCGCCCAGTCGCTCGCGGTGGCGGGCGACGTGGCCGTCGTGGGCGCCCCCGGGGACGACAACGGCGCCGGCACGGCGCTGGTCTACGTCGCCGAAGGCGGGAGCTGGCGCAACGCGGCGACGCTCGCCAGCACCCCGGAGGGCCTCGACGCCGTGACCGGCGGCGAGGTCGCCTGTGCCAGCGGCGAGGCCGCGCTCTGGTCCTGCGAGCAGGTCGACCTCGTGTCGTTTCTGCCGATCACGGAGATGGGTGCGGGCCGCGGCAACCGACTGAACGACGTGTGGGGCTGGACCGACCCGGAGACGGGACGCGAATACGCGTTGGTGGGCAGGATCGACGGCCTGTCCATCGTGGACCTGTCCGACGCGGCCTCGCCGGTCTACGTCGGCGACCTGCCGATGACGCCCGGCTCGAACTCGGCCGTTTGGCGCGACATGAAGGTCTACGACGACCACGTCTACGTCGTGGCCGACGGCGCGGGCCAGCACGGCATGCAGGTGCTCGACCTCAAGCGACTCAGGGAGGTTGACGCCGCGGCCCTGCCCCTGACCTTCGAGCCCGACCTGGTCTACGACGGCATCGCCAGCGCGCACAACATCGTCATCAACGAGGGCTCCGGCTACGCCTACATCGTGGGCGCCCGCGGCGGCGGCGAGACATGCGGAGGGGGCTTGCACATGGTCGACATCCGCGAGCCGCTCAACCCGACCTTCGTGGGCTGCTTCCAGGATCCGAGCACCGGCCGCGCCGGGACGGGCTACTCGCACGACGCCCAGTGCGTGATGTACGAGGGACCCGACCAGGACCACGCCGGCAAGGAGATCTGCATCGGGTCCAACGAGACCGCGCTCAGCATCGCCGACGTCACCGACAAGTCGGCCCCGGTGGCGCTGTCCCGCGCGGAGTACCCGAACTTCGGCTACACTCACCAGGCGTGGCTTACGGACGATCACCGGTACCTGTACGTGGACGACGAGCTGGACGAGATGCAGGGGAAGGTGGAGAACACCCGCACGCTGATCTGGGACGTGAGCGACCTGGACGACCCGCAGCTCGTCAAGGAGTACTTCGGGCCGACCAGGGCGATCGATCACAACCTCTACATCAAGGGCGACTTCGCCTACCAGTCGAACAACACGGCCGGCCTGCGGATCCTCGACATCTCCGACCCGGAGAACCCCGAGGAAGTCGGCCATTTCGACACGATTCCCTACGGCGGCGATCGACCCGTCTTCGGAGGATCATGGAGCGCGTACCCGTACTTCAAGAGCGGCACCATCGTCGTGACGGGGGGTCCCCTGGGCCTGTTCCTCCTGCGCAAGCAGGAGCCGGTCTCCTGAGCGCGCGCACCCTGCGGTCGGCGTTCGCGGCGCTGTTCGCCGCGGGCGCCGCCGCGTGCGGCTCGGCCCCGGGCGTCGTCCCGACCGACGTTCGTCCTCCTGCCGACCGGGAGATCGTCTGGGTGGCCGAGCAGGACGCCGCCTCGGTCGTGGGGGTGGACGCCCGGTCGCTGGAGGTGATCCGCCGAATCGACCTGCAGGCGCTCGGCTTCTCCGCCAACGCGAAGCCCCATCACGTCGCGGTGGAACCGGACGGGGCGCACATCTACGTGTCGCTGATCGCCGAGAACCGCGTCGTCAAGCTGACCCCGCAGGGCGACCTGGTGGGATCGGCCGAGTTCCAGGCGCCCGGACTCCTGGCCCTGGATCCCACGAGCGACGCCCTGTACGTCGGCCGGTCGATGGCGGCCGTCAACCCGCCGACGCGGATCGGGGTGATCGACCGCTCGGACATGTCGATCGACGAGGTCGACGTGCTCTATCCGCGCCCCCACGCGTTGGCGTTCGACCACAGGACCGGGACCGCGTACTCGTCGAGTCTGGGGGAGAACCGACTCGCGGCGGTGCGCGCCGGCGACGCCGAGCTGATGGATCTCGCGGGCAGCACGCACGCGGTCGTGCAGCTCGCCGTGTCGCCGACCGAGCGGCTGCTGGTGGCCACCGGTCAGCTGTCGGGCGACGTGCTGTTCTTCCGGCTCGAGGACCCGCTGCACCCCACCGCCGCGGGCATCCTTCACGTCGGAGGCGAGCCGTGGCATCCCTCGTTCTCGCCCGACGGCCGCACGCTGTGGGTACCGTCGAAGCGCGAGGGTGTGGTCCGGGCGATCGACGTCGGCACCCGGCGCGTGATCGGCGAGGTGCGCGACCCGGCGCTGGCGCGGCCGCACGGGTCCGCCGTGTCGGCCGACGGCAGGCGCGTGTTCGTCAGCGCGAACAACACCGACGGCACCTGGCGCCCGACCGGGACCGACGGGAAGGCCGGGGCGCTCGTGGTCATCGACGCGGCGACGCGGATGGTCGAGCGGGCGATCCCCATCGGCGCGAACGCGGCGGGCATCGCCACGGGTGTCCGCAGGTAGCCGGGGGCGCGGCGGCGCCACCTGGGCGCTCGCCGCGCTGCTCGGCTGCGCCGGGGGCGTGGGGCCGTCGCCCGGCCCCGACGCGCCGCCGGCCCGGTCCGACATCGGCACCTGGAGCCGCCTGGTGTCCCCATTTCCCGTGACCGACAGCGCCGGCGTGCCGCTCGATCTGGCGTTCCTCGGCGGGCTGGACGCCCCCCGCGTGCGCTTCGCGGACGTCGACGGGGACGGCGACGCCGACCTGCTGCTCCAGGAGCGCCCCGACGAGGTGATGCTCCTCGAGAACACCGGCGGCTCGCCCGCCCCGCGCTTCGTTTGGCGGACCGACCGCTTCGCGGGGGTCGAGGTAGGCGAATGGTTCCGGCCGCTCGACGGCGACGGCGACGGCGACGTGGACCTGTTCGCCGAGCACCCGTTCAACCATCTCCGGTACTACCGCAACGACGCCGGCGTGGGCGCCGGCCCGCGCTACGTGGTGGCGACCGACAGCGTCGCGCTGGAGGACGGCACCGCGCTCTTCAGCGACCGGCAGAACATCCCGTCGATCCTGGACTTCGACTGCAACGGCCGGCTCGACCTGTTCGTGGGGCGCATCGACGGCACCGTGTCGCGCTTCGAGGCCGTCGCGCCGATGGGCGAGCGGGCGCCCGCCTTCCGCCTCGTGGCCGAGCGTTTCGAGAACATCCAGGTGGTCGCGCAGCTCGTTCCGAGCGCGCGGCACGGCGCCAACGCGATGACCTTCGGCGACGTCGACGGGGACGGCGACATCGACCTTCTGTGGGGCGACTTCTTCGAGCCGGGGCTGCTGCTCTTCGAGAACGTCGGGACGTGCCGCCAGCCCCGGCTGCGCAGCGAGCCGGTCGCCTTTCCGGCCGCCGACCCCGTCGCCACGAGCGGGTACAACGCGGGGGAGCTCGCCGATGTCGACGCGGACGGCAATGCCGACCTCGTGATCGGGGTGATCGGCGGCGCCTACGACCCCAACCGCACGGCGATCGAGAACACCTACCTGCTCGAGCGAGGGTCCGGCGGCTGGAGGCTGGTTACCCGCCGCCTGCTGCGGGCGATCGACGCCGGCAGCGAGAGCGTGCCCGCGCTCGGCGACCTGGACGGCGACGGCGACCTGGATCTCCTGGTGGGAAGCAAGATCGAGGGGTCCGACGCGACCACGGCGTCCCTGCGCTTCCTGGAAAACGTCGGCAGCGCGACGGCGCCGGCCTTCCGAGAGCGCGGCCGGCTGCCGATCCGCGGCGGCTTCCAGTACGCGCCTGCGCTCGGGGATCTGGACGGCGACGGCGACGCGGACCTGCTCCTGGGCACCTGGAACCGCGGCGTGTCCTACTGGCGCAACGACGGGCCCGGCCCCGACGGCCTGCCCGCCTTCTCGGTCGTCGACTCCTCCTACATCGTGCTCACCCGCGGGTCGCACGCCGCCCCGGCGCTGGGTGACGTCGACGGCGACGGCGACCTGGACCTGTTCGTCGGCGAGTCGTCGGGAGAGGTCAACGCGTACCGCAACGTGGGCGACCGCGTGTCGCCGGCGTTCGAGCTGGTCGACGACACCTGGGGCGGCATCGACGTGGGCCGGCGCAGCGTACCCGCCGTCGCGACGCTGGCGGGCGCGACGCGGCTCCTGCTCGGCGCCGAGGACGGCGGGCTCCGGGCCGTCGCGCTGGGCGCGGGCGCGCTCGCGGGCGCCGCGGAGAGCGCTGACCCGCTCGCGGTGGCGGACGCCGGGATCCCCCTGCCGGCCAACTCGGCGCCGACGTTCGGCGACCTGGACGGCGACGGCGCGCCGGAGCTGATCGCGGGCAACCGCTCCGGAGGCCTCCTGTTCTACACGACGCGCGCCCGGTAGCGGAAGGCCGGCCCCTCGGTGGGTCTGCCCCTCAGTAGGCCGTCCCCAGCATCACCGCGTTGGCGTAGGGCTGGAACGTGGACAGCCAGAAGTGCCGGAAGAGTGGATCATCCGCGAACAGGATGACCTTGCCCGCCCCCACCCCTGCCGACACCAGCCACGCGCGCTGCTCGAGCGCCTCGAGGTTCTCCTCGCTGATCACGCCGCTCGTCTCGCGCAGCGCCTCGGGGAAGTACGCCGCGGACTCGAAGTCCTCGTCGGGGACGAAGGCGGTTTCCCCGGTGTGCAGGACGAAGAGCCGGTCCGCGGGCGCACCGGCCGCCGCCGAGACGCCGGCGCCGAACGCCAGCGGGTGCGCGGGATCGAGCGTCAGCTGGAAGATGGTGCCGGGGATGCTCTGCTCCCAGCGCTCCAGCTCGCGCGCTTCTCTGCCCTGGAGGGCGCGCGCGACATCGGGCTCCTCCGGCTCCTCCTCGTCACCTTCATCGCCGGCCAGCGCGACCTCCGCCAGCTCGGCCGCGGCTCTTGCGCCGTCGGCCACCGCCACGAGCACGCCGCCGGCGCGCAGCCACGCCAGCAGCGCCTCCGCGGACCCCGCGAGCGCCCGTCGTCCCGCGCCGGAGAGGTCGGGCACCACGAGGACGTCGTAGGCGGCCAGCGTGCCGGCGCCGAGCGCGTCCAAGACCAGCTGGTCGAAGGGCACGCCGAGCGTGCCCTCGAGGAAGAACCAGTGGGCTCCGAGGGACGTCGGCGAGGTGCCTTCGCCCGCCAGCAGCGCGATGCGCGGCAGGGCGAGCGGGTAGGCGTCCTCGGTGCCGAGGTCGTTGCCGCTGGGCGTAGAGCCGCTGCGCACCGGCACGGCCAGCGCCTCGAGACCGGCTTCGGCGACCCGCGCGGCAAGGTCGGCGTTGGCGTAGGCCGGAAGCCAGAACGCGCCGGCCGGCCAGGCCCGTCCGGCCGCGTCGAAGGGCTCGTCCAGGACCACCGCGCGCCCGCCCGCGGCGAGCAGGCTCCCGATGCCTCGCCAGGCCGCCAGTCCCGGGGCCACGAGGTAGCCGATGGTACCCGCCCCGGCGGGGGGGGCGTCCGGCCCCTCGTGCCCGGTGGCCGCGAAAGCCCGGCTCTCCCCCGCGAACGTCGGCCGCGCGAGCGACGCGCCGACGCCCGTCCAGCCCGCCTCGAGCGCCCCTCCGATGACGCGCGCGGCCTCGGCGGCCGGCGCCCAGCCGGCGTCTGGCGTGGAGCGGGCGGTGTGTGCCTCCACGCCGAAGGCGTACGGC
Organism: Longimicrobiales bacterium; assembly: GCA_035465395.1. Taxonomy (GTDB): domain Bacteria; phylum Gemmatimonadota; class Gemmatimonadetes; order Longimicrobiales; family RSA9; genus DATHRK01. The sequence goes on along the minus strand of DATHRK010000101.1, from coordinate 223,083 downwards.
AGCGACCAGGCGCTCACGTCGTAGGAGTACGTCGCGTTGAGCTCCGTCTCGGCCCCTAGGAGGGTCGTCGCCAGGCGGCCGCGCGCCTGCTGCGTACGCACCCGGTACGTGCCGGCCGGAAAGTCCCGGCGCGCGGCGAAGCCCTCGTGCGGGGTCGCGCCGGCGTCGAAGGCGCCCGCGGCGCGCTCGACCGCGATGCCCTGCGCCAGGAGCAGCGCTACGAGCTCCTCCGCGCGCCCCGGATCCGCGCCCGGCACGAGCAGGAACTGGCCGCCGTCGCCGATGTCGCGATGGAACGCGGCGAAGCCCTCCAGCAGCTCGCGCCGTCCGTCGGCGGCGGTGCGCAGCGTCGCGTGCCCGGCCACCCGGTGGTGCTGCGCCCGGTCGCGCAGCGTCAGCAGGACGCCGTCCGGCCGCTCGACCACGAGGCCCGCGCGGGAGTGCCCCGCCTGCTCGTAGGTCATGCCGATCGAGCCCAGCAGGCTCGGCCACGTATCGCCGTAGCCCGGATAGAACAGGTCGAACGACTCGGCCGTGTAGTACGTCCAGCCGCGCGCGTCGAACGCCGCGGCGTTGCCGTCCCCGAACCGCCGGCCCCAGACGCGCGTGTGCTCGGGGTACGCGGGATTGATGGGGTCCGCGGCCGGAAAGAAGAAGTAGCTGGAGTTGGGGGACATCTCGTGGAAGTCCACGTGCACGTGCGGATTCCACCGCCCCCAGGTCGCGAGGCGCGCCCGGGTCTCCGTCTGCGTGGCCCACGCCCAGTCGCGGTTCAGGTCGAACAGGTAGTGGTTGTAGCGCCCGCCCGGCCACGGCTCCCAGTGCTCGCGCGATTCCGGCCGGGGGTTGGGCACGGCGCCGCGCGCCTGGCGGTACCAGTGGACGTAGCGATCGCGCCCATCGGGGTTGAGCGCGGGGTCGATGATCGCGATCACGTCGTCCAGCACCCCCTCGAGGCCCTCGGCTCCGCGCGCCAGGTCCCACGCGGTCCACATGGCCGCTTCGCTGGAGGAGCTCTCGTTGCCGTGCACGCCGTAGCTGAGGTAGACGACGGCCGGGTTGCCGGCGGCGATCTCGGCGGCCCGGGCGGGGGAGGTCCCGGGCTCGGTGAGCTCGGCGTTGCGAGCGAGGATGTCGTCCAGCCGCGCCCGGTGGTCGGCGCTCGCGACCAGCACCTGCAGCAGCGGCCGGCCTTCGGCGGTCTCGCCGTAGCGCTCGAGGGTGACGAGAGGGGTCGCGGCGGCCAGCGCCTCGAAGTAACGCACCACGCCGGGGTGGTCGGTGAAGCGCGCGCCCAGCTCGTGGCCCAGCACGTCCGCGGGGGACGGCGGGGCCTGCGCGACGGCCGGCGTCCCGAGGCACGCGAGGACGCAGACCGCGAGCGCGCACCGCGCCAGGGTCGAAAGGGGGCTGCCGGGAACCGTTGGAATGGGCGTCATCGCACCGATCGCTCGTTCAGAAGGACCGCGGGCCTCGGGCCGCGCCGGCGGCGGCGCGGGCGGTGACGATGCCGGCGCACCCGCGGGCGCGCAATCCAGGGCCCCATTGCGCGGCAGCGGGCGCTCGCGCAGGGTCATCGGCATGAACCGAACGTCGCGCTCGAACCGGATCCCGGCGTCGTGGCGCCCGCTGGCCGTCGGCCTGCTGCTGCTGGTGACGGGCTGCGGCGGCGCAGGGAGCCCGGCGACACCCGGCGGCGTCGACGAGGACACCTTCGTGGGTGTCTACGTCGAGCTGCGGCGGGCCGCCGCCACGGCCGCGACCGACGAGGATTTCGTGGCCGAGCGCGATCGAATTCTGGCCGAGTTCGGTGTCACCGAGGCGCGGCTCGAACGTTTCATCGATGACCACGCCGACGACGCCGCGTACCTGTCGGACGTCTGGGATCGCATCGACCGGACGCTCCGGGGTGAGCTGGACGCCGAGGGCAACCCGGTAGAGGTCGGGGCCCCCGCAGCGGAATCCGATGAGGGCGACTCCTGAGGGCCTGAGCACGAAGGTGACGGCGCTCCTTGCGGCGGCGGCGCTGGCCGTCGGAGGGTCGAGCTGCGGAGATCGCGACCGCCCCACGGGCATCGACGAGGGTGCGCTGAGGGCTCCACGGCTCCAGGTCTCGATCCTCAGCCCGCCCGACGACAACGCCCCCCACGCGATCGGCTCCACCGTGCCAGTGAGGGTACACGCCGCCGAGGCGAGCGGCAGGCTGGTCGGCGTGGGCTTCGAGGCACGGGTGAACGGCTCCGGCATGGCGCTGGTGGATTCGATGCAGATCGGGTTCGCGCCCACCGTGGACACGGCCGTCACCTTCAACTTCGTGATCCCCGACACCCTCACGGCGCGGATACAGATCAACCTCTACGGCGTGGCGCTGGCGCCGGGAGGGGCGCGGCTCCGCAGCGACGATCACGCCATCTCCACCATCGACTGAACGGGCGGCCCGAGGGGGCGGCCGCTACTCCCACTCGATCGTCGCCGGCGGCTTCGAGCTGACGTCGTAGCACACCCGGTTCACGCCCTCCACCTCGTTGATGATCCTGTTCGCGGCGCGTCCGAGCACGTCGTGCGGGAACGGGTACCAGTCGGCGGTCATGCCGTCCCGGCTCGTGACCGCCCGCAGCGCGAGGACGTGCTCGTAGGTCCGGAAGTCGCCCATGACGCCGACCGCACGGACGGGCAGGAGCACCGCGAAGGCCTGCCAGATCTCGTCGTAGAGGCCGGCGGCCCGGATCTCCTCCAGGTAGATGGCGTCGGCCTGACGCAGGACCCCCAGCCGCTCCCGGTCCACCGCGCCCAGCACCCGGATGGCGAGCCCGGGCCCGGGGAACGGGTGCCGTCCCACGAGGTCCTCCGCCAGGCCCAGTTCCCGCCCGACGCGCCGGACTTCGTCCTTGAACAGCTCGCGCAACGGCTCCACGAGCTCGAAAGACAGGTCTTCGGGGAGCCCGCCCACGTTGTGGTGGGTCTTGATGGTCGCCGAGGGCCCGCGCACGGACACCGACTCGATGACGTCCGGGTAGAGCGTCCCCTGAACGAGGAAGCGGGCGTCGCCCGCCTCGCGTGCGGCCTCCTCGAAGACGCGGATGAAGGTCTCCCCCACGGAACGGCGCTTCGCCTCGGGGTCCTGGATGCCCTCCAGCGCATGAAGGAAGCGGTCGGCCGCGTCGACCACGACGAGCTTCATGCCCATGTGCCGGCGGAAGGTGCGCTCCACGCCCTCCGCTTCGCCCGCGCGCAGCAGGCCGTTGTCCACGAAGATGCAAGTGAGCTGGTCGCCCACCGCGCGGTGCACGAGAGCCGCCGCGACCGACGAGTCGACGCCGCCGGAGAGGCCGCAGATGACGGCGTCGCCCCCGACCTGCTCCCGGATCCGGGCGACCGCGTCTTCGATGAACGAGCCCGCGGTCCACGATGCTTCGCATCCGCACACGCCGTAGACGAAGTTCGCGAGCATCTCGCCGCCGCGCGCGGTGTGGGCCACTTCCGGGTGGAACTGCACGCCGAAGATCTCGCGGTCCTCGGCGCGAAACGCGGCGACGGGCACCGCGTCGGTGGCGGCCAGGACCCTGTAGCCGGCGGGCGGCTCGTCCACGTGGTCGCCGTGGCTCATCCAGACCGTGGTCGGCGCACCCGGATCGAAGCCCCTGAAGAGCGCGTCGGGGTCACGGACCTCGACCTCCGCCCGGCCGTACTCACGGCGCCCGCCGCGTACCGGGGCGCCCTCCAGGTGGGCGATCACCTGCATGCCGTAGCAGATCCCCAGGACCGGCACGTCCATCGCGAGGAGATCCGGGTCGGCGAGGAGTCCGTCGGCCTCGTAAACGGACGCGGGGCCGCCGGAGAGGACAATGCCCGAGGGCTCCCAGGCACGGATGTCGTCCATCGTGACGGTCGCGGGCTGGATCTCGCAGTAGACGCTGAGCTCGCGGATCCTGCGCGCGATGAGCTGCGTGAACTGCGAGCCGTAGTCCAGGATCAGGATACGGTCGCTCATGCGTGGTCGATCGGAGGGTCGTCGTATGCCTCGCCGGCGATCTCGTGGTGGATCAGGTCGTCGTACGTCTCCCTGCGACGCACGACCTTCACGGCGTCGCCCGACACCATGGCCTCGGCCGGGCGGGGCCGCGAGTTGTAGCTGGAGGCCATCGCGAACCCGTAGGCGCCGGCGGTGCGGATGGCGAGCAGGTCGCCCTCGGAGGGCACCGGCATGACCCGGTCGAGCGCCAGGAAGTCGCCGCTCTCGCACACCGGGCCCACCACATCCACGCTGCGCGTTTCCGCGCCGTCCACGAGGTCCGCCGGCTCGACCCGGTGATAGCCCGCGTAGTGGCTGGGTCGGAGCAGGTCGTTCATGCCCGCGTCGGTGACGACGAAGGTCCTGCCGCCGTTTTCTTTCACGTACAGCACGCGCGTGAGGAGCAGCCCCGCGGGCCCCACGATGACGCGGCCGGGCTCCAACACCGTGCGCAGGCCGCTCGCGCGCAGCGGCTCCAGGAGCGCCCGGGCGAAGTCGGCGGGCGCGGCGCTAGCCTCGCCGGCGTACGGCACTCCGAAGCCGCCGCCGGCGTCGATGTACTCCAGGTCGATGCCGTCCTCCCGGAGTCCCGCGACCAGCTGCAGGAGGCGCTCCGTCGCCCGCACGAACGGGCCCGGCTCGGTGATCTGACTGCCGATGTGGACGCTGATCCCGCGGACATCGAGCGCGGGCTCGCGGGCAGCCATGCGATACAGCGCGGGCGCGCGCTCGATGGAGACGCCGAACTTGCTCGCGCCGTGGCCGGTCCGCGTGTAGTGGTGGGGCGTCTCGGCGGCCACGTCGGGGTTCACCCGCAGCGCGAACGGCGCGGCCGCGCCGCGATCGGCGGCCACCCCGGCGAGCGCGCGGAGCTCCCCCTCGCTCTCGACGTTGAAGCCGTAGATGCCGGCGTCCAGCGCGGCCGACAGCTCGGCGGGCGTCTTGCCCACGCCGCTGAACACGATGCGGTCGGCCGGGATGCCCGCCATCAGGGCCCGCCGCAGCTCGCCGCCGCTGACGATGTCGGCGCCGGCTCCCTCCTCCGCGAGCACCCGCAGCACCGCGAGGTTGCCGTTCGCCTTCACCGCGTACGCGATCAGGGGGTCGAGGGCGGCGAAGGCGTCGCGGAAGTCGCGGTAGCGCTCGACGATCGCCGCGCGGCTGTAGACGTAGAGCGGCGTGCCCAGCCGTTGCGCCAGCTCGGACGCGGGCACGTCCTCGCAGTGCAGGTGGCCGGCGCGGTGGGCGAACTGTTCCGCCATCGCTCGGGGCGGGCTCAGTAGGCCCGGGCCCAGACCGCCTCCTCGGACGCCTCGTTCCCGCAGACGAGACAGCGCTCCGGCGCCTCCGCGGATCGGAACTCCTCGGACGGGAGACAGCGGATCGTGGCCTTGGTGTCGTCCTTCACCTTCGCTTCGCATGCGGCCGAGCCGCACCAGCCGGCGTACACGAACCCCCCGTCGCCGTCCATGATCTGCCGGAACCGGTCGTAGTCGTCGACGCCGCGGTGCGAGTTGGCCTCGCGCCGGTCGCGCGCGCCCGAGAGCATCGCCGCCTGCATGCCCTCCAGGACGGAGGGGACGGAATCGATCGCGGTCGCCTCCGGCAGGAACGCCTTCTTGTCCTCGCCCTCGGCGACGAAGCGCCGTACCAGGACCAGCTGCTCCTTGTCGACGTCCTTGGGCCCGATCTCGATGCGCAGGGGCACCCCCTTGCGCTCCCACTCCCAGAACTTCGAGCCCGGGCTGCCGGTATCGCGGTCGTCGACGTGCACCCGCAACCCGTGTCCGCCGAGCGCCTCCTGGACCGCCCGCGCCTTGGCCAGGACGGCGTCCGCGGCGTCCCCGCGGAGGATCGGCACGATCACCACGTGGATCGGCGCCAGGCGCGGGGGAACGACCATCCCGACGTCGTCGCCGTGGGTCATGACCAGCCCTCCGACGAGCCGCGTCGAGACGCCCCAGGAGGTGTTCCACGCGTAGTCCTCTCCGCCGTCCTCGGTCTGGAAGCGGAAGTCGAACTGGCGCGAGAAGTTCTGGCCGAGATGGTGCGACGTGCCGGCCTGGAGGGCCCGGTTGTCCTGCATGAGCGCCTCGCACGCGAAGGTGCGCACGGCGCCCGCGAACCGCTCCGCCGCGGTCTTCTCCCCGGTCACCGGAGGCATCGCCATCCAATCCTCCATGAAGCGCCGGTAGAGGCCCAGGATCAGCTGGGTCTCCTCGAAGGCCTCCGCCTCGCTCGCGTGCGCCGTGTGGCCTTCCTGCCACAGGAACTCCGACGTCCGCAGGAAGAGCCGCGTGCGCAGCTCCCAGCGCATCACGTTCGCCCACTGGTTCATCAGGATGGGCAGGTCGCGATAGCTCTGCACCCACTTGGCGAACATGTGGTAGATGATGGTTTCCGACGTGGGCCGGATCACGAGCGGCTCCTCCAGCTCCTTGCCGCCCGCGTGCGTCACGACGGCGACCTCGGGCGCGAAGCCCTCGATGTGCTCCTTCTCCCTTTCCAGGAAACTCTGGGGGATGAGCAGCGGGAAGTAGGCGTTCTGGTGCCCGGTCTCCTTGAAGAGACCGTCCAGGCCGCGCTGCATAAGCTCCCAGATCCCGTACCCGTACGGACGGATGACCATGCAACCGCGCACGGGCGAGTAGTCCGCCAGCTCGGCGCGCAGCACGACCTCGTTGTACCACGCCGCGAAGTCCTCGCCGCGCGGCGTCAGTCCCTTGTCATTCCCCATCGTCGCGACCTTCCCCCGACAGCAGCTCGTCCAGCGGCATCTTCTCCTCGGCGCCGCTCTCCATGTCCTTCACGATGGCGACGCCCTCGGCGACCTCGTCGGGCCCCAGCACGATCGCCCGGCGCGCGCCCAGGGCGTTGGCGTCCTTGAACTGGCGACCGACCCCGGTCTCGCGGAGCGCGTAGGTCACGGACCGGCCCCGGCCGCGGAGCGCGGACGCCAGTCGCAGCGCGAGCCCCCGCTCCTCCTCCGAGACCAGGACGATGTGGTCCTGCGTCCCCGGCGCCTCCACGCCCTCCTCGCGGGACGCCAGCAGCTCGCCCAGCACCACGTCGCCCATGCCGAACCCGAGGGCGGGCAGATCGGGCCCGCCCAGCTGCTCGAGGAGCGCGTCGTAGCGGCCGCCACCGCACACCGCGCGCAGCTCGCCCGCGGTGTCGAAGATCTCGAACACGATGCCCGTGTAGTACGCGAGCCCGCGCACGATCCGCGCGTCGAAGCGCACGCGGTCGCCGAACCCCATGGCGTCCAGGGCATCGAGGTAGCGGACCGATTCCTCGGCGCGCTGCCGCACCCCCTCGTCACCGCCGGCCGCCGCGGCGAGCACGCCGGGATCACCCGCCTCCACGGCGCCGAGCAGATCCTCGGCGGCGCCGCGCTCGAGGCCAGCCTCCTCGCGCAGACGCTCGAGGGTCGGCTCGACGCCCTCGCGCTCCAGCTTGTCAATGGCCGCGAAGGCGGCTCCGACCCGCTCGCCTTCCACGTCGTGGAACCGCAGGACCGCCTCCAGCAGGCGCCGGTCGCTCACGCGGGCCACGACGTCGCCCGCCCCCAGGCCGAGTAGCTCCAGGCCGGTGAGGGCCACCGCGAGGACCTCCGCGTCGCCTCCCACGTCCGGCTCCCCGACCAGGTCGACGTTCCACTGGAAGTGCTCCCGCAGCCGTCCCCGCTGGGTCCGCTCGTAGCGGAAGAGCTGCGGAATCGAGTACCAGCGGATGGGCTTGCGCAGGCCGGCCGCGCGCGCCGCCACCATGCGCGCGAACGTGGGCGTCATCTCGGGACGCAGGGCCACCTCCCGGTCGCCCTTGTCCGTGAACGCGTACAACTGGCGCACGATCTCCTCGCCGCTCTTGCCCGTATAGAGGTCGAGCGGCTCGAGCGGAGGCCCGTCGTACTCCATGAAACCGAAACGGCGGGAGGCTTCCCTCCACGCCGCGAAGATCCGTGTCCTGCGCGCCAGGTCCTCGGGGTAGAAGTCCCGGAACCCCGGCAGGCTACCCAACTCCGTCATGCGCGCGAATGTGCGGGAGGCGGTGGGGGGATGCAACGGGCGCCGGCAGCTGCGCGCTCCCGTCGGCCCGCGAGACAACGGCACGCCGGCGGGGTAGTCGAGTGGGAGGGCGGTCGGTACCGGCCGTTGCGCCGGAACGAGGTCGAACCGAGGAAGGAGAAGGGACCGTGGAACGGATCGAGGGAGGGGAGCGCGCGGGGGGGTCCAAAAGGCCAGGAGCCGGGTCCGCGTCGTCGCACGCCGGAGACGAGGTCGAAGTCGCGCTCACATTACAGGACGGGTACCGCTTCGAGGCGGACTTCCTACAGCCGGGCGTACCCACGCTGCTCCTGGACGAGCCGCAGCCGCTGGGCGAGGGTCGCGGACCGAACGCGACCCGCCTGCTGGCGGCCGCGGTCGGGAACTGTCTGAGCGCCAGCGCCCTGTTCTGCCTCCGCAAGGCGCGCGTGCCCGTGGCCGGCATGCGCACCGGCGTGCGCGCGACGCTGACGCGCAACGAGGCGGGCCGGATCCGGGTGGCGGGGCTGCGCGTCTCGATCGAAGCCGATGTGCCCGACGAGGACAAAGCCCGGAGCGCGCGCTGCATCGACCTGTTCGAAGACTTCTGCCTGGTCACGGAGAGCGTACGTGACGGTGTCTCCGTCGACGTGGACGTCGAGATAGGGGCCCCGGCCGCGACCGCGTCGGGCTAGCGGTCGACCTGCGCCGGGGGACGATGCCGCCGGGACGCGCCGACGCCACACGCGATCAATCGGACGGCGCGTCCTCCAGCCAGCGCAGCGCGCCCCCTACGGTGTGGAACGAGCCCATCACCACCACCGTGCCAACTTGGGATAGCCGCGGGGCCCGGCCGCCCGGGCCACGTCCGGCGAGTCGCACGGCCTCATCCAGCGCGGACCCGAAGTCGGGCGCCACCAGGCCGAGCTCGCCGACCTCGGCGCCCGCCGCGGCCGGATCCCAGCGCCTTTCCTCGGGCACCCCGGGGGCCGTCGTCAGCACGAGACGGTCGACTCCCGGCGCCAGTGCGGCGAGCATTGCGCGCCAGTCCTTGTCGGCGACGATGCCCACCACCGCGATCACGGGGCGGCGCGGGGCCGTTGCGGCGAGCGTACGTTCCAGCGCCACCGCCCCGGCGGGATTGTGGGCGACGTCCAGGATCCAGTCGACCCCGCGCGCGCGAAGCCGCTGAAAGCGGCCCGGGGGGGCCGCGCGCGCGATTCCGCGGGCGGCGGCCTCGGCGCTCGGCCGTAGCGCCGGGCCCAACGCCGCGAGGACGTGCGCCGCGACCGCCGCGTTGTCCAGGTGATGCGCTCCCCGCAGCGCGGGTGCGAGCGGGACCTCACCGAGGGTCCCGGTGGCCGCGAACCAGCGCGGACGACCCAACGCGCCGGACCGGGCCTCGGGCCGCGCGAGCGTCAGCGGAGCCCCCACGTCGCGCGCCCGCGCCCGCAGCGCCGCCATCGCCTCGGGCTCCTGGCCGCCCGCGACGACCGCGGGTACACCTGCCTTGAAGATCCCGGCCTTCTCGCCGGCGACCCGGACCAGCGAATCGCCCAGGTACGTCGCGTGATCCATGTCGACGCGGGTGATGGCGCACACCTCCGGCTCGATCGCGTTGGTCGCGTCCAGCCGGCCTCCCAGGCCGACCTCCACCACCGCCACGTCGACCTCCGCCCGCGCCATGGCCAGGAGGCCGATCGCCGTCGTCGCCTCGAAGAAGGTCGCCCCGGTGGCTTCGATCTCCCCCCACAGGAGGGCCGCTGCCTCCAAGAGCGCGTCCTCCTCGATCGGCTCGCCATCGAGCCGAATCCGCTCGCGGAACTCCACCAGGTGCGGCGACGTGTAGAGGCCCGTCCGCAGGCCGCTCAGCCTCAGCGCCTCCTCCACCATGTGGCACACAGTGCCCTTGCCGTTGGTGCCGGCGACGTGAAGGCAGGGAAACGACCGTTGCGGGTCGCCAACCGACGCGAGCAGCGCGCGCGTGCGGTCCAGGCCCCAGCGGATGCCTCCGGACAGGCGGGGGAACAGCCGGTCGACGAGGTCGGCGTAGGTGGGGACCCGCTCCCGGGCGGAGGCGTCGGCGCGGCTCACCGACGCGTGCGTGCCGCGGTGCCCCGTCAGGTGCGTGCCGCGCTCCGCGCGCCGGCGTCGGCGGCCGACCCCCTGGGGCCCTCGCCGGCGGGCGGGCCGCCGTTGCGGCCCGGGGCGTCCACTGCGGCCGGGAACGCGTCTACGGCGGCCCCGAGGGTGCCCGCGGGCAGGCCCTGCATGTGCCTCAGCAGGCGGCCGATCTCCGCCTTCAGCTCGCGGCGATCGACGATGCGGTCCACCATGCCGTGCTTGAGCAGGAACTCGGAGCGCTGGAAGCCGTCGGGCAGCTCCTGCTTTATGGTCTGCTCGATCACGCGCGGGCCGGCGAAGCCCACCAGCGCGCCGGGCTCGGCGATGATCGCGTCGCCCAGCATCGCGAAGGACGCCGTGACGCCGCCCGTGGTCGGGTCCGTGAGAACCGAGATGAACGGCAGGGCGGCCTCGTGGAGTCGTGCGAGCACGGCGGAGGTCTTGGCCATCTGCATCAGCGACAGGATGCCCTCCTGCATGCGGGCCCCTCCCGACGCGCTCACGACGATGAGGGGCGTCCCGCGCTCCAGTGCCTTGCGCCCGGCGCGCGCGATCTTCTCCCCCACCACGGACCCCATGCTGCCGCCGATGAACGCGAAGTCCATGATGGCCAGCGTGACCGGCAGGTCTTCCAGGGTGGCGGTCCCGGTGAGCACCGCGTCGCCGTGCTTGGCCTTGCGCTCGGCGGCCTCCAGCCGCTTGGCGTAGGGCTTCAGGTCGACGAACTCCAGCGGGTCGGCGCTGCGCAGGTGCGCGTCGATCTCTTCGAAGCTGGCGTCGTCGGTGAGGATGCGGACGTAGGCGTCGGCCCCGATGCGGAAATGGTGACCGCAGTCGGGACACACGTAGAGGTTCTTGACGAGACGTTCGCGGTAGAGGATCTCACCGCATTCGGCGCACTTTTCGAAGACGTCGGACGGCATTTCGCGGCGATCGCCCTTCTGGAGCTTCTTCTTGGGCTTTCGGAACCAGGCCATGAACCTCCCCTGCGTCGTGTGCCGACGGAGCGTGGGGGTGAATGCCTAAAGTTGGCAGCTTGCCCCCGCGATTTCCAGCCCGCGCGCCGCCCGGCCTGACGGCTCGCCGAGCCGTCAGGCTTCCTCCACCTCCTCGGCCGCCACGCGCTGCGCGATCGCCAGCGCGATGAAGTTCGCGAGGAGAAACGTCCCGCCGTAGCTGAGGAACGGCAGCGGAATGCCGGTAATCGGCATGAGCCCCACCGTCATTCCGACGTTGACCAGAATGTGCGCGAACCAGGCGCCGAAGATGCCGAAGACCACGATCCCCGCGAACGGGTCGTTCGACCGTTCGGCGATGCGCGCGAGGCGCCAGAGGATGAAGGCGTAGCACAGCAGGACCGGCAGCGTCCCGAAGAGCAGTCCGAACTCCTCGCCGACGACGCTGAAGATGAAGTCGGTGTGCGGCTCAGGCAGGAAGTTGAAGCCCTTCTGCGTCCCCTGCGTGAACCCCTTCCCGAAGAGCCCGCCGCTGCCGATCGCGACGCGCGACTGGATGAGCTGATAGCCCGCGCCCTGCGGGTCGATCATCGGGTTGAGAAACGCCGTGAAGCGGTTCCGCTGGTAGGGCGCGAGTTGGTTCCACAGGACGCCGACGACCGATCCGGCGAACAGGTTCGCCAGCACCACGAGCGAGCCCGCCCCGAGGCCGACCCGGTTTACGTAGCGGTGGTAGAAGAACATCCAACCCACCAGCAGGACCATGTAGATGTTGAACAGCCAGCTCGATATCGACAGGAAGAGGCCCACCAAAGGGCTCAGCACCATGAAGAGCAGGCCGATCGGCGTGCCGCCCCAGTAGAGCGTCGCTACCATCACCGCGCCGAACACCATCGCCGTGCCGAGGTCGGGCTGCTGCACGATCAGTCCCATCGGTACGGCAACCGCGACGATCGGCGCCCAGAGCCGCCACAGCGTGGCGGGCGTCTCGCGCCGGCCGGCCATGATCTTGGCGACGAACAGGATCGTCGCGACGTTCGCGAACTGCGCCGGCTGGAACGCGAGCGGCCCGAGGTCGATCCAGCTCTTGGTCCCCGCCGCGGTCCCGCGCCCGGTGCCGATCACCAGGGTCGCCGCCAGCAGCGCGATGCCCACGAGATACGACGGGAGCGCGATCCACTCCAGCCACTGGATGCTGACGAGGAGGATCGCTCCCAGGGCCGCCAAGGCGAGCACCAGCCAGATCGCCTGCCGCGTCCAGAGCGTGGAGGACACGCCGCTGGTCATGAAGCCGTTGCCGGCCGAGTAGACCATCGCGATGCCCAGCGACGTGAGCGCCAGGACCGCCACGAGGAGCGGGCCGTCGCCCAGCCGCGTGCGGAAGAAGCCGTACAGCTGGCCCAGGAAGCCCATCAGGCGGGGCGCGGGGCGGCCGGTCGCGTCGGCATCGGCGAGCGGCTAGCGCGTCGGCGCGACGAAGGAGGAGTACGCGAGGTAGGCGGCGACGCCCGCCGCGGCGGCGTAGAGGGCCCCCAGGACCGGCGAGACGAGCAGCGCGCCTACCACCGAGCCGTCCACGGGCACGCCGCCCAACACCGTGCGCAGGATGTGGTGCGCCCAGACGCCGAACGTCAGGTACACGCCGATGAACAGCGGCGTGCCGCCCTCGAACCAGTCGTGCGAGCGGCCTCCGAGCCAACCCACGACGGTCATGGTGAGAGCGTCCGCGCCGAAGCTCCCGACGGCCAGCGAGTCCCGCAGCGTGCCCAGGACGAGGCCGAGCGCCGCGCCAAGGGAGGGGCGGAGGCGGCGCGCGCCCAGCAGCAGCGCGACGGTCAGCAGGTCCGGCGCGCCCTCTCCGAACCCGAGCGAGACGCGCAGGACGAAGTGCGCGACGACGAGCAGCCCGACCAGGAGGGCGTACGCGGTGCCCTTGCTCACGGGCCCTCCTCGTCATCGTCATCGTCCACGCCCGGCGTGGTGGCGGTGTCGGGCGGGGCCGGCACGGCCCAGATGGTGGAGTAGTCGCGCAGACGGGCGGTCTCTTCATCCAGTCGCGTCACGAGCACGTGGGACACCGCGGGGATCCGCACCGTGGGGCGAAGCAAGTAGGACTTCCGCCACCCGGTATCCGCCTCCTCGATGCCCTCCACGCGACCCAACGGCACGCCCCGGGGGAAGACGCCCCCGCGGCCGGAGGTGACGACCCGGGTGCCCGCGGGGATGTCGTTGTGGAACGGCGTCCCCACGAGCGCCAGCGCGTCCTCTTCCCGGAATCGGCCCCGCCTCGGCTCGACCATGCCGTAGGAGTCGCCGTCGGCCGTCATGGCGCCGGCGCGGAATTCGGGGTGGGTCCAATCGACGCCCTGCGAGCGATGCTCCTCGACGTCGCGCAGCACGCCCACCAGCCCCGATGGCGCGATCACCGCTGCGCCGGGCCCGACGCCGTCGGCGCTGCCGACCGTGACCAGGAACGTGCTCTCCACGCCGAGGTCGGCCATCGGGATCATCTCCGCGGGCACGAAATCGTCGGGCGCGCGGTCCCGCAGGCCGAGCAGGCGCCGCAGATCCCGGTTCTCCTGCGCGAGGCCCCACTGGGCCGCCGCGACCGCGAACAGGGAGTCCCTCTGGGCGCGCACATCCGTCAACTCGACGCGCTCGCCGCGCTCGCGGGCGATGTCACCCTGGAAGGCAAGGACGGGCCGCAGTACGGTGGAGCGGATCGTGTCGCGGATGGGCGTCTGGTAGCGAGCGGGCACGGCGTATATCGCGATCGCCGCCGCGAGGAAGAACAGGGAGAACCACAGATCGCGCCCGCCGCCACGTTGCGGACCGAAGGAAGAGGCCACGGTCAGGCGGTGCCGGTGCGCGTGCTACGCGACCAACACGCTACGGTACTTCTCGATGTCATCCAGAATCAGCCCGGCACCTCGCACCACGCACGTGAGCGGATCCTCATCGACGTGGATGCCGAGGTTGGTTTCGTGGGCGAGAAGGGCGTCCAGCCCGCGGATCATGGCACCGCCGCCCGTCATGACGATGCCGCGGTCGACGATGTCCGACGCCAGCTCGGGGGGCGTGATCTCGAGCGCCCTCCGCACGGCCTCGACGATCGCCTGGATCGGTTCCTGGATGCACTCGCGGATCTCCTGCGAGTGCACGCGCACGGTCTTCGGAATGCCGCTCACCAAGTCGCGGCCCTTCACGTCCATCTCCCGCTCCTCGCCGCTCGTGAAGGCCGAGCCGATCTGGATCTTGATCGCCTCCGCGGTCGGCTCGCCGATCAGCAAATTGTAGTTCTTGCGCAGGAAGGTCACGATGGCCGCGTCGATCTCGTCCCCGCCCACGCGAATCGAGGTGTCGGCGACCATGCCGTTGAGCGCCACGACGGCGATCTCGGTGGTGCCGCCCCCGATGTCGATCACCATGTTGCCCGTGGGCGTCTCGACCGGCAGGCCGACGCCGATCGCGGCGGCCATGGGCTCGGACACCATGTAGACCTCCTTGGCGCCCGCCGCGGCGGCGGAGCTGCGGACGGCCCGGCGCTCCAGCTCCGTGATGCCGGAGGGCACGCCCACCACCACGCGCGGCTTCATGCGGAACAGGCGCTTGGCCGTCACCGCACGCAGGAAGTGGCGCAGCATCAGCTCCGTCACGTCGACGTCGGCGATCACGCCGTCCTTGAGGGGGCGGACCGCCATGATGCCCTCGGGCGTCCGCCCGAGCATGCGCTTGGCTTCCAGGCCGACGCCCTTCACCTGGTTGGTGCCGCGGTCCATCGCCACCACCGAGGGCTCGTTCAGCACGATCCCCTCGCCCTTGACGTAGACGAGGGTGTTGGCCGTGCCGAGGTCCACGGCGATATCGTTGACGGGGATCAGGGCCCCACCGAACAGGTCTCTCAGTGCCATCCGGAACTCGGGATCAATCGGCGGATCGCCCGAAGGGGGTCGGGACCGCGCGGCGCGCCCGCGCAGGCTCGTCCGACCGACGGCGTGTCCACGTCCTCCTCCTCGCGCCTTCCCACCCCACCGCCTCCGCCAAATCGCGGCGCTGGCGCGTTCCCACCGTGACACGCCGGGAACGGCAGAACGTATGCGGACTTGCGAGGGTCGGCAAGCGCTGTGCCGGGGCCGGTGGAGACCGGTGCCAAGCCCCGTCGGCGCGGCGTCCCGGGGGTGCCGCGCACGCTCGGTAGGGCGCCGCGCACGCTCAGTACGGCGCCACCGCGACGTCCGTGTGCCGGAAGTCCTCGCCCCTGAAGAGCAGTGGCTCTCCCGAGGCCATCGCGACCCCGTAGGAAAGGCAGTCGCCGTAGTTCAGGACGGGGGGGTCGCCGAGCCCCTTGCCCCAACGGGCGTACGCCCGCCTGGCGTGCTCCGCCCCCTCCTCACCCAGTGGCGCCACCTTCAGGTCCACCCGGCGCAGCCACGCGTCGAGGACCACGTCCGCGGCGACACCTTTTCGTGCCATCAGGACCGCGGATGCTTCGACGAGGGCCGGGGCGCCGATGAGGCGGCGAGGGGCGGACGCCACGGCTCGCATCATGCGATCGGCCTCGGGCTCGCCGAAGAGGATCGCGAGCACGGCGGAGGTGTCCAGGACCACGGGTCAGGCCGGCAGCCCGGTGTCGTCGTAGCCGAGGATCTCCTCGGCCGGCCGCGTATCCAGGTCGGGTAGTGAGGCCAGGAGTCGGCGGACGTCCTCCGTGGCGGACAGAACGCCCGGGTCCGGGCTTCGCTCCTCCAGCGCGGCCAGGCGGCGGCGCAGCGCCTCGGTGACCGCTTCGGTGAGCGTTTCGCCCGTTCGGTCGGCCACCTCGCGGGCGAGGCGGTGCGCTTCGGGGTTCTTGATGTTCAGACTCATGGTAGAAAGCTAGTCTACCTTCTACCATCCCATCAAGATGGCTGCCGTTGTGTGTCGGGTTTCGGATGCGCCCTAGCTGCCCGTGCTGCCGAACCCGCCGTCGCCGCGCCGGGTCGGGGGCAGCTCTGGGGCCTCTTCCCACGCGAGCCGCGCCACGGGCGAGACGAGCATCTGGGCGATCCGCTCGCCGTGCGCGATGGTCTGGGGCGCCGCGTCCAGATTGACCATCGGCACGAGGATCTCCCCCCGGTAGTCGCTGTCGATGGTCCCGGGGGTGTTGGGCAGGGTGAGGCCGCGCTTGCTCGCCAGGCCGGAGCGAGGCCGCACCTGGCCCTCGTAACCGGCGGGGATGGCGACGCTCAGGCCCGTGGGCACCCGCGTCCGCTCGAGGGAGGCCAGGGTGACGTCGGGCCCCGCGTTGCGCAGGTCGACGGCCGCCGCGCCGGGCGTCTGGTAGGCGGGCAGCTCCCAGTCGGCCGGGAAGTGCGCCAGCCGCACCACCGGTACGCGCACCTCGACGGCCGCGGCGTGCCCCCGCCGCGGCTCCAGCAACTGGCCGCCGTCCGGCACCTAGAGCACGTCCGCGACGGGCGTGTACTCCAGCTCGAACGCTTCGGCCACGCCAGGATAGGTGACGTTGCCCGCGACCACGTTCAGGCCGAGCGCGAGCGAATGGTCGGAGCTCAGCGCCTCCCGCCAGCCGCGCTCGGCGAGCCGCATGGCGTAGGGAAACGTCGCGTTGGTCAGCGCGAGAGTCGACGTGCGCGGGACCGCGCCCGGCATGTTGGCGACACCGTAGTGGATCACGCCGTCGACCTCGTAGATGGGGTCCTCGTGGGTGGTCGCACGGATGGTCTCCACGCAGCCGCCCTGATCGACCGCCACGTCGACGATCACCGAGCCGTCCATCATCGCCGCGAGATCCTCGCGACGCACCAGGTTGGGCGCCTTCGCGCCGGGCAGCAGCACCGCGCCGATCACCAGGTGCGCGTGCGAGATCTCGTCGAGGATGTTGTGGCGGTTGGAGTACTTGGTGATGACGTTGGCCTCCATCACGTCGGCCAGGTAACGGAGGCGGTTCAGCGACACGTCCAGGATCGTCACCTGGGCGCCCAGCCCCGCCGCCATCTTGGCGGAGTTCGTGCCGACGATGCCCCCGCCCAGCACCACGACGCGCGCGGGCTCGACGCCGGGCACGCCGCCCAGTAGGATCCCCGCCCCGCCGAAGAACTTCTCCAGGTACTTGGCGCCCTCCTGTACCGCCATCCGCCCCGCGACCTCGCTCATCGGCGTGAGTAGCGGCAGCTCGCCGGAGGGCAGCTGGACGGTCTCATAGGCGATCGCCACCGCGCCCGAAGCCATGACAGCCTGTGTCAGCTCCTCCGAGGCGGCGAAGTGGAAGTACGTGAAGATCACCTGGCCGTCTCGCATGCGCGGCCACTCCGAGGCGATGGGCTCCTTCACCTTCAGGATCATCTCGGCGCGATCCCAGACCTCGTCGACCGACGCGATATGGGCACCGACCTGCTGGTAGGCCTCGTTCGAGAAGCCGCTGCCCACGCCCGCGTCGTCCTCCACGAGCACGGTGTGGCCCGCCGATACGAACGCCTCGGCGCCCGCGGGGACGAGGGCGATGCGGTTCTCGTTGGTCTTGATCTCCCTCGGGACGCCGATGATCATCGCGCCGTCGCTCTCCTATCGTTGGTTCGGTTCACGCGGGGCCGCGAGCGGGCCCGAGCTGCAACAGTACCTGCCGATCCGGGTCGAACGCCACGGCGCCCGCCCGCGCCGCGTCGTCGGCCCCCACGGCGTCGATCTTCGCCGCCAGCTCGTCGGGCGAGAGCCAGGGCTCGTCGTAGAGTTCCGCGCCCGCGAGGCGCTGCAGCCGGGCGCTGGTCGACTCGAGCGACAGCAGCAGGCTGCCCTTGAGCTGGTTGCGCCCGTCCTCGAGCTCCTCGGCGGTGAGCCCCTCGGCCGCGAGCTTCCGAAACTCCTCGCGCAGCACGTCCGCGGCGCGTTCCGCCCACTCGGGCCGCGTGCCCAGATAGGCTCCCGCTACGCCCGCCAGGCGGTAGAAGGACTGGAACGCATATACGGTGTAGCTCAGGCCGAGCTCCTCGCGGATGCGCTGGAACAGGCGCGAGCTCATGCCCCCGCCCAGGGCGTTCGACACGAGGATCATGGCGTGGCGCAGCGGGTCCGCGTGGCCCGGGGTCGCGCACGCCGTGACGATGTGCGTCTGGGCGGTATCGCGCGGGATCCGCGTGCCCGCAGGCGTCGGCTCCGGCGGCGCCTCGATCGCCTCCGCCATCCGCCCGCCCTTCCCGGCGGGGGCCGGATGCGGCGGAAACAGCTCCGCGACGCGCTCGACGAACGCGTCGTGCTCCACGTTGCCGGCCGCCGCGATCACCATGTTCGCGGGCACGTAGGCGCGATCGTGGAGGGCTCGCAGGTGCTCCGACGTGAGCGCCGCGACGGTGTCGCGGGTCCCCAGGATGGGACGGCCGTAGGGATGATCGCCCCACAGGCGCTCACCGTGCAGCTCGAAGACCAAGTCGTCCGGGGTGTCGTCGACCTGGGCGATCTCCTCCAGCACCACCTCGCGCTCCAGCGCGAGATCGTCGGCGCGCAACCGGGGGTTGAGGACGAGGTCGGCGAGCACGTCCAGCGCCACGTCCAGGTCGGTGTCCAGGACCCGCGCCGTATAGGCGGTGTGCTCGCGCGAGGTGTAGGCGTCGAGCGCTCCGCCTCGGCTCTCGAGCTCCAGCGCGAAGTCGCGCGCGCTGCGCCGCTCGGAGCCCTTGAAGACCATGTGCTCCAGCAGGTGGCTGATGCCCAGCAGGTCGGGGCTCTCGTGGGCCCCGCCGGCGCGGATCCAGACCCCCGCTGAAACGGAGCGGACGCCGGGCACGCGCTCGGTGAGCACGGTGGCGCCGTTCGGAATGACCGTGCGCGCGTAGGCAGGGGGAACGACGGCGGCGCGCGTCAGCCTGCCGGGCCGCACGCGCGCCGTCTTCTTCCGGGAAGGGGAGGTCACCGTCGAGGCGTCACGCCGGCCGGCGCGGCAGCTCGCGAGCCGCCGCGCCGGACCCGGGCGTTCCTCAGGCGGAAGGGGCCTCCGCCATCGCGGCGTCCGCCGAACGGCCGGAGCCGTTGCCGCCGGACTCCGCCAGCGCCGCCTTGCGGGACAGCCGCAGGCGCCCCTTCTCGTCGATCGCGAGCAGCTTCACCTTGGTGATATCGCCGCTCTTGAGGACGTCCTCGGTCCTCTCCGTTCGGCCTTCCTGCAGCTCGGAGATGTGGCACAGGCCCTCCGTGCCGGGCAGGATCTCCACGAACGCCCCGAAGGTCGTCGTGTTCTTGACCACGCCCTCGTAGATGCGGCCGACTTCGGGCTCCTCGGTGATCGCCGCGACCATCTCGCGGGCCCTCTCGCCGCCGACACCGCCGGGGCTCGAGATCGTCACCGTGCCGTCGTCCTCGACGTTCAGCTCGGCTCCGGTCTGCTCCTGGATCGAGCGAATCGTCTTGCCCTTGGGGCCGATCAGGTCGCCGATCTTCTCCGGGTTGATCTTCACCGTGATGATGCGCGGCGCCATCTCGTGCAGCTCATCGCGAGCGCTGGAGATCGCCTTGTCCATCTCATCGAGGATGTGCATCCGGGCGCGGTTCGCGCGCTGGAGCGCCTCCTTCATGATGTCGACGGTCAGGCCCTCGATCTTGATGTCCATCTGGATCGAGGTCACGCCGTCACGCGTGCCCGCGACCTTGAAGTCCATGTCCCCGAGCGCGTCCTCCACGCCCAGGATGTCGGTCAGGACCGCGACCCGGTCGCCTTCCTTGATCAGGCCCATCGCGATGCCTGCACACGCCGCCTTGATCGGGACCCCGGCGTCCATCAGCGCGAGCGACGACGCGCACACCGTGGCCATCGAGCTCGATCCGTTGGACTCCAGCACCTCGCTGACGATGCGGATCGTATAGGGGAACGCGTCGTAGGCCGGCAGAAGCGGCTGGATCGCCCGCTCGGCCAGGTTCCCGTGGCCGATCTCGCGGCGCGAGGTCCCGCGAATGGGCTTGGCCTCGCCCGTCGAGAAGGGCGGGAAGTTGTAGTGCAGCATGAAGGACTTGGTAACCTCCTGCTGCACGTCGATCGAGTCGATGCGCTGCTCGTCCCGGGTGGTCCCCAGCGTCACCGCGCCCAGCGCCTGCGTCTGGCCACGCGTGAAGAGCGAGGAGCCGTGCACGCGAGGCAGCAGCCCGACCTCGGCGCTGATGTCGCGCACGTCGTCCAGCCCTCGCCCGTCGATGCGCTGCCCGTTGTCCAGGACCCGGGAGCGCATGTTCTGCTTCTCGATCGAGCGGATCTCGTCGGAGATCAGCCGGCCGTCCTCGGGATAGTCCTCGGCCAGCGCCTCGCCCACCATGTCGTGGATCTCGGCGACGGCGTCGTTCCGCTCCGCCTTGTCGGCGATCTCGAGGGCGTCGGCGATGCGGCCGGCGACCAGATCCTGCACGCGGGCGGTGAGCTCCTCGCTCGCGCCCTGCGACTCGTACGTCATGGTCGGCTGCCGCAGCCCGTCCAGGAACTCCTCCTGGATCGCGATCAACTCCTTGATGCCGGCGTGCGCAGCCAGCAGGCCATCGGCGAGGTCCCCCTCCGGCACCTCGAGCGCGCCGCCCTCGACCATCGTGATGGCGTCGGCGCTGCCCGCGACCACGATCTCGACGTCGCTGAACTCGAGCTGTTGGAAGGTGGGGTTGAGGATCCACTGACCGTCGATGCGGCCAAGACGGACCGCCGCGACCGGCGTGTCGAAGGGGATCTTCGACATGTTGAGCGCGATCGATCCACCCAGCAGCCCTAGCACGTCGGCGTCGTTCTCCTGGTCGGCCGAGAGCACGATCACGTGGACCTGCGTCTCGTTTTTGTAGTCGCTCGGGAACAGCGGCCGGATCGGCCGGTCGATCTGCCGGGCCGAGAGGATCTCCTTCTCGCCCGGGCGCCCCTCACGCTTGAAGAAACCGCCCGGGATCTTCCCGGCGGCGTACGTCTTCTCGCGATATTCGACGGTGAGGGGGAAGAACGGCAGGTGGGTCGGCTTGTCCTGCGCGGTGGCCGTACAGATCACCGCCGTCTCGCCGTACTGTACGTAACAGGCGCCGTGCGCCTGCTTCGCCATCTTGCCCGTCTCGAGGATGAGGGGGCGTCCGGCGAAGGTCGTTTCGATTCGTCTGTGCATGTCTTTCCTGTCGTCGTGCGGGGCGCCCTCCTGGCGCGCCGCGGATTGCGTACTGCTCGTCTCGTACTGCTCGTCTTTGCTACGACGACGGGACCCGGCCGGCCGTGCCCGGCCGAGAACGGTTGCCCGCTCCCGGCCCGCACGTCCCACCGGCCCCGTCCGGCCCGAAGCGGGCGCCTACGTCTGCGCTCGCCGCGGGCGTCGGGCCGTCGCCTAGTGGCGCAGCCCCAAATCCTCGATCAGCGCGCGATACCTTTCCAGGTCGTTCTTGCGCAGGTACTCGAGGAGGCGCCGGCGCTTGCCCACCATCTTGAGCAGGCCGCGGCGGCTGTGGTGATCCTTGTTGTGCGCCCGGAAGTGATCGGTGAGATCGTTGATGCGCGCGGTGAGGATCGCGATCTGAACCGGAGCGCTGCCCCGGTCGTTCTCGTGCAGCTGGTACTTCTTGATGACGTCGTCTTTGTCGATCGACACGGTGTCGATGCCTCCGCGAGAGTCTACGCTGATCGGGAAGCGAAACTTCGATGTAAGTTTTCGCAGCCTGGAAAGATAGCCGATTTGTCGGCGTGGGGCAACGTGTCCGGTCTGGCGAGGGATCAGTGGGCTGGACTGACGCCCGTCAATGCCCGGACCGACGCCCCCTACTGCTCGGTCGACCCCATCGACGCCTCCATCGCCTCCGAAAGCCGACGCTGCAGCTCCGGCAGGTGCGGCTGCACCGCCGCCTCTCCGATCTGGGCTCCCCGCGCGGACACGCGCGGCAGCGTTTCCAGCAGGCGTCGACCGAGGGGGGTCTGATAGAACTCGGCGAGCTGCTCCAGCTCGGCGGGCGTGTAGACCTCGGCGTAGAGGAGCTGGTAGTCGTCGCGGAGGTCCTCCCAGCGCATGTGCTCCTCGAAGAACGCCTCGAAGACGTGACGGTAGTCCACGAGCGCGGGGTTCTGCGCCATCATGTTGTCCAGCATGCTCTCCATGGTCGCCTTCGTGACCGCGCCCAGATCCATCACGTCGAGCAGGTTCGCGGCGGCCGCCATGGCCTCCGGTGAGGGCGCGGCCGGCGCCTCGGCTCCCACCTCCTCCGTCGACGCCTCGTCGGCGGGGGGATCGGTCGGCGGCGCGTCGTCTTGCGCGGACAGGGCGCCCGCCAGGAGGAGACTGCACAGGATCGTCATTCCCGGGGTTCGCAGCGACATGGACTTGCCCTCTGGTGGCGGATGAGATGTCCGGGCGGGACCGGCGGTCGGTCGCGCCTGGAAGATGGGGAGGTCCAACGGCGCAACCAATGTCGCGCCGTGGGCCGGCGTCTACAAGGATGGCGGGGCCCGGTCGCCGCAGGAGCCCTGGTCCGGGGCCTTCGCGCCCCGGCACCGATCACCCACCCTCTCCCGGATCCCCATAAAACCGCCACCGTGACTCGTACTCCGGGCTCAGCTCCTCCCCCGTCAGCCGCGCCCGCACCAGCTCGATGGGCATGCGGCCGCCCATGAGGATCGCGTCGTGAAACTGCTTCTCGGGCATCCGGCCTGCCTCGACCAGCTCGCGGTAGGCGGCCCGGATCTGGAGCCCGCCGATCAGATAGCCGATCTGGTAGAGCGGGGCGACGCCGGCGCTGCGGCGGACCTCCGCCTCGGCGTTGGCGCGCTCGTGGCCGACCTCGTCGACGAGGAAATCGACCGCCTCCTGGGGCGACCAGTTCCCCAGCTGGTAGTTGAGCGAGAAGATGATGCGGGCGGCGCGGTGCAGCCTCCAGAAAAGCATGCCGATCTTGTCGGGGTCGTCGCGCGGGAAGTCGCGGTCCCAGAGCTGGAGCTCCCAGTAGAGGGCCCAACCCTCGCCCCAGAAGGGGGTCCGCATCAGCCGGCCGCGGTGGGCGTTGAAGCGGTTGGTCATGAAGCCCTGGAGGTGGTGGCCGGGGATCAGCTCGTGGTGGACCGTCGCGAAGTTGAAGGGAGGCGTGTTGCCGCGCATGCTCATGAGCTTGTCCTGGTGCGTCATCCCGTCCGTGGGATAGGAGACGCGCGTGACTTCACCGCCCGTGAAGAACGGGGTCACGAGCTGTCGCTCCGGCGATTGCATCCCCAGCCGCCAGACTTCGCGCGCGAGCGGCGGGATCGTCAGGGCGTCCATGTCGAGGAAGAAGTCCTCGGAGTACTCGGCGATCTCGAAGATCACCCAGGGCTTCTCACCCGGCGGGGGCGCCAGCGTCTTGGTGTGCTCCAGCGCCGCCTGCCAGTCGTCGCCGAAGCCCATGTCGGTCGCGACCGCGCGGAACTGGTCCACGGTCCACTCGAACTCCTGCCAGCCGATCGCGATCAACTCCTCGGGGGTGTAGGGGATCATCTCGACCGCGAGGTCCGCCTCCAGCCCGGCCGCGAGCACGGGGTCGCCGATGATCGGGGGCAGCTCGCCGGGCTCGATGCCGACCATGTGTCGGTCGATGGCCTCCGCGTACTCGGTCAGAGCAGCGTCGAGGCGCCCGTAGGGCTCGCGCGCCCACCACGAGAACAGCGGGTCGTAGCCGTCGTAGAAGGTGTTCCAATCGTCGAGCACCTCCTGCATGTCCCTCACGTGGGCGGCGGCCCTGGAGGCCTCCACCCGGCTGACGCCTGGCCGGGTCACGCGGCCGTCGGCTCCGCGGGACTCCGCCACGAGATCGCCGGTGAGGCCGGCGACCTCCGTGGCCAGCGCGTCGAGCGTCGTGGCGGCCTCTCGCGGATCCACCCGTCGGCGGTCCAGGCGCTCCTCCTGCAGCAGCCGGATGGCATCGGCGAACGGCACGAGGGGCGCGGTCGCGGCGGCGCGCTCCACCTCCAGGCGCAGGGTCGCGAGGTCGTAGCGGATCGCGTGCCTCAGGAGCACGTAGTCGATCTGCCCCTCGGCGTTGAGGCCGTCGAAGTCGAGCGCCTCCAGACGGTCCTGCCAGCCCCGGTAGAACGCCTCCAGCCGGTCGTGGCGCGCCGGCGAGTAGGGCACCGGGTAGCGGCGCCCGATCGCGGCGCGATCCTCGAGGTAGCGTTCCACGACGATGCCCAGGTCGCTCGCGTCCCGGGCGAACTCCACCAGCGCCGAGAGCGCCGGGGGATCGGCCTCCCACCCATCCGGCGTGTCCACCTGTGGTGTCTGGGCCGCGGCGGGCAGAGTGATCAGGGTCAGCGCCACGGCGGCGGCCGCGGCGCGCTGGGGACGGGTGGGCATGGTCCGGTCCTTTTCTGGGAGTGGGCCAGAAACCCGGAGTTCCGGGCGCGACCCGAGGATGGATGCCGGGGTCCGATCTGGAAAGGCAGGAGATTCGCCAACGCATCGGGCCGGATGCGCCAGCTACTGCGAAAAGCACCGGGCCCCGCGGCTTGGCTCGACCGCGGGGCCCGATAAAGCGGCCGACCCTCGTCGGTCGGCCTTGGCTCGCACTGGCTCCTTAGAAGCCGCCCTTGCCAGGCAGCTGGATCGGGGCCACGCGCTCTTCGAGCTCCTCGGCGGAGAACTCGATCGCATTGGCGTCCTTGCCGGTCGCCTCGCGAATCTTGTTGCGCTGCTCGTCGGTCAGCTCGATCCGGACGCCCTTGTTCTTCTTCTCCATCGAGATTCTCCCAGTCCATCGGGGTTCTGTCCGCCGCCTCGGAAGGCGAGGGGCCGATCGCGTATCGTATCGGCACCCCCAAGATGGCGTATGGCGAATCGATCCGAAATCGCCTGAGGCACGTAATAGACGTGCCCTGGGTTACATCCGAATTTGCGCGGAATCAGCCGAATTACTGCTCGGGAGTCAGCCCAGGTCGGCGTCGGATCAGCAGAAATCGTCCAGGACGAGGTCCTCGAGGTGCAGCCGGATGACGTTGCCGTGCTCGGCGAGGAGCTCCTCCTATCACCCCGGATCCGTCACCTACTACCAAAGCACCGGGCCCCGCGGCTTGCTCGACCGCGGGGCCCGATAAAGCGGCCGACCCTCGTCGGTCGGCCGTGACTCGTCGTGACTACCTAGAAGGCGGTCTTGCCAGGCAGCTGGATCGGGGCCACGCGCTCTTCGAGCTCCTCGGCGGAGAACTCGATCGCATTGGCGTCCTTGCCGGTCGTCTCGCGAATCTTGTTGCGCTGCTCTTCGGTCAGCTCGATCCGAACGCCCTTGTTCTTCTTCTCCATCGAAGTGCTCCCAGTCCCTGGGGTTTTCGTCCGCCGCCTCGGAAGGCGAGGGGCCGACCGCGTATCGTATCGGCACCTCCAAGATGGCATATGGCGAATCGATCCGAAATCGCCTGAGGCACGTAATAGACGTGCCCTGGGTTACATCCGAATTTTGCGCGGAATCAGCCGAAATCGTCCAGGACGAGGTCCTCGAGGTGTACACGGATGACGTTGCCGTGCTCGGCGAGGAGCTCCTCTTCGTCCATGAGCTCCTTCATCATGCGGGAGATCACCACGCGGGTGGAGCCGACCAGTTCCGCCAGCTCCTTGTGCGTGGGGCGCACGAACTCCACCTGGCCCGGATTGCAGGCCCGGCCGTCGGAGCGGGCGATCTCCATGAGCGTCATGAGGAGGCGTCGTTTGACCGGCAGGAGGGCCAGCTCTCCGATCTTCTCGTAGGCGTGTCTCACCTCCGCACAGAGCTCGGCGAGCAGCGCGTTCGAGGCCCGCGGAAACTCAGCGAGCCAGGCGCGGAACGCGTCCGCCGGGATGCGGGCGATGCGGGAGTCGGTGAGGGTCACGGCCGTGCCGACGTACGCGGGCCCACAGAACAGCGCCGGGGCGCCCAGCAGGTGCCCGGGCCGGACGATCTCGAGGGCGACCTCGCGACCGTCGTCGTTCATCAGGGCCACCTTCACCCGGCCGGCTTCCACGTAGCCGACGAAGGTGCACGCGTCGCCGTGGTAGTAGAGCATGTTGCCCTTGGGATAGGCCCGTGCGACGGCGATGCGGCCCAGAGCTTCGCGGGCGGCGGTGTCCTGCGCCAGATATGCGCTCAGGCCTCCCTGGTCGGCCACGACGTCGGCGAAGCTCATAGCAGGAGGTCGGAACGGAAGAGTCGCCGCACGCTACGGGCCGCGGCCCGCGCGATCGGGACCCGATCGGCGTCGATTTTCGCCCGTCCCCGGAGTCCGGGGCGCAGCACCCCCGTCGGATCGGCCACGGCCGCCAGCACCTCGACCACGTCCTCCTGACTGGCGGCCCTGAGCGACTCCACGACGCCCTCGAAGTCGGTCCCCGGCCACGCCGCGAAGCGGACGGTGATGGGATCGCCGGCCTCGACGTGCGCGACCTCCCGCTGGGTCAGCCGGATGCGCAGGCGTCTGGGGGAGGGCGCCCAGAGTTCGATCAACTCGGCGCCGCGCTCGACCCCGGCGCCTGCCAGCAGGTCCGTCCTGGGCGTCACCACCAGCGCGTCGAAGGGCGCGGTGAGCTCCAGCCGGTCGACACGGTCCTCCAGCACCTGGAGCTGCGAGCGCCGGCTCGCGAGCGCGAGCTCCGCGGCGCGTAGGCGAGAGGTCGTCCCGCGGGCAGCGGCGACTTCGCGCTCGAGCGCGGCCACCCCGGCGCGGGCGCCTGCCAACGCCACGTCCAGGCCATCGGCACGCAGCCGGATCAGCGGCTGACCCGCCTGCACGGTTTGTCCCTCGGTCACCAGCACGGCGTCCACGCGCGCTGGCTCAGGCGCGCGCAGCCACGTCCGGAAGGTGGGCTCCACCACCGCGGCCCCGCGCGCCTGCATCGTCCAGGGTACGAAGAACGCCGCCACGGCGAGCGGGATGCCCGCCAGCACGCCCAGCGCGAGCGCCCGCCGATTCCGGGGCACCGCGAGTCGGTCGCGCAACCAGACGCGCCCCACGCGCAGCGCCGCTCCGGCCGGCCGCCTTGCCAACATCCAGGCGCCCGCGGCGACCACCACCCACCCCCAGTTGCCCCACCACCCTACCACGAACCGGGTCGCGAGCAGCGCGAGCGACGCCAGGATCATGGTCATGTAGAGGATGGATAGGATGCCGTAGATCACGAAGACCCGCTGCTCGCGCACCGTCGCGACCGGCAGGGTCACGTCCATGCGCAGGACCTGCTTTTTGAGCCACGCCGACAGGTACGCGAAGGACCGTGGCCGGAGGTTCGGGATCTCCAGCCAGTCCATGAGCGCGTAGTACCCGTCGAGCGGGATCAGCGGGTTGAAGTTGAGGAGCAGCACGAGGCCGCCGGCGAACACCAGCGAGAGGAAGGCGACCTCGTGGATGAGCGTGTCCACCGGGGTGAGGATCCAGATGAGCGCGGCGATGCCCGCGACTACCAGCTGGATCCAGCCCCCGGCGAAGGTGACCCACAGGCGGTCCGATCGCTTCTCGAAGGTCCAGGCGTCGTTCACGTTGCAGTAGAAGCTCGGGGCGAAGAACAGCAGCATGGCGCCCATTTCGTGGACTTCGCCGCCGAACTTCTTGCAGGTGAGGCCGTGCCCCAGCTCGTGGATGAGGATGATGACCGCGATCGCCCCGTAGAGAACGACGAACGACCCGAGCGTGTAGCCCGAGAAGGACAGCATACTGGCCGCGCCGTCGGCGAATTCGGCCCAGTGGGTCACCACGACGAGAGCGTAGACCGCGAACGTGACGAGGGAGAAGGCCATGAATCCCGGCGTCCAGAAGAAGGACACGCGGTCGATCCAACGATCGAACAACGCGTCGGGATCCCCCATCGAAAACCGCATGCGCAGCAGCGTGTTACCGTGTCCGGACAGCTTCATCTTCCGGTCGCGGCGCAGCGCCTCCGCGAGCACCGCGCGACGCTCGCCCGCCGTCCGCTGCGCGAGGCCCATCTCCTTGAGGCGAGCGACGAACGGCTCGATCGACGCCGCCCCCGTCTCGATCCCCCGCTCGCGCGCCAGCTCGTCGGCGATCTGCTCCAGCGTGCGGCTGCCGTCCATGCGCTGCATCAGCCACGCCTCGACCTCGCCGAAGCGGAAGTACCGCAGCTTCACCGGGTCCTTCACGACGTAGGACCGCTTGCCCTCCGACGTCTGCTCGACGTAGGTGAGGCCCGGCTGCATCCGAGGCCGTTCGTGGGTCACGCGCCCCCTTCGTCGGGAGCGGGTGCCTCATGCGCGCCGGGCACGACTCGCACCGAGGATCCGGGGCGCAGCGAGCCGGGTTCGTCGACATCGACGAGCACGTCCACGGTGCCGCTGGCGGGGTCCACGGCCGGCGCGATGCGCGCGACGCGTCCCGCAACGCGCGTCCCGTCAACGGCCTCGAGCGACATCGGATCGCCCCGGCTGATCGAGGGGGCCGCAGCCTCCGGTACCCGCAGGAGCGCGCGAAGTGGGCGGAGCGCCGTCACGCGGTACAGGGGATCGCCCTCCTCCACGTACGTGCCCAGGCGGACGAACCTGCGGGTCACCACGCCGCCGAACGGGGCCCTGATGCGGGTCCGTTCGAGACGGGCCGTCGCCTCCTGCAGCTCGGCCTCCGCCGCGCGCAGGAGGTAGGTCGCTTCCTCCAGCTCCACGCGGGTGGTCAACTCGCCCTGCGCCAGCACGCGCGTACGCTCCTCCTGATGGCGCGCGTACTCCAGCGCGGCTTCCGCCGAGGCCACCGCGGCGGCGGCCTCCTCGCTCTCCAGCGAAGCGAGGAGCTGGCCCGAGGCGACCGGGTCGCCGATCTCCGCGTGCACCGTGCGCACGTGCCCGTCGCTGCGAGCCCTGATCTCGGCGTCACGCTCCGAGTAGAGGACGGTGTAGTGGCCGCCGGCGTCCGCCGATTCCGCCCGCCTGTCCGCGAACCCACGTTCTGCGCCCGGGGGCGTGAAGTCGAGGGCGTCCTCGCCGCCCGCGGGAAGCGAGGCGGAGGCGACCACGGCATCCACCGCGTCGTCGTCGGCCTCCACCTCCGTACCACACCCCGGGAGGGCGAGCGCGGCGAGGACAGGGAGCGCCCAGGAGCGCGCTCGACCCGACAAGAGTTTCCGTAGGGAGGGGGCGTTCGGAACGTGCAGTCGCATCATGTCGGTAGCATCCACCAGAGGCCCATGCGGACCGCTCTCCAGGGACGGCGGAAGAGGACGACCCACAACGGTCTGCTGTCGGTGAGAACACGCGCGCGGGCTTCCATCCCGGGGCGCAGCAGGCCCGCGCTGTTGTCGAGCACCGCGCGGACCGTGAAGGTGTGGGCGGTCGACGTGGTGTCGGCGCCCGGCGCGATCGCGGTGACCCGTCCCTCGTACGTGACGGACGGATAGGCGTCGACCCGCAGGCGTATGGGATCGTCCAGGTCGATGAGCCCGATGTCGGCCTGATCGACCTCGAGCTCGGCCTCCATCCAGCCCGGGTCGCCCACCCACGCGACGGGGTCGCCGACGCCCACGCGGCTGCCCAGCCGCTCGTTCATGCGCGGCGTGAGGATGACGCCGGCCGTGGCCGCGCGCACAGTGCTCCAGTCCTCCTGGCGCCGCAGCACGTCCAGCGTCCTGCTCGCCTCTTCGGCACGAACCCGTGCGAGAGACGCCCCGAGCACGTCGTTGGCGGCCTCGGCCGCCATCGCCTCCCGACGCGCGACCGCGAGGTTGCCTTCGGCCAGGAGCACGTCGCGCTGCCGATCCTCGCTGCGCAGGAAGACGACCGGGTCTCCGGGGGCCACGGTCGCCCCCTCCTCGGCGGCGACGCGGTCGATCACGCCCTCCACCTGCGCGCGCACCGGCCGCTGCAACACGGCGCGCACCGAGGCGCTCTCCGCGGGCACGCGAATGGGCAACCGGATCACGGTCAGGGCGAGGAGGATGATCGCCGCCACCGCGCCGTACTTGATCAGCGTCGCGCGGGGCAGGCGCGCGAGCGCACGCCGCTTCTTACCCAGCGGCTCGAGGAAGGAAATGAAAGGCACTCCCGCGTAGAGCTGCGCGTTGCGGAGCGCGAGCGTGGCGCTGGCGGCGAGCAGCCCGGCGGCCTCCTCGTGCCACTCGGTGAAGGCGTACGCCTCGGCGAACTCGAAGAGCAGGATGCCGAGGGGGCCCTCGGCGTCGCGGATTTCCAGCGAGAGGACGCCCTGCACCTGGTTGCGCTCCAGATATGCGCCGAACCTCTCTCGCAGACGTCGGGCGGTCTCGTCATCCTCGTCGCCCACGTCGGGGACTCGCAGGTTTTCGCCCCGCTCGGAAATCCAGGCGAGGAACTCTTCCAGCTCCTTCACGGCGACGGCGCGCCGGTCCACGCTCTGCTCTCCCGAGATCGCCACCACCTCGAGCGTCTCCTCCCGCCACACGCCGAGCGTGCACCGCTCGTAGGGGATGGCTTCGCCGCCGAGATTGACGATCGAGAGGTGGATTCGCTCCAGCTCGAACGTCCCGGCCACCTGGTGGCTGAAGTCCAGCAGAGCGTGCAGGTCGCGCGCTCGCCGTTCGGCCTCCAACAGGCGGGCGTTGCGAATGGCCGCAGCCGCGTCGTCGCCGAGCGCCGTCAGGAAGGCGAGGTGACGGGCGTCGAACAGGTCGCCGTCCCCGCGGCGGTTCGAAACGGCCAGACCCCCCACCAGCTGTCCGCGCACCTCGAGCGGCACGGCCATCGCCGAGCCGGTAGAGAAACCGGCGGCTTCATCGAGTTGGGGGAGATAGCGGGCGTCCTCGGCGGCGTCGGTCACGAGGACGGGGCGGCGGTTCAGGGTGGCGTCACCGACGAGTCCCGCTCCGAGCGGCAGCTCGACCCCGACCAGACGGTCCCCGGCCTCGCCGGCGGACATGAGACAGCGCAGGCTCTCCCCCTCCAGCACCCAGATCGATCCCATTTCGGCGCCCAACAGCTCGAGCGTCTCATTGAGGATGTTGGGCAGCAGGTCGTCCAGGTCGAGCGTCGCGTTGAACGACTGGGACAACCGGATGAGCGTACGGAGGTGCTCGCCATCGAGCTCTACCAGGGCGTCGGTGGCGTCGTGTTGTGGGGTGCTACCAGCCGGGGAGGACATCCTGGGCAACCTCCCGGAAACCCGCCATGGGACCTACGCGCCGGGCGGCCTCCCGCCGCCCGGTGCGCGCCAGGCCGATGAACGCGGCCAGTCGGTCCCGTCGACGGGAAAGGGTAAGTGGGGACCCACACGACGCGCCCGATCAATATTTGGAGGACGAAGCCCGCGCACAAGCAGCCCACGGCGGGTGCGGGATTCGGGAGGGGGAGCTAGATGTCCGCCAGCGCCCGCTTCGCCTCGGTCACATCGCCCTGGATCGCCCTCACGAGGTCGGCTACCGAGTCGAAGTCGCTTACGTCCCTGATGCGGGAGATCAGCTCGAGGCGTACTACGCGACCGTACAGGTCCACGGACCGGTCCAGAAGGTGCGCCTCCACGGTCACGCGGGCGTCGTCGAACACGGGGCGGGGGCCCACGTGCAGCACCGCGTCGTATGGGCCGCCGCCCGGCCCTGGCGCGGCCACCCCGCCTGTCCACGCCCGTACGGCGTAGATGCCGGCCGCCGGCAGCAGCTTGTCGCCATGCAGGCTCAGGTTGGCGGTCGGGACGCCGATCTCACGCCCCCTCCCCTCCCCCCGCACGACGACGCCGGTCAGCCAGTACCGGCGCCCCAGCATGGCCTCGGCCGTGCGGACATCCCCGTCCGCGAGCGCGGCCCGGATCGCCGAGGACGACACCGCCGCGCCGCCGCCGTTCCGGACGGGCCCGACAACGGACACGTCGAAGCCGAACTCGCCGCCGAGGCGGCGCAGTTCGCCGGCGTCCCCCACGCGGTCCCGGCCCAGGGCGTGGTCGTGCCCGATCACCAGGTGGCGTATCCCGAGGCGCCCAACCAGCACGCTCCGGACGAACTCGCGGGCCGTCAGGTCGGCCACGGCCTGGTTGAACGGCAGGACCACGAGCCGGTCCACGCCGAGGGAGGCGATCGCTTCGACGCGCTCCTCCGGTGTGCTCAGGAGCGCGGGCGCACTGTCCGGCCGCAGCACCGCGGCCGGGTGGGTCGAGAACGTGAGCACGACGGAGGACAGATCGAGCGCCGCGGCGCGCCGCACGGTCTCGTCGATGAGCACCCGGTGGCCGAGGTGGATACCGTCGAACGCCCCCACCGTCACCACGGTGCCGTCCGCGGCGGGGGCCAGGGACTGATGGCGATCGCGTTCAGCCGCCACGGAAGACCTTCTTGGGGCGAGCCAGGCCCTCCACGAGCAGCGCGACGGCGACCAGCTGCTCGCCGCGCACGAGCGCCACCGGTTCGGGCCGGGCATCCCCTCCGAGTCCCCTCGGCGTTTCGGGCGCAAGCAGCCCGGGGTCCGCCGTGCCCGCCAGCGACGCGGTGACGGCCGCGCCGGGCGGCAGGTGCGCGGCCTGCCCGAGCGCGCCGAGGAAGGGCTCCGCGAGGGTGGGCAGCGCGGATCGGGCCGGGCCGATCAGGGCCGCTTCGGGGGCGGCGACGGGGCGGCCGTGTGCGACCTCACCGAGCGCCGCGTCGTCCAGCTCGAGCCGGCGCAGGTGCGCCAGCGCGGCGAGCGGCGAGAGCATTGCCTCGGCCACGCTGCCGGGGTCCTCGAGATCTGCCAGGGCGAGCGCGTCGTCGACGCGGTGGGGCCCGATGGCGGTGCGCCGCAGCGCCCTGAGGTGCCCCCCGACGCCGAGGTCGTCGCCCACGTCACGGGCGACGGCGCGTACGTAGGTCCCGGTCGAGCAGGTGAGCGAGAAGGTGACGTCCGGCAGGTCGACCTCCTCGACCGTCAGACGATGAATGCACACCGGAACGGGCTCGGCCCGCACCTCCTCGCCCCGCCGGGCCTTCTCGTACAGCCGCTCGCCGCCCACCTTCTTCGCGCTGAACGCCGGCGGCCTCTGGTCCCGCACGCCCACGTGCGTCTCGAACGCCCGCCGCACCACGGGTTCCGACAGCGCGCGCCACGCGTCGCTCCTGCGGGTGACCTCGCCCTCCGGATCGGCCGTCGCGGTGGACTCGCCCAGCCGCGCCGTCGCACGGTAGGACTTGGGGAGGCCGGCGATGTACTCCGCGAGGCGGGTCGCGGGGCCGACGCACAGGAGCAGGAGCCCGGAGGCGAAGGGGTCGAGCGTGCCGGTGTGCCCGATGCGCCGTTCGCCGAGCGCACGGCGCGCCGCGTCGACCACGTCGTGCGACGTCGGGCCGGCCGGCTTGTCCACCGCCAGCACGCCCGACAGGCCGGAGGTAGGTCCGGGGCGTCTAGGGCTCAAGCGCGGCATCCTCGGCCGGCGGCGGATCGCGGGGCTCCTCGTCCGCGTCCCAGCCCTCTTCCGGCTCCACCTCGGCGAGCAGCTCCTCGATGCGCGACGCGCGCGCCATCGACTCGTCGGGATAGAACTTGAGGCTGGGCGTGCGGCGCAGGTCGAGGCGCCCGGCGAGCTGCGACCGGATGAAGGGAGCGGCGGCCTCCAGACCCTCGAGAGACGCGCGACGCTCGGCCTCGTCGCCGATCAGCGCCACGTACACGCGTGCGCTGGTGAGGTCGGGCGCGACTTCGGCGCCTGTGACGGTGGCGGGGCCGACGCGCGGGTCGGCGACCTCCCAGCGGACGATCTCCGCGATCTCGCGTTTCAGCTGCTCGTTCAGGCGCGTCCGGCGATGGCTCATGTCCTCGGCGGGCTCAGTAGAGCGTGCGCTGCGTGTCCAGGATACGCACGCGCGCGTCGTTCGCGACGAAGCGGTCGATCGCGTCCAGCATGCTGTCGGCATGGCCGCGCTCGGTGGACACGACGCAGGCGGCGAGCTGGGCGCGTTGCCAGACGTCGTGGTGGCCGGTCTCGGCGACGCCGGCGTTGAAGCGGTTGCGCATCCGCTCGCTCATGCTCTTCACCACCCGGCGCTTGTCCTTGAGAGAGTGCGCCCCGAGAACGTCGAGCTCCCAAACGAGCACGCCCACGACCATCAGCTGGCCGTGGGCGTCGAGCCCGTGCGGGACGCCGGGACCCGGGCGCGGGCGCGGGCGCCGCGCGTGGTTCGTGGCGCGCTCGGCACGGCTCGCTACGCGCGCGCCGGCTCCGCGGCCGCGGAATCCTCCAGCGTGCGCTCGATCTGCTCGACCCGGTAGGCCTCGATCGTGTCGCCGACCTTGATGTCGTTGTAGCCCTCGATGCTCATGCCGCACTCGAAGCCCTCGCGCACGTCGCGAGCGTCGTCCTTGAAGCGCTTGAGCGAGCCGAGGACGCCTTCGTAGACCTGCACCGAGTCCCGGATCAGACGGACGCGCGCGCTGCGCTCGATGACACCGTCGGTGACGTAACACCCGGCGACGGTACCGATGCGCGGCACCTTGAAGAGCGCGCGGACCTCGGCGGAGCCCAGGACGACCTCCTTCTCGTCCGGCGTGAGCATCCCCTCGAGGGCCGATCGCACATCGTTCACGGCCTCGTAGATGATGTCGTAGAGACGGATGTCCACGTCCTCGCGCTCTGCGACCCCGCGCGCGCCTGAGTCCGGCCGCACGTGGAAGCCGATCACGATCGCCCCGGAAGTTGACGCCAGCAGCACGTCGGACTCGGTGATGCCGCCGACGCCGCGGTGGAT
Organism: Longimicrobiales bacterium; assembly: GCA_035465395.1. Classification (GTDB taxonomy): domain Bacteria; phylum Gemmatimonadota; class Gemmatimonadetes; order Longimicrobiales; family RSA9; genus DATHRK01. Next base: position 188,375 of record DATHRK010000101.1, on the reverse strand, counting down.
CACATCCACCTGCACCTCGGTCGTGGAGAGCTGCTCGAGCGCGTCCGAGAGGGCCTGGACGGAGCCGTGCACGTCGCCCTTGATGACGACGTTGAGCTGCGCCGTCTTGCCCTCGGCGAGCATGCGCCCGATGTCGGTGAGCTTCACGCCGCTCTTCACGCGCAGCTTCTTCTCCCGGTCCAGGCGGCTGCGCTTCTGCGCGATCTCGGCGGCCTCGGCGGCGTCCATGACCACGAACGCGTCGCCCGACTCCGGCACACCGGGCAGCCCGAGCACCTGCACGGGCGTCGAGGGGCCGGCCTCATCGACTGGATTCCCGCGCTCGTCCAGCAGCGCGCGGACGCGCCCGTCGAGGTTGCCGCACACGAACGAGTCGCCGACGCGCAGCGTGCCGTTGGTCACCAGAACGGTCGCGATGGCGCCCTTGCCGACGTCCAGCTGGGACTCGATCACGACGCCGCGCGCGTCGCGGTCCGGGTTGGCCTTGAGCTCCAGCAGCTCGGCCTGCAGCAGCACCTTCTCCAGCAACGCGTCGACGCCGTCGCCTTTGAGCGCGCTCACCTCCGCGTCCAGCACCTCGCCGCCGTAGGACTCCACGACGACGTCGTGCTCGAGCAGCTGCTGGCGCACGCGGTTCACGTCGGCGGTGGGCAGGTCGACCTTGTTGATGGCGACGATCAGCGGCACGCCCGCGTTCTTTGCGTGGCTGATAGCCTCGATCGTCTGCGGCATGACCGAGTCGTCCGCGGCCACCACCAGGATGACGACGTCGGTGACCTCGGCGCCGCGCGCGCGCATCGCGGTGAACGCTGCGTGGCCGGGCGTATCCAGGAAGGCGATGGTGCGGTCGCCTTCCACCTGGACGGCGTAGGCGCCGATGTGCTGCGTGATGCTGCCGGCCTCGCCGGCGACCACGTTCGCCTTGCGGATGTAGTCGAGCAGCCGGGTCTTCCCGTGGTCCACGTGGCCCATCACGGTCACCACCGGCGGCCGCGGCTGGAGGTCCTCGGGAGCGTCCGGCTCCTCTTCGATCTCTCCGAGATCGGCGCCGTACTCCTCTTCGCGCTCGGCTGTGAAGCCGAACTCCTCGAGCAGCAGCTCGATCTGGTCGAAGTCCAGGCGTTGATTGATGGTCACCATCAGACCCAGATTCCGGAACGCGCTGCCGACGATGGTCGTGGGCGACTCGTCGATCAGCTCCGACAGCTCGGCGACGGTCAGGAACTCGTTGACCTTGACCGTCTTGGCTTCCTGCTCGGCGGCGATCTCTTCCTGCAGCTCACGCTCGGCGCGTTCCTCGGCGGTCTCGCGCTGGCCCTTGCGGCGGCGCTTGCCCTTGCCGCCCTTGAGCTCCGCCATGACGCGCTGGACGTTGGACTGCACTGCGCCCTGGTCGACCCGGTCGCGCTTCTTCTTCTTGCCGCGCTTGCGCCGCCCGTCGGCGGTATAGCCCTCGGCCTGGATGCGCACGGTCCCGCCCGGCCCCGCGCTGGCCGCCGGCGCGGGCCGCGCCGATACGGCCGGTGTCTCCGGCATGGCCTCGGCGGCACGCTTGAGTCGGACGACGCGGCGGCGCGGCTTGGCCTCCTCGGCCTCGCCACCCTCCTCCGGCTCCTCCGCCTCATCCATGGCCTCCTCGGCCTCGGCCGCGATCTCCTCGACCTCGTCCTCGATCGGCTCCTCGAACTCGAGGTCGGCCGCGGCCTCCTCTTCGGTCGCGACGTCCGCGTCGATCGGCTCGTCGGCAACCTCCGCCTCGATCTCCTCCTCGGCCTCCGCGGCGATCTCCTCGGCGTCCGTCTCCGGCTCCTCGGCCTCGGCGGGCGCTTCGGCCGACTCATCGGCCTGCGGGAAGAGCTCGGCGACCTCGTCCTCGGCCTCGGCCTCGGCGACCTCCTCGGCGTCCTCGGCCTCGACCTCCGCCTCGGGATCCGGCTTCGGCGGCAGATCCTCCTTGCGGCGCCGGCGGCGCCGACGCGTGGCGGTCTGCACGTCGTCGAGCACGTGCTCGATCGCCTCCGACCTGTCCTCGGTGCCCGAGCGACGCTCCCGTTCCAGACGGGCGCGCAACTTGGCCACCGCGACGTCGTCGACCGTCGACGCCTCGCTGCGGGCGTGCACGCCCATCTCGCGGAAGAGCTGCAGCAGCAGCTCCGCTTCGACCTTGAACTCTCTCGCTACTTCGTAGACCCGCATACGCTTCGTTCTACCGCTCGTCGCTTCGAGGTACGTCCTTGCCTCCGCGCGCACCCGTGCGCGTGAGTGCATCGATTCTGTCCGCCAGGCCGGCGTCCGTGACGCCCACCGCGCTCAGCGGAGCCCTTCCCACCGCCGTGCCGAGCGTGGCCCGGTCGGCGATGACGATGAAGCGCTGGCCCACTGCGTTCAGCAGCGGCCGCAGCTTCTCCCGACTGTTCCGGGATGCGTCCGAGGCGAGCAACACCAGGCGGACGCGACCGTCACGCACCGCCTCCCTCACGCGGGCGGTCCCAGGGATCACCGCCCCGGCCCGCTCCGCGAGACCCAGCATCCGCAGCGCCGCGTCAGGCTTCGTCGCCGTCGCCGCGCTCCTCGACCTCGCCGGCGACCGCGCCGGCCTCGACCTCAACCTCCTCCGACGAGTCGCTGGCCTCGGCGGCCTCGATCGCGCCCTCGTCGGCCGCAGCTGCCTCGATCTCGCCTTCGTTTCCCACATCGTCGGCCGCCGATCCATCGACGGCACCGCCGTCCTCTTCGGTGCCGCCCTCGGCGGCCTCGGGGCTCGGGGCGTCCAGCCCGAGCAGCTCCGCGACCTCTTCCAGCTCGTCGTCGGTAGGCGCGGCTTGGGTCGGCGCAGCCGTCGGGGTCGGCGCCTCTTCGACGGTGAGCTCGTCGATCAGCGCCAGCACCGCGTCTACGCCTCCCTCATCCATGCCCTCGATCGCCAGCAGATCCCGACGATCCAGGTCGATGATGTCCAAGAAGGTAGTATATCCGGCGCCTTCCAGGGCGGCCAACGTCTCCGGTGCGATGGCCAGTTCGTTGAGCGGGAAGTCGGCGACCTCGTACTCGCCGCTGGCACCCCCGAACAGCGCGTCGTCGGCGCCCTTCTCCAGCCACTCCCGGCTCCCGTAGAGGTCGATCTGCCAGCCGATGAGCTGGCTCGCCAGCCTCACGTTCTGGCCGTTCCGACCGATCGCCAGCGAGAGCTGGTCCTCATCCACGATCGCGGTGATGACGCCGCGGTCCGGGTCGCTCAGCACCTTGGCCACCTGCGCCGGCGCGAGCGCCCTGCGCGCGTAGACCTCGGGGTCCGGGTGCCAGGGCACGATGTCGATACGCTCGCCGCCGAGCTCGCCGACCACGGCCTGCACACGCGAGCCCTTCAGCCCGACGCAGGCGCCGACCGGGTCGATCGAGTCGTCGCGCGACGCTACGGCTACCTTCGTGCGCCCGCCCACCTCGCGCGCGATGCCCTTGATCTCGACCAGGTTCTGCGCGATCTCGGGCACCTCGAGCTTGAACAGCGCCGCGACGAACAGCGGGTCGGCCCGCGAGAAGATCAGCCGTGGACCCTTGGAGGTCTCCTCGACCTTCTTCAGCACCGCCCTGATCGGTTCGCCCTGGCGGAAGCGCTCCCGCGGGTTCTGCTCCTTCCACGGGATGATCGCGTCCGCGTCCCTGGACCGGTTCACCATCACGACCAGCTTGCCGCGCTCGACCTGCTGGATCTCCGCCGACAGCAGCTCGCCGACGCGATGCTCGTACTCCGCGCGGATCTTGTCGCGCTCACCCTCGCGCACCTTCTGGATGATGCGCTGCTTGGCGGCCATGACGGCGTTGCGGCCGAACTGCGAGAACTCGACAGGGATCTCCAGCACGTCGCCGACCTGGAAGTCGGGGTCGTCCCAGCGAGCCTCCTCGAGAGAGATCTCCCGAGAGGGGTCCTCGACCGTCTCGACGACCTCCTTCAGCACGGTGATGTCGATCGAGCCCTGCTCCTCGTCGATCTTGATCTCCGCCTCGACGTTCAGGCCGTAGCGGCGCGCCAGGGCGGCCATGATGCCGTCCTTGAGCAGCTCGTGCAGGTCTTCCTTCGTCAGCTCCTTGACTTCACCGAGCTCGCGAAAGGCCCCGAGAATTTGTGTTGCGTCCATCGTCGCTCGTCAGCTCGCTATGGCTGGAGTGGCCGGTTCCTACCCCGACTCGCCCCAGCGAAACACGAGGTGCGCGCGGGTAATCTCATCCCGCGGCACCGCCAATTCCTCGCCATCCGGCAGGCGCAATCGCACGGCGCCGCCGTCCTCGCTCAGACCCAACAGTGTGCCCTGCAAACGCTTGGCACGCCCCGCCAGGGCAGCCGCGCCCTTGAGCGCGACCTCCTCCCCGCGGAAACGGCGGTAGTCGCGCTCGCGCACGAGCGGCCGCTCGACCCCCGGCGAGGACACCTCGAGCGTGTACCGCTCGGGAACGTCGCCCCGGCCCTCCAGCATCGCCTCGACAGCCCGGCTGGCGCGGGCGCAATCGTCCACTGTCACGCCGCTTCCGGGCCGGCTTTCCGGCCGGTCCACGCGCAGCCGCAGGATCGGGCGTTGCCGCGAGCCAGCTCGCTCGAGCTCCACCAGCTCCAGCCCCTGCGCCTCCAAGCTGTCCTCGATTGCCTGCTCGAGTGCGTCCATCATACCGACCCTGCCAGAGCCCGGTGCGGAGGGCGCCCCGGGGCAGGCAGGGCGCCTCCCTCGGCGACCCACGATCGGACCCCGGCGATCCGGGACCTACTGCAATAAAAAAGTGGGGGTTCTGCCCCCACTGACCGCGGTGGTCCACACGCCGCGCTCGCGCCTCAACCGCCTGACGAATCTAGAGGAAACGGGTTTTTCCTGCAAGCCGGGGCGGCGCACGCGCGCCCAGCGCTCGCTCCGAGCGCTCCGACCCGCCGATGGGACGGACGGCGCCCGATCAGCCCTCTTCGATCGCGGCCTCCCAGGTCACCTCCACGGCGCCCTCGAGGGTCTGCGCGGTCGGGCACTTGTCCACGTGCCGTGACAGAGCCCGCTCCACGACCTCCCGCGAGCCCGGGGGAATCCGCAAGCGATAGGACACGTGCACGCGCGTGAGGACGGGGATCCGCTCACGCACTTCGTTGTGACCCTCCACCGACGCCTCGATGGCGTCGGGCTCCAGCGTGATCTCGCGCGCCTCCAGCGCGCCGTTGAGCGTACCGAGCAGTCAGGCGCCCGTGCCCGCTACCAGGTAGTCGACGGGGAGCGGCAGGTCCGGCCCCCCCAGCCGGTAGAACTCCTTGATTGGCCCGTGCACGCCGAAGTCGACCTCGTGGCCGGTCGCCAGGCGGGCGCGCCGGTGCAGGCCCTGGACCTTGCGGATCTCGGCGTGCGCGGTGTAGAGCGGGTCACTCATGGGGCAAACCTTCCCTTGGAGCTTCGAAGGGCCCGTCCGACGCGCTCGCGTAGCCGGCACACGAGAGGACGGGCAGACGAGGATAACGTGGGAAGGACGGCCGGGTGGCCGCCAGCCCGCACAGGTAGAAGCGGGAGCCCCTGCGACTTCTCAGGACCCTCGCGTGGACACACGACGCGCACAGCCCCGCGGGCGGCGCGGGCGGCGTCACGCGCGGATTCCGAGGAAGGCGATCTGGCGCTCGGCATCCCCGGCGCGGTGTGAATGGAAGCGTCGGCCGCCGCCGCGCCCGCACCGCGTGCAAAGCGTAGACGTCGTGACGTGCCCGCCCAGCACGCCCGCGGCGATCGCCCGCCGGCGCAGGACGTCCCGCAGGTCGATCGGGGAAGGCGCCGCCGGCACCTCCTGCGCCAGCGCCTCGAACACTTCCGGGCCGACCTCGTAGCACGCGCCGCAGATCGCCGGACCGAGATGCAGCAGGAGGTCGCCCGGCCGGCTACCGGCGTCCACCAGCGCATCGATGCCCGCCTCGAGAGCACCCGCGGCCGCGCCCCGCCACCCGGCGTGGACTAGCCCGACGGCGCGCCTCTCGGCGTCCACGAGCAACGCCGGTACGCAGTCCGCGATCGAGATCGTGAGAAGGAGGCCGGGGGTGGACGTCACGTGCCCGTCGGCGCCCTCCCCGACGAACAAGCCGGGCGCGCATCGATCGTGGGGGGCGACGCGCGCACCGTGCACCTGCCGGGAGTGCACCGCGCGCGGGCAGTCCGCAGCGGCGCGGAGGGTCGTCCAGCGCGCGATGGTCTCGCCCACCGGCGTGGCGCCGAAGAAGCCCATGTCGAACGCCGCGCCGTCGTTCGCCCGCGTGGTCACGCCCTGCGCCAGCCAGGGCATCCGCCGGGCCCACTCCGGATGCACGACGCGCGGCGGGGCGCCGGGGACGGATACCTCCGTCACCTCGCGCGCCCCGCCGACGTGGTCCCCATCCGGGGACATCCCTACCGCGGTGGAACCGCTCTCAGTCACCGTCCACCGGCACGTCCGCTGCGGGCCCGTCGCCCTGCCCCAGCCGATCGGCCAGCTTCGCGCGCAGCCGCTCGACTTCGGCGCGCAGGTCGTCGAACTCCTTGCGGGGGACGAAGTCCAGCCGCTCGCGCGTGTCCGCGACGAACGCCTCGGCCTTCTCCTGGGCCCGGCTCATGGTTGTCTTGATGGTCTCCTTGGCCCGTTCGGGGGTGAGCTCGCCGCGGTCGCGGAGGTCCGCAATCGTTTCCTCCAGGGCCTCCTTCATCGCGATGAGCATGCCGATCCCCGAGCGGATGCCGTCCCGGACCGCGTCGCCGGGATTGGGCCTGCGGGTACCTTCGTCCTGCTCCGTCATATCGCCTCCTCGGCTGGTGCTTCCGTGTCGTCCTCAGGATCCGTTCTCGCGCGAGTCCGCGCGCCGAATCTGCGCTCCGAGCGCGCGCAGGCGCTCGTCGATGCGCTCGTACCCCCGCTCGATCTGTCCGATCTCCCGGATCTCGCTGCGTCCCTGCGCCGCGAGCGCCGCCAGCAGCAGGGCCATCCCGGCGCGAATGTCCGGGCTGTCGACCGATCCGCCTCGCAGCTTGGACGGCCCGACGACCACCGCCCTGTGAGGGTCGCACAGGACGATGTTGGCGCCCATGCTGATGATCTTGTCCACGAAGAACATGCGAGACTCGAACATCTTCTCGTGGATCAGGACCGTGCCGCGGCACTGCGTGGCGACGACCAGCGCGATCGAGGTCAGGTCGGCCGGGAACGCCGGCCACGGCCCGTCGTCGATCTTGGGAATGTGACCGCCCAGATCCGTCCGCACCTCGAGCGACTGATCCGCGGGGACGAAAAGGTCCCCGCCTCGGACCTCGCAGCGGACCCCGAGCCGGTCGAAGCCCACGAGCGTCGAGTCCAGGTGCTCGGTGGCGGCGTCCTCGATGGTCAGCTCGCCGCCCGTCATGGCGGCGAGTCCGATGAAGGAGCCGACCTCGATGTGGTCGCTGCCGATCCGGAAGCGCCCGCCCCCCAAGCGGTCGGCGCCCTCGATCACGAGCGTGCCGGTGCCGACGCCGTCGACGCGCGCCCCCATCCCCTGGAGCATCGCGCATAGATCCTGTACGTGTGGCTCGGCCGCGGCGTTTCGCAGCCGGGTCGTGCCCCGCGCGAGCGACGCCGCCATCACCGCGTTCTCGGTCGCGGTCACGCTCGGCTCGTCCAGGAAGATGTCGGTGCCCTCGAGCCCGTCGGTCTCCATCTGGTAGGCGCCTTCCGACGCGACCTCGGCGCCCAGCCGGCGCAGCGCCAGGAAGTGCGTGTCGACCCGACGCCTGCCGATCACGTCGCCGCCGGGCGGCGGCAGCCGGATCGCCCCGTGGCGGGCGAGCATCGGGCCGGCCAGCAGGATCGAGCCGCGGATTCGGGAAGCCAGCGCCGGTTCCATCGTCGAGGGATCGAGCCCCCCGGCTCGGATGCGGACGACGCCGGGCTCCACGAAATCCGCCTCCGCGCGCATCGATCGAAGCAGCTCGAGCAGCGTGCGCACGTCCTTGATGTCGGGCACGTTCTCGAGCGTCACCTCCTCGTCGGTCAGGACGGCCGCGGCGATCATGGGCAACGCCGCGTTCTTGTTGCCGGCCGGGCGGACGCGTCCCCCGATGGGATGACCGCCTTCGACGACGAACTTGGGCATCTGGCTCGCTGGTCAGGGTACGACGGTTGCCCGGCCCGTGATGCAGGATCGAGGCCCGGCGTCGTGCGCGGCTTGACACGCTTCGCCGCGGCCGTTCAACATAGCAGCGGCCGACCTCGGCGGAGCTCGGCTTTCTTTGCATCCGCACTCCCCGAGTCGAGGTCGTCGATGCAGCTGTTGGTGGCCGTCATCAACCAGGAGGAGAAGCTGGACGAGATCGTGTCCGGCTTCCTCGAGCTGGGGATCACGGGTGCGACGATAGTGAACTCGGAAGGCATGGGTCGCGTGCTGGCCCACGACATCCCGATCTTCGCCGGTCTCCAGACGCTGATCGCGCGCTCGCGGCCGAAGAACCAGACGATCTTCAGCGTGATCGACGACGAGTCCAAGGTGGACGGCGCGATCGCGCTGCTGACGGAGATCTGCGGGGACCTGGACGATCCCGCGACGGGGATCGTGTTCACGCTCCCGGTCCTGCGCGTGAAGGGCCTCGCGCCGGAGCTCGGCGAGGACCGTCCCTGACCCACCGCCGCTAGCTCCAGCAGCTAGGTTGATGGCGTGAATCCACTCGTCGGCATCCTGGTCCTGCTGCTCCTCGGCATCGCCGGAGCCAAACTTTCCCTGTCCACCTGGACGGGCAGGCTCGGCCCCCGGCTCCTCCGGATCACCGGCATGCACATGCTGTTGGTGGGCTTCGTCCTGGGCTCCCACGGCGTGGACCTGCTTGCGCGCGACCTGATCGGCCGACTGGACCCGTTCCTCGCGCTGGGACTCGGCTGGATCGGGTTGCTCTTCGGCCTGCAGCTCGACCGGAGGCAGCTACGCGAGTTCCCCGGCAGCTACCTGGCGATCGCGCTGGTGCAGGCGGTCGTTGCATTCCTCGTGTTCCTGGGCCTGGGCGTCGGGCTCCTCTCCCTACTCCGCGAACGCGGCTTCATGGCCGGCGGGGACCTCGTGGGGACGGCCATCGTAGCGGCGGCCGCGACCGCGTGCGTTTCGACGCCGGCGGCGATCGCGCTCCTGAGCGACACGTTCCAGGTGCGCGGCAGGCTGACCCAGCTGCTCTTCTTCATCGCCAGCCTCGACGCCGTAGTGGGAATCGCGGCACTCCAGATCAACTACGCCGTCCACCCGCCCGGGGCGGCGGCTCCCGGCGGTTCGCTGACCGATGTCCTCATCGTGCTCGGAGGCGCCACCGCGCTGGGCCTCGTGCTGGGCATGCTGTTTCTGCTACTGAGTCGCCCGCGGCCGCAGCGGGAGGAGCTGCTTCTTTTCCTGCTCGGGCTGGTCGTCTTCGGCGCCGGGGCCGCCCTTTACGCGTCGCTTTCACCGCTGTTCGTCTGCGCCGTGGCGGGCGTCGTGATCGCCAACGTCTCGCCGATCCGCAGCCGGGTCTACCAGGCGCTCCAGGAGTGGGAAAAGACGATCTACGTGATCCTGCTGATGCTCGCGGGAGCGCTGCTCGACTTCCCGACCTGGCTCACCGTGTCGCTCGCGGTCGCCTATATCGCCCTGCGGGTGGTGGCCAAGACCGCGGCGGGCTGGATCGCCCGCGCCGTGGTGCCCGTAGGCATCGCCACCCCGCGAGGCATCGGCCTGGGGCTGGTACCCCAGGGGGGGATCAGCATCGCCATGGCGATCAGCATCATGCTCAGCTATCCCTCCGTACGGCTGGGCCCGGGAAGCTTCGGGGGGACGGTCTTCAGCATCGTCGTGCTGGGAGTTCTGGGGAGCGAGCTCCTGGGCGCCATCACGGCCCGCGGTGTGCTGCGCCGCGCCGGTGAGCTCACCCCACGCAAGGAGGCCGCCGTCGTGGGACGCGGAGAGACCGTCGTGGCGGCCGACTTCCCCGCTCCTGCGCGCGCCCCGGAGCCGGAGCCGTCGGTGGAGGATGGCGCGTCGACGACGGAAGCGGAGGGGCGCCAGGGCGGTGGCTCCGCTGGCGCCAACGGGGGAGCGTCCAAGGGTCCGGGCGTGGGGCCGGGCGACCCGCTGTCCCCGCCGGCCGGCGACGAGCGGTGACCCCGACGGGCGTCGATTCGTTGCGCCTGGCCGTCCTCCAGACGGACGCCGTTCTCGAGGACATCGAGGGCAACGCGACGGCCATCGCGGAGGCGGCATCGGGCCTGTCCGCAGACCTCGTGGTGACCCCAGAGCTTTCGCTCACGGGGTACTCGCTGGGCGCTTCGGCCGGCGCGCTCGCCCGAGGGCTCGCGGTGGGGAGCGGCATCGCGGGCGCGGAGGCGCTGGGCGAGGTACAGGGCACGATCGTCGTCGGACTGCCCGAGCGGAGCGCGACCGGCCATCCGTTCAACGCGGCCGCGGCGGTGCGGGACGGGCGCGTGCGTCACGTGCACCGCAAGCGCTACCTGCCCACCTACGGGATGTTCGAAGAAGCGCGGCACTTTACGCCGGGGCAGTCGCTCGAACTCCATTCGGTCGACGACGCTTGGTCCGTGGGGCTTTTGATCTGCGAGGACCTCTGGCACCCCGCCCTCGCCTACCTCCTCGCGATGGCCGGCGCGGACATCATCGCGATCCTGGCCGCCGCGCCGGGTCGCGGCGTCTGGGACGGCGGCGACGGGAGCCGGTTCGGGTCCTGGGAGGGCTGGATCCGGCTTGCGCGCGTCACCGCGCAGGTCCACGGCACCTACGTCGCCCTCGCGAATCGCGGAGGCGTGGAGGGGCCCGTGACGTTCGCCGGGGGCTCCCTGATCGTCGCGCCCGACGGTGCCGTGGTGGCGCAAGCCGACGCGAGCTCCGGCGTGGTGCTCGAGGCGACATTGGACCGGAGGGCGCTCGACGCCGCCCGTGCCGCCGCGCCCCACCGCCGGGACGAGGACGCGCGTTGGCTGGCGGAACGGCTGCGGCGGCTGGCGGACGGGTGAGTCCGGAGGACCGCGAGCGGCGCCTCGCGCGGACCGTGTGCGGGGTGGTCCTGGGCGCCCTTCGGGATTCCGGGGCGCGTCGGCTGTTCCTCGTCGACGACGGCTCGCCGGAAGCTTCGCTGTGCGCTCGCTGGCTGTCGTCGGGCCTGCCCGCGGGGACCGTCCACACCGTGACGCCGCCGGTCACCTCAGGGAACGCTCATCGCGGTGGAGAAGGCACCGGCCCCGGCGTGGAATCGCCCTTGCAGCGCGTTGCACCCGACGAAGGTGCGCGGGCGCTGGCCCGCTCCCTGGCGTCAGCCGAGGACGGTGTGGTGGCCGGGCCGGCGAATCGGACGACGCTGCTCCTCGCGCCGGACGCGGCACCGGACCGTGTCCTGCCGCTGGGGGACCTCTGGGCTTCCCGCGTCGCCGAGCTCGCCGGAGGGTGGTCCGGACCGGCGGCCGTGCGGGAACTGGCCGAACGCCTCGGGGGTGTCCAGAGGCTGGACCGCGCGCTGGCAGACTGGGTGTCCGCCCGGCCGCTGGATCTGCCCGAGGCGGCAGAGCGCGAGCTGCTCGCCAGCCTGCGACGGGCCCAGTCGGCGAGACGCTGGCCGCGCCTCGTGCCGAAGCTGGAGAACCGCACGATGTGGATGGATCTGGGGCGCTGACCGCGGGTCCTTCCAGCGACGACGGCGCGGCCGAGTCGCCTTTTCTTGAGAGGGAATCGAGAGGATCGAGAAGATGGAAATGCCCGAACGCGACACCAGGGAGTTTCTCGCGGCGCTGGGCGTGGGCGCCGCGCTCGGCGTGGTCGCCGCTTGGCTGCTGAGGCGCGAGCCGCCGTCGCGGCGCGAGCGCCTGCTTCGCGACCTGAAACCGCTCCGCAAGAAGGCGAAGAAGACCGCCAAACGTGCGCGCGCCGGCGCGGAGGCCGCGTTCGATCGCAGCGGCGAACTGGTCGCGGACGGCCGCGAAACGCTGTCCGACCTTCGCGAAGAGGTTTCCGACATCGTGCGATCGGCGCGGGACGAACTCACGGCCGCTGTGCGCGAGCAGATGCGGGATGCCGAGAAGGCCTTCCGCCGCATGCGCCGCTCCTGACGCCGGAGGCGTACGCGAGGCTGGACTGGCCGGGATGACGCCGCTGTGCTCGTCGGGATTCCGGCGCCGCGCGGGCCGGCGAGCCGCGCGTTCCGTGCGGCTGCTGGCCGTGGGAGGGCCGGCGCTGGCCATCGCCGTCGTGCTGGTCGCGGCGACGGCGGAACCACTGTACGCGTTCGGCCCCGCGACCCACATCTTCCTTGGCGAGCGGCTGCTCGGCGCCCTGCACCTGCTCCCAGCCCCCCTGGCGACCCTCCTCGCCGCACATCCGCGGAGCTTCCTGTACGGGTCGATCGCGGCCGACATCTCGCTCGCCAAGAAGTACGCCCCGGTCGGCCGGCACTGCCACTTCTGGCACGTGGGCCGGGAGATCCTCGACATGGCCGACAGCGACGCCCTGCGGGCGGTCGGGCACGGCTACATCAGCCACCTCGCGGCCGACACCATAGCGCACAATTTCTTCGTCCCGCGTCAGCTGCTTCTGACCAGCTCCACGCAGGCCCTCGGCCACACCTACTGGGAAACCCGGCTCGATGCTCAGCTGGGCGAGGAGTACAGCGCGCGGGCCCGCGAAGTGGTCCTCGAGTACGACCACTCGGCCGCGGACGACCTGTTCGATCGCGTGCTCAGCGCGACGATCTTCTCGTTCCAGACGAACCGGCGCATCTTCCGCGGCATGATCCGGGCGCAGGACAACGACCGCTGGAAGGCCGTCTTCGAGCAGGTGCTCCGGCGCTCCCGCTGGACGCTCTCCGAAGAAGAGATCGAGAGCTACCTCGCTCCCGCGTTCGACTTCGTGGTGGACAACCTGCTCGAGGCCGCCGAATCGCGGGCGGCAAGCCTCGATCCGGTGGGCGACTTCAACCTGCAGCTGGCGAAGAAGATCCGCCGAATCGCCCTGCGTGAGCCGGCTGGCGACGATCCGGACCGACTGCGTCAGCTCGCCGACGACTTCTTTCCGCTCCCGACCGAACGCCTCGGCTACTGGGACGCGACCCGCGCGGCCTGACGGCGGTCAACCGTTCCCTTCCGCCCGCAGCAGCGCGCTGGCCTGCTTCGGGTCCGCCTTGCCGCCCGAGCGCTGCATCACCTTACCCATGAAGAAGCCGACGAGCTTGGCTTCGCCTCCGCGCAGGCGAGCGGCTTCGTCGGGGTGCGCCGCCAGCGCGTCGGCGACCCACCCGGCGAGCGCGTCCTCGTCGCGGACCTGCGCGAGGCCCTCGGCCTCGACGATCGCGCGCGGCGCGTCCCCGCGCTCGATCATGAGCGCGAAGACCTCGCGCGCGCCCGTGGACGACACCGTGCCGTCGGCGACCAGCGCGATCAGCTCCGCGAGACGCTCGGCGGGCACCGGGAACGCGTCGATCGGGCGGCCGGTCTCGTTGGACCACGCGAGCACGCCGCCCATCGTCCAGTTGCTGGCCGCCTTCGGATCGCCCGAGAGGTCCGCCAGCGCCTCGAAGAAGTCCGCGTGCTCGAGGGTCGCCGTGAGCACGTCCGCGTCGTAGGCGGGTAGCCCGAGCACGTCGCGGAAGCGGCGCGCGCGGGCGTCCGGCAGCTCGGGCAGATCGGCCCTCGCCGTCTCGATCGCCGCGCGATCCAGCACGAGCGGCGGCAGGTCGGGCTCCGGGAAGTAGCGGTAGTCGTGCGACTCCTCCTTGCTCCGCATCGGACGCGCCTCGCCGCGCGCGGCGTCCCACAGACGCGTTTCGTGCACGACGGTGCCGCCGTCGGCCAGGAGCGCGGCCTGTCGCTCGGCCTCGAAGCGAACCGCGTGCACCACGTGGGCGAACGAGTTCAGGTTCTTGACCTCGGTCCGCGTCCCGAGGTCCGAGCTCCCGGCCCGACGCACGGAAATGTTGGCGTCCACGCGCAGGCTTCCCTTCTCCATGTCGCAGTCGCTGACGCCCAGCCATCGCAGGACCTGCTTCAGCCTCGTCAGGTAGGCGCGGGCCTCGTCGGGGGATCGCACGTCGGGCTCGCTGACGATCTCGATCAGCGGCACCCCCGCGCGGTTGAGGTCCACCGCGGTGCGACCGTCCAGCCTGTCGTGCAACGACTTCCCCGCGTCCTCCTCCACATGGATGCGACGGATGCGCACCGCGTGCCCGCCCTCCTCCAGGACGAGCGACCCGTCGGTCGCGAGCGGCCGGTCGAACTGGGTGATCTGGTAGCCCTTGGGCAGGTCCGGGTAGAAGTAGTTCTTACGCGCGAAGATGCTGGTCTCGTGCACCGTGCACCCCAGTCCGAGCGCCCCGCGGACGGCGAGCGCGATCGCTTCGGCGTTCACCGTGGGCAGCGCGCCCGGCAGGCCCAGGCACACCGGACAGATGCGCGTGTTGGGCTCGGCGCCGAAGTCGTATCGGTCGCCGCAGAACATCTTGGCGGCGGTCGCGAGCTGGGCGTGGACCTCCAGGCCGATCACCGGCTCGAAGCCGTGCATCGCGTCGGTTCCGCCCGGGGCGGTCGCGGCGTCGCTCATCTCCCGCCCCCGTTCGCCGCGCCGCCGTCGATCCTCGCCTCGAGCGCGGCGGCGACCCTGAACATCATCGCCTCGGCGAAATGGGGGGCCAGGATCTGGCCGCCCACCGGCAGTCCCTCGGCCGTGCCCACGGGCACCGAGATGCCGGGGATGCCGGCCAGGTTCGCGGTCGCCGTGAACACGTCGGCGAGGTACATGCGGTAGGGGTCGTCGATGCGCTCGCCGAGCGCGAACGCGGTCGTCGGCGATGTGGGCGTGAAGAGCGCGTCCACGCCGTCGTCGAAGACCGCGCGGAAGTCGCCCGCGATGCGCTCGCGCGCGCGTTGCGCACGACCGTAGTAGCGATCGTAGTAGCCGGCGGAGAGCACGTACGTGCCGAGCATGATCCGCCGCTTCACCTCGGCGCCGAAGCCGCGCGCCCGGGTCTCCTCGTACATGTCGATGAGGCCGTCGCCCGATGCGTGGCGCGGGCCGTACCGGACGCCGTCGAAGCGCGCCAGGTTGCTCGACGCCTCGGCCGGGGCGAGGAGGTAGTAGGTGGGCACGGCCAGCGCGGTGTGGGGCAGCGACACGTCGCGGAGCTCCGCGCCCGCGTCCCGCAGCGCGTCCAGCGCCTCCTCGCAGCGGCGCAGCACGCCGGGCTCGACGCCGTCGCCGAAGCACTCGCGCGGGACGCCGACGACCAGCCCCTTCAGTCCCTCGACCGCGCCGCTTGCGGATGCGCCCAGGTAGTCGCTCACCGCCACGTCGGCTGATGTGGCGTCGAGCGGGTCGATGCCGGCGATCACTCCCAACACCGCGGCCGCGTCCGCGACGGTCCGGCCGAAGGCCCCGATCTGGTCCAGGCTGGACGCGAACGCCACGAGGCCGTAGCGGCTGACCCGGCCGTAGGTCGGCTTGACGCCGACGATGCCGCAGAACGACGCCGGCTGCCGTACGGATCCGCCGGTCTCCGACCCGAGCGCCGCCGGCACCACCCCGGCGGCGACCGCCGCGGCCGAGCCGCCCGAGGAGCCCCCGGGCACGCGCGCGTGGTCGTGTGGATTGCGGACCGGACCGTAGGCCGAGTTCTCGTTGGAGGAGCCCATCGCGAACTCGTCCATGTTGGTCTTGCCGACGATCACCGCGCCCATGGCGCGCAAGCGCCGCACCGCCGTGGCCTCGTACGGCGGCACGAACCCCTCCAGGATGCGCGACCCGCACGTCGTGGGCATGCCCGCTACGGCGATGTTGTCCTTGAGCGCGATCGGCACGCCCGCCAGGGGCAGGTCGCCCGCGTCTTCCCGCGCATCCACCGCCTCGGCCGCCGCCCGGGCGCCCTCCTCGTCGGTCGCCAGGAACAGGTTGAGAGCGTTCTGCGCCGGGCCCATACGCTCCAGCGCGGTGGCCACCAGGTCGGCCGCCTTCGCGTCCCCTGTCCCGACGGCCGTGGCCAGGTCCGCGACCGCCCGGGGGTCGAATGGCGCCGGCCCGATCACGGCGTCGGTTCTCCGTCCATGGCCGCCAGGCGCGGCACCGCGAACAGGCCGTCCGGGAAGGCGGGCGCGAAGGACTCGGGGCCGGCGAGCAACGGGTCGGCCGGAGCGTCGGGATCGCGCATACGGAGACTGGCCGCGCCGCCGTAAGACGCGGGCGCGCCCGGCGAAACGTCGGCCCGCGCCTCGGCATCCGCGATCTCCTGCGCGTGGGAGAGGATGTCGTTCAGCTGGTCGGTGAAGGTCGCGACCTCGTCTTCGGCGAGCCGCAGACGCGCGAGGTGAGCGATCTCCAGCACCTTCTCGCGATCCACCGCGCGCTCGTCCGGTCCGGCCATCACAGCTCCTTCTGCAGGTTGGCGTAGCGCACGATCACTTTCTTGCGCCCCACCGCGTCGAAGTCGATGGTCGCCTTGAGGTCCTGGCCCAGCCCCGACAGCTCGCGGATCACGCCGCTGCCGAAGCGCGGGTGGCGGACCCGCTCGCCCTTCAGGAAGCGCGGCGCGTCCTGCGCGACGCTGTAGTCGATGACCAGCCCGTCGCCCGGCTCGACGCGTCCGAACGGCGCGTCGTCGCTCCCCGACCGGGGTCGTCGCCGGCGCCAGCCGCTCCCGCCGTGGCCCCCGCTCCGCCCGTAGCCGCCGATCGCACGCAGGTGCCGCTCCAACCCGGCGGTCTTGCCGACCTCGACCGGCCCGTCGTCCAGCGCGTTCAGGAAGCTCGACGGGATGCAGCGGATCACCTCGCCGGCCCGCCGGCGGGAGCGTGCGTGGGTGAGGAACAGCTTCCTCTCCGCGCGCGTGATCCCGACGTAGAACAAGCGCCGCTCCTCCTCCAGCGAGGAGGGGTCGTCGAAGGAGCTGGACAGCGGAAAGAGCCCGTCCTCCAGCCCCGCCACGAACACCACCGGGAACTCGAGCCCCTTGGCGTTGTGCAGCGTCATGAGGCTGACGGCATCGGCCGCGTCGTCGTGGCGGTCGAGGTCGGTCACCAGGGAGATCCGCTGCAGGAACCGGTCGAGCGGCGTCTGGTCCGCCGCGGCGTCCTCGGGCTCCTCCTCCGGCTCGTCGCCGCGCAGGTCGAAGTCGTGCGCGGTCGCGACCAGCTCGCGGACGTTGTCGACGCGATCGTCGCCCTCGGGGCCCTCGCGGCGCAGAGCCTCGATCAGGCGTATCTCCTCGAGCAGCGTCTCGACCAGCTCACCCACGCCGACGTGGCGCGCGAGGCCGGCGAAGCGCTCGATCGTCGCGGCGAAGCGGGACAGCGACCGCGCCGCCCCACCGTGCAACGACTCGATGTCGTGCGCCGCCGCGGCCGCTTCGAGGGCGGTCACTCCGCGGTCGGCCGCCGCCTGGAGCACGCGCGCGCGGCTCACGTCGCCGATGCCCCGGCGCGGCACGTTGACGATGCGATCGAACGCGGCCGTGTCCCGCGGGTTGCTGATCAGCCGGAGGTAGGCCAGCACATCCTGGATCTCGCGGCGCTCGTAGAAGCGGGTGCCCCCGATCACCTGGTAGGGGAGGTCGCGCCGCAGCAGCTCTTCCTCGAGCGCCCTCGACTGCGCGTTCGTCCTGTACAGGACCACGAAGTCACGCAGCGAAAGCGCGCCGTCGCGCAGCCGCGCCTCGATCTGCTCGCCGATCCAGGCGGCCTCGTCGCGCTCGTCCAACGCCTCGACCCGTGTCAACCGCTCGCCGGGCGCCTCCTCGGTGCGGAGGGTCTTGCCCTTGCGGCGGATGTTCTGGCTGATGACCAGGTTGGCGGCGTCGAGAATGTTCGCGGTCGACCGGTAGTTGCGCTCCAGTCGGACGACCCGGGCGTCGGGGAAGTCGCCCTCGAAGTCCAGGATGTTGGCGATGTCGGCCCCCCGCCACGCGTAGATCGACTGGTCGTCGTCGCCCACGACCATGATGTTGGCGGGGCGGGCCTCGGGCGGGGCCGCAGCGCCACCCTCCACTCCCGCGAGCAGGCGCAAAAACCGATACTGCGCGTGGTTCGTGTCCTGGTACTCGTCGACGAGGAGGAAGGCGAACCGGTCGCGGTAGCGCTCCAGGATGTCGGGGCGCTCGCGGAACAGCTCGACGGGCTTCACCAGCAGGTCGTCGAAGTCGAACGCGTTGTGCGCGCGCAGCCGCTTCTGATAGGCGGGGTACACCTCGGCGACCTTGCGGGTGAACGGGTCGATGGCGTCCGCGGCAAACTCCTGCGGCCCGATCAGCCGGTTCTTGGCGCCTGAGATGGTCCCCTGCACGGCCTTGGGGTGCCAGCGCTTGGTGGAGATCTCCAGCTGCTCCATCGTGCGCTTGATCTCCCGCAGCGTCTGGTCCGCGTCGTAGATCGAATACGAGGGCGACCAACCCAACGCGCCGGCGTGGCGGCGCAGCAGGCGCGCGCCCAGTGAGTGGAAGGTGCCGAGCCACATGCCGGCGGGCTCGCGGCCCAGACCACGGCGCACGCGGGCGCGCATCTCGCCGGCGGCCTTGTTGGTGAACGTCACCGCCAGGATCGCCCCGGGGTCGACGCCGTGCTCCTCGACCAGGTGCAGGATGCGTGTGGTCAGCACCCGGGTCTTGCCGGAGCCGGCGCCGGCCAGCACGAGGATGGGCCCCTCGAAGTGCTCGACCGCCTCGCGCTGCTCGGGGTTGAGACGCTCCAGGTAGGGGGGCGTCTCGCGCTCGGGCGCGGCGGACACCTCGGCGGCCGTGGACCTGGACGCGGACGCTCCCGGCACCTGCGCTCAGCCGATCCGGTCGAAGCCGGTGTAGCTCCGCAGCGGCTCGGGCACGACCACCCCGCCGTCTTCGTCCTGCCACGTCTCCAGCACGGCCACGAGCGTGCGGGCGAGCCCCAGGGCGGACCCGTTCAACGTGTGCACGAACTCCGGCGACGACCCCTTCTCGGGCCGGTAGCGCACGCCCGCCCGGCGGGCCTGGTAGTCGCGGTAGACGGAGCAGCTGGACACCTCGAGCCACTGGCCGACGCCCGGCGCCCACACCTCCAGGTCGTAGGTGCGCGCGTTCGCGAAACCCAGATCGCCCCCCGCGAGTAGCAGCACGCGGTACTTGAGCCCCAACCGACGGAGGGCCGTCTCGGCGTGGGCGGTCATCTCTTCGAGCGCCGCGGCGCTGTCCTCCGGCCGCTCGAAGCGCATCAGCTCGACCTTGTCGAACTGATGAAGGCGCAGCAGCCCGCGCGTGTCGCGCCCGTGGGCGCCCGCCTCGCGCCGGAAACAGGGCGTGTAGGCCGTGTACCGGATCGGCAGATCCGTCGCGTCCAGGATTTCGTCGGCGTGCAGGTTGGTGAGAGGCACCTCGGCGGTGGGCACGAGGAAGAAGCCGTCCTGCGGCACGGCGTACATCTCCTCTGCGAACTTCGGCAGATGGCCGGTGCCCGTAGCCGCCTGGTGGTTGATCAACAGGGGCGGCTGCACTTCCGTGTAGCCGTGCTCGCGAACGTGGAGGTCGAGCAGCCAGTTGATGAGGGCTCGTTCGAGCGTCGCGCCGGCGCCGATGTACACGGGAAAGCCGCTACCCGCGACCTTCGCCCCACGGGGAAAGTCGAGGATGGCGAGGCGCTCGCCGAGGTCCCAGTGGGGAGCCGGCTCGGCGGGGAGCGAGGGGGGGAGATCTCCATGCTCCCGGAGAACCCGGTTGGCGTCCTCGCCTCCCGGCGGGACCTCGTCATCGGGGATGTTCGGGATCTCGAGGAGCAGGCCGTGGACCAGCTGCTCGACCTGGTCGAGACGCGCCTGGCCAGCGTCGATCTCGTCGCCCAGCTCGCGCATCGCGTGGATGAGCGCGGCGGCCTCGTCGTTCCTCCCCTGCCGCTTGAGCGCCGCGACCTCGGGAGACTCCGCGTTGCGGCGGGCGCGCATGTCGTCCACGGTCCCGATCAGCTCGCGCCGCTCCCGGTCCAGCTCGAGCAGTCGCTCTACCAACCGGCCCCAGTCCCCCTCGCCCCTCACCTGCAGGCCGGTGGTGACGGCGGCGGGATCCTCGCGGACGCGCTTCAGATCGAGCATGTGCCCCTCAGCGCTCGTCGGGAGGGACGAGAGCGCGGTCGTCGCAGAACGGATTGCGGGTGTAGCGCAGGCTCGCCGTGCCGTTGACGGGATCGCTCTCCACGAGCTCCATCTTCACGTAACGCACGCAGCTCGCGAAGCGGGGGTCGAGCCGGGTTCTGACGACGAACACCGTGCCGTCCACCAACGGCACCGGCGCGTTCCGCTCGTAGCGCGCCGTGTCGGCCGGCGCCCGCTCCAGACCCTCGAAGGAGCGGTCGTCCACGCGCGCGATACCGGAGGACGCTTCCAGCCCGTCGATCGCCCCGGGAGTGAGCAGTTGCAGCCCTCCTCCTTCCGCGTCGTCGAGCGCGATGTCCCACTCGCCGAACGAGCCCAGATCCTCGAGCGCGCGCAGCCGCTGATTGATGAAGTCGTAGGCGCCCGGCAGGCCCTGGAGCTCCGGCCGCTCGATGGCGAACAGCGCGATCGTATCGACGTCGGCGTCCCAGTCCCCCGGGCCGAAATCGTCGCCGCAGCCGGCGAGCACCGCGACGACGCCCGGCAAGGCGACGGCGAGCGTCCGGCGAAATGGGTTCTTCGGGATCATCACGGGCCCTGATGCACGCGGCCGCCCCGGTAGCGGAGCCGCCGCGAAAGGCTGAAAATCGGAGGAGCGAAGATGCCACGGTGCGGAGCGGGGTGTCAACCCCGAAACGCCCCGCCCTGCTTGACTTTCTCCCCGTTCGAGACCTACCGTACCCGCCGTTCCGGGTCGGTGTTTCCGCCCCGCCGGAAAACCCTCGCATCCGTTGCCGCATGCCCACAGGCTCGGACAGGATCCACCGCGTTCTCGTGGTGGACGATGAGCCGCACATCGGCCGCATCATCCAACTCCAGCTCGAGGCGGGGCCGTACGAGGTCGACCTGGTATCGAATGGCACCACGGCGTTGGAGAAAATCCGGTCCGAGGAGCCCCTCGACCTCGTCCTCCTGGACATCATGCTACCGGGGATCAGCGGCCTCGAGCTCCTCGAGCAGCTGCGCGCGCTGCCGCACCGCAGCGATACGCCGGTCATCATGTTGACCGCCAAGGGGCAGAGCACCGACCGCGAGCGGGCGGGCAGCCTCGGAGCGACCGACTTCCTCACCAAGCCGTTCAGCCCGCGCAAGCTCCTTGCCCGCATCGACGAGCTCTTCAACGGCTGACGGTGGCCTGCGGGTGGTGATCCTCGCGGGCGGCGTCGGCTCCAGGTTCTGGCCTGCGTCCACGGCCTCGCGCCCCAAGCAGCTGCTGCCCCTCGCCGGGGAACTCCCGCTGGTCCGGGAGACGCGGGACCGCCTCGCCGGGCTCCTGCCGCCCGACCGCATTCATCTGCTCGCGGGCCGCGATCTGGGGAGCCGACTCCTGGAGGCCATTCCGGACCTGGACGAGCGCAACCTGCTGGCCGAGCCGGCTGCACGAGGCACGGGCCCCGTGCTGGCCTGGGCCTCGCACGAGATCGCCCGCCACGATCCGGACGCGGTCCTGGTGTCGCTGCACGCCGACCACGCGATCGAGCCGGCCGAAGCCTTCCGGGAGCAGCTCGCCAGGGTCGCAAGGCTCGCTCGCGAGCACGATCGCCTGTTCACGATCGGCGTCCGCCCCGACAGGCCCGAGACGGGGTACGGGTACATCCTCCGCGGCCCGGCCCTCGATGGCGCGGACGACGCGTTCGCGGTGGAGCGGTTCGTGGAGAAGCCCGACGCGTCGACGGCGGCCGACTACGTCGCCGCCGGTTCCTACCTCTGGAACACGGGCATATTCGTATGGCCGGTGCGCCGATTCCTCGAGGAGGTACGCGCGCACACGCCGGAGATCGCCCCCCACCTGGCGCTCCTCGACGCGGGCGATGTGGGCGGGTTCTTCGACGCCGTCACACCCGTCTCGGTGGACGTCGGAGTGCTCGAGAGGAGCGACCGCGTGGCGGTCTCGCCCGCGCGCTTCGCGTGGGACGATATCGGATCCTGGGAGGCGCTCGCGCGGACCGGGCGCGCCGACGCCCGCGGCAACGTGGCGCTGGGTGGGGCGGTCCTGGAAGAAAGCGACGGGTGCGTGGCCTGGGCGGAGGGCGGCACGGTGGTGGCCTGGGGCGTGAGGGACCTGGTCGTGGTCCACCGGCCGGGCGTGACGCTGGTCATGCCTCGCGAGCGGGCCCCGGAACTGAAGGAGCTTCTGGCGCGACTACCGGAGGACATCGTGGACGAGGAAGGCGGAGGGGCGGGCGATGGCTGAACGCCGCATCGTGCTGGTGGACGACCCGGTGGCGCGCCGCTGGGAGCCGTTCGCGCTCACCCGGCCCATCGGCGAGCTGCGCAGCGGAGCGTGGACGACGCGGGAGCGCGTGGAGGCGGTCCTGGAGGGGACCTGCGTCGGGCACCTCACCTCCGCCCACCTGGCTTCCTTCGACGAGCCCTGGGCGCCCCCGGTGCTCGGCTCGCTCCCCGAGCCGAGCGATGGCGGCCTCGTGGTCTGGCAGTCGCGCGCCGTACCCGCGCTGGGCACGCGCATCGAGTTCGGCGACGAGCCCGCGTGGCTCACGATCGGCGGCGTGGCGTGCGGCTGGTACGCCCCGCCCGGGGGCCCCGCGGTGCAACCCGACTGGCTGGAGGATCCCCAGGGCGGCGGCAAGGAGCGACAGGGCATCGAGGTGCGTGGCAGGCTCCTGCGCGACGTGTGGGAGCTCGTCACCCATCTGCCCGACCAGCTCCACTCGGACGTCGCCTTCGCGTCCAACGTGGGCCGCTACGACGGCGCGGTGCCGCTCTCGGTGCTGGACTTGAGAGCGGGGCCGGAGGTGCCGGGCAACGGCGTGCACGTCCTGGGGGACGGGCCGCTTCGATTGGGCGAGGACGTCGAGATCGAGCCCACGGCGGTGCTGGATCTGCGCGCGGGCGGGATCGTGCTCGAGCGAGGCGTACGGATTCGCGCCGGCGCGCGGCTGGCGGGGCCGTGCTGGATCGGCGCCGACACGCACGTGCTGGGCGGGTCGCTCGACACCGTCGCGACGGGCCCGCGCTGCCGCGTGCGCGGCGAGGTGGAGACGAGCCTGCTCCAGGGCTACGTGAACAAGGCCCACCACGGCTTCGTGGGACACTCGGTGCTCGGCATGTGGGTCAACCTCGGCGCCCTGACCACGACCAGCGACCTCAAGAACAACTACTCCTCGGTGCGCGTGTGGACGCCCGAGGGCGAGCGGGATACCGGCGAGCGAAAGGTCGGCAGCTTCCTCGGCGACCACGTGAAGACCGCGATCGGAACGCTGCTGCCGACCGGCGCGACCGTCGGTGCGGGAGCGAGCCTCTTCGAGGAGCCGCGTGCGCCGCGCGACGTGCCGCCCTTCTCATGGGGCGGCGGCGCGGCCGTGACGCGCCTGGAGGATTTCCTGGCGACCGCCGAGACCGTCATGGGCCGCCGCGACGTCGAGCTGACCGAGAACGGCAAGGCGCTGCTGTCGGCGGCGTGGCAGCGCGCCACGGGCGACCTCCACACGGCGTGAGGCTCGGCGGAACACGCGCGCGGATGCCCCGCGGGGCGGAGCCCGTCGCGGCGTGAGAATCGCGGTCCTCGGCAGCGGCAGCCGCGGCAACGCGACGCTGGTCGTCGCCGGCGAGACCCGTCTGCTGGTGGATGCCGGGTTCAGCGGCCGCGACCTGGAGTCACGCCTCGAACGGGTCGGCCACACCGCCGACGAGCTCGCGGGCATCCTCATCACCCACGAGCACGGCGACCACACCCGCGGCATGGGCGTCCTCGCGCGCCGCTGGCGCCTACCGCTCTACCTGACGCGCGTCACCCACAACGTCTCGCGGGGCCTCCTGCGCGGCACCGAGGACGTGCGCTTCTACCGGGCCACCGAGCCGTTCCGGATCGGCGACCTCGAGATCCGCCCGTTTCTGACGGCCCACGACGCCGCGGACCCGGTCGCGGTGTGCATCCAGGACACCCGCACCGGCCATCGCCTGGGCGTCGCCACCGATCTGGGCCGGCCCACCGCCGCGGTCCGCCACGCGCTGTCCGGCTGCGACGTCCTGCTGCTGGAAGCCAACCACGACGAAGTGCTCCTGCGCACCGGACCCTACCCTTGGTCGGTCAAGCAGCGCATCGCCTCCAGCCACGGCCACCTGTCCAACCAGGCCGCCGCGCGGCTCGCCGCCGACCTCTGGCACGAGGGCCTCGCAGCCGTCGTGCTCGCCCACCTGAGCGACGCGTGCAACGAGCCGCGGTACGCGGAAGCGGCGGTGGCCGAGGCACTGAAGCAAGTGCGCTACCGCGGGCTTCTGCGGGTGGCGGTCCAGGACGAACCGCTCGACTGGCTGGACGTGGGGGCGCTGAAAGAGAAGGTGAAGCCGGCGCAGCTGCCGCTGTTGTAGGCTAGATCCCCAGCAGCCTGAGGATGTCGTTGGCCATCACCAGCGCGATCAGCGCCATCAGGACCACCATCCCCACCTGACTGAAACGGATACGCTGCTCGATGGAGAGCGCCCGGCCGCGGATCGCCTCGACCGCCAGGAAGACGAGCTGTCCGCCGTCCAGGATCGGGATGGGCAGGAGATTGAAGACCGCGAGATTGATGGAGAGCAGCGCCATGAAGGCCAGCAACTGCTCCACCCCCATGCGCGCCACGCGCCCGGAGAGTTGGCCGATCAGGATCGGGCCGCCGACGTTGCGGGCCGACACGCGACCGGTGACGAGCCCCCTCAGCACCTCCAGCGTGAAGGCGGTCCAGCGCCAGGTTTCGCTGCCGCCGTGCGCGAGCGCCTCCAGCGGCCCGAGGCGCTCGCGAGCCTGGCTCACACCGATCATTCCCACGGCCGTGGAGTCGCCGTCGATCAGGCGGATCGTGGGCTCGGGGGTGACGCGAAGCGTGCGACGCTCGCCGTTCCGGTCTACCACGACCGCGATCGTCTGACCGGGGCGACCGGTGATGGCGGCCACCATGTCGTCCCAGAACAGGGTCTGCTCCCCCTCCACCTCGACCACCCGGTCGCCGACCTCGAACCCGGCTCTGTCCGCGGGCTCGCCGCTGAACACCTGCCCGATCACCGGGTCGACCGCCGGCGGGAGTGCCTCGATGAGCTCGGCGCGCTCCTCGTCGTCCTCCGGCAGCTCGAGCGTGATCGCCTCGCCGCCCTCCAGCCGCAGCCGGACCGGGCCGGGTCGCGACAACGCCAGCACATCGCGCACGTCCCGCCAGCGCGAAACGTCCCGGTCGCCCACCGTCAGCAGGCGGCTGCCCGGCGGCACGTCCGCGAGCGCGACGGCGCCGGCCGGCAGCGCGGAGGGATCGATCCGGCCCAACCTCGCGTCGGCCCGGATGCCCACGCCCCAGATCGCCGCCATCGCGGCATAGACGAAGAAGGCGAAGAGCATGTTCATGATCACGCCGGCGGAGATCACCATGGCGCGCGTGCCCACGGGCTTCGCGTCGAAGTCGCGCGGGCTCGGCTCCTCTCCGGGGGCGCGTGCGTCTGCGTCGGCGCCTCCCTCGACCGACTCGAGCTCCTCCATCCCGGCCATCCGCACGTAGCCGCCCAGCGGCACCCACGAGAGCACGTACTCGGTCTCGCCTACCGTGAAGCCCCACGCCCGCGGTCCCAGCCCGATCGAAAACCGCGGCACGCGGATGTCGGCCAGCTTGGCGGTCACGAAGTGCCCGAGCTCGTGGACGAACACCAGCACACCCAGGACTACGGCGGTTGCGACGATGGTGAGGAGCATGAATCAGGTCGTCGGCAGCAGAAACACGAGCAGGAGGTAGGCCACCGGCGCGGTCACGAGGATCGAGTCGAGCCGATCGAACGCGCCGCCGTGTCCGGGCAGCAGAGTACCGGAGTCCTTGACGCCGGCCGAGCGCTTCAGGACCGATTCGGCGAGGTCGCCCGCCTGCGCGAACGCCGCGATCACCACGCCGAACAGGGCGGCGCTCGCGACCCCCAGCCGCAGGCCCAGCCAGCCGTCGAGGAGGAACCACGCGAAGAGCGCCGAGATCAAGGCCCCGCCCACGACGCCGGAGACGGCGCCCGCCACGGTCTTACCCGGGCTCACCGAGGGGATCAGCTTCCTCCGACCCCAGCGGCGCCCGCCGAAGAAGGCGAACGTGTCGTTCATCCACGCCACCGTCATGGGGTAGGCGGCGAGGGCCGTTCCGGCGGCCGCCGGGTCGACGCCCTCGGGCAGCGGGAAATGGCGCAAGTGGACGAGAAAGGCGAGGGTCGCGCCGGCAAAGAGAGCCCCGGCGAGCGTGGACGCGGCCGCCGCCGAAGGCCCGCCCTCCGGACCGCGCAGCCACACGACGGCGAGAAACAGAACCAGGGTCGCGCCGACCGCCAGGATCCAGTAGCGCCACGCGACGCTGGCCGGATCCGCCGGCGAGGTCCCCGCGAGGAGCACGAACGCTCCGGCGAGCACCGACCCGGCCAGGATGAACGGGCGCGCTCCGGTCCGCCGGGCGAGCTGCAGGAACTCCCTCCCCACCCCCGCCGCCGCCAGGGCGAGCACGCCCGCCAACAGCCAGCCCCCCACGTAGAGGATCAGCAGGGCGAGCGGGATGCCGATGCCGGCCACGATCAGCCGCTGGGCCAGCTCACTGCGACCGGCCACTAGTATGCCGTCGCGGAAGTTCGCGTACGACCGAGGCGCCGGAAGGCCGAGATCCTGCCACGACGGCGCACTAGACTTCCATCACCTCCTCCTCCTTGCCACGGAGGAGTTCGTCGATCTTTGCGATGTACTCGTCGGTGATGCTCTGGATCTCATCCAGCTCGCGGCGCGCCTGGTCCTCGCCGATCTCGTGGTCGCCCTCGCGCTGCTTGATCTCCTTGTTGGCCTCGTGGCGGGCGTGCCGGATCGAGACCCTGCCCTCCTCCGCGAGCTTGTGGAGCATGCGCACCATGTCCCTGCGGCGCTCCTCGTTGAGCTGCGGGATCGGCACGCGGATGATGTTGCCGTCGTTGGCGGGGTTCAGGCCCAGCTGCGCCGCCATGATGGCTTTCTCGATCGCCTCCATGAGGTTCTTGTCCCAGGGCTGGACGACGATGAGCCGGGGCTCCGGAACGTTGATCGACGCGACCTGGTTGATCGGGACCTTGGAGCCGTAGGCCTCTACCCGAACCGTATCCAGGAGCGCGGGGGTGGCCTTGCCGGTGCGCACGGAGTTGAACTCGCGGCGCATGGCGTCGACCGCCGCCTGCATGTGCGTTCGCGCTTCGCTCTTGGCGCTCATCGGTGGCTCTCCTTCAGGTGACCAGCGTGCCCAGGTCCTCGCCGCGGATCGCGGCCGACACCGCTCCCGACCGGCGGATGTCGAGGACCCGGATGGGCAGGTTGTTCTCCTTGCACAACGAGACCGCTGCCGCGTCCATCACCGCCAGCTCCCGGGTCATCACGTCGTGGAACGAGAGGCGGGGCAGGAATTCCGCGTCCGGGTCTCGCGCCGGATCAGCAGAATATACGCCATCGACCTTCGTCCCCTTGATGATGACGTCCGCCTCCATCTCGATCGCTCGCAGGACCGCGGCGGTGTCGGTCGAGAAGTACGGGTTGCCGGTGCCGCCCGCGAAGATGACGACGCGGCCCTTGTCGAGGTGCCGCAGCGCGCGCCGGCGGATGTAGGGCTCGGCGAGCTGCTCCATGCGGATCGCCGTCATCACGCGCGTCTCCACGCCGTTGCGCTCCAGGTGGTCCTGCAGCGCCAGCGCGTTGATGATCGTGGCGAGCATGCCCATGTAGTCGGCGTTGACGCGGTCCATGCCCTCGGCGCTGGCGCGTGCGCCGCGCATGATGTTGCCGCCGCCGATGACCAGCCCGAGGTCGACGCCGAGGGCCTTCACCGCGCGGATCTCCGCGGTCAGATCCTCGATGACCGGCGGCGAGATGCCGAAGCCCTGATCGCCCGCGAGCGCCTCGCCGCTGAGCTTCAGCAGGACGCGCCGGTAGCGGAGGCCGGAGGAGCTCATCGCGCCGGTCGCCGGGCCTGGAGCACTACGCGCCCAGCTCGAAACGAGCGAAGCGGCGCACGCGGATCTTCTCGCCCGTCTTGGCGGACACCTCGGTGATGAGCTCGCCCACCGTCTGGTCCGGGTTCTTCACGAACGGCTGGTCGAGGAGCGCCTCCTCCTTGAAGAACTTGGCGATCTTCCCGTCCACGATCTTGTCCCAGATCTGCTCGGGCTTGCCCTCCTCCTTGACCTGCTCGCGGTAGACGGACCGCTCCCGCTCGACCACGGCGGGGTCGATCTCGTCGGCGGTGACCGCCAACGGCTTGGAGGCTGCGATATGCATCGCGACATCCTTCACCAGCGCCTGGAAGTCGTCGGTGCGGGCGACGAAGTCGGTTTCGCAGTTGACCTCGACGAGCACGCCGATCTTGCCGCCCATGTGGACGTAGCTCCCGACCGCCCCTTCGCCGGCTTCCTTGCCGGCCCGCTTGGCGGCCTTGGCGGCACCCTTCGCGCGCAGCGCGTCGATCGCGGCCTCGATGTCGCCATCGGCATCCTCGAGCGCCTTCTTACACTCCAGCATGCCCGCCCCGGTTCGATCCCGCAGCTCCTTCACCTGCACAGCACTGATGGCCATCACTATTCCCTCACTCGGCATCGATGTCTCTCATTTCGTTCTGCCCCCAATCGTGCAAAGCGCCGCAGGACTGCGGGGCAGAGCTGCGGCGCCTGACACGCGCTCGGTAACCCGCGGCGCACCGCCCTAGTCGGCGTCCTGCTCCCCGGCATCGGCCGCACCGGCGTCGTCCGCCTCCGCTTCGGCCTCGGATTTCTTGGATGCCTTGGCGGACTTCTTCTTCTTGCTGGAGCCGCTCGCCTTCACCTCGGGCTCCTCGACCGCCTCGGCGTCGGCGGGGCCGTCCTCGGCCTGGCCGACCGGCTCCGTGGCTTCGGCCTTCTCCTCGGCGGCCGGCTTCTCGGCCGCTTCGGGCTGTTCGGCGGCCGCATCACCGGACGGCGCCGCGTCGGCCGTTTCGGGCGGCGACTCGGCCTCCGCGGTCGGCGCATCGCCCTGGGCCTCTCCCTCTTCCCCTTCGTCGCGCCGAATGGTGCGGATCGCGTCCGGGCGCGGGCGGCGCCTGCGGCGCGGCCGCCGGCGCGAGCGGGACTCCTCGTCGCGCGTGGTCATGCCCATCTCGGTGGAGTAGCTGGTCGCCGGTTCGTCGGCCGGCCGGTCCCTCTCCTCCGGAGGCAGCTCCTTGCGCGCGCGCTCCACGGCGTCCGCTATGGAGCGCGTGATCACGGCGACCGAACGGATCGCGTCGTCGTTGCCGGGAACCGGGAAATCGATCTGGTCGGGGTCGGCGTTCGTGTCGGCGATGCCGATGACCGGGATGCCCAGCTTGTTCGCCTCGCGGACCGCGATGTCCTCGCGGCGGCAGTCGATCACGAACATCGCGCCGGGCAGGCGCCCCATCTCCGCCACGCCGCTCAGGTACTTCTCGAGCTTGAGCCGCTCCCGGTCGAGCAGCAGGCGCTCCTTCTTCGTGTAGAACTCGTAGGACCCCTCTTCCATCCCCCGCTGCAGCTCCTTCATCCGGCGGATCTGCTTCTTGATGGTCTGGAAGTTGGTGAGCATGCCGCCCAGCCAGCGCTCGGTGACGAAGTGCGCCCCGCAGCGCTCGGCCTCCTGCTCCACGATCCCCCTCAGCTGCCGCTTCGTGCACACGAACATCACGCGGCGTCCCTGGAGGGTCACCTCGCGCGCGGCGTTCTGCGCCCGCTCCAGATAGGAGGCGGTCTTCTTGAGGTCGATGATGTGGATGCCGTTGCGCTCCGCGAAGATGAACTTGCGCATCTTCGGGTTCCAACGGCTGGTCTGGTGGCCGAAGTGGACACCGGCCTCCAGCAGCTCTCGGATCTGCGTTTCTACCATGCCTCGAATTGTGGTCGGGTTTTCGCTTCCGCCGCCTTCCTCCGCGCGCCGCCCGATCGGGACCCCGGCGCCGCGTCCAGCGACGTGTGTATTTTTTCCTGCGTACTAACGCGAAGCGCTAATGCGCCCGCGCGAAATGCCCTAGCGCTTCGAGAACTGGAAGCGCTTGCGCGCCTTCGGGCGCCCGGGCTTCTTGCGCTCGACCTCGCGCGCGTCGCGCGTCAACAGGCCGTGCTGGCGCAGCGTACGGCGCAGGTCCTCGTCGCTCTGCAGCAGCGCGCGCGCGATGCCCAGCCGGACCGCGCCCGCCTGGCCCGTCAGCCCGCCGCCGTTGACGTTGACGAGCACGTCCCAGGTGCCCTCGGACTCCGTCACCGACAGCGGCTCGGCCGCGTGCATGCGCATCGACTCGCGGGGGAAGTAGGACTCCGCGTCGCGGCCGTTGACGGTCCACTTACCGGACCCGGGCCTCAGGTAGACGCGGGCGACGCTCGTCTTGCGTCGGCCGACGCCGTGGTACTGGGTGATGTCGCTCGCCATGTCAGATCTCCAGCGGCTCGGGCTGCTGCGCCTCGTGCGGGTGCTCGGGGCCCGCGTAGACCTTGAGCTTCTTCCGCATGAGGCGACCGAGGTTGTTCTTCGGGAGCATGCCCTTCACCGCCAGCGTGATCACCCGCTCGGGGTGCTTCTCGATCATCGTCTTGAAGGGGATGTGCTTCTCTCCCCCCATGTAGCCGGAGTGCCGGAAGTACGTCTTCTGCTCCTCTTTGTTGCCGGTGAGGCGCACCTTGTCCGCGTTGACCACCACGACGTAGTCACCCGTGTCCAGATGGGGGGTATACATCGGCTTGTGCTTCCCGCGCAGCACGCGCGCGATCTCGGTGGCCATGCGGCCGAGGACGCGTCCCTCGGCGTCCACGACGTACCAGCGCCTTTCGATGTCGTCGCGCTTGGGCGTGTAGGTTTTCATCGACTCGACAAGCCTGCGGTTCGGGCAATTCCGGCAAAGCAGAGAAGGATATTCGAGCGCCGGAGGGGTGTCAACCCGAAATCAGCCCAGGAACGTCTCCAGAAAGCGGGCCCGGGAGGCGTGCCGGAGACGCAGCAGCGCCTTCTCCTTGATCTGCCGCACGCGCTCGCGCGTGATCCCCAGGAGTGAGCCGATCTCCTCGAGCGTCATGGGGTCCTGGCCGTCCAGACCGAAGTACAGGCGCAACACCTTCGCCTCGCGTTCCTTGAGGGTGCCCAGCGCCTCCTCGATGGTGTTGTTGAGGGCGCGGTCGAAGGTCTGGTCCTCGGGTCCCGGGGACTCCTGGTCGGGCAGGTAGTCCAGGAGCCGGTTGTCCTCCCCCGGCGTCATCGGCGCGTCGAGCGACAGGTGCGAGCGCGATATCGCCATCGTCCGCTCCACCTCGTCGCTTGAGATGTCCAGCTCCTGGGCGACTTCCTCCGGCGTCGGCTCGCGGCCCAGCTCCTGGAGCAGCGCCGAGGACATGCGGCCGATGCGGTGCAGCGCGCCGGCGCGGTTCAGGGGCACCCGCACGATGCGACTCTGCTCGGCGAGCGCCTGGAGGATCGCCTGGCGGATCCACCAGACGGCGTAGGAGATGAACTTGATGCCCTTGGTTTCGTCGAACTTGTGGGCCGCCCGAATCAGGCCGAGGTTGCCTTCGTTGATGAGGTCCCCCAGGGACACGCCCTGATTCTGGTACTTCTTCGCCACCGAGACGACGAAGCGCAGGTTGGACCGGACAAGGGTGTTGAGCGCCTCGTCGTCGTTCTTCTTGATGCGGATCGCGAGCTCGACCTCCTGCTCTCGTTTCAGCAGCGGGTAGGCGCTGATCTCCTTGAGGTACTGGTCGAGCGAGCTCTCGTCGTAGGCGTCCCGGCGCACCTTGGCGAAGGGGCGCTTCGTCCTGGCCTTCGACTCCTTGCTGCCCCCGGCGGCTGCCGCGCCACTCGCTCCGCCCATCCCGGCGTCCTCCCCCTTGTCTGCCGCGCCCGCTTCCGCTTCCCGCTTCCGTCCCTTCGTCGACCCGCTCACCGGATCGCCTCGCCGATGCGCCCCCAGCGAATCGCCCCGAGGCCGCGCTCGCCGTGACGGCGATCGAGGGAAAAGTAGACCATCAGGGGGCGCCCGCGCACGGCGTCGCCGGGAACGAACCCCCAGTAGCGCGAATCGAGCGAGTCATCGCGGTTGTCGCCCAGCACGAAATAGTTGGCGGACGGCACCACGATCGGCCCCCAGTTGTCCCTTGTGGGGCGGTACCGTTCGCCCGCCTCGACGACGTAGGCCCGCTGCCAGAGCATGTCGGGGTCGAACGGATCGGTCTCGTGGTCGATATGGAGCGCCCACGCTTCCTCGCGCGGGCGCCCGTTCAGGTAGAGCACCTTGTCGCGCATGGCCAGCGTGTCCCCCGGCACACCCACGACGCGCTTCACGTAGCTGCGATCGGGTTCGTGGGGGGGGACGAAGACGATCACGTCGTTGCGGTCGGGATGCGCGATGGCCGGCACGCGCTTGCCCCCCGGGATGTCCGCCCCGTACAGCGTCTTGTTCACCAGAAGGAAGTCGCCGACCAGCAGCGTCCCTTCCATGCTCCCCGTGGGAATGCGGAACGCCTCCACGAGGAACGTGTGAGCGAAGAGGAACAGCGCAACGACGAACGCCACGGTCGCGACATCGCGCGCCAGTCTGATCAGGGCGCTCACCGCGTCTCGCCGCCGGGAGCGGCCGTCGGGGAGGTGAATGCGTAGGGTTGCACGTGCGATGCACTGCTCCGGGAGCGGTTGGGTCGAAATAACACCGCGAAAACACGGCTGTCAAACGATGCCGGGGCTCCCGGCGAGGGCCTTTTCGAGGGGTCACTGGCGGCCCCGGCCGCGCAGCGCGAACGCTAATAGTTGTCGATCTGGGCGCGCTGTAGCTTCCCCGAATAGTCGACGTAGAGCACCTTCGTCTCGGAGTAGAATTCGAAGACCTCCCAGCCCCCCTCACGGTGCCCGTTGCCCGTCGCCTTGACGCCGCCGAACGGGAGATGCGCCTCGGCGCCGATGGTGGGGGCGTTGACGTAGGTGATGCCGTTGTCGAGCTCCGTCATCGCCCGGAACGACGCCCGCACGTCACGCGTGTAGATCGAGCTGGAGAGCCCGTAGGCGACCTCGTTGTTGATGCGGATCGCCTCGTCCAGGTCGGCGAAGCGCATCACGCTGAGCACCGGCCCGAAAACCTCCTCGCAGGCCAGCCTGCTCCCCGGCCGCACGTCGCGCAGGATCGTAGGTTGGAAGAACCAACCGCCGTCGAGCCCATCGCCCGCCGCGCGTTCCCCGCCCAGCACCACCTCCGAACCCTCGCTCCGGGCGACCGTCACGTAGCCGGAAACCTTTTCCAGCGCCTGCTCGTTGATCAGCGGACCGACGTCCACGCCGTCGCTGCGGCCGTCGCCGAGGCGCAGCTCGGACGCGCGGGAGATCAGGGCGTCCAGGAACTCGTCGTGGATCTCGTCCTGGAGCAGGAGCCGGCTGGTCGCCGTACAGCGCTGGCCGGTCGTGCCGAAGGCGCCCCAGAGGACGCCGTCCAGCGCCAGCTCGAAGTCCGCGTCGGCCATCACGATCTGCGCGTTCTTACCGCCCATCTCCAGCGACAACCGCTTGTGCAGGCGCCCGCACGTCTCGCCGATGAGGGCTCCCGTCTCGGTCGATCCGGTGAACGAAACCACGGGCACGCCGGGGTGCTCCACCAACGCCGCGCCGACGTCCTCGCCGCGACCGTGCACGAGCTGGATCACCGACTCGGGCAGCCCCGCCTCCAGCAGGATCTCGACGAAGATCGAGGCGGTGTGCGGCACGTCCTCGGCGGGCTTGAAGACGACGCTGTTACCGCACGCGAGCGCCGGGAAGATCTTCCAGGTGGGGATCGCCAGCGGAAAGTTGAAGGGCGTGATGATGCCGCACACGCCGATCGGCCTGCGATAGGTCATCGCCCACTTGTCGCGCAGCTCGCTGGGCACCGTGTGGCCGAAGAGCCGCCGGCCTTCCGTGGCGGCGTAGTACGCCGTGTCGATCCCCTCCTGCACGTCGCCGCGCGTCTCCTCGAGCACCTTGCCCATCTCGCGCGTCATCGCGTCGGCGATCTCGTCCTTGCGCGCCGCCATGATGTCGCCGACCCGGCGGAGCACGTCGCCGCGTTGGGGCGGCGGCGTCGCACGCCACAGGGCGAACCCTTCCGTGGCCGAGGCGATCGCCCGCTCCAGGTCCTCGGGACCCGAAGCCGGGAACGTGCCGATCAGGTCGTCGGTGTCGGCAGGATTGCGGTTCTCGAACGTCTCACCGGACGCGGCGTCCGACCAGGACCCCGCGATG
Source organism: Longimicrobiales bacterium (assembly GCA_035465395.1). GTDB lineage: Bacteria > Gemmatimonadota > Gemmatimonadetes > Longimicrobiales > RSA9 > DATHRK01. The sequence continues at coordinate 154,059 of DATHRK010000101.1, read as the reverse complement.
AAATTCTTGAAGCTGTCGGCCATGGATGTCGTCTTGGGAATTCGGGAGTCGGCGCTCGATTTCGCGTCCTTCAAGACGGATCTTCGCGCTCGATTCCGTACTTCTCGATCTTCTTGTAGAGATTCGACCGGGGCATGTCAATGGAGCGCGCGGTTTCGCTCACGTTCCAATCGGCGTCGCGCAGCTTGGCCAGGATGTAGGCCCGCTCCGCCTGCGCCTTGAACTCGGCGAAGCTCTCCGCCTCCAGCAGTCCGTACGCGCCCAGTACCTGGTCCCGACCGGGCCCCCCGAGGTGGCGGACGTCCTCTTCGCCGATCTCGTCCGACGTGGCCAGGATCATCAGCCGCTCAACGGTGTTGCGCAGCTCGCGCACGTTGCCCGGCCAGGGCAGCCCCGACAGGCGTTCCAGGGCCGCCTGGGAGAACGTGCGCTCCGGCAGCCGCTGCTGCTCGCTCGCGGCTTCGGCGAAGTGCTTCACCAACAGGGGGATGTCGGCCGGCCGCTCCCGCAGCGGCGGCAGGTGGATGGGCACGACGTTCAGGCGGAAGTACAGGTCCTCGCGGAAGCGGCCCGCCTCGATCTCCTCCTCGAGCTCCTTGTTGGTGGCGGCCATCACGCGCACGTGGACCTGGATCGGCGAGGCGCCGCCGACGCGCGTGATGAGGCCCTCCTGGAGCGCGCGGAGCACCTTCGCCTGCGCCGCGGGGCTCATGTCGCCGATCTCGTCCAGGAAGAGGGTGCCCCCGTCGGCCTGCTCGAACTTCCCCGCGCGATCGGCGATGGCTCCCGTGAACGATCCTTTGATGTGGCCGAACAGCTCGCTCTCGATAAGCTCGGAAGGAATCGCGGCGCAGTTCACCTCCACGAAGGGCCCGGCCGCGCGCGGCGAGAGCCTGTGCAGCGCGCGGGCGACGAGCTCCTTGCCGGTGCCGTTCTCTCCGGTGATCAGGACGCGCGCGTCGGTCGGCGCGACCTTCTCGACGCGGTCCAGCACGGCGCGGATCGCGGCACTCTGGCCGACGATCTCGTGGCGCGCTTCGACCTCGGTGCGGAGCCGCTCGTTCTCCCGCTCCAGCCCGCGCCGCTCCAGCGCGTTGCGCAGCGTTAGCAGCACGCGGTCGGTGTCGAGGGGCTTCTCCAGGAAGTCCCAGGCGCCCTTCCGCGTCGCCTCGACGGCGGTCTCGATGGTGCCGTGTCCGCTGATCATCACGACCGGAACGCCGGGGTCGATGTCGTGGACGCGGGGGAGGATCTCGAGGCCGTCGACGCGCGGCATCTTGACGTCCAGGAACACGAGGTCGGGCGACCGTTTCTCGATGGCGGTCAGCCCCTCGCCGCCGGTCCCCGCCTCGCGGACGTCGTGCCCCTCGTACTCGAGAAGCTGCCGCAGGGCGCGGCGGACGCCCTCCTCGTCGTCGACGATCAGGATGTCGGCCATCGTCCCTCAGTCGCGCGCCGTGAGGACCACCGAGTCGCCGTGCACGTAGGCGGACTCCAGGGGCTCGGGCAGGTTGATGGGGATCACGTCGTCCCCCAGGGCCGCGTCCGACCCGGCTCCGGCCGAGCGCAGCAGCCGGCCCACGAGCGCATCCGGCAACGGGATGCGCGCCGCGCTGACCTGCTCCACGGAGAGGCCGACGCGCCCCGCCTCCGCCGGGATGAGGTGCCCGCGGACGGCCACGTCGGCCGTGTCCGGCAGGAACGCGGCGGCGTCGCCCAGGTCGACGTACTCCTCGATGAACGCCGTGGACACGCGGCCGCTCAGACGGACGGTGTTGTCGTTCACGCCGACGCGGGGCGACGCCAGGAAGGCCGGTATCATGGCCCGGTACTCGTGGTCGATCAGGCTCTGGAGCTCCGCCTCGGAGAGCGCGATCCGGGCTCCCGGCGTCTCCGCCAGCTCGGCGATGCGTCGCATGGTCGCGTCGGCGAGCTCGGGACCCGCGAGCGCCGGCTCGCCGCCGCCGCGGCGCCCATCGAGCGCGGCGCCGATGTCGTCCCCCCAGTACAGCCAAACGGCGCCGGCCACGACGAGCAGCACGACCAGCGACGCGACCCTGCGCAGGCAGCCCATGGATGGCTCAGGCGCTCGCGCGCGCGGGCGTCGCGTCGCCCAGTCGCACCGTGTCGATGGTGTCGTAAGAGGCGCCCTGCGGACTCAGCGTGCTGCGCAGGAGCACGACCGAGCTGACCGTCAGCGTGCCCTGGTACTTGAGCGGCTCGACGAGGTCCTCCAGGTCACGGAAGTCGCCCGCCGCGGCCTCCGGCCGCGCCCGCCCCAGCGTGAGGTGGGGGTGGAAGGCCCGCGCCTCGCGCGCGTAGCCCAACGCCGCGAACTCCCATTCGAGGTCGTGCTTCAGGCAGCGCAGCTCGGGCGAAGCGTAGGCCCCGGCCCAGATCACGCGCGGCTTGCGCAGACTCGGAAAAGCGCCGAATCCGCCCAGCTTCACCTCGAAGGGCCTCGACTTGGCGGCGACCGCCGCGAGCGACGACTTCACCCGGGCGACACGGTCCTTCGGCACCTCGCCCAGGAACTTGAGGGTCAGATGGAGGGCGTCGACATCGACCCAGCGCACCGGCAATCCCTCCTCGCGCAGGGGCGCCGAGGCCTTGTAGAGGCGCTTGCGCTCGCGCGCCGGGATCGTGATCGCAGCAAAGAGTCTCATGTCAGCCTGGTAGCGGGTTCACCTGATACACCTCTGTGTCCGGACCGTGCGCGCGATGGGCCCTCGCCCTCCAGCCCGCCCTCGCTCACCTCCGAGGAGCCGAGCTCCAGCGCGACGAAGCGGAAGCCGAGCGCGCGCAGCGCCTCAGCGCAGCCTCGTATGCCGGCCAGCTCGGCCGGATTCGCGGCGACCGCGAGCACGTCGCCGTCGGCGCCGGCTCGGGTCACGCGTCGCGCGTCGACGCCGGCGGCGCGCAGGATCGCCTCGGCATGCTCGAGCGCCTGATCCAGCGTGGCCGTCCCTACGAAAGCCGGGTCGCTCACGCCACCCGCCCGGCCGCCAGCGTGACCATGGGGAGCGCCGCGTTCAGGGCTCCTTGCCGGTAGCCCTCGACGTCGAGGAGCACGCGCCTGAAGCCTGCGTCGCGCACGGCGCGCTCGATCGCGTCGGTCCGCCCCGCGACTGCCGCCAGCTCGTCCGGCGCCAGCTCGACGCGCGCGCAGTCTCCGTGGTGGCGCACGCGGAATCCGCGAAAACCGAGCTCGCGGAGCGCGTCCTCCGCCCGCTCGACCTGGAGCAGCCGCTCGGCCGTGACTCGGACGCCGTAGGCGACCCGGCTCGCGAGACAGGGCGCGGCCGGCGCCGACCAGGTCTCCAGGCCGAGGCCGCGCGCCGCGGCGCGCACGTCGGCCTTCGAGCACCCGGCCTCCGCGAGAGGCGAGACGACGCCGTGCTCCTCGGCGGCCCGCGCCCCGGGCCGGTAGTCGGTCCGGTCGTCGGCGTTCGCGCCGTCCGCCACGCGCTCGAGGCCCCGCTCCCGCGCGACCGCGGCCAGGGTCGGCCACAGCTCGCTCTTGCAGTGGTAGCACCGGTCGCCGGCGTTACGGACGTAGCCTGGCCGTTCCAGCTCGGCCGTGTCGACCTCGAGGTGTGCGATGCCGTGGGCGCGCGCGAACGACCTCGCGGCGCGCCGCTGGACCTCGGGCACGGCGGGGCTCAGACCCGTGACGGCGAGCACCCGCGAGCGGCCCAGCGTGTCCAGCGCCAGCCGGGCCACCAGGGAGGAGTCGACCCCGCCTGAGAACCCGACGACGACGGATCCACAGTCGCGCAGAATCTGCTCGGCGCGCGCCAGACGGTCGGCGAGTGTGGTCGGCATCGGATCGCGGTGGGGTCCCATCCCCGGCGGAGGGGGTGCGGCCGGCACGACGGCCGGCCTTCGGCCGGCGGATTGTATCGGGAGTGGTCCGTTCCGGCAAGCCGCACCGCGCGGCGGAGCGGCCTGTCGCGCCTGCCTCTCCGTGCCGTCTCCACGGCCCCGGTGACCCGCGCCCGCTTGCGTCGTCAGGGGCGGGCGAACGACTGTCGGCCATGCAGACTCGAGCCCCGCCGGAAGCCCAGGGCCTCATCGCGGCGCACCCGGTGGGGGCCCTGGCGGTGCTGGCCCTCGCATCGCTGGCGCTGGGCCTCGCCCCGGTCCTTCTCGCGAGGCGCCTGATCACGGTCCCGCACCCCCGGGACGAACGAGCCCGAGTGCGGCCGCGCGCGGTCACCCGGTGGGTGGTCGAGTGGCTGCTGCCGGCCGCCGTCCTGGGCCTGATCGTGGTGATGTCACTGCTGTTCTACCGGCTCGCGGACCGACCCGACGCTCTGTCCGCGGCGCTCGCGGTGGTTTTCGGGCTGCTCCTCGCGGCACCGCCGATCGGGATCGCATGGGCCGTGAGGGCCTACCTGGACGCCGGCATCCGTGCCACCGATTCGGGCCTCTTTCTCATGGGCAGTTTCGTCCGCTGGGACGAGGTCACCGACCTGCGCCGGACCCGACACGGGTTGGAGTTGCGAACCCCCAACAGCGCGCTGCTGAAGCGGCGGCGGGTACCGGCGCTCGGGTGGGTGCTCGACGCTCCGACGGTCGGGACGCTGGAGGAGCTGTGGCGGGCGCGGGTAGCCGGCGCGGATTCTTGAGGGGACGCGGCCGGCTACGCTTCGCGGAAGCTACGTCCGACACGCCGAGCCAGGGACGCTGCGGCGACCCCTGGCAGCGCCTGGAGCGGATCGCGGCGGCAGGAGCCGCCTCGAGCGTCCCCTAAGCGCGGCCTCCGGCCGAGCCGCCACGGTACTGGAGCGCCTCCGCGACGTGCGGCCGCGCGATCCCGCGCGACCCGGCGAGGTCGGCGATCGTGCGAGACACGCGCAGCACCCGGTGGTAGGCGCGGGGCGATAGGCGCATGCGCGTCACGGCCGCGGACAGCAGGGGCCACGCGGCCTCGCCCACGAAGCAGTGCCGATGCACTCCCGCCACGTCGAGTCGGGCGTTGACCATCTCGGGATGTCCGTGGCGCTCCCTCTGGCGCTCGCGAGCTGCCCGAACACCCTCCGCCACGGCGGAGCTGGAGCGGGCGGACGCGGTCGGCACGCCTTCCGCCGGCCGCAGATCCTCGGGGTCGAGGAGGGGCACCTCGACGCGCAGATCGATACGATCCAGCAGAGGGCCCGAGATGCGGCTTCGATAGCGCCGCAGGTCGGCCTCCGTGCACACGCAGCGGTCGCTGCCGTCTCCCAGGCGGCCGCAGGGGCAGGGATTCATCGCCGCGATGAGCTGGAAGGCCGCCGGAAACGTCGCCGAGCGACGCGCCCGCACGATCGTCACCTCGCCGCTTTCCAGCGGCTGCCGCAGCGCCTCCAGCGCGGCGCGGCGGAACTCGGGCAGCTCGTCCAGGAACAGCACGCCGTGGTGCGCGAGCGAGATCTCGCCGGGGCGAGGCGCCGGCCCGCCTCCCACGAGGCCCGCGTCCGAGACGCCGTGGTGGGGCGCGCGGAACGGCGGCCGGCGATCCAGCCCCGCCCTCGGCTCGCCGGCCGCCGAGTAGATCCGCGCCACGTCCAGCGCCGCCTCCCGGGCCAGGGGTGGCAGAAGGGTGGCGAGGCGCGCCGCGAGCATGGACTTGCCGGCGCCCGGCGGTCCGATGAGCAAGAGGTTGTGGCCCCCGGCGGCGGCGATCTCGAGCGCTCGCTTCGCGCCCATCTGGCCGCGGACCTCCGCCAGGTCCGGCGCAGGCGCCGTCGGCGCCGGCTCGAGGGGCCGCGCGACCGGCAGCGGCCGCGTCCCGCGCAGGTGCTCCACGACCTCGACCAGGTGTCGCGCGGAGAGGACCTCCAGGCCGGGCACGATCGCCGCCTCGCGCGCGGCCGACTCCGGAAGGATCAGCGTACGCAGCCCTTCGTCAACGCACCGGACCGCAGCGGCCACCGCGCCACGCACGGTGCGGAGTCCCCCGTCCAAGCCGAGTTCTCCAGCGAGGCAGACGTCGGTCCCCGGCGCCGGAGCCTGCCCGCTGGCGACCAGCAGGCCTACCGCGATAGGAAGGTCGAGCGCGCTCCCCTCCTTGGGCACGTCGGCCGGGGCGAGGTTGACGACGACCTTGCGGGGGGCGGCGTCCAGCCCGCTCGCTTTGACCGCGGCGATGACGCGCTCGCGCCCCTCCCGGACGGCCGAGTGGGGCAACCCGACGACGCTGATGCCCGGCAGGCCGGACGAAACGTCGACCTCCACGGCGACTCGATACGCCTCGACCCCCGCCACGGCGGCGCTGGTCAGGCGGGCGAGCACCTAGTCCGCCCCGCGGCGGGGGCGCGGCACGGTGACGACCGCGGGATACCCGCTCCGGCGAACGAGCAGGAAGAGCCGCTCATCGTCCACCGCGAAGCCGTCGGCCGCCGACGGCAGCACCCACGATCCGCGGTACTCGCCGTGGTCGCGTCCGTAGCGGTCGAGCAGCCGACGCGCGCTGTCGCTCGCCCCCCCGAACAGCACCCAGACCTCGTCGTCCACCAGCGCCGCGTCGAGAGCGGCGGCCACCGGCTCGGCAAGCTGTTCCGATCGTCGCCGGAGATTTCCCCGGACCTCCACCCTCGGGGGCGCGACGGGCTCGATGAACGGGCGGAACGGCGCGAACGTGCTATCGTCCCACACGGCGAAGCCGGCGCCCACCGCGTACAGAAGCGTGCAGGGCTCCTCCCCTCCCCCCGCCAGCACGACCTGCGTCGTCAGGACGGATGCGGAGTCCTCGTAGGGTCCGGGCAGGGACAGCGTGTCGAGCACCGCTCCCTCGGGAGCGAGGCGGAGCAGCCGGGCAGCCGGGTCGAGCGTCGCGACCAGCCAGCCTCCGTCCGCGAGGCCGCAGACGGCCTGCGCGACACCGGCATCGCGGAGGGGGATAGGCGCGCCGACCGACCCGTCGTGGGCGAACCGAGCGAGGCGGGGGTTGGCCCCGTCCGCGATCGCCAGGGCGCCGTCTGCGCCGATCGTCATCGCGCGGGGCGAATCCAACTCGCCGGGCCCACCGCCGCGCCGGCCTCGGGTCCACGCGAGAGCGCCGGTCGCGGCGTCCAGGGCGGCGACGCGGTGGCCGAACCGGTCGAGCAGGAACACCGCTCCCCCCGAGGCACCGATCGCCACGGGCAGGAACAGCAGGGTGTCTGCGGGACCCCCCCCGACCGTCCACAGCTCGCCGTCCAGCAGGGGCCGGAGCTCCCGGTCGGCGCCGGGCAGGGTGTTTCCGTCGTGCATTCCCGACTCGCCCTCGCACGCCACCACGAGGAGCACGGCTGCGGCGCAGGTCGCCGGACCACGGGGTCCCCTCACGTCCCTCGCCCGGCGCGCCGCGCCTCCAGGTCGGCGAGCGCGTGCAGGGACGCGTGGAGCGCACGGAGCTGCCTGGGATCGGTGGGTACGGGCGCCGCGAAACGGAGCGCGCCTTCCGAGTCCTCCACGAAGAAGAACGGCGTCCGCGCGAGGCCGAGGTTGCGCAGCGAGCGCCGAGCGGCGGCCGACACGGTGCGGACCCGACGGCGCTTCCCGACCGGCCCCAGCGCCCGCGCGGCCGTGGCCACCTGGCTGGCCTCCCCGAGGAACAGCAGCGTCGACACCGCGACGCGGTCGGCGAGCGACGGGTGCTGCAGGATCTCCAGGAAAGCGAGCGTCGACGGACAATCGTCCAGCTGAAACGCGACGTGCACGGCGAGCCCGCCGGGCTCCGGCGGCGACGCCGCGACGATCCGCTGGCCCCCGGCTGGACGCGTGAGCGTCGCCGTGAGCGCCAGGGCGCCCAGGGTCAGCGTGAGCGCGGCGGCCAGGCCGCCGCCCACGGTGGCCTGCCGCGGCGCGCCGCGGCCCGTCGTGTGGCGAGGGGTGCCTGTCATGGGTTCTTCCTCAGTTCCGCCCTGGCGGCCGACGGCCGCCTCGGGTGCGAATCAGCCCTCCTCGGGCGTCTCCGGTGACTCGGGGTCGCCCGGGGGCAACGCCGGGTCTCCGCCCCCGTCGTCCCCGCCATCCCCTTCGTAGGTCCAGTAGAACGTCTCCTCGCGCCAGCTGGAGCACGTCCTGGAAACCCTGAGCGGCCAGCCGATCTCCCAGTCGTAGTCCAGACAGGTGCGTTCCACGCGGCAGAGCGGACCCGGTCCGCCCGCGCACACGCCCGCCGAGGCGAACGTCGGGTGCGCCGCGCCGTCCACGACGATGGCGCCTGCCGCGAGCACGGCCGCGACCGCCATCGACATCAGCAGCTTTCTCATGTGCCACATCCTCTCCGGCCTCCCTCGCCACCCGACCGCCGGGGGCGCTCGGGCCCCCGACGTCCCCAGGGTGCGGCGGCCTCCGCCTCCGCGACATGGCCGGATGGGACACGCTCCGGCCGCGCGCCGCCGCCCCCGAAAGGGCTGCTGATGCGCCCCCTGCAACCGTGCGGCGACCGGGACGCGTCCTACCGGAGACGAGGGCGCCCGCCGCGTCCTCCGCTACGCGTACGATGAAGGGGAATCGGCATGTCCAACCGCCCGCGAACGGCTTCCGCAGCGTGCTTCCTGACCGCGTGCCTGGTCGCGCTCGGGGCTTGTGATGCCGATGGGTCCCGCCACGACACGGGGTCCCTGAGCCCGGTCGCCTACGAGGGCGGTGCGAACCTCCCGGGCTCAGGGCCGCTTCCGCTCCAGGCGGCGAGCGGCCCGCGGTCCGGTCTGGCGACCGAGCTCTCCAACGCGTTCCGGGAGGCCGCGTCCTCCGCGATGCCGGCGGTGGTACGGGTGCAGACGGAGCGCACCCGCAGCGGACGGCGGATCGTCGGGCCCCGCGGCTCGGGCTTCGTGCTGGACTACGAAGGCCACGTGATCACGAACCACCACGTGGTCGCCGGCGCCAGCCGGATCCAGGTGAGCCTGGTCCAGGGCAAGACGTACGAGGCGACGCTGGTGGGGTCGGACGATGACAGCGATGTGGCGGTGCTGGCGTTGCAGATCCCCGAGGGGGAGTCGGTGCCGTTCGCCAGCCTTGGCACGGCGGACCAGGTGGAGGTGGGCGACTGGGTGCTCGCCCTCGGCAGTCCGCTGGACCTCGAGTTCACGGTGACGGCGGGCATCGTCAGCGCGAAAGGCCGCACCCTGTCGGTCGGCACCGAAGGCAGGCAGACCGCGCTCGAGTCGTTCCTGCAGACCGACGCCGCGATCAATCCCGGCAACTCCGGCGGCCCCCTGGTGGATCTGGAGGGCCGCGTCATAGGCGTCAACGCGGCGATCCAGTCCACCGACCGGCGCTTCATCGGCTACGGGTTCGCGATCCCCATCGACATCGTGCGGCGGGTCGCGCTCGACCTCATGGACGACGGCGTCGTGCACCGGCCGAGGCTCGGCGTGAACGTGCGCGACCTGAGCGACGCGGACGCCGAGGCGTACGGCCTGGAGCGGGTCGAGGGGGCGTGGATCGACGGCGTGCAGGAGGGGCTGGCCGCGGACCGCGCCGGGCTGCGCCAGGGCGATGTCGTGCTCGCGATCGACGGCGCAGGCGTCGCCACGGCGAACGAGCTGACCACCCGGCTGCTCCAGCGCCGGCCCGGCGACCGCGTGCGCCTGACCGTCCGGCGCTTCGCCGACACCGACGAAGTGACGGTGCGCCTGGACGAATTCACGCCGAGCCGGCCGGCCCCCGCCCGGCCGCTCCGCGTGGCGGACGAGCCCGCGGAGCGGGTGGGCTTCTCCGTGGTGCCGGTCCGCTCGGGGCGCCTTGAGGGGACGCGGCTCGTCGTCGAGGAGGTGGCGCCCGGCGGACCCGCGGATGGGCGCATCGCCGACGGGTGGGAGCTGGCGTCGCTCAACGGCACGAAGATCTCATCGCTGGCCGAGTTCCAGCGCGTCACGTCCCGTCTCGAAGGCGGGGACCTGGTATCGCTGATCGTGCGGGACGCCGACGGCGCGGAGCGGGTCGTGAACTACCGCGCCCAGCCGTAGGGGACCGTAGCGCGGTCAGCCGGGGGCGTCGAACGGGCGCAGGCGCACCCGGAACGTCGACCCCTCTCCCGGCCGGCTCTCCACGTCGACGCTGCCGCCCCAATCCTCGACCAGCCGCCGGACGATGGCCAGGCCCAGCCCGGTCCCCGAGCTGCGGGTGGAGAACCGCGGGTCGAACACGCTGGGCAGGACCTCGGCGGGGATGCCCTCTCCATCGTCGCGCACTGCAAGGACGACCTCGCCCTCCCCGGCGCGTACGTCGACGTGCACCCGGCCCCGATCGCCTATGGCGGCGCGCGCGTTCTCGAGCAGGTTGATCAGCACCTCGCGCAGCTCCCCGTCCCGGGCCGCCGCCGGGGGGACCTCGGCCGTCGTCACGGAAAGCGCGAAGCCGGCCTCGCCGGACGCGTACAGGGCCTCCACGTCCCGGACCACGGCGCCGACGTCGACCGCCTCCAGCGGAGGGCGCTCCTCGGCGGGCGTCCCGTAGCGGGCGAACGCCCGCGCGATGTCGCTCAGCCGGTCGATCTCGTGCAGCACCTGATCGACGTTGGCCTCCAGGATGTCGCCGAAGTCCGCCCGGTCGTCGCGGTAGGCACGGCGGATGTGCTGCACCGAGAGGCGGATAGGCGTAAGCGGGTTCTTGATCTCGTGCGCCACCTGGCGCGCCATCTCGCCCCACGCCAGCACGCGCGCGCTGCGCAGCTCGCGGGCGCGGGCGCGGCGCAGCCTGCGGGTCATCCGGTTGAAGGAGCGGAACAGCTCGCCGAATTCGTCCCGCCGGTCGCCGGGAAGCTGGACCTTCAGGCGGCCGGCGCCGACCGCGGACGCGGCGCGGCTGAGCAGGCCGATGGGCCGCGCCAGCAGGCGCCCCGCGGCGAGCGACAGCGCGAGCGACAGCACCGCGCCGAGGAGCACGGCGAACAGCAGCATGTCGGTCAGCTCGGCGCGTCGCGTCGCGGCGGCGCCGCCTGGCAACGCCAGCACGCCGACGGTGCCCGAGGGCAGGCGCCGGTACGCGGCGACGGCGCGCCGACCCAGAATGTTGCGTCGACGCTCGACGGCCAGCGCCTCCTGCTGGCGCAGCGTGAGGAAGGCGCCGGGCGGCAGCCAGGCATCGTGCACCCCCAGGTCGACGAGCTCGGGCCGCGAGGAGGTGAGCAGCTCGCCGTTCTGGTAGAACAGCACGTCGAAGCCCACCAGGCTGGCCACGGTCTGCAGGTTGCCGCCCGCCGCCGACAGCATCTCGGCCGCCTGGGCGCTCGTCCGGGTCGCCGCGGCTTCCGCCTCGCGCTCGGCGGTCCCGGCGAGGGCGCGGAACGCCACCGCGCCGAACGCCAGCGCCGGCGCCAGGAAGAACAGGAACAGGGCGAGCGTGACGCGCATGCGGAAGCTGCCCAGGGCCGGCACCCACGGCGACAGGGGCGGCGGTCCGCCTCCGGCCAGCGCGTGCGCGATGGCCCAGATCAGCGCCAGCACGAGCAGGTCGACGGCCGCGAGCAGCGCGCCCCGGGCGATGCGCACCACCGCCGGCTCCATGGCGAGCTCCACGTGGGCGTGGTACACGCCGTCCTCGAGCCGGACGTCTCCCTCCCCACGAACGCCGGCGGTCGACCTCGCCCACCGCAGCGGCTCGGCATCCGGGATCGGGGGGCGCGACGTGCTCTCCGTGAGCGTGAGGACCGGCGCGCCCGGCGGCGGCGGGCGCGCGGCCAGCGTGGCCGCCGCCAGACCCTGGGCCGCGAGCGACCGCCTCGGCAGGACCGCCGCCGATACCACCCGAGCCGAGTCCAGCGGGGCAGCGGCGCCGCCCCTGACACCCGGCGACGGCGTCAGGCGGACGATCGCACGGCCGCCCTGCCGGACCGCGTCCACGATCGACGCGATCGCGGCGCCCGAGGCCGATCCTTCGCCGCGTGAGTCGGTGACGTCCAGCCGTTCCGTGACCGAGCCATCGCCCCCCCAGAGCGCCAGCCGGACCGGGTACGCCTCAGCGGCCAGGCCGCTGCCCACCCACGAGCGATAGAGGAGAGCGGAGCCGTCCTCCCCCCGTCGATGCCTCGTGCGCGCCTCCTCGACGAATCGTCTGAGCAGAAATTCCAGGAAGGGATCGGTCGCCGCCGTCAGCCGCTCGACGTCCGCCTGGGCGGCCCTCACGCGCGCCGCCGCAGACCCGGCCGACAGCTGCGGCAACAGGGCGGTCGCGGCCAACGCGCCGCCGACCAGCCAGCGGCGCAACCCTCCCGCGCGCAGGGACGTCGAGCCCGCCGCGACGAGCGCCGCCGGGAGGGCCCACGCCAGCGCCGCGCCGGGGAGCGGCGCCTCCCAGGGCTCGCGCAGGAGCGCGAGCGCGATGCTCAGCGCCGCCGCCAGCGCCAGCCCCGCCGCGATGGGCCATCCGCCACCGCGCTTCCGCTCCTCGGATTCGCCGCGCGGAAGGAGTACCGCGGCGGCGGCCCCGAGGATGGCGGTAGCGGCCACCTGGAGGCCGAACCACAGCGGCTCCCCGGCTCGGTACAGCCCGTCGGAGGTCGACGCGGCCACAATCGACACGCCCGCCCAGAAGACGAGTCCCGTCCCCACGGCCGCCGCGGGGATCGCCCAGCGGCCGCGCGGGAACCCGCCCCAGAGCGCCGCGGCCGCGAGGAACGGCGTCGCGAGCACCGCCAGTCCCCACAGCGTGACGCCATCACCGAGCGGCAGGAGAAACATCGCGGGATGGAAGGGCGAAGCGCCGTCTCCGCCGGGTTGGGGGGCGACCGCGAGCGCCACCGCGAGCGCCGCGATCGGGGCGAATCGGGCCGCGCCCGAGCGGCCCGCTCCCTCGACGAGCCAGGCGGCCAGGGCGAGGAGCAACACGAACGCCGCGAGGGTCACGCCGATCGCGCGCGTCCGCTCGACCGCGGCGGCCCGCCACGCGGCGGGCTGCCCGGCGTCCAGCACCGCGTGCACGATCTCGGCGCCGTCCTGCACGAGCCGCCACGAGGCGTCGGGTGGGCCCGCGCCGGGGCCGAAATGCGGCCGCGCACCCGCGGACGCCGCGACCGCCGACGCGACCGAAGGCGGCGCGCGCTCCGCCAGCGCGGGGTCGGCCTCCAGCAGCACGGCGCCCACAACCCTTGACCCGTCGGGGCCGGCGACGACTGCGTACAGATAGTCGAACAGCCGCCCCTCGGCGAACGTCAGCCCCACGGGCGCCGACCGGAGGGAGTCCGGCAGGTACCCCTGGTGCCGGCCCGCCCAGGCGATCAACTCGCCGTCGGAGGCGAGGACGAACAGCGCGTCGGCGCGCCCGGCGCGAGCTTCGGCCAGGGCCGCGAAGAGCTGCTCGCGGCCGCCGCTCGCCAGGCCCGCGGACGCGCGGGGGGAGGCCGCGACCGACCGCGCGGCCGCGAACGCGCGCTCGGTGGACGCCGCGACGTGCTCCTCCAGGGCGGCGACGCCCAGCGTGGCCTGGCGCTCCGCGATCCGGGACCAGCGCGAGGCAAGGGATGCCACGCGATCGGTCGCCACGGCGGCCGTCAGGGAGCCGGCGAGCAGCACGAGGGCGGCGGCCCCGCCCAGCCAGCTGCGCCGCCGCCAGGCCAGCAACGCCAGGAGGCCGGCCACGGTGGCGCCGACAAGTGCCGCCCCCGGCTGGAGCGCCCGCACCGCGATCAGGAGGAGGAGCGCCCCCGTGTACGCCGCCCCGGCGATTGCCTTCACCGGCCCGGCCACCTAGTGATGGTCCCGTTCCCGGCGCGGCAAGGAGGGAGCCGCGGCCGCTCGAGCACGCACGCGTGGATCGACATCTGATGCCGCCCCGAGAGGGTACCTACGCGCTGGATCAACTGAGCTGGACCGACGTGGCGGCGCACATCGCGCACGATCCGCGGCTCATCCTCCCGGTCGGGGCGCTGGAGCAGCACGGCCCGCACCTGCCTCTCGGGACGAACGTGTTGATTGCTCGCAGCGCCGCCATCGACCTCTCCGAAGAGTTCTCCGTGCTCCGCGCGCCGTCGGTTCCCTACGGCGTCAACGTCGACGCGGAGAGGGCCTTCGCCGGGACCGCGTCGATGCGCCGCAAGACCCTGCACCGCGTGCTCAACGAGCTGCTCGCGCACTGGGAGGGCCACGGCGTCCGCGAATTTATCCTCATTACCGCGCACCGGCACGAACCCCACCTGGACGCGCTCGCCACCCTGTTCGCGGCATCCGCCCGCCTCCGCGTCGTGCAGGTCTGGGACGTGGACCTCGCCGACTTGCTGGAGGAGCAGCGCGTTCCGCTGCACGGCGGGGAGGCCGAGACGTCGGTCATGCTCCACCTCTATCCGGACCTCGTCCGTCTGGAGCGCGCGCGCGACGTCGACCTCCCCGCGGAGCTCTTCCGCTCCTACCTGAGCGGCGAGCTGACGGTCCCGCCCTCGGGATCGCCGGGGTCGGTGGGACGGCCCACGGCCGCGACGGCGGAGAAGGGCGCGCGCATCTACGAGAGGATCCTCGAGGCGATCCGGGGCGCGGTGTTCCTCGACCGGGGGGACGATGAGACCGATGCCGTGTGACAAGGAGAGGACAGGGGGGTCATCCGCGGCAGGGCTCGGCGCGCCGACCTCCGATTCGGCCGAATCTCGCATATGGGCCGTGGGCAACGAGTTCCAGCTCCCGCAGAGCGGATGGGCTGCGTTCTTGCGGGATCGACTGCCCACCGGGAAGGGTATGCCCTGTCGACGGGACGCCGACACACCCCGCAACGGTCTGGAGCTATCGATGACTCGACGCACCCTGGTCCTGATGCTCGCGTTTGCGGGCCTGGTCTGGTCCGCCGAGACAGCATCCGCACAGGACACCAAGATCGACGACGGCACCTTCCGTCTGCTCGTGGGCGGACGGGAGGTTGGCCGTGAGACGTTTTCCATCCGGCGCGCTGGCGACGGCGAAGCGGCGGTGACCATCGCGCAGGGGCGCGTGGTGCGCAGCGACGCGGGCGCCGCGGGCGAAGTGTCGTCCAACCTGCAGGTGAACGGTCCCACGTTGCGGCCGTCGAGCTACCAGCTCGAGGTCCGCGGCGACGACCGCGAGCGCATCACCGGCCGCATGACCGGCGGGCGATTCAGCGCCCGCATCACGTCCTCTGCGGGCGAGATGATGCGCGAGTACCTGGCGGGCGAAGGCGCCGTCGTCGTGGACGATGGGATCGCCCACCACCACTACTTCCTCACCGCAAGCGGCGCCGCCGGCGATTTCCGCGTGCCCGTGATCGTGCCCCGCCGCAGCCGTCAGATCTCGGCCAGCGTCCGCAACGCCGGCAGCGCGAGCATCGAGGCGGGCGGTCGCACGGTCAGCGCGACGCACCTGGTCGTGGAGATGAGCGACGGGCCCACGCGCCACGTCTACGTCGACTCCGCGGGCAGGGTCCTGCGTGTGGAGATACCCGATCAGAACTTCGCGGCCGTGAGGATCGAGCTTCCCTAGCAAGTCGCCCCGTGCCCTGGCGCCCGGTGGTCGGGCGCACCGGTTTCGTCGGAGAGGCGCGGGCCGAAGGGGTCCGCGCCTCTCTCGCCTTCGTGAAGGATCCTTCGCCGACCCGCGTAGTCATGGTCGACCCTCGCGCTTGCAGGGGTCTTGCGGGGCACACCGGCGGCGCCGGGGGTGAAACCGAGGGCCCCGCGGGGCGTACAGGTAGCGCGAGCAGACACGGCATACCCCGACAGTCAGGAGCCATCGCCGTGACGGACACCGCCGCACCCCGTTGGGCGGCCGCGATGATGTGCTTCGCCCTCTTCGCGGGCGAGGCGCGGGCGCAGCAACCGGAAGAGACCCTGAGCCTCGACCGCGCGATCTCGATCGCGGTCCTGAACAACCCCGATCACCTCTCGGTCCGCAACAACGAGAACGCCGCCGCCTGGGGGGTGCGCGCCGCCTACGGGGCGTTCCTGCCGCGCGCGGACGTGTTCACGGGCTTCAACTATCAGGGCGCCGGGGACAACCGCGTTGGCGGGGTGAGCCTCGGCGAGACGCCGTCTTTCCTCATCAGCGACTACACGCTGGCGCTGCGCATGGGCATCAGCGGCGCCACGCTGTACGGGGTCGGCGAGGCCCGCGCGAACCAGCGCGCGACGGCGGCGGAAACCAACGCATCCCGCTTCCAGCTGGTTGCTACGGTGGCCCAGCAATACATCGCCGCTCTGCGGGCCCGCGACGGGCTCGATCTGGCGCGTCAGGAACTGGCACGGGCAGAGCAGAACCTGGCTCTCGCCGATGCCCGCGTGGAAGTCGGGGCGGCGATCCCGCTGGAGCGGATGCAGGCGGACGTGGATCGCGGACGCGCCGAAGTCGAGGTGGAGCGCGCCGCCAACCTGCTGAAGACCGAGAAGCTCCGGCTCGGCCAACAGCTGGGCGTCGAGCTGGATCTGGACACCGAGCTGACGACGTCGTTCGCCGTGTTCGATCCCGACTGGACGGCGGATCAGCTGGTGTCGTGGGCGACCGACGGCAACCCCTCCCTCCGCGCCGTGCGCGCGAGGCACGACGCGTCGCGCAAGACGCTCCGGTCGGCGCAGAGCGGGTACCTGCCGTCGCTCGACTTCAGCCTGCGCTGGTCGGGCTTCGCGCGCGAGGCCACGGACCCTGCGTCCCTCATTTCGGACGCCCGCAACAGCGCCGCCAACAACCGCGAGAGCTGCCTGCTGTTCAACGCCATCTCTGACGGGCTCACCGCCCCGCTGAACGGCTTCCCGCTCGACTGCACCGGCCTCGCGTTCACGCCCTCGGATGAACAGGCGCTCCGCTCGGCCAACGACGTGTTTCCGTTCGATTACACGTCCCAGCCGCTGGAGGCCCGATTCCAGGTCAGCCTGCCCCTGTTCCAGGGCTTCGCACAGAAGCAGCGCGTCGAGCAGGCCCAGGCGAACGCGCGCGATGCGCAGAACCGCGTGCGCGCGCAGGAGCTCCAGCTCCGCACCGACATCGTATCGGCGCACGAGGGGCTCCTCACGGCGCGCAGGATCGTCGCCATCGAGGAGCAGAATCGCGACCAGGCAGCCGAGCAGCTGCGGCTGGAACGAGAGCGCTACCGGCTCGGGGCGACGAGCTTCGTCGACCTCCTGAACGCCGAGACCCTGCGCGCCCAGGCGGATCGAAACTACCTGAACGCGCTGTACGACTTCCACGCCTCGCTGGCGACGCTGGAAGCCGCCGTCGGCCGGCCGCTCGCCGCGCCGACCAACTGACGCGGCCGCCGCGCGACGATCACGCGGCGGCTACATTGACACGCGGCCGCACCGCACCGCGGAGCGGCGCACGATAGATCCGGGGGGACCCGACCATGAAGAGAGGGACCAAGATCGGCCTGGGCGTCGGCACGGTGGTGGTGCTGGGAGCCATCGTCGTGGTGGGCGCAACCCGGCGGGGCGGCGATGCCACTCCCGTGCGGGTCGAGGAGGTCGCGAAGGCCGACCTCGTCTCGGTGGTCAACGGCAACGGCTGGATCCGGCCGACGCGGTCGGTCGACGTGCAGTCGGACATCATCGGCCGGGTCGTCGAACTGAACGTCCAGGAGGGCGACGCGGTGACCTCCGGACAGCTCCTGCTGCGCATCGACCCCAGCCAGTACGAAGCCGCGACGGCCCGAGCCCGGGCCGCGGTGAGCGAGGCACGCGCCGGCGAGGCGCAGGCGCGCGCGAATCTCCTGCAGGCGCAACGTGTCCTCGAGCGCAACGAGGGGCTCGCCGAGAGCGACGCGAACCTGATCAGCACCCAGGCGCTGGAGGAAGCGCGCTCGGCGGTCGAGGTCCAGACGGCCATGCACGAGGCGTCGACGTACCGCGTCGCGCAGGCCAACGCGGCGCTGCGCGAGGCGCAGGACCAGCTGTCCAAGACGGTGATCCGATCGCCGATCGATGGCGTCGTGACGCGCCTGAACGTGGACATCGGCGAGACGGCGATCGTCGGTACGATGAACAACGCCGGCAGCCTGCTCTTAACGATCAGCGACCTGGACGTCATCGAAGCGGTCGTTAAGGTCGATGAGACGGACCTTCCCCAGATCGCGCTCGGGGACAGCGCGGCGGTCGAGATCGACGCCTTCCCGCGGAGAACGTTCACCGGCCGCGTGACGGAGATCGCGCACAGCGCGCTGAACTCCCCGGAGCAGATCGCGCGTACCGGCGGCCAGGCGCAGGCGGTGGATTTCCAGGTGGTGATCCGACTCGACGAGCCGCCGCCGACGCTTCGGCCCGACTTCTCGGCCACGGCCGATGTCGTCACGGACACGCGCAGCGGCGTGCTCGCGATCCCCATCATCGCGCTGACGGTGAGGGACGCCGAGGACGTGGAGGCGCTGCCGCAGGAGTCCCCGGAGGCGGCGGCGGCAGCGGCCGAGTTCGACGAGGAAGACGAAGTCGAAGGCGTCTTCGTGGTGCGCGAGGGAGTGGCTCGGTTCGTCCCCGTGACGGTGGGCATCGCCGGCGCCGACCAGTTCGAGGTCGTGCACGGGCTGGAAGCCGGAGACTCGGTGATCGCCGGTCCCTACCAGGCCATCCGCAACCTCTCGGACGGCGATGCCGTCAGGGTGATGCTGGAGGGTCTCGGCGGCGAGGGGCGGACGGCGAGCGCCGAGGAGGGCGAGGACTCCTAGAGCACGGTTCGAGAATCGGAGGACGCAGCGTTGAACTTGAACGATCACGCGCCGGACACGGACACCGTCATCCGCACGCGCGGGTTGACCAAGGACTACGTCCTGGGCGCCGAAACCGTCCACGCCCTGCGCGACGTCGACATCGACATCCAGCGCAACGAGTACGTGGCCATCATGGGTCCCTCGGGATCGGGTAAGTCCACGTTAATGAATCTGATCGGCTGCCTGGATACGCCCACCGCGGGTGAGTATTGGCTGAACGGCGAGGCCGTAGCGGGGAAGGACGACGACCAGCTCGCGCACATCCGCAACCGGCTGATCGGGTTCGTCTTCCAGACGTTCAACCTGCTGCCGCGGGCGTCGGCCCTGCACAACGTCGAGCTGCCCCTGATCTACGCCGGTATCTCTTCGGCGGCGCGGAAGGAGCGCGCCGAGCGGATGCTGGATAAGGTGGGCCTGGGCGATCGCATGGACCACCGACCCTCGGAGCTCTCGGGCGGGCAGCGCCAGCGCGTCGCCGTGGCGCGGGCCCTGATCAACGAGCCCGCGATCCTGCTCGCCGATGAGCCGACCGGGAACCTCGACAGCCGCACCTCCGCCGAGATCATGGGCCTCTTCGGAGAGCTCCACGACGGCGGTCAAACCATCCTCGTCGTCACCCACGAGGCGGACATCGCGGCGTTCACGCACCGCACCGTGACGCTGCGCGACGGCATGATCTCCAGCGACGAGCGCCACGCGCCCACGCGCGGGATTCCGGGCGACCGCCCGGAGGAGTTCCAGCGACCGGTGGCTTCGGGGGCCGACGCGCCGTGAAGTACCGGGAGGCCTTCCGCCTGGCGTTCACGCAGATCCGCAGCCAGAAGCTCAAGTCGGCGTTCGCGGTCCTCGGGGTGTTCGTCGGCGCCACGTTCCTGGTCACGGTCGTGAGCGTGCTGGGCGGACTGAACCGCTACATGGAGGAGGACTTCGGGCGCCGCATCTACGGCCTCAACACGGTGACCGTGCGCCGCATCCCCTCCGTCCAGTTCGGCCCGTCCGAATCCACCCGGCGCGAGTGGCGGCGGCGGCCGCGCCTCACCTTCGAGGACGGGGACGCGGTCAAGGCGCAACTGGAGGTGCCCGCCATCGTCGGCGTGGAGAGCCACAACGGCGGCGAGGTGGAAGGGCCGGACGGCACGAACCTCGGCAACATCTGGCTGACGGCGGCGTCGTCCGAGTACTTCGCCATCCGCAACATGGATCTGGGGATGGGCCGGGCGTTCAACGAGGCGGAAAACCGGGTCGGCTCGGCCGTCGTGGTGCTCGGGGCGGACGCGTCCGACGAGCTGTTCGGATCCCGGGATCCCATCGGCAAGACCATCAAGGTCCGCGGGATCCCCTTCCGGGTGATCGGCGTGATGCAGAAGCAGGGCAGCCTGCTGGGCATCTCGATGGACAACCGCGCCATCGCGCCCGCCCGCTCGCCGATGGCCCGACTCGTCAACCCGCACGGCATCGTGGACGAGATCGTCGTCAAGACGCAGGACGAGGTCGCGATGGGCCGGGCCATGTGGGAGCTCGAAGCGATCATGCGCGAGCGCCGCGGGCTGCGGCCGACCGACCAGAACGACTTCGAGCTCGAGACCGCAGAGGACTCGATGTCGTTCTGGACGCGAATCAGCAACATCCTCTACGCGACGTTCCCGGTGCTCGTGGGGATCGCGCTGGTCGTCGGGGGGATGGTGATCATGAACATCATGCTTGTGAGCGTGACCGAGCGTACGCGCGAGATCGGCGTGCGCAAGGCGATCGGGGCCCGGCGTCGCGACGTCGTGCGGCAGGTCCTGGTGGAGTCCGCGGCGCTGTCGTTGATGGGCGCTGCGGCCGGAATTCTGTTCGGCCAGGTGGGCGCGCAGGTCGTGCGAGCCGTCACGCCCCTGCCCGTTTCCATCGCGCCGGTGGCGATGTTCGGGGCCGCGTTGCTGGGTATCGGCGTGGGCGTGGTGGCCGGCCTGTATCCCGCGGTGAAGGCGGCGAGCATGGACCCCGTCGTCGCGCTCCGCGCAGAGTAGGAGGAGCGGCATGGCGTTGGGAACGGTCAGCGAGGGCGTCCGGCTCGCGTTCGATCAACTCCGGGCCAACAAATTCCGCTCGACGCTGACCATCCTCGGCGTCGTGATCGGCGTGGCGACGGTGATGGCCATCAGCGCGATCATGGGGGGCGTCCGCTCCGGCGTGATGGGCGGCATCGAGGCGGCGGGGCCGAACAACTTCATGATCGCGCGCTGGAACTTCAACAGCGTCCAGCTCAGCAGCGGCGTCGACGGCCCCCCCTGGGGCGACAATCCGCCCATCCGGGTGGAGGAGGCGCGCCAGCTCGCGCGCCTGGACGCGCTGTCGGAGCTGATCGTGGACGTGGACCTCCAGGCGACGATCGACTATGGGTCGCAGCAGTTCGAGGACGTTCAGGTCAGCTCGGACAGCGAAGGGTGGGAGCGCTACTCGCAAGGGGACTACGTGGCGGGCGGGCCGTTCACCGCCGCCGACGTGCGCGGCGCCCGCCGGGTGGTGGTGCTGTCCACGCCGCTGGCGGACGACCTGTTCGGAGCCAGCGATCCGATCGGCAAGACGATTCGCATGCGCGGCGTCCCCTTCCAGGTCGTGGGCACGTACGAAATCGAAGGCAACATCTTCGCCGACATCATCAAGCACCTGGCCGTCGTCCCCTACACGGCAGGCCTGAAATACCTGAACGCCCCGCGGGACTTCATCGTTCTGCTGGCGGTCACCGACGACGACGCGACCCAGGACGAGGCCATGGACCAGGTGACGGTGGCCCTGCGTCGCATGCGAGGGCTCCGACCGGGAGAGGAAAACAACTTCGCGATCGTTCGTCAGGAGGAGCTGGCCGCGACCTTCAACCGGATGACGGGCGTGCTCATGACCGTCGTCATCGGGCTCGCGTCGGTGGCGCTGATGGTCGGCGGCATCGGCGTCGTGGCGATCATGATGATCTCGGTGACCGAGCGGACGCGGGAGATCGGGGTGCGCAAGGCGCTCGGCGCGACGCGCGGCGAGATCCTCTTCCAGTTCCTGATCGAAGCCGTGACCTTGACGCTTGTTGGGGCCGGGCTGGGCTTGGCGGTCGGCGGCGGATTGGCGTTCCTGGCGGAGACGTTGACCCCGCTCCAGGCGAACGTGCCCACCGGCGCGATCGTGGCGGCGCTGGTGGCTTCGGCCATCTCGGGGGTCGGCTTCGGGATGTGGCCCGCGCTCCGTGCGTCGCGCATGGATCCCGTGGAAGCGCTTCGCTACGAGTGAGCGTACCCGCCACCGGGCACGTCGATGTCCTCGCCATCTGCGCCCACCCCGACGACGCCGAGCTGCTCTGCGGCGGCCTCCTGCTGCGTTGCGCCGACCAGGGGTACCGCACGGGCGTGCTGGACCTCACGCGAGGCGAGTTGGGGAGCGCCGGCAGCCCCGAGCTCCGGGCCCGGGAGGCCTCGCGGGCGGCCGAGATCCTCGGCCTGGCGGTGCGCCGAAACGCGGAGCTTCCGGACGCGCACCTGCGCGCGGACCTCGACGCCCGCTGGCACGTCGCCGGCCTGATCCGCGAGCTTCGGCCCGACGTCGTGATCCTCCAATCCGACGACCACCGCAACCCCGACCACGGAGCCGCCGGAACGCTCGCCCGTGAGGCCGCGTTCAGCGCGGGCCTCAGGAACGCACCCGTGGCGGGCGACCCGCATCGACCGCGCAAGCTCCTCCACGGCCTCACCTACCGCGAACACGGCCCGTGGCCGACGTTCGTGGTCGACGTGAGCGACCAGATGGAACGCAAGCTCGAGGCGATCATGGCGTACGAGTCCCAGTTCGGCGGCCGCACCTCGCTGGGGGGTGTGCGAGGCGGCGGAGATCGCCCCATCGCCGAGCAGATCCGGGCGCAGCACGCGCACTACGGCTCGTGGATCCGACGACCCTACGGAGAGCCCTACTGGACCCGCGAGACCGTCGAAGTCGACGACGTCCTCTCGCTGGGCCCGGGGACCTTCTAGCGCCGCCCGGGCGCGGGGGCGTGGGGAGCCCCCGCGACGACTGAGTTTGCGGAGTGGAGCGGGGGCTTCCCCACGCTCCTACCGCGATGGCCCGTCAGCGCCGTTCGATCACTACGGGGCCATTCGTCGTCACCACCCGCACGAGGGGGCCGCCGTCCCCGAGACGCGTACGGATCTCCCTCGCCCGGCTCGGGCCCATGTCCCCCTCCAGCGTCACCAGCAGCGGTATCTCCGTGCGGAACGGGCCGTTTCGGGTCCCGGTCTCGAGCTCGGCGCCGAAGCCGTTGGGAATCTCGAGATGGATCGGGCCGTTGCGCGTCTCGGCGTCGAGGCCGGTGCCGCTCCAGCGGGACCCGGTGAGGACCACCTGGACCGGACCATTCTGAGTCCGCGCGCGGACGTCGCCGCCCGCGTCCTCGAGCCGGACGGGACCGTTGCGGGTGTTCATCTCGATGGCGCCGGACACGCCGCGCACGGTGAGGGGGCCGTTGCGCGCGTCCATGACCAGATCGTAGTTGGTCGGCACGCGAACCGCGAAAGACACCGACCAGGAGCCTCCCGCCGGCCCGTCTGCCCCCAGCTCCCCGCCGCTGGCCACGATACGGATCTGCTCGGCCCGGGCACGCGCGTCCTCGCGGGTTTCGCCCCACGTCTGGATGCGGGCCGTCGCCGCGACCGAAGAGCGCTCCTCGCCGACGACCTGGGCTCCGCCGTTACGCCCTCCATCGATGTGGAGTCGGCCCGTGGACTCCACTTCGACGTCGCGCAGCTCGCAGTACACTTCGTCCCGGCCGTAGTCGTGATCTCGGCAGTCCTCGAGCCAATCCCGGTCGGATCGCTGGGCATCGGCGGCCGCCGGCAGCCCGGCGAGGAGGCAGGCCGCAGCCAATGCGGCCAGCGTGGGAGTGCAGCGCATGTCCTGTCCTCTCATGGGAGTCCCGACTGCCCCGGCCGGGGCGTCTCGGCTCTTTGGACGGGCGATGAGCGTGGAGGGTTTACGCGCTACCCGGTAAAGGCGGTCAACAAGAGGACAGCTGCGGTGAGAGCGGCGACCGCCGCCAGTTCGGCGAGCCCCCGCCAGCGTTCCATACGTTTCAGTCCGCCCTCCTTTGGCACCCACCCGGATCCCTTGTCGATCTCCACTCCTCCGCTGCAGCAGGGTAGGCGCCGCGCCCCCGGGGCCGGTGTGGCGTCGGGGGAAGGTTGTCCGGGGGCGCGGCCCTGAGGGGCAACGTGATGCTGCTCGGTAGGTTGCCGGCCGGTATCTGGTATGCGCAAGGAGCAGTCCGCCGATCCCCGAGGTCGATGGACCCTGGATAAATGCTTTCTCCTTATGGGTTTGGATGCATGTGGTGGGGCTGGAAAACGTCCAAGGTCGGCACCGACTGAGACACGGTTGTCTCACTCATCGGGACACCGATGTCGCATGTGCGCCCGGGGCTCAACCGCGGGTCGGGTCCAGCTCCGCTACCGGTCCTCCTTCGACGCAGACGACTTCGATCAGGAGGCGGCGCCAACTCGGCTCGTCGGGCCCCTTCACCCGGAGGGCCCGGGCGGTGGCACGCCCTCCACGCTGCATCCAGGGCACCAGCCACGACGCGATCTCCGGCGGGAGATGGCCCACGGGGTCGCCGCTCGTGCGGTGCACCCAGACCGCGGGCGTTTCCTCCACGGGCGGATCGGGGATGAGCAGGAGGGAATCCCCGGCCTCGATGCGTTCGAGGTGCTCCGTGCGCGCCCCGAAGACCGAGCCGTGTACGGTCGCCCGAAAGCGGTCCGGCGTCGCGGGGTGATGTTGCGACGTATCAGAACGATGGTTCGCCATGAATGATGCGCTTCGAGATCGAGCCGGCCGCGAGCCGGCCGCCCCGGCTCTTCAATATACGGCCTCGCCGCCGCATCGGGCCCCCGAGCGGTTGGACACGGACCCTGCGCGGGCACCGGGTGGAGAGCGAGGCGCGCCTTGGGTATATTCGCTGGCCGGAGCCACCCCGGGAACGTTCGATGACACGCACCTACATCTATCTCGATCACGCGGCCACCACGCCCATGCGGCCGGAGGTCTTCGAGGCCATGCGGCCGCATTTCGAGGAACGGTTCGGCAACCCGTCCAGCGTCCACGGCCAGGGCCGCGCCTCACGCACCGCTCTGGAGGAAGCGCGCGCCAGACTCGCCGCAGCGATCGGCGCCCGGCGTCGCGACATCGTCTTCACCGGCGGAGGCACCGAGGCCGACAACCTGGCGGTTCTGGGCGCGTGGCGCCGCGCCGCCCGTCGGGCCGCCGAGCGCGGCGCGACGCCTCCCGCGGTGGCGTGCTCCGCGGTGGAGCACAGCGCCGTCCTGAGGTCGGCGGAGCAGGCTGCCCGCGAGGGTGCCGTGCTCATCGTGCTCGCCGTGG
Source organism: Longimicrobiales bacterium (assembly GCA_035465395.1). Classification (GTDB taxonomy): domain Bacteria; phylum Gemmatimonadota; class Gemmatimonadetes; order Longimicrobiales; family RSA9; genus DATHRK01. The sequence goes on along the minus strand of DATHRK010000101.1, from coordinate 129,066 downwards.
ACGCCAACGGTACGGTCCAGATCGATGCGCTGGACGAGGCGCTCTCCAATGGACCGGCGGTGGTTTCGGTCATGTGGGGCAACAACGAGGTCGGCACGCTGCAGCCGGTGCACGAAATCGCTACTCGATGCGACGCGGCTGGGGCGGTGTTCCATACCGACGCCGTGCAGGCCCTGGGCAAGGTCCGCGTCCGCGTCGACGAGTGCGGGTGCCACTTGCTGACCATGAGCTCTCACAAGCTCGGAGGGCCGCAGGGGGTCGGAGCCCTCTATATCCGGCCCGGCACCGAGATCGATCCGGTGATTTACGGGGGCGGGCAGGAGAACGGCATCCGATCGGGCACGCACAACGTCGCCGGTGCCGTGGGCATGGCGGTGGCGGCCGAGCTGGCCGTGGCCGAGCTGGAGGCCGAGGCTGAGCGGATTCGGCGGCTGCGTGACCGGCTCCAGGCAGGGTTGCTCGAGCGGATCGAGGGCCTCGACGTACACGCTGCGGACTGCGAGCGGCTGCCTCAGATCCTGAACGTGTCCGTGAGAGGCATCCAGGCGGACGCAGCGCTCCTGGCCATGGACGCCGAGGGGCTGTGCGTGTCCACCGGGTCTGCCTGCAAGAGCGGCTCGTTCAAGCCGAGCCACGTGCTGTCGGCGATGGGCCGTTTCGGCGACCCGATCGACGCCCAATCCGGTGATGGGCTCCCGGCCGTGATCCGCTTCTCGCTGGGCCGCACGACCGATGACAGCGACGTCGACGCCGTCATCGCCCGCTTCCCGACCGCGGTGGCGCGACTCCGCGAGCTGGCGCTTACCTGAGGACACCGGACGTGCTTCCCACCTCCGAGCCGGGCGCCTTCGACGCGAAGGCGAGGACGATCGTCGTCGCCATGTCCGGCGGCGTCGACTCCTCCGTAGCCGCCGCGATCCTGAGCCGTCGGGGCCACCGCGTCATCGGCGTCACCATCAAGACCTTCTGCTACGGAGGGACGCCGGAGGCCTCGCGGAGCTGCTGCGGGCTGGACGGGATCGCGGACGCGCGGATGGTCGCGGACAAGCTCGACATCCCGCACTACGTATTCGACATGGAGCGCGGCTTCACCGAGGCCGTCATCGACGACTTCGTTAGCGAGTACGTCGCGGGCCGGACTCCGAATCCGTGCGTCCGCTGCAACGCCAACACGAAGATTCCCGACCTGTTCGAGCGCGCCCGGCGCTTCGGCGCGGAGGTCGTCGCGACCGGGCACTACGCTCGCAACGGCGTCGGGCCCGGTGGCCGCCCGCGCATCCGCCGCGGGGCCGATCCCGGCAAGGATCAGAGCTACTTTCTGTGGGCGGTGCCGCCGCGGGCCGCAGCGGCGCTGCTGTTTCCGGTGGGCGGCATGGACAAGTCGGAGGTGCGCACCGTCGCCCGGGAGCTCGGGCTCGTCACCGCGGACAAGCCCGAGTCGCAGGACATCTGCTTCGTGCCGGACGGCGATTACGGCTCGTTCCTCGCCCGACGGCTGGGAGCCGACCACCCGGCCCTGCGGGAAGGCGCAATCCGCACGGCGGCGGGCGAGGAGTTGGGCACCCATCGCGGCTACGCCCGCTACACGGTCGGCCAGCGGCGCGGGCTGGGTGGCGGGCGTGGGGAGCCGCTCCACGTGCTGCGCGTCGACCCGGGGCAGGGCGACGTCATCGTCGCGCCCAGGGAGGCGCTGTACCAGGATCGGGTGACGCTGGAGCAGCTCAACTGGCTGGAGCCGCCGCCCCGGAAGGGGGAACGGCTGATGGCGCAGCTGCGGCACGGTGCCGAGCCGGCGTTCGCGAGCGTGGAAGACATCGAAGAGGGCACCGTGACGCTGCGCTTCGAGGCGCCCCGCTGGGCCGTCACGCCCGGCCAGTCCGGGGCGCTGTACCGCGACGACGTCCTGGTTGGGGGCGGGCGGATTCGCTAGGGCGGAGGGATCCGCTAGGTCGGCCGGGTCTCGCGGCGCCGCCGCTACGTGTTCAGCGCAGCTCTTCGGCCGCCGCCATGGCTTCGGCGAGTTCCTCCTCGCTCGCGCTTTCCAGCCACGCCTCCACCTCCTGCCTGTCGCCTTCGCGCTCCGACCACAGGGCACGCAGGTCGGGATCGGACAGGCAGTGAAAGACGATACGAGCGTGCTCGGGCAGCCCGAACGAGCCCGCGGTGGCGTACACCTCCCACGTGCGCAATTCGTCGTCCGTCACCCGTCGACTCACCTGGTACCTCCCTCGGGTCGGTCGTCCGCCGCCGGGTTCCCGGGCCCGGCCGCCGTTTAGTACTTGAGATCGGTGGCGGCGGCGAACTGCTCCATCAGTCGCCGCCCTTCCTCGTCCAGCTCGTCGGGCACGGTCACGCGGACCCGAACGTACTGATCGCCGCGATTGTTCTGTTTCTCGATCCCCTGCCCCGCGATGCGGAACCTGGTGCCCGACTGCGTGCCCGGCGGGATGCGTAGCGTGACGCGTTTTCCGTCCACGGTCTTGACCCGGATCCTCGACCCCAGCGCCGCCTGCGCGACGTTGATGGGCACCTCGCAGGAGACGTTGAGGCCGTCCCGGGTAAAGAACGGGTCCGGCTGGACGTCGAAGGTAACGACCAGGTCACCGGGCTGGCCGCCCCCCTGCCCGCGCTCGCCCTGCCCGGGTATCCGCACCTTGGAGCCGCTGTCCACCCCGGCGGGCACCTTGATCGCAACCTTGCGCTGCTCGCGGACCTCCCCGCTGCCGGCGCAGATGGGGCAGGGCTCGGTGGGTATCTGCCCCCTGCCGAGGCAGCGGGGGCACGGACGGTTGACCGCGAACCCGCCCTGGCCGAAGGACACCGTGCCCGAACCCTTGCATTCGGGGCAGCGCGCGGGCTTGGTACCGGGTGCGTTTCCCGAGCCATCGCAGGTGCCGCACTGTTCGGTGATGGGCACGGTGATGGTGATGCGCCCGCCCTGCGCCGCGAGCCGGAAGGAAATCTCCACGGTGTACTCGACGTTGCGGCCGCGCTGCCTGCCCGACGAGGGACGACCGCGCTGACGCTTGCCGAAATCGAAGATCGATCCGAAGAGGTCGCCGATCCCCCCGATGTCCCCGAGATCGTCCACGGAGAAGCGGACCTCCTCGGCGCCCTTGGCCCCGGCGGGTCGCCGGCCGCCGGCCGTGCCGAAGCCGCCCAGCGGGCCGAAACGGCGCATGCGGTCGTACTGCGCCCTTTTCTCGGAGTCCGACAGGACGCCGTAGGCCTCGCCGACTTCCTTGAAACGCTCCGCCGCGGCGGCGTCCGAGGGATTGGCGTCGGGGTGATACTTCTTCGCCAGCTTCCGGTAGGCCCTCTTGATCTCGGCGTCGTCGGCCTTCTCGGTCACGCCGAGGATCTTGTAGTAGTCCTTCGTGCCGGCGGCGGCCATCGGCGACCTCAGCCGCCGTGCTTGAAGACCTGCACGCGCGCCGGGCGCACGAGAATGCCGTGCATCCGGTAGCCGCGTTGGAACGTCATGGCGACGGTTTCGTCCTGCTCCGGGTCGTCGGTCGGCAGCGCGCCGATCGCCTCCATCGTCTCGGGATCGAAGCGCTGGCCGACAGCGTCGATGGTCTCGGCTCCCGCCGCCTCGAGGGCACGCTGGAGCTTCCGCTCGACGAGGTCCACACCCTCGATGAGCGAGGCGACCGAGGCCGTCTCGGTGTCGACGTTCGTCACCCTCTCGAGATCGTCCAGGGCGTCCAGCAGGACGCCGACGAGCTCGGCCTGGCTGCGCGCACGCATCTCCTCGCGCTCGCGGGTGACCCGCTTGCGGTAGTTCTGGAACTCGGCCGCGAGGCGAAGGTGCTGATCGTTGAGCGTGGCGATTTCGTCGTGGAGCACGGCGAGCCGCGCTTCGACGTCATCGCCCGCTTCCACGTCGGCGGCGGCCGTGTCGTCGAGGCCTTCCTCGTCGCCGTCCGAGGCCTGCGGCGGATCGGACGGCGCCGTTGCTTCCTCGTGAGGGTCCGCGACCGGCCCCGACGGCGCGGGTCCATCCGTGGCAGCCGGCCCCTGCGCGCCCGGCTCCGGCGGGGCCGTGGCCGCCTCGGGCGCCCCCTGGGAGGACGTCGCTCGATCGATCGGGATCTCTCGCTTCATCGTGGCCCTTCGGCTCGGACTGTCAGGGATTGGGCGCAAGCCCCGGGGTGCAAGCGCGGTGCCATGCGGCGCCTGCCGATCCGGCAGCTTCGATGTGCACCCGCCCGAATGCAAGCGAGGTCAGCTTGCTTCGGTGGCGAGGCGCTCTTCGACCCAGCGGAACAGGCGGCGATACACCGGGCCCGGGTCGGCTTCGTTCCAGGTCTCGTGGTAGAGCCCCGGAAATACTTCCACCTCGGCGCGTTCCCCGATGCGGCGTGCGAACGTCTCCGCGGCGGGCGTGGAGACGATGCGGTCGGCGCCGGCGAGCAGGAAGAGGGTGTGGGCCTCGACCGCGTCGGGTGCGGCGCGCGCCGCCCGCTGCGCGTCGCGAGCAGCGAAGTACAGCGCAGGGGTGATGGCGTGCTGCACCAGAGGGTCGTTCGTGTACTCGCGGACCACTTTGGGATCGTGCGAGATGTCGGAGGCGTCGATGCCGTTGGGCAGGCGCGCCGCCGGCGCGACGTGCAGGAGCACCCTGCCGAGCGCTTTCTTCAGCGCGGGCACGGGACGGGGCTCGGCGAGCCAGGGCGCCGAGATCACGCCGGCCGAGAACGCGCGCGGGCTGACCTGCAGCGTACGGATCGCGAGCAGCCCGCCCATGGAATGACCGAACAGCACGAGGGGCACATCCCCGGACACGGCCCCGCGCACGAGGCCTCGGAACGCCAGCACGTCGGCGACCAGCTCTTCGAAGCTCTCGGCGTGCACGCGGGGGCCGTCGGACCGGCCGTGTCCTCGCAGGTCGAACGCCCACGTGGAGAGCCCGCGCTCGGCCGCGCGGATCGCGAAATCGTCATAGCGGGCGGCGTGGTCGCCGAGACCGTGCACGACCACGAGCGCGGCGCGCGGGGCGCGCACGCGCCAGGTCAGGTAGCGCAAGCGCAGTCCCTGGTAGCCCTGGAGGTTGCCGCTGCCACGCTCGATGCGGATCACAGGGACCTCCTCAGCAGGTCGAGGGCGGCCTGGGCGGAGCGTTCCCGTATCGCCGCCCGGTCGCCCGGCAACGCGAGGGCGCGCACCTCGTCGGCGTCCGCCGTGCGGGCCGCGACGAAGACCGTGCCGACGGGCTTCCGCTCGCTCCCGCCCCCGGGCCCCGCGACTCCGGTGATGGCGACCGCGGCCTGGGCGCCGAAGCGGGCGAGGACGCCGGCTGCCAGCGCGCGCGCCACTTCGGCGCTGACCGCCCCGTGTCGTGCGATCAGATCTCCGTCCACGCCGGCGAGGGTGCGCTTGGCTTCGTCACCGTAGGCGACGATCCCCCCGAGAAAGTAGTCGGAGGCCCCCGCGAAGGACGTGATCCGCTGGGCCAGTAGGCCGCCCGTGCAGCTCTCCGCCACCGCCAACCCCCATCCGCGCGTGCGGAGGGCATCGCCGACCACCTCCACGAGGTCGACATCGTCGGTGCCGTAGACGCTCGCTCCCAGCTCCGCCCGCAAGACCCTGTGGGCCCGCTCGAGCCCGGCGGCGTCCGCGGCGACCACGTGCAGGTCGACGCCGGCCGTGCTCGGCAGCGAGGCCAGGGCTGTGCCGCTCAGCTCCTCCAGCCGCTCCAGCCGGTCGGCCAGGTCCGATTCCGACTCCCCCGTCGTCCGTAGGAGGAGGGACGGAGGGGGTCGAAGCCGGTCGCTCCATTCGGCTCGCAGGAACGGGAGGACGTGGTCCAGGAACAGGCGCCGAAACTCGGCGGGCACTCCGGGGACCGCCGCGATCGGGGGATCCGCCGCGCCCACCAGAAACCCTGGCGCCGAGCCGATGGGGTTGCGGAGGATGGTCGCGCCCTCGGGGAACGCCGCCTGGCGTCGGTTGGAATCGGGCATGGCACGGCCGGCGCGCTGGAAGCGGCGACGAAGCCACGCCACCGTGTCGGCGTCTTCCCGCAGCGGAACGCCGGCGGCCGCGGCCACCGCATGACGCGTCCGGTCGTCGTCGGTAGGACCCAAGCCCCCGCTGCACAGGATCAGGTCGGCGTGCTCGCCCGCGGCCGCGATCTCGGCGGCAATGACGTCCTGGTCATCCCCGACCGTGACCACGCGTTCAAGACGAGCTCCCTCGCGCTGGAGCACTCCCCCCAGCCACGTGGCGTTGGTGTTCACGGTCCTGCCGTTCAGAAGCTCATCGCCGATCGCGATGAGGGCGAGGGCCGGCCGGTTCGACATCACTCCGATGCGAGGGCGTGTCTCCAACTCGCCAGATACACGAACAGGGAGAGGAGCGTCAGGCCCACGGCGATCGCCAGCGAAGCGAACAGGACGGCGCCGTGGAGGCCGCGCCACGCTTCCCACACCGATCCCGTCCAGCCGGCCGCCTCGGCCCGCGTGTGCAGCGCGTGCCAGAGAAGGGCCGTGCCCACGAAGAAGTTCTGGGAGAACGCCTTGTACTTGCCGATCTGCTGCGCCGGCAGAATGAGCCCGCGGCGCGCGGCCACGCTCCTCAGGATCGTGATCAGGATCTCGCGGAAGAAGATCACGACGACCACCCACAGCGGCAGCGCGTCCCACACGGGCCATTCGCTGAACGTCCGGGGGGGGTTCGAGACGATGTAGATCGGTACGAGCGTCGCGACCATCAGGAGCTTGTCGGCAAGCGGGTCCATCAGCTTGCCGAAATCGCTGATCCACCCATGCTTGCGGGCCAGGTGGCCGTCCCAGAGGTCCGAGACGGCGGCCACCACGAACACCACGAACGCGGCCAGCTGGGCGCCCCCACCGGAGGCGAGCGCGAGGACCGCCACCGCCGGTGCCGCGACGACCCGGGCGACCGTGATTGCGTTGGGAAGGAGGCTGCGGTTGAGCTCCGCCATCGGCCTGCTACCCGTCTCGGCGGAGCGTTCGGTCATGCGCTGCTCGGCGGCTGGGTTCCGCGGGCATTACCCCAACGCCTTCAAGACCATCTTGCTCACGGTCTTGAGCGTATCGAACACCCCTTCGCCAGTCACCGCAACGGCCTCGTAGTCCGGCCAGTCGTAGGGATTGAGCTGCGACCTGAGCTCCTCGGCGGACACGATGTTGGGGAGGTCCCGTTTGTTGTACTGGATGACGACGGGCAGCTTGTGCGGGTCGTATCCGTAGTCTGCCAGGTTCTCGAAGAGGTTCTGCATGGAGGCGATGTTGGCGTCCATACGCTCGACCTGGGAATCGCCTACGTAGACGATTCCGTCGACCCCCTTCAGGATGAGCCTCCTGCTGGCGTTGTAGTACACCTGGCCCGGCACCGTGTACAGATGGAATCGTGTCTTGAACCCGCGGACCGAGCCGAGATCGACCGGCAGGAAGTCGAAGAAGAGCGTGCGCTCGGTCTCGGTCGCGAGAGAGATCATCTTCCCGCGGGTCTCCGGATTCACCTTGGAGTACACGTACTCCAGGTTCGTCGTCTTGCCCCCCAGCCCCGGACCGTAGTAGACGATCTTGCAGTTGATCTCGCGGCTGGCGTAGTTGATCATCGACACGGGGGCTGCCTCCCGTCACCGTGGCCCATCGCGCCTCTTTCTGTGTCGCTCAGTCCGAAAACAGCTTGTCGATCTCGCCCGCGGCTTCGTCCGCCCAGCCGGCCTCCATGAAGGACCCGCGCGGCCGGCCCTCGTCGCGTCCGGCCGCAGCCTGGATGATGGTCGCGAGTTCCGGGACCACCTTCCGGGTCTGCATCTTCACGAGCCCGAGCGTGGTCGCCCGATCGAACAGGGCGGCGAGAATCGCCCCGCCCGCGACGTCCGTCAAATACATGCACTCCGGCTCGCCCTGGTGATAGAGGGCCGAAAACTCGTCTTCGCCGAGCAGCTCGGCCAGTTGGCCGCCCGCCGCGAAATCGGCCGCGGCGAGCGAGCCGAAAGACGCTCCGTCGATCCCCTCGGTGCGGCCGGCGGCCTCGAGGAGCTGTCCCGATCGGTCCACGAGGAACACGCCGCGCGCCCCCGCTTCCTCCCGGAAGCGACCGAGCACACGCGCTACGTTGACTTGGTCGTTTGCGTCGAAGGACCAGGCGTCCCCGTCGGTCATCCAGCGGCCTCGTCGGGCCGCTGCCGGATCAGGCGGGCCTCCATGCGCTGCAGCATCAGCGCGGCCCGCTTGCGCAGCAGCGGGCGAGGCTCCCAGGCGAGGAAGTCCCGCAGGAGGTGGACCGACTCGACCGAGGGCTCCATCGTGCCGAGGTAGCCGAGCGCCGCCAGACGGCGGAGGGGGTGGGGGCTGAACAGGTCGCGACGATGGCGTGCCATCTGATCGTGCAAAAGGAACGCGGCCGCGGCCGCGGCCGCGGCCACTCCCACCACGATCCACGCCAGTGTCCTTCCGGCCCTCCCACCGCTCGCCACCGTCGCGTCCTCTCTCAGTCGATGTCCCTGCGGGCCGCGAACGCTTCTGCGATCGTGACGCCGTCTGCGTACTCCAGGTGCCCACCTACAGGCAACCCTCGCGCCAGCCGGGTGACCCGCACCCCCGTCCCGGCGACCAGATTGTGAAGGTACGTCGCAGTGGCCTCCCCCTCCACGCTCGCGTCGGTCGCGACGATGACCTCGCGCACATCGGCGCCGTTGCCGAGCCGGCCCAGGAGCCCGCCGAAGTTCAGCTCCTCGGGACCGATCCCGTCCAATGGCGACAGGCTGCCGCCGAGGACGTGATAGAGGCCGCGGTACTGGCCGGTCTCCTCGATCGCGCCGATGTCGGAAGCCTCCTCGACGACGCAGATCAGCGTGTTGTCGCGCCTCGGGTTGTCACACAGGCCGCATGGGTCCGTCTCACTCGGGTTGCCGCAGCGCGTGCACGGGCGGACACGGTCGGCGACCTCCGAAAGCGCGGCGGACAGGGTCCGCATGTCCTCCGTCGGACGCTTCAGCAGGTGGTAGGTCAGCCGCAAAGCCGTCTTCCTCCCCACCCCCGGAAGCTTGGCGAGCTCCCGGATCAACCCGTCGATCGCGGACATGGGCGGACTACAGTCCGGGGAGGCTGCCGAACGGCAACGGGAAGCCGCCGGCCATCTTCTTCATCTCTTCCTCGTAAAGGCCGTGTGCGCGCTGCTGCGCCTCCGAAACCGCCGCCAGAACCAGGTCTTCCAGCATCTCGACATCGTCGGCCATGACGACCGACGGATCGATGCGGATCTCACGGATGCGGCCCTTGCCGTCCGCGGTGGCGGTGACCATCCCGCCTCCGCTCGTGGACGTGACCGTCTGATTGCCGAGCTCCTCCTGCATCTGCGTGATCCGGGCCTGCATCTGCTGACCCATCTGGAGGAGCTGCTGCAAATTTGTCATCTCGGGAAACCTTCGGCTATTGACGGAGCGGCAAACTACCCGGCCGTTCCGCGCGTGTGCAAGCGCCCGCGCTGCCGCCCTCCGCGTGGCGATCGGCGGGTGCGTACGGGCCCTCGACGCCCGGTCAATCGAGCAATTCCAGGTCCAGTTCTTCTACCGCGCGAGCAAGGGCTGGTTCCTCGGCGACGAGTCGCTGTATCTGCCGTTCTTTCAGGGCTTCTGCGGTCAGCCGTTCGCCCGGCGATACACCCACTCCGCCGGTCTCCGACGCCAGCCGGACGCGGGTCGGAGACCCCAGCGCCTCAGTCAGCTTCGCCTCCATCGTCCTGCGCGCCACGGGGTCGGCCTCGAGGCGCTCCCGCGCGGGACCGGCCGGCACCTCGAGCCGCACCGCGTCCTCCTCCACCGCCACCACGCTGGCGGCGCGCATCAAGGCCGCCAGCCCGGGTGGCAGGTCCCCTCCTACGCGGGTGATCTCGGCGAGGGCGGCGCGCGCCGCGCCGAGCGGGTCCGGACCGATCCCGGCGGCGCCCACGGCGGACGCGCGGGCGCCCGCCTCCGCCGCACCGCCGGACCCGACGGTGCCTGCGGCCGTCGCGGATTCCTCCGGAGGGCGGGTCGGCGGACCCGTCGCGTCGCCGGCGTCGGCGGGAGCGGCCGCGGTGGACGGCGGATCGGCCTCCGCCGCGCCGCCCGCCCCGGCCCACGGCGCGCCCAGGCCTTCGAGGCTGCCCTCGCCCGCGGCTCTCAGGAGCGTCTCCAGGTCCACCGTCCGATCCAGGTGGGTGAGGCGCAGGAGCAGGGATTCGAGCAGCAGCCTGGGGTTGGCGCTCTTGCGAAAGCGCCCGTCCACGTCGAGCTCGGCGACCTGCGCGAGCATCCTGAGAAGATCGGCCGCGCCGAAGCGCTCCGCGCGCTCGGTCAATTCGGCCAGGGCGTCGGCGCGGAGGTCCACGGTGGCGGCGCCGTCCAGCTTGATCGCGAGGGCGTCGCGCAGCGCTTCGGCGAATCCACGCTGGAACTCCGACGGGTCGAACCCCTCGTCCAGCAGGCGCCGGACGAATCCGAACACGTCTCCGTGGCGTCGATTCGCGATGATGTCGAGGGCCTCGACGTACAGCGCATCCCCCGGAATCCCCAGCACGCGGGTGACGTCATCGGCGGCGAGCGCGTCGCCCGCCAGGGCGAGTACCTGGTCGAGCAGCGACAGGGCGTCCCGCATGCCGCCTTCCGCGCGCCTCGCCAGGGGGATCAAGGCCTCCTCGGGGACGCTCGTCCCCTCCGCCTCCAGGACCACCTGCAGCCGGTCGACGATGGCCTGCACGCTCATGCGCCGGAAGTCGAACCGCTGGCAGCGCGAGAGGATCGGGGGCGCCGCCTGCTGGATCTTCTGCGGCTCCGTCGTGGCGAACACGAAGATGACCCGCGGCGGCGGCTCCTCGAGGATCTTGAGCAGGGCGTTCCACGCCTCGCGCGTGAGCATGTGCGCCTCGTCGATGATGTAGACCTTGTAGCGGTCCACGTCGGACGGTGCGTACATGGCGCGTTCGCGGAGGTCCCGTGCGTCGTCGACGCCCCGGTTGGAAGCCGCGTCGATCTCGACGACGTCCAGGGACGCCTTGCCGGACCAGATCCGTTCGCACGAATCGCAGACGCCGCAGGGCTCGCCCTCCGCCGTGCGGTCGGCACAATTGAGCGCCATCGCGAGAACGCGGGCGGCGGTCGTCTTGCCAACCCCGCGGGGGCCGCTGAAGAGGTAGGCATGCGCCACCCGCTCGCCGACGATCGCCGAACGCAGCGTCTCCGCGACGTGGTCCTGCATCGCGAGCTCGGCGAACGTGCGAGGACGGTAGGTGCGCGCGAGCGCGGTACGGCTCATGCCGGCGTGGTTGGAGGGTGCGCGGTCCGGCGGGTGTGACGGCCGTAGGAGTAGTTGCGCACCGAGCCTCGGTCAGGGTTCGCGTGAAGAAGGGTGTGCCCCAGGGGGCCGACAGCGACGGTCACCACGCTTACGGCTGCTACCTGCGGGGTCCTGACCGGGTTCACGAGCTTCCGCCCTGTGGTCCTGGGACACGGCGGATGTTACCCAAGGCGGCCGGGAGGGTCAACGCCCCCGGCGTCCCGCGGGAGAGCGCGATGTCCGATAACTGGCGGGCCATGCTGGTGGAGCACGACGATGGCCTGAAGGACATCCTGGCCTCGACCCGCCGGATCGCGGTGCTCGGCATCAAGCCGGAATCGCGCGCGTTCAAGCCCGCGCACTACGTGCCTCGATATCTGCAGCGGGCGGGCTTCGACGTGGTGCCGGTGCCCGTCTACTACCCCGACGTCGACACCATTCTGGGGCAACCCATCCACCGGACGGTCGCGGCGGTCCCGCCTCCGGTGGACCTCGTCGACGTCTTCCGGCGCCCGCGCGACCTGCCGCCGCACGTGCCGGACCTGATCGCCGCCGCTCCGGCCGCGGTCTGGTTCCAGGCGGGCATACGCCACGACGCCGTGGCCGAGGCGCTGGCTCGCGCCGGCATCCGCGTGGTGCAGGACCGCTGCCTCATGGTCGACCATCGGCGGCTGGAGGCGGGCCCCGCCCCGTCAGCGTCGCCAGGCGTCGGGGACGTGCTCGATCCTCGGCCGGGTCCCGCGACTCCATGACACGGCCACGGCGTCGAACCTGTAGACGTCGCCCGGTCGCCCGTGGCGTCCCACCCAGGCCGCGGCTACGCGCTCCACCTCCCGCCGCTTCCCGCGCGTGATCGCTTCCAGCGGTTCTCCGTAGCGCGGCCCCGCGCGTGTCTTGACCTCGACGAAAGCCACCGTGCGGCCCCGCCGCACGACCAGGTCCACCTCCGCGTGCCCTTCGCGCACGTTGCTGCCCAGGACGGTGTAGCCGTGCGAGAGGAAGTAAGCGGCAACCAGCCGCTCCCCCGCCGCGCCGAGGCGATGGGACCGGGCCATGGAGCCCACCCTGGGGACGAGCGCGGGGCACGGCCATGCCGCCGCCGGCCGGCGGAGGAAGTGGAGCCACTGCCTGCGGGACGGGGGGTCAGCCGTCGGCGACGAGCGCGGGTACGGGCAGAGGCGCGCACAGGCTCCGGCCGATCGCCCGGGCGATGTGGTCGATCTGGCCCATCAGCTCTTCGAACTGGTGGGGATGGAGCGACTGGGCCCCGTCCGAGAGCGCCCTGTCGGGGTCCGGATGGACCTCGATCATCAGGCCATCGGCGCCCGCCGCGACGGCGGCGCGGGCCATCGGCGTGACCTTGGCACGCAGCCCTGTCCCGTGGCTGGGATCGGCGATGATGGGCAGATGGCTCAGCGCCTTGACCACGGGGATCGCTGTGAGATCGAGCAGGTTGCGTGTGTGCGAGTCGAAGCCGCGCACCCCGCGCTCGCACAGGATCACGTCGTCGTTGCCCTCGGCCAGCAGGTACTCCGCCGACAGGAGGAGCTCCTTGATCGTCGCGGCGGGCCCGCGCTTGAGGAGGATGGGCTTGCCGGCGCGCCCCGCCCGCCGCAGCAGCGGGTAGTTCTGCATGTTGCGCGCGCCGATCTGGATCACGTCGGCGTGCTCGGCCACGACGTCGACCATGTCCGGCTCGAGGGCCTCGGTGACCACCGCCATGCCGGTCTCTTCGCGCGCCCGCGCCAGGTAGCGCAGGCCCTCGACGCCCAGCCCCTGGAACGAGTAGGGCGAGGTGCGGGGCTTGAAGGCCCCGCCGCGCAGGATCCGGACGCCGTCGGCTCGCAGACGGTGGGCGATCGAGACGATCTGCTCCTCGGACTCGACCGAGCACGGTCCGGCCATCACAGCGACCTCGGATCCGCCGATGCGCGTCCCGTTCGGCAGCTCGACGACCGTAGACGTCTCCCGCCATTCGCGCGACACCTGCTTGTAGGGCTGGGTGACGTGGATGACCTGGAGCACGCCGGCGAGCGATTCCAGGCGGCCGCTGTCCACCTTCCCGTCGTTGCCGATCAGGCCGATGGACGTGCGCTGGCGTCCGGGGATGGGCCGCGCTTCGTACCCCATCTCTTCGATGGTGTCGACGACGCGGCGTACGTCCGCCTCGGAGGCGGTATGGTTCATGACGACGAGCATGGCGGGGAATCTAGCCGAGGGGCCGGGACGGGTCTACAAGCGGGAGCCGACCCCGGACGGCGGGAGTCACGCGACGGCGGCCTCCGGCACGACCAGGGCTTCGTCGAGCTGCACACCCACGATCTTGCTGACGCCGGGCTCTTCCATGGTGACGCCGTAGATGTAGTCGGCTGCCTCCATGGTGCGCGGGTTGTGGGTCACCACGATAAACTGGGTCTCCTGCTTGAACTGCTCCAGCATGGCGACGAAACGACCGATGTTGGCCTCGTCCAGCGGCGCATCGACCTCGTCGAGGACGCAGAACGGCGCCGGCTTCACCAGGTAGATGGCGAACAGCAACGCGAGCGACGTGAGCGCTCGCTCGCCGCCGCTCAGAAGGTCGATGCGCTGGGTGCGCTTGCCCCGGGGCGAAGCCGAGATCTCGATCGGGGATTCGAGCGGGTCGGAGGCGTCGGCCAGCCAGAGGTCGCACTCGCCGCCCTCGAAGAGCGTGACGAACGTGCGCTTGAAGTTCGCGCGGACCTTCGAGAAGGTATCGTGGAACAGGTCCAGCGCCGCGCGGTTGATGCGGCGGATCGCCGTGCGCAGATCGTCACGCGCCTTGATCAGATCCGCCTGCTGACCTTCGAGAAACGCCAGCCGCTCGCTCTCTTCCTCGTGCTCCTGTTGCGCGAGCATGTTGATCGGGCCGAGGCGCTCGATGTCGGCGCTCACCTGCGTCAGCTCGGCGCGCATGGCCCCGAGGTCGGTGATCTCCACGCGCTCCGCGTCCGCGAGGAGGCGCTCGAAGGGCCGCCCCCACTCGGCCTCGAGGCGTTCCTTGACGTTGCGACGCAGGCCCTCGAGCTCGGTACGCCGCAGCTCGATACGGTGGCGCTCCTCGCTCCGGGATTCCACGGTCCGGCGGAGGTCGCGCGCGCGTGCCTCCAGCGCCGTCGCCGCCTCGCCGCGGCTGGTTAGGCGCTCGTCCCTGCCGCGCAGCTCGGCCACGGACCGGTCCCGCTCGCCGAACAGGGTCTCGAGCTCGGCGGCAAGCTTGGCGCGCGTCGCGGCCGTGGTCTCGGCGAGGGTGCGCTGCTCGCGCTCCTCGCGGTCGACCGCGCTCAGGCGATGCGCCGCAAGGCGATCCGCCTCCTCCGCGTCCGTCAGGCGGCGCTCCGCCCCCGACAGGGCGCCTTCGGCGCGCGCGTGCAGCACCCGCAGCTCGGACTCCCGGTCCCGTGCGGCCTCCCACGCCGCCTCGGCCTCGGCGAGACGTCGCGCGGCGTCGAAGCGCTCCGAGCGGTGCTCGTTCAGCTCGGCCTCCAGCGTCGCGTGCTGCGCGCGCGCTGCCTCGGCGACGCGGCGCGCGTCGCGCAGAGCCGCGTCGGCGGCCTTGCCGCCGGCCTCCAGTTCCTCGCGCTGTCGGCGCGTACGGCCGAGCAGGCCCGAGCGGGTGCTTTCCTCCGACTCCGCCTCGCGCAGCCGGTGCAGGGCCTCGCGCAGGCGGTCATCGTCGGCGCGCAGGGCGCCGTCCAGCTTGGTCACCAGCAACGTCACGCGCTCGGCCTCCTCGGCGGCCTCGCGGGCCCCTTCGGCGGCCTCGCGGACCTCCGCCCGCAGGCCTTCGAGCCGCTCGAGGCGGCCCGTAAGGAAGGTCTCGTCCGGCACCGCCCCGCCGAACCTCAGCGCGGCCAGCAGCGCCTCCGCCCGTGCGACGTCCGCGCGCTCCAGGATCGCGACGACGCCCGAGCTGCCGGGCATCTCCTCCAACCAGGCGCGCGCGCGCTCGGCGGCCGCCGCGTCCTCCACCACCACGGCCTGGAGAAGCGACGCCATGGCCGCTTCCACGGCGGCGGCGTCGGCGGCCGCGAGGTCGACGATCTCCGCCAGCGCCCCGGCGACGCCGCCGACCTCCTCTGCCGCCGCCAGCAGACGGGCGACGCCGGGCGTGTAGCCCTGGTACTCGCTGGCCTCGACCTCGAGCGCTGCGAGCCGCGCCGCCAGTCGGCGGGCGCGCTCCTCGCTCTCGGCGCGGGCGGCTCGGGCCGATGTCTCCTCAGCGCGCGCCGCTCCGAGGGCCGCGGCGGTGGCCTCGCGGGCCTCTTCCAGCTCCGCGATCTCGCGGCCGATGCGGCGGCTCGTCTCCTCGAACAGGTCGGCCTGCTCGTCCAGGGTCGCCAGCTCGCCTTCGAGGAGCGCCGACTCTTCCGCCAGCCGCTCGCCCCGCTGCGTCGCCTCCCTCGCCCGAGCGTCCGATTCCGCCACGGTGGCGCGCAGCTCGGCCAGGGTGCGGTTGATCTCCTCGTCGCGCTCGCGCAGGGCGCCCTCGGTCGCGCGCGCCTCGGCGAGCGTCTCGCGCAGCTCCTGCTGCCTGGCGAACGCCTCCTTCACCTCCTCATCCGCGCGGGCCAACTCCTCCGCGCGGGCCTCCCGCTCCGCCCGCAATTCCTCGATCTCGCGGGCGTAAGCTGCGCGTGCGGCGTGGAGGTCGGCGCGCTCGGCGTCCAGCTGCCCCAGGCGCCGCTCGGCGTGGGCGATCCGCTCGTCCCCGACGGCGATCGCGCGCTCGCGCTCGGCGATGTCGCGGTTGACGCGCTCCAGGGCTTCGGCGACGCCGCTCCGCTCGCGGCTCAGCTCGGCGACCTCGAGGCGGGCGCGCTCCAACTCGGCCTCCACGCGGCTGAGCTCGACGCGCTCCTCTGGTGCGTCGCCGCCCATGTCGGAGAGCCGCGCGGCCAGTCGCTCGAGTTCCGCGTCGGCGTCGGCGAGGTCCCGCTCGACGAGGGTGATCTCGAGCGAGAGACGCCGATCCCGCAGTTCGATGTAGCGTTCCGCGCGGCCCCGCTGCCGGGCCAGGCTACGCACCTTCGTGCGCACTTCGCCGATCAGATCCTCGAGCCGCTCCAGGTCCGCGTCCGCGGTCTCCAACCGGCGCTCGGCCACGCGCCGGCGATCCTTGTAGCGGCCGATCCCGGCCGCCTCTTCGAACAGCTCGCGGCGTTCTTCGGCGCGATCCGACAGGATCGCGTCGACCATGCGCTGCTCGATGACCGCGTAGGAGTTGGCGCCGAGTCCCGTGTCGCGGCAGGCGTCGACGACATCCTTCAGGCGGACGACGTTGCCGTTCAGGCGGTACTCACTCCCCGACTCGCGGAAGACCACGCGCCCGAGCTCGACGTGGTCGTAGGGCACCCCTATGCGCCGCGCCTCGTTCGAGAAGCGCAGCGCGACCTCCGCGCGGGCGAGCCGCTTGCGCTCCGCGGTGCCCGAAAAGATCGCGTCGTCCATCCGTCCGCTGCGGATCGCCGACGCGCGCTGCTCGCCGAGAACCCAGCGGATCGCGTCGCTGATGTTCGACTTGCCGGAGCCGTTGGGGCCGACGATCGCGGTCACGCCGTCGTGGAAGACCAGCTCGGTGCGGTCGGCGAACGATTTGAACCCCTGCAACGCGAGGCCTTGGAGTTTCATTGGGCGGACGTCCAACCGGAGATGCGCACGAGCGGCGGGTCCAGCCCCAATTCCGAAAGCTGATCCGCCAGGACCGATGCCTGCTCGCGCAGGCTGAAGGCACCCGCGTAGATCCGTGCGGCCCCGTCCGGACCGACGGGCACGGCGTACGCGGGTATGCCCGCCTCCGTGAACTCGAGGGCGCGGGCGTGGGCCGCTTCCATCGTCGCGGCCTCGTCCATCAGGTAGCCGAACGCCGTGGGGCGCACATCCCATTCGGACACCGACGACTTGCGACCGTCGCCGTACAGGATGTCGCGGACCACCACCGCCTCGGAGCTGTCGGCGTACGGCCCGGCCATCACGCGGTACACCGGGGCGCCGTCCTCCAGGGGAAACGGGGTGATCAGGAACGGCATCCCGTCCTCGACGCGCTGGAGCCTGCGCAGGCGCGCCCGGGCGGCGGCGAGGTCGGGATGCGCCTCGATGGCCACCGTGTAGCCGTGGGGCACGATCTCCCCCTCCGTTGGCATCGCGGGCACCGCGCTCTCGGTGACGGCGGGCTCCGGAGGGGGCGCGGCGTCCTCGAGGGACGCGCCGTCGGCTCCCGGCCGCAGGAACACGAGCGCGAGCAGGAGCAGGACGACGATCAGCCCGAGGCCGATCCACAGGCCGGTACGCGCGAGCGCCGGCGGCGCGGCCTCGCCCGAGGGCGGGCCGGCCTCGGGCGCGACCGGCTCCGGGGCGGCGTCGGCGGCCTCGTCCAGCAACGCCTCCACCGTCGCGTCGGCGCCATCCTCGGGCAGCGGCTCGGGGGCCGCCACGGCGGTCTCCTCGGGAAGCGGCTCGGGGGCCGCCTCGGCGACCTCGGCGGGCGCCGGCCCCAGGGTCGGGGCCGTCGGCTCCGGCAACTCCGGTTCCGGCAGGTCCGGCTCCGGCGCGTCCGGCTCCGGCGCGTCCGGCTCCGACTCGCCCGGCTGCAACGCGTCCAGCTCCGGCTCCGGCGGCTCCGGCTCCGCCGCATCGGTGACGGCGGTCGACTCGGGGATCGGCTCGGCGGGCACTTCGGCCGGCGGCTCCTCGGCATCGGGGACGGACGCGGGCGCAGTGACAGCCGCAGCGGCGGGCGCCGCGCCCAGGTCGGCAACGCCAGCTTCGGCGTCGTCGTCGAAGGGTCGGAACGTGGCGAGCGCTTCGTCCGGTGCTCTCACGTCCGCCGCTTCCGGAGCGTCGGGGACGGCGGGAGAGGCGGGGACGCGATCCAGCAGCGCGCAGCCTGCGGGGAGACGCTCGGCGACCGCGTCGGCGTCCACCGGCGCCCCGATGACAGCCACGGCGCCGACCCGCCCGGCGATCCGCTCGGCTCCGGGCAGCGAGGCCGGCGCGTACAGGAGGAGCGTGGCCCCGGCGTCGCGTGCGCCTTCCAGCAGCCTGTCCCAGCGGGGATGGCCTGCGATCCGCTGCGGATCGGAGACGCCGATGCCGGCGGGCGCGAAGAAGAACCCGCCCTCGGGGACGGGCGCGCTCACCCGCCGAAGTGAGGCGCCGAACTCGAAGAGGTCGGTCATGCCCTCGTCGTTCGGCACGTCGAGGATGCGATGGAGCGCCGGCCCGAGCAGCGAGAGGTCGCAGAGGACGATGCGGTGGCCGTCGGCGGCGAGCGCCGTGGCCAGCTCCACCGCGACCTCGCCCGCTCGCGGGTCGTCGGCAGCCAGGAGCAGGAGGCCCGGACGCGTGTTCGCAGCTTGCCGAAAAAAAGAAACGATGCCGGGCGGCATCGTCGCGTTCGAGAGGGTTGCAGGGGACACGGAGCCCGCCGAAGCATCGCCCGCTTCGGAGCCCGCCGCTGCTCCCCGCGGCCCCGCCACCTCGTCCATCCCTCTCATCCCGCGTGAAGATAGACTCACGCCCCCGGATATCAAGGGCCGACCGGCCCGGAGGGCCCGGCGCTAAGCCGGCAGCGTTCTCAGGCTGTCAGCAGCGTTCTGGGGGCGTCGCCCCAGAGGTTCTCCAGCTGGTAGAACGCCCGCGCCTCGGGGTGGAAGACGTGGACCACGAAGTCGATGTAGTCGATGAGCACCCAGCGCCCCGACCGCAGGCCTTCGACGTGGTCCGCGCGGACGCCCTCGCGCTTGAGTTCCTCCAACACGTACTCGGCCACACCCTTCACGTGGATGTCGGAGTTCCCGCTCACGATCAGGAAGTAGTCCGTCGCGTTGGAGACGTCCCTGAGGTCCAGCACGACCGCGTCGTGGGCCTTGCGATCCAGCGCGAGTTCGGCGGCGCGGGCGAGCGGGCCGGGCATGCTCCGCTCACCGCGCTTTTCGTCGTCCGGGGACGTGGCCGGATTCAGTCCTGCTTGACGACCCAAACCTTGATCTCCGGCCGGACGTCCGCGTGCAGCTTCACCGGCACGGAGAACATTCCCAGCGTCTTGATGGGCTCGTCCAGATCGATCGTGCGACGGTCGACCTGGAAATCGAGTCCGTACTCGTTGAGCCGGTCGGCGATGTCGGCGTTGGTGATGGAGCCGAACAGCTTCGATTCGTCGCCGGCCCGGGCCTCGAACGTGATCTGCACGTTCTCCAGCAGGGACGCGCGCCTCCGGGCCTCGAGGAAGTCGCGGCGGGCGTTCGCCTCCGCCCGCTTCCGCTCATCCTCGAGCTGGCGGATGTTGCGGTCGGTGGCCTCGTAGGCGAACCCGCGCGGCAGCAGATAGTTGCGCGCGTAGCCCGGTCGAACCGTCACCACCTCGCCGGCCTCGCCCAGCGCGTCCATGTCCTGCCGCAAAATGACTTTTACGGTCTTCATTCGATCACTCCTCTTTAGCCCGCGCCGCCCGCAGCCGGGCGCGCAGGTCGAGCCACGTGTCTCCCAGGCCGATCACCACGGTGGCCGGAAGAGCCAGCGGATACAAAAGCAGGCCCACGACGACGCCCGCCACCCACACGACGGGTGCCGCGCCCGCCCACAGCGTAACGATCACGGCCGCGCCGCGGACCGCATACAGACCGGCCATGAACGCCGCGACGTTCGCGCCGATCCGCCACGCCGCCATGCCAAGCGGCAGCGCCATCGCCGAGAGCCCCGCGATCAGCACCCAGACGAGCGAGCCGTCGAAGCGGAACTCGCGCAGCGGCCCCACGCGGCGGCCGCGGTCGTGCTCGTGAAGCAGGGCGGCCAGCGCGAGCGCCGCGAGCGTCGCGAGCCCCAGCAGCGCCGGAAACACCAGCCTCCAGCCTTCCGCGAACCGCAGCATCGCCGCGTCGGCGGCCTGGCGTGCCGCGATCTCGCCGCCGCCCTCCCGCAGGAACTGCATCGCCCCGGCGATGTCGCGCTCGAGCGGGCGCTCGAGCGCCGTCGCGAGCCCCGGCCAGCCGCCGGTCAGGGCCAGGAGGACGGCGGCCGCCGCGAACGTCGCGGCGACGGCCACGAGCGCCCTGCGGAAAACCGGCCAGCCGGGCGCCACACCCGTAAGAACCACCAACCACGCCCCGGCCAGCAGCGCCCAGCCCCTCTCGGCCGGCGCGAGGCCGACGCCGCCGGGCCACCCGACGGCGAGGCCCAGCACGGCGGCCCCGGCCACCGCCGGCCACAATCGGCCCGACAGCGCAACGAGGCTCAGGCCGATCGGCACCGCGATCAGCACCATCGCGCTGACCGGGCCGGACAGGAGCGCGACGCACACGACCAGCGCGACGGGAACGGCGAGTCCCGCCAGGCGCCGGTGGAAGGGCTCAGTCGTAGGTCTTCGTGTACGGGACGAGGGCCAGATACCTGGCGCGCTTGACGGCCGTGCCGACCTGTCGCTGGTGTCGCGCGCACATCCCCGTCATCCGCCGCGGAAGGATCTTGCCGCGGTCGGTGATGAAGCGGCCCACCGTCTTGTCGTCCTTGTAGTTGATCTGCCGGATCCCGGACTCACAGAGCGGACACGGCTTGTTGCCTCGAGCCATGATCAGTCCTCCCCGTCGTCGTCGTCGTCATCGTCGTCGCCGTCCTCGCGGCCGGCCGCGGTAGCGATCGACATGGGCGCGGACGGCTCGCCCTCGTGCAGGACGATGAGGTAGCGCAGGAGCTCGTCGTCGAGCTTCATCATCCGCTCGAACTCGGGCAGCGCCTCGGTCGCGCCGCGGAACTGCACGACGACGAAGTTGCCTGCGCTCTTCTTGGCGATCGGGTAGGCCAGCGGGCGAGGGCCCCAGCGGTCGACGGTGGTGACCTCTCCGCCGCCGGTGGTTGCCAGCGCATTGAAGCGTTCCAGCTTCTCGTCGACCTTCGACTCCTCCACGGTGGTGTCGAAGATGTAGACGATCTCGTAATCCCTCACGGGGTCTCCCATCCTTCGGTCTGGCCGCGCGCCGCGCGGCGGTGCGGCCCCGTTCGGGAGGAACGGAGCAGGTGACTTTCGGGCGCGTAAGGTAGAGGAAACCGTCACGGCGGTCCAGCCCCCGGGCCAGCCGCCCCGACCCGCGAGCGGCGCCCGTCGCCCCTTCGGCCTACGCCGTAAACATCTGGCCCGCCCGTTGCATTTCGGGTACGCGGAGGCCGTACCCCGTCCGGAGGTCGATAGCATGCCGTGGAGGACTACCCGCCACCCCCCGGAGGCGGACGCACGGGCGTCCGTGATCGCCATTCGCTGCCCGCACTGCCGGGCTCGATTCGCCAGGAGCGGGGACAGAATCCCCGTGTACAGCGTGTTCGCCTGCCACGCATGCGGAGCGCGCTTGATGCGCCAGCAGTCCCTCGTGATCGCGCTGACGCCGCCGCCGGAGGCTACCCCGAACCCGATCGAGCGGACCGTGTGAGGGTGTGGCGGGAGCGCGACGAAGAGCCGCGTTTGTAGGAGTTGCGCTACAATTCCGCGGGCGGTCGGTTCGCCCCCGCGCCGTCGACGACGCCGCCGATCGCGGCGATCGACTCCAGACGCAGGTCGGCGCCCGCACCGGCGCCGGGCGTCTCGACGCGGCCCTTACCGGTGCGTACCTGTATCGACCGTATGCCCGCGGCCCTGGCGCCGCGCACGTCGGACTCCGGATCGTCTCCCACGACCGCCACACCCTCCCGGTCGACACCGAGCCGCGCGACAGCGAGCTCGAAGAACGTGGGGGACGGCTTTCCCACCAGTACGGCCTCGACGCCGGCCGCGTACTCCAGGCCGACGACGAAGGGCCCGGCGTCGAGCGTCGGGCCGTCGGGGGGCAGCCAGAACCGGTTGCGGTGGATCGCGACCAGGCGGGCGCCGCCGCGCAGGGCCCGGAACGCTTCGTTCAGGCGCTCGAACGTGAAGGCTCGGCCGAGGTCGCCCACGACGACGGCCTCGGGCGCCTCGTCCGCGCCCACCGCGGCGATGCCCTCGAAGTCCTCGCGCGTCGATTCGGGCAGGAGAAGGTGGGCGCGCGTGATGTTCTCGCGGGCGAGCCAGAGCGCCGCCGCCATGGGCGCCGTCAGGACGCGGTCCACGGGAATGGCCAGGCCCAGCTCGGCGAGCCGCGCGGACACCGCGCGGCGTGACATGCGGCTGGTGTTCGTCGTGAAGAGGTGCGGCACGCCCCGGCGGTCCAGGTCCGCGAGCGCGTCCGCCGCGCCCGCCACCGCCTCGTCGCCCTCGTAGACGGTCCCATCGAGGTCAATGAGGAGCCCGCGTACGTCGCGCATCATGGCTGTCCCTCCCCGCGGGCGGATACCCGCGCCCGATGGCCGGCCGGCGCCCGGTGGAGCGAGCGCGCCGGGGGACGACTCCCTACCTTGGCGCGTCGAACGCAAACCGAGGCTCGACCGAGCGCTCCTCCGGCCGAAGCTACCTGCCACTCGTCGAGGAGCAACACTGGCCGCGCCGCCCGCATCGGACCCGGACGCCGTGACACTCGGCAGGTTGCCCGCAGCGCGGCGAGCATGTTCGGCTCCAGCAGCTCGATCCGGCCGAGCGCCTCCTCGACGGCGCGCCGGTTCATGGATCGGAAGACAAAAAGGGGCGTGGCACCCTGATGTGCCACGCCCCTCGCAGCGAGGTTGGAGAACTGAGGTCAGATGCCAGTGCTGAGGACGCTACCCCAAGGCGTGATCCGCTCTTCGAGCTCCTCGGCCGAGATTTCGAGGGCTTTGGCGTCCTTGCCGGTCTCCTCCTTGAGTCGCTTGCGCTGTTCGTCGGTGAGATCGATGCGAACGCTCTTCGCCTTCTTCTCCATGGCTTCCTGCGCGGATGAGGTTGATGGCCCGGAGTCAGTCCGAGGCCGGTATCTTCAAAATAGCCATCCGGGACGATGCCCGCCGTAACCTGAGGCACAGGGAGCGCGAGCTCGACGACGGTGCCGCCAGGGAGCCGGACGGTCGCGACCAGGGTGCGGCACTCGATCACGCCAGCATCCGCCGCGCCGCGGCCGCGGCGTCGAACGGGGAGGAGGAGCCGGCCTTCCGGGGCGGGTCACCACGCCTGATCCGAGGCGCCCCCTTCCGCCCCGCCTGCGGCACGCCGCGCGTGGGCGACGGCCCGGAAGGGCTTGCCGATGCGCGATGTGATGCGCGTGGGCGGCTGGAAGGACCCCTCGGTGCTCCAGGGCGCCTACCAATCGAGTGACGCCGAGACCGCGCTCGCCGTGGCCGAGTTCAGCGCCTGACGGGACACAGTTCGAGCACAGTGTGAAGCTAGGTGACTGTTTCCCAACAGGTTAGGGCGTTGCCTATACGTTGAACCGGAACAACATCACGTCCCCGTCATCCACCACGTACTCCTTCCCCTCGCTCCGCATCAGGCCGCGCTCGCGAGCCTTCGCTTCCGAACGGATCGCCTCGAAGTCCTCCCAGCCGATGGTCTCGGCGCGGATGAACCCGCGCTGGAAGTCGCTGTGGATCTCCCCCGCCGCCTCCGGGGCAGTCGAGCCGCGCCGGATCGTCCACGCACGCACTTCCTTCGGGCCCGCGGTGAAGAAGCTGATCAGGTCTAGGAGGCGGTAGCCGGCGCGGATGAGGCGGTGCAAACCCGGCTCCTCGAGGCCCAGCTCGGCCAGGTACTCCGCGCGGTCGGCGGGATCCAGGGACTGCAACTCGGCCTCGATCGCGGCGGCCAGGGCCACGATCTCGGCCTCCTCGCCGCGGCCCGCGAGCTCCTCGCGCAGCGCCCGCACGTGGCGGTTGTCGGCCTCGGGGAGGTCGTCCTCGAGCACGTTGGCGACGATGAGCTGCCGCTTCGCGGTGAGGAGCTGGAGCTCGTCCAGCCATCGCCGCTCGGCCCCGTTGTTGATCGGGACGTCGCGCGCGGGGCGACCCTCCCCGAGAGCCTCCTCCAGGCGCGCCAGCAGCTTCGCCTCCTCCTTGGCGTCCCGGTCGCCGCTGCGGGCGAGCTTGGCCACGCGATCGGCGCGCTTCTCGACCGCCGCGAGGTCGGCCAGCGCGAGCTCGGTGTCGACGATGCCCAGGTCGCGGACCGGGTCCACGCTGCCGGCGACGTGCGCCACGTCGTCATCGTCGAAGCAGCGCACGACGTGGCAGATCGCGTGTACCTCGCGAATGTTCGCGAGGAAGCGGTTGCCCAGGCCCTCGCCCTGCGAGGCCCCCTCCACCAGCCCGGCGATGTCCACGAACGTGACCACCGCGGGCACGCGCGCCTTCGGCTGCACGACCTCGTTCAGCAGGTCGAGGCGCGGGTCGGGCACCTCCACCACGCCGACGTTCGGGTCGACCGTGCAGAACGGGTAGTTCTCGGCCGCGGCGCCCGCCGCGGTGAGCGCGTTGAAGAGCGTGGACTTGCCGACGTTCGGCAGCCCCACGATGCCGAGCTTCAGGTTGGGCATGGGTTCGGTCTTGGGTTCCGGCGAGGGCGCGCCGCCGCGCCCGAACGTGCGAAAGGCCCGGCGCTCGCGCGCGGGCCGCGGCGCAAAACTAACGGGACTGCGGGCCGAGTGGGAGGGTGTGACCGGCCGGATCGCCCCGCGCCGACCCGATGGGATCAGCCGTCCGCAGCGAGGGGTCGTCGCGCGCTATTCGGCCCCGCGCGCCGCCGCCCCCTGCACCGCCCCGATCAGCGACGGGTACGCGTCGTACGCGACGCGCGCCTCCTCCAGCGAAAGCCGCTCGGTGTTGGTGTGCGCGTGCCGCTCCTCGCCCGGCGCGTAGCCGATCGACGGAATCCCGTGGACCCCGCACGCGTGGCCGCCGTCGGTCGCGAACGTCCACGGCCGCAGCGCCGGCTCGCGGCCGGTGGCCTCGTGGACCGCCCGCGCGGCCGCCGCGGCGACGGGGTGGTCGGGCGGCAGCAGGAAGCCCGGGGTGAAGAGCATCCGGTCGCGCGCCTCGCCG
Source organism: Longimicrobiales bacterium (assembly GCA_035465395.1). GTDB lineage: Bacteria > Gemmatimonadota > Gemmatimonadetes > Longimicrobiales > RSA9 > DATHRK01. The sequence continues at coordinate 103,849 of DATHRK010000101.1, read as the reverse complement.
GTCCACGTGCGCTGGTGCTCGCGCGCGACGCGCACCTCGAGCGAAAACGGCGTCTCCAGGGGCACGTGTTCCACCAGCCATCGCTCCAGAGCCGCGCGCGCCGTGTCGGGGGTCTCCGAGGGCAGCACGCGCCAGTCGCACACCAGCATCGCGACGTCGGGGATCACGTTGCGGCTCGTGGGTCGCGTGCTCACGTCCGTGATCGCGAGGGTCGAGCGACCGAGCAGCGGGTCCGCACCCAGCGTGGCGGCGAACGCCTCGATCGCGCCGACGACGGGCCTCAGCAGGCCCACCGCGTTGGCGGCTCGCTCGGGCGCGCTGGCGTGCCCCGCGACGCCGTGGAGCAGCACCTCGATCTCGGCGCGGCCGCGGTGGCCGATGCAGACGTCGCCGTGGGTCGACTCGCCGATGATCACGGCGTCCGGGGCGACCTCGCCCGACTCCAGCAGCCGCTCCATCCCCCACCCCCCCCGCTCCTCCAGCACCGTGTGCGCGACGATCACGTCACCGGGCAGGCCGTCGGGGAACGACGCCGCGTACGCCGCCGCGGCGTGGGTCTGTAGGGCGAGCGGCCCCTTGATGTCCATCGCGCCGCGGCCGTGCAGGAAGCCGTCGGCGATGTCGGCGGCGAAGGGGCCGTGCTCCCACTCGGCGGGGTCGCCGGCGTCGACCACGTCCAGGTGGCTGCTCAGCATCACCGCCGCGCCGCCGCCGCCCGGGATGCGGCCGACCGCCGAGCCCAGCGCGTCGAGGCGCACGTCCTGGAAGCCGAGGTCGCGCAGCTCGGCGGCGACGCGCTCCGCGACGCGCCCCTCGTCCCCCGGGAGACCCGGTAGGCGGATGAGGTCGCGTGCGAACGCGATGGCGGCGTCGAAAGAGGGCGTCATGCGGGCAACGTGGGCCGGGTGATGGGCGCGGGCAACGCAGCGCCGTCCCACCTAGCGGCATCGGTCACCTTGCGCAACATTTTAGGTTGATCTAAAATGAAGTATGCAACCCTTGGGCGTTCTCGCCAACCCGACGCGCCGCCGCATCCTCGAGTCCGTCTGGACATGTGAGCGCGCGGCCGGGGAGATCGCGGCCGACTTCGACGTGACCTTCGGGGCGGTCTCGCAGCACCTGGCGGTGCTCCGGGACGCCGGCATGGTCCGCGTTCGGAGGGACGGCCGGCGGCGCCATTACCGCGCAGATCGCGACGCCCTCGGGCCCTTGGCGGACATGCTGGAGGCGATGTGGAGCGACCGCCTCGAGCGGCTCAAGACCGTCGCCGAACACGCACAGAGGAGCACATCATGACGGACCTCCAGGGCGACCACCGCCTGCGCCTCGACGTACGCATCCGCGCCGCCCCCAGCGTGATCTTCCCCTTGCTGTCCACCCCGGAAGGCTTCGCCTCGTGGATGGGCGATGGCAGCGAGATCGGCGCCGAGGCCGGGGCCCCGATGCGGGTGGTCTACCCGAACGGGGTGGAGGCGCACGGCGAGGTGGTGGAGATCGAGCCCCCGCACAGGGTCGTGTTCACGTGGGGCTACAAGGACGGCGCGAACGGGATCGAGCCCGGCGCGACCCGCGTGACGATCACGCTCGAGGAAGAGGAGGAGGCCACGCGGCTCACCCTGGAGCACGAGGGATTCGACGCGGCGGACCAGGCGGGTGCGCACCGCGGCGGTTGGCGCTACTACGTGGCGCTCCTCACCGAGGCGGCCTCAGCCGCGGCGTTCGACGGCTTCCTCACGCAGCGCGTCGAGGCGTTCATCTCCGCCTGGGGCGAGACCGATCTGGACCTGCGGCGCCAGAAGCTGGAAGAGTGCGTCTGCGACGACGTGGTGTTCCGCGACGCGATGGGGTACACGACCGGCGTCGACGACCTCATCGGCCACATCAGCGCCGCCCTGCGTTTCATGCCAGGCGTGCGCCTGGAGGCGCGCGGCGAGCCGGCGCGCACCCACGAGGTGGCGGTCTTCGGCTGGCGCATGGTGGGACCGGAGGGCGCGGAGCTCGCGGTCGGCGACAACGTCGCGCGGCTGGCGGGAGACGGACGCTTCCGCGAGGTCGTAGGGGTGCGGCGCGAAGGCGACGACGGCTGAACCCGGGACAGCCCGGCAAGACGAAGGGTCGCGCCCGCCCGGACGCGACCCTCTGTCGTTCGGCCTACCGGCGGGAAACCGGCTAGAACAACCCGGCGACCGTGTGGACCAGCGCCGTCGCCAGGTCCAGCGCCCCGTGGATCAGGCCCACTGCGGCGTCCAGCGCCTCGGCCGCCGGCTCCGCCGCCTCCGGCGCGTGCACCCGCGCCAGCCACGGAGCCAGCACCAGCGCCACGACGCTCATGAGCTTGATCAGGATGTTGAGCGAGGGGCCCGAGGTGTCCTTGAAGGGGTCGCCCACCGTGTCGCCGACCACCGCGGCCATGTGCGGCTCCGACCCCTTGCCGCCGAAGTGGCCCTGCTCGATGTGCTTCTTGGCGTTGTCCCAGGCGCCGCCGGCGTTGGCCATGAACAGCGCCATCAGCACACCGGTGACCGTGGCGCCGGCGAGCAGGCCGCCGAGCGCCTCGATGCCGATGAAGTAGCCGACGGCGACGGGAGCGAAGACCGCCACGACGCCCGGCAGGATCATCTCCCGCAGCGCCGCGCGCGTGGAGATGTCCACGCAGCGCGCGCTGTCGGGCTTGGCGGTGCCCTCCATGATCCCGGGGATCTCGCGGAACTGGCGCCGCACCTCGTCCACCATGCCCCCGGCCGCCCTGCCGACCGCGGTCATCGTCAGCGCGGCGATGTAGAACGGCAGCATGCCGCCCAGCAGGAGGCCGATCGTCACCAGCGGATCGGTGATGTCCAGGCCGGTGTCGCGCAGTCCCACGGCGGAAGCGTACGCGCTGAAGAGAGCGAGCGCGGTCAGCGCCGCCGACCCGATCGCGAAGCCCTTTCCGATCGCGGCGGTGGTGTTGCCGATGGCGTCCAGCCCGTCGGTCACCGCGCGAACCTCCGGGCCGAGGCCGCTCATCTCGCTGATGCCACCGGCGTTGTCGGCGATCGGCCCGTAGGCATCGACCGACATCGTCACGCCGACCGTTGCGAGCATGCCCACGGCGGCGATGCCGATGCCGTAGAGTCCTGCGAACGAGAAGGAGACGAAGATCGCGAGGGCGATCAGGAGGACCGGAATGACGGTCGACTCCATGCCGACCGCGAGCCCGTGGATGATGTTCGTGGCGGACCCGGTCTGGCTGGCCTCGGCGATGCGACGGATGGGCTTCGCGGCCGTGTAGTACTCGGTCACCAGGCCGATCAGGATCCCGACCAGGGTACCCGCGAGCAGCGCCCAGAACGGCCCTGTCGTTGGGTACGAGAGGCCATTCGCCACGTCGGCGATCTCGAACTCGAGGGCTGCGATCACGAAGTACATCACCACCAGGAACAGCGCCGCGGCGATGAAGGTGACGTTGCGCAGCGCCGCCGCCGGGCTGGTGCGCTCCAGCACCTTCATCAGGGCGATGCCGACGAGCGACATCACCAGGCCGACGACGATGATGATGAGGGGCAGCGCGACCGCTTCGGCGCGGTTCGCGGCGTAGAAGGGACTCGTCGCCGCAATCGCGATGCTGGCGATGACGCTGCCCACGTAGGACTCGAAGATGTCGGCGCCCATGCCGGCCACGTCGCCGACGTTGTCGCCCACGTTGTCGGCGATGGTGGCGGGGTTGCGGGGGTCGTCCTCGGGGATCCCCGCCTCGACCTTGCCCACCAGGTCGGCGCCGACGTCGGCGGCCTTGGTGTAGATCCCCCCGCCCACGCGCGCGAAGAGGGCGATCGAGCTGGCGCCCATCGCGTAGCCGCTCACGATCTGCCCGAAGCGTACGAACTCCGCGCCGGAGATCGCGGGCGCGCCGTAGAACCAGTACCAGCCGCCGACCCCCAGCAGGCCGAGCGCCGCGACCGACAGGCCCATGACCGCGCCGCCGAAGAACGCTACCCGCAGGGCCTTCCCCTGCCCATGGTCCTTGGCGGCGGCGGAGGTGCGGACGTTCGCCCGCGTCGCGGCCGTCATACCGAAGAAGCCCGCGGCGATCGAACTGAGGGCGCCGGTGATGTAGGCCAGCGCCGTGAGCTGCGAAATCGCCAGCCACAGCAGCGCGGCGACCACCAGCAGGAAGACCGCGAGGACGGAATACTCGCGGCGCAGGAACGCCATCGCGCCCGCGTGGATCTGCGCCTCCAGGTCCTGCATGACCGCGGTGCCGGACGGCTGCCGGCGGACGTACAGGTACAGGCCCAGCGCGGCGAGTAGGCCGAGCAGCCCCGCCAGGGGCGACCACGTTGCGATGGTCGTCAGGTCGGTCACGTGCTCCTCCGAAGTTGCTCCTCAGGATCGCCGCGGCGTGCCGCGGCGCGTCGTCGTTCGATCGGCGAAAAAAACCGCGGCAGACTACCGGTTGTGGCGGTTCATCGCCACGTCGATGCCCTCATCCAGCCAGTCGCGTATCGCGTCCGTCAGCCCCGGCAGCAACCCGGCGACGACCTCTTCCTCGTCCGGCTCGAAATCCTCCAGGACGAAGTCGGAGAGGTCGCGGCCCGGCGCGGGCGGGCCCACGCCGATGCGCAGCCGCGGGTAGGCGGTGGTCCCCAGCGCCGTCTGCACGGACTTCAGGCCGTTGTGGCCGCCTGCGCTGCCCCCGGGACGGAAACGGACGCGGCCTACGTCCAGGGCGACCTCGTCGACCACCACCAGCAGGTCCGTCGCCGGATCGAACTCCTCCAGCTGGCGCAGGAATCCGAGCGCGGATCCGCTGCGGTTCATGAAGGTCAGCGGCTTCAGCAGGCGCACGTGGTGGTCCCCCACGCGGCCACCCGCGATGAGCGACCGACCCTCGCGCCGGAAGGGGCCGAGGTCCCAGTCGTAGCTGAGACGATCGACTACCCACCAGCCCACATTGTGCCGGGTATCCTCGTACTCCGGACCGGGGTTGCCCAGTCCGCAGATGACCTTCACCGAACGCTGCGCGCGAACGCGGGGACCCTACGCCTCCGCGTCCTCCTCGTCGTCGTCGCCGCCCTTGCCGATGACCTCCGGCTCTGGCGCGCCCTCCTCGTCCTCGGCCAGGCCCTCGAGCTCCTCGACTTCCTCCTCGACCTCGGGCTCCTCTTCGATGCGCGGCGCGGCAACTCCGCACACCGTCTGATCGGGGGCGATCATGCTGGTCACGTCCTCGGGCAGCTCGATGTCGCTGACGTGGAGCGAGTCACCGATCTCGAGCTCGCTGACGTCGAGCGTGAGCACGCTCGGGATCTTCGACGGCACGCACTTCACCGTGAGGTCGTGGATGACGTGGTCCAGCACGCCGCCCTCCTCGCGCACCCCCTTCGGCGTCCCCTCCAGACGGATCGGCACATCCACCTCGAGCTCCTCGCCGGCGTGGACCTGGTAGAAGTCGACGTGCAGCACCTCGGCCATGACGGGATGCTCCTGCACCTCCCGGACGAGCGTGGACACCGCCTCCTTCTCGCCTTCGACGCTCAGCTCGATGATCGTATTGTCCACCGAGATGCGGGAGAACAGGAGGTGCAGCTCGTGCGCGTCGACCGAGATCGCGCGGGTGTCCTCGTGGCGGCCGTAGACGACCCCGGGCACGCGGCCGGTGCCGCGCAGCTTGCGAGCGTCTCCCTTGCCGCGACCTGCGCGCGGGGTGGCGTTGAGCGTGTTCGACTGCGTTGCCATCGGTGCCTCCGTACGTCTTCCGCCGAGCCTAGTCGAAGAGCTGGCTCACGGACTCGTTCGAGTGTGTGTATCGGATCGCGCGCGCCAGCAGCTCCGCCACCGACAGCACGACCAGCTTGTCGAATCGCCGTTCGTCGGCGATGTCGAGCGTATTCGTCACCACGACTTCCTCCACCGCCGAGCCCTGCAGCCGCTCGGCGGCCGGTCCCGACAACAGCGGGTGCGTGGCGGCCGCGAAGATGCGCGTCGCGCCCCGCTCGTCCAGCGCCTCGATCACCCCCGACAGGGTGCCCGCCGTGTCGATCATGTCGTCGACGATCAGGCAGGGCAGCCCCTCGACTTCACCGACCACGCTCACGACCTCGGCCACGTTGGGCGCGGGACGCCGCTTGTCGATGATCGCGAAGCTAGCGTCCAGCCTGCGCGCCACCCCCCGGGCCATCTTCGCCGCGCCGACATCGGGGGCGACCACGACCAGGTCCTCCAGCCCCTTCGCGGCGAAGTAGGCACACAGCACGGGCGACGCGTACAGGTGGTCGACCGGTATGTCGAAGAACCCCTGGAGCTGGTGCGCGTGGAAGTCGATGCCCAGCACGCGGTCGGCCCCGGCCTCGGTGATCAGGTTCGCCACCAGCTTCGCGCCGATCGCCACCCGCGGCTGGTCCTTCCGGTCCTGCCGGCCGTAGCCGTAGTAGGGCATCACCACGTTGATGCGCGCCGCGGACGCGCGCTGCGCGGCGTCCACCATCAGCAGCAGCTCCATCAAATTGTCGGCCGGAGACGGCGTCGGCTGGACGATGTAGACGTCACGCCCGCGCGCGTTCTGGTTGATTCGCACGAAGATCTCGCCGTCCGCGAAGCGCTTGATGCTGATGTCCCCCAGGGGCACGCCCATCTGCTCGGCGATCTCCTCCGAGAGAGGCCGGTTGGCCGTCCCGGAGAGGAGCATCATCGGCCCCCGAAATGTATCTCGCATGCGCCAGCCGCTCGCGTCCCGTCCGAAAGTACGACAGCCTGGAAAGCTAGCCGGAGGGTCGGAGAGCGTCAACGCTGTGACGCCGGGAAACGCTCGGTCGTCTCCGTCGTTGGAGATGGGGAGCATTCAATGGCATCGTCACCGTGAAGATCCTGCTGATAGGGGCGGCCGGACGCCTCGGCGCGGAGCGCGTTCGCGAGTTCGAGCGGCGCGGGCACCGGCTCACCGAATCGGCGCCCGGAACCGCCATGGACCGCGCGCGCGACGTGGATCCCGACGTGATCGTGCTCGACACCGCCGCGATCCCGAACTGGCGAGATCGGGGTCCCGATCTCGCCGTCCGACCGGAAACGCGGAACGTGCCCGTGCTCGTCCTCCACCTGGGCCTGGACCGGCCGGTGGCGCAGTTGATCGCGCTGGTGGAGCGGGTCGGCGGCTACGGCCGTGCGGCGACCCTGCACTGAGCGCCCTGGGCATCGCGACCCCCTGCTCGCGACCGCACTCCCTTTTTGAGCGACCTGCTCGCCGCCGCACTCCCCTTCTTCAGGGACCTGCTAGAAGATCCGGCTCAACGCGAAGATCGCGGTGGGCACGCTGATGAGCAGGATTCGCAGCGTGTCGCCCGTGCTCCTGGACTCGGGGACGACGAACTGGTCCCCGGCCCGGATGCCGAGCTGATCGAACGTCCGTCCCTCGTTCAGCGCCAGCGCGAAGGGCTCGCCGTCCCACACGCGATCGCCGCGCCGCTCCACCCGCACCTCGTCCAGGTTGGCGGTCCGCGTCGGCCCGCCGGCGACGGTGAGGGCCTCGGTGGCCGACACGTCGGCCGGAAGCACGTAGAAGCCAGGCCGCGAGACCTCGCCGACGACGGAGATCCTCACGAGGGCCTGCGCGCGCATCTGCGGTTCGCGGATGTAGCGGCCCAGGTGCTCGAGAAGCGCCGGCTCCAGCTCGGAGCGGAGCAGCCTCCCGAGCTCGACCTCGCCTCCGATCGGCAGCACGAGGAGCGGCCCCGGCGCCACCGTGAAGGTGTCGGTGAGCTCTTCCTCGTTGCGCACGTACAGGTACACCTGGTCGCCCACGTGGAAGTCGCCCTCGGTGAGACGCGAGCGGACCACGGCGGCCTCCATCGTGAGCAACTCGCGGTCCTCCTCGTGCAGATCCTCGGTGGCCAGCCGCTGCTCGATCCCCGCCAGAACCTGCTCGAGGCGCTCGCGGCTGTCGCCCAGCCGTGGCACCTCGGCCTCCTGCTGCTGCGCCGCTGCGGGCCCGGCCAGCGCCACCGCGGCCAAGGCCAGGGCGGCGATTCCAAGTCTCATCGTGTCGGTTCCTCTCTGTATGGTGCCGCCGCCCGCGGCCGGATCGTTCCGACGACCCGGTGGCCGCGGGCGGAGATCAGTCCGAACGCCTCGAGGCGCTCCAGTGCATCGAGCGGCCGTAGCCACAGCGGCCGAGCCCGACCACAAGATTCGCAAAACAGGGGCCGAGCGCGGGGTCCCGGCCCACCGTTGCTGCCGTTGGGCTGGGCGCCGCCGGGCGACGACGCCCAGCCACCACAGGCATTACACCACACGGCGATCGCCGTGCGGTTCGCGACGCCTGGCGTCGCGAAGCCGAAACGCGGGATGGTTGGTCACGCCGCCTTCTCCTTCAAGGCCGGCGCCAGCGCGTTGAAGCCGGGCCATGACCTACCGTAAATCGTTTTTGCGCAGTCGGTTGAATGTATCGAGCCGGACCGCGCCGGCGGCCGCTGCCGTGGTGCCTCCGCAACAACTCCGCTGCGGATGGGCGAGAGTGTGGTGGCCCCGCACCACACCGACGGAGAGTTGCGGACCGTGCGCGGCAGAACCGGGCCACCGGCCGAGCCCGCCGACTCCCCGCAAGCGCTTGAGCTGCAAGGGCATCGCTCGTGCGCGCGCGTGCTCGCACGAAACCTGCCTCCACGAGCCGCGGATGCCGCCCCGACCCGCGGGTTCCCGCTACCCGATGAGGGGCGTCGTCCACACGGTACTCTCCCGACCGTACAGGACGTCTGGATGCCCGAAACATTGCCCCTGGTGCTGATCGCCAGCCGAGACGAGTGGACCTCGCGTTCGCTCGAGTCGGTGCTCGCGCCGGCCGGCTTCGCCATCGCGCGGGCCTATGACGCGGAGCAGGTGACCTCGCGCGCCCGCGCGATGCGACCGGACGCCATCCTCCTCTTCACAGATCTTGCCGGAGAAACGGGCGTGTCCGTCTGCCGGCGGATGCGCCGTGAAGGTGTGGTGTCCGCCAGCACGGCCATCGTGCTGTTGACCACCGATCCGGTGAGTCGGGAGGCGCAGCTCGACGCCCTGGAGGCGGGCGCATGGGAGCTGCTGCCCTTCCCCGCCGACCCCTCGGCCCTCTGCGCGCGCCTGCGCACCTATGCCGACGCCAAGATGGACGCCGACGACGCTCGGCTGTCGGCCGACGTCGACGCGGGCACCGGCATCTACACGCCCGCGGGGCTCGTGCGGCGAAGCCGCGAGCTGATCGCGCTCGCGCGGCGCATGGAGCAGCCGCTCGCCTGCGTGGTGTTCGAGACGGGCACTGACGCGGCGACCGACGACGAGGAGTCCGCCCCCGACCTCGGCCAGATCGCTGCCGTCTTTCGCGAAGTCGGCCGCAAGTCGGACGTGATCGGGCGGGTCGACGCCCGGCGGTTGGCGGTCGTCGCGACGGATACCGACGAAGCGGGCGCGAGGGGCATGGCGCGCCGTCTGTCCGCGGCGCTCGACCCGGCCGAGTCGAGCCGGCTGCGCAGTGGCTGCTGGGCGGCCTCCGACGCCGCGTCCGCGCCGGCCGACCCGCGCGAGATCCTCCAGCTGGCCGGACGGTCGGCCGGCGCCTAGCGGGTAGCCACGACGCCGGGATGCAGAGAGGGCCGGGCGCCCACAGCGCCCGGCCCTCATTCCTTTCCGGGAAGCTGCTTGGCCTCAGACCCCGGCGCCCACCTCGTCCCGCGCTTCGTAGCCCGGCAGGTAGCCGTAGATCTCGTAGCCGCCGTAGAGCTTGCCGGCGGTGACGTCGTTGACGACGGCGCCGATCACGCGTACCGGGAAGCGCTCCAGGGTGTCCAGCTTCGTCTCGGTCATCTCCCGGTCGCTCACGCCGGTCCGCAGGACGATCAGCGCGTTCCGCGTGGCGGTCGCGAGGACCAGCGGGTCGACCCCCGCGCCGAGCGGCGGGCTGTCCACGAGGATCGTGTCGTAGCGGCCCCGGAGCTCGGTCAGGAGATCGTTCAGGCGTCCCGTCGAGAGCAGCTCGGGCCCGCGGCTCAGCCGCGTCCCGGCCGGAATCAGGTCCAGCGACGGGTACGGCGTCGCCTTGACCACCTCTCCGAGGGTGGCGGTGCCGTCCAGGAAGTCCAGGAGGCCGGGCTTGCGATCCAACCCGAACATCCGGTGCAGGGCGCCGCGCCGCGTGTCTCCATCGACCAGCAGCGTCCGCCGTCCCAGCTCCGCGTAGGCGAGCGCCAGATTCGCGCAGACGAACGACTTGCCGTCCCCGCTGCCGGGGCTGGTCACCGTGAGCGTGACCGGTCCCCCGTTGCCGTTCTCGAACGAGACGTTCAGGCGGACGTTGCGGAAGGCCTCGACCAGCTCCGCCGCGTTCTCGAACTTGCCCAGCTCCCGGGGGGAGCGGATGTGCGGGATCGCGGCGAGGATGGGCAGGCCCATGTCGCGGACCTGATTCGGGTAGCGCAGGCGCGGGTCCATCCGGTCACGCAGCAGCGCGAGCACCAGGCCGAGCCCGAGCCCGGCGGCCAGCAGTGTGAGGAACAGCCGGATGCGCTGGTCCTGTACTGGACGGCCGGGTACGGCCACCGGATCGACCTGGCGGATGTCCGGGATGCTGCTCACGGCCGCGAGCCGCGCTTCCTCATACGAAGACTGGATGTTCCGGTACAGCCGGTCGGCGATGTCCCGGTTCCGGGTCAGCCGCTGCTCCTCCATGGAGCGGGCCGGGATCTGCCGGATTTCGCTCGAAGCGGAAGCGATGCGCTGGCTCAGGTCGGCCTGTGTCGCGTCCAGCCGGTTCAGTACGCCCTGCGCGAGGGACGGGATCGTCCTGGACTCGAACGTCGCGATCTCCTCGCTGAGGTCCTGCACGAGCGGGTGCTCCTCAGTGTACTGCTGGAGGAGCGCGCGCCGCTCGGCGCGCTTGCTCGCCAGGGTGGTCAGCGCGTCGTTCAGCTCCGCGGTCTCGTTGGCGGACGGCACGACCTCGAGCGCGCCGAGGCCGGCCTCACTCTCGCCGGCCAGCGCGCGCCGGATCGCGGCCTCCTCCTGCTGGAGGCGCTCCCGTTCGAAGCGCATCATGTAGTAGTTCGTCATCACCGGGCTCTGGACCTGCTCGACGCCGCCCGGGATCGGCACGCCGGCCTGGGACGGCAGCGTGATCGTCGCGGCTCGGTAGTTCTCCAGCGCGGACTCGGCTTCGTTGAGGCTCTCGCCCGCGCGCGCCAGCTGTTCCTCCATGATCTTGGTCAGCTCGTCGAGGCGGGCTCGCTTGAGCTGCGCCGCGGTCAGCACGAACTCATCCAGGACCGACTGGAGGGTCGCGGCGGTCGTACGGGGGTCCTCGCCCTCCAGGGCGACGATGATGAAGTTGCCTTCGCGCACGACCGTGGCGTCGATGTCGGCAGCCAGGGCGCGGGCGTGCGCCGGCGTGGGCTCGACCTCGAAGGCGTACGAACGGCCCGGCTCCAGCGCCCCGCGCGGGGCGCTGACGACGATGCCGACCCCGGTGTCGATCGTGTCGCCGGGCGCCGCTCGCCCGACCGTCTCGCCACGGGCGTCCAGGAGCGCGTACTCCCTGCCGTCTCTCGCGACCTGGAGCGTGTAGGCCCCTGGCTCGAAGCCCTGCTCGATGGTGATGTGGCCGATGATCGAGGAGTCGGTGGGCTCCGCCACGGCCACGTTCAGCCCGCGTGCGCGCACCGCGCCTTCCAGGACCTCGTGGGTGACCAGGAGCTCCGTCCAGCGGTATCCCTCCACGGGCTGATCGGGATCGATCACCCCGCGCGGCGAGTCTTCGATCCAGACCCGACCTTCCGCGTGGTACATGGGGGTCATGCCCAGCGCCACGAGCGTCCCGGCGCCGGCGCCCAGGAGCGTGAACGCCAGGATCAGCCACTTGTAGCGGAGCAGCGCGGCTACGTAGCGGCGCCAGTCCACGCCCTCCTCTTCCGGGGCGTACTGGCCCTGCGTGCCCATGGACCAGTCGCCCTGGCGCACCTCGGCGGGCGGAGCCGCGTCCTGGTGCGCCGGGAGGTTGCTATGTCGTTCCATCGAGACGGTTCCTGAATCGTAGGTGGCCGAGCGGTTGGCGCTCGACCGGATTGCAAGGCCGATACCGCCAGGTGCGTACACCGGATGTGGGCTTTTCGAGCCTTATCACGCGCGCCGGACCCGTCCGCAGCTCTCTGATTTGTAGGGTCGCCGCAACAATCGCGGCACAAATGCCTTGACGCGGCGGCGCAACGCTCCCACCTTGGCAACCCTCTCCCAGAGCGGTTCGCCATGCCGGCGGACCGGCCGCGCTCGAGCGGGCGCGGTCGTACCCACGACACAACAGCGTGCAATGAGCCTTCCAGATACCGAGGCTCCGGGCGACGTTCAGGGTCTCCTGGCGCTCAGCCCGGAGGACAAGGCGAACCTCCGGGTGCTGCTGGTCGACGACGACCGGAACCTGCGGGACGGCTGCGAGAGCATTCTCGTCACCGACGGTTACAAGGTAACCTCCTGCGGGCGCGGCGAGGACGGTCTCGAGATGGTGCGCCGCAAGCAGTGGGACATCATCCTGGTCGACCTGTACATGTCGCAGGTCTCGGGCCTCGACATCCTGCGCGACGCGCTGGAAGCGCACCCGCGCACGATCGTCGTGGTCATGACCGGCAATCCGAGCGTCGAGAGCAGCATCCAGGCGCTGCGCGAAGGGGCATGGGACTACCTGCCGAAGCCGTTCTCGGCGTCGCACCTGCAGATCCTCATCGGGCGCGCAGCCCACGCGGTCCTGATCGCCAGGGAGAGCGAGAAGGCCGAGGTCCCCGACGAGGCGCACGCCGTCGCGGGCGGCGACCTCGACGTGCCGATCCTCGGTTCTTCGCCGGCGTTCGTCCGCATGATGGAACTGGCGAAGCGCGTCGCACCCACAGACGCCTCGGTGTTCATCGTCGGGGAAAGCGGAGCCGGCAAGGAGCTCATCGCCCAGTACATCCACCACCACAGCCGGCGCCGCAGCCGCGAGCTCGTGGCGCTCAACTGCGCAGCGCTGCCCGAAGGCCTGCTCGAATCGGAGATGTTCGGGCACCTGAAGGGCGCCTTCACCGGCGCCGTCCGCGACAAGGCGGGTCTCATCGAAGCGGCCAACGGCGGCACGCTGTTCCTGGATGAGCTCACCGAGATGTCGATGCCCACCCAGGCCAAGCTCCTCAGGGTGATCCAGGACGGCGTGGTGCGGCGCGTGGGCAGCACGACCACCGACGCGGTGGTGAACGTCCGCTTCCTGGCCGCCACGAACCGCGACCCGGGCGCCGCCGTCGAGGACGGCCACCTGCGGCGCGATCTCTACTACCGCCTGCGGGTCGTGCCTCTGGAGGTGCCGCCCCTGCGCGAGCGTCAGGACGACATCCCCCTGCTCGCGCGGCACTTCCTGGCGCACTACTGGGCCCGGCATCGCGACGCCACCTCGGCCGTGCCTACGCTCGGCGACGCTGCGCTGCGGGCGCTGCAGGGGCGCAACTGGCCGGGCAACGTACGCGAGCTGCAGAACGTGATGGAGCACGCCGTGATCCTGTTGGATCCCGGCGCCGAGATCGCGCCCGAGGATCTGCCGTTCGCCGAGACGAGCGCATCCGACGGACGCGCGCCGCGGCGGAGGTACGGGCCCGAGATCGTCAGCGAGCCCTACCACGACGCCCGCGAGCGAGTGCTCGCCGAGTTCGAGCAGGAGTACCTGGTGTGGCTCGTCAACCGGGCGGGGGGGAACATGTCCAAGGCCGCCCGCATCGCCGAGGTCGACCGGACGACCCTGTATCGCCTCATGGACAAGCACGGCCTCCAGAGGGATACGATCATCAAGGGCCCGGACGACACCGAGGCGCGATGACCGCCGCTGCCCGACCTTCCGTGCCGTCGCGCGAGGGCGCCGCACCGGCCGCCGCCATCGGCGACGCGTCGGTGCAGCGCGCGGCCGAGCGCGTGATCGCGCGGTGGCGCAGCGAGCTCGGCGACGTCGAAGGAGCGGAGGAGCTCCAGCGGGAGGTGACGCTCGTCGCCGCGGCCATCGCCGACGAGGGCCAGCCGGCTCCGGCGGCGTCCGCGCTGCGCAAGCGCGCACTCGACCTCCTGCGCGGGCAGCTCCTCAGCGAGGACGGCGAGCCCGAGCACCACCTGCGCCTCTTGCGCGCTTGCGAGCGGGTGCGCGAAGGCTGGGATGCCGACTGGAGCGCGCACTTCTCCTCGCGGCTGAGCGAGCCCGACGGCCTCGACCTGGCCGTCGACATCGCGCACGACCTGCGCTCGCCCCTGGCCTCCATCCTCTTCCTGGCCGAGGTGCTGTGGCGGGAGCACAGCGGCGCCGTGAACGAGACGCAGAAGCGCCAGCTCGGCATCATCTACAGCGCGGCGCTCCGGCTCATCTCCATGGCGAGCGACATCATCGAGCTGGCGCGCGGGGGCAACCTGATCGAGCCGGATCCGGTTCCCTTCTCCCTGCGTGAGCTGCTCGTCTCGCTGCGCGACATCCTGCGGCCGATGGCGGAGGAGAAGGGCCTGGACCTGCGCATCGCGGCCCCGGCCGTCGACCTGCGCCGCGGGCAGCCCGCCGCGTTGCGACGGGTGCTTCTCAACCTCGCCTCCAACTCGCTCAAGTTCACCGAGGCCGGCGCGGTCGAGGTGGCGCTGGAGGAAAGCGGAGAGGACCGGGTCGCGTTCACGGTGCGGGACACCGGCCCGGGCATCCCCGACTCGGTCCGGAGGCGGCTGTTCCAGCCCTTCCGTCGGGTGCGGGGACGGCGCGGCTACACGTTTTCGGGCGCCGGCCTCGGCCTGGCCGCGTCGCGCAAGCTGGTCGAGGCGATGGGCGGCTCCCTCGATGTGGACTCCGAGGACGGACGCGGCACCACCTTCACCTTCGAGGTGACGCTCCCCCGGGACGAGCCGGCAGCGGCGTCGGCCACCGTCGGCTCGGTGTGACGCGGAAGGCCCCTCGATCGTCTTGGGGCACGCGCGCACCGGGCCTCCCCTGAAGGAGTCGGCAGGATCGCGGCCGCCCGTCCGTTGCTGCGGTGCGCGGCACTCTGTTGGGCCGGAGCCACACGAGGGGACGCTCCGACCCGGGCCCCCCGCGACCGCGATCGAGGTCGCCGGCGGCCGAAGGACCTTGCGGAATGGAAGCATCCACCGATCGGTACCGGGCCGTTACCCGCCCGCATCGTGCAAGCACGACCATTGCATGAGCGAGTCGAGACGTCCGTGGGACCACTCTTCCCGAACCAGTCACATGCGGCTTTCCGATAGCGTCGATCTTGGCCCCGGGGCATCCGCGGGCGGCTACCTGCGAGCCAGGGCGGAGGCCCGTCCGGCGTATATGCCGGTGCCCGCCTCCCTCGACCGCGACCGGTTTGCGCGCCTGCGACCCGGCCGTCTGCCCGCCTCGGCGCCGTCGGTCCGCTGGCTCAACCTCGGCGTGGCCTGGGCGCTCCTGATCCTCACGTTGCCGCTCATGGCGCTGATCGGGCTGCTGGTGAAGCTGACGTCCCCCGGTCCCATGCTGTACACGCAGCTGCGGGTCGGCCTGGATCGACGCGTGCCCGGCGACCACCGCTTCGCGGACCGGCGGCGCGTCGACTACGGCGGCCGCCTGTTCCGTATCTACAAGTTCCGCACGATGTACTACTCTCCCGGCGAGATCGCCGAAGCGTGGGCGGCGCCGAACGATCCGCGGGTGACGCCTCTCGGGAGGGTCCTGCGCCAGTTCCGGCTGGACGAGCTGCCGCAGCTGTTCAACGTGATCCGGGGCGAGATGAGCATCGTCGGGCCGCGCCCGGAGCAGCCGGCGATCTTCCAGCGGCTGCGACGTACGTTGGGCGATTATCCGCGCCGCCAGCGCGTGCCCCCCGGCATCACGGGTCTCGCGCAGATCAGCCAGCACTACGACCGCTCGCTCGACGACGTTCGACGGAAGCTCGAGTACGACCTGCTGTACATCGCGCGCCGCTCGCTCCGCGAGGATCTCCGGATCATGGCGCGGACGTTCCCCGTCGTGTTCCTGCGCCTGGGCGCCTGGTGACCGCACGCGCGTGGACCTGAGCGTCCTCATCGCGACCGCGCACCGGCCGGGCCTTCTCGAACGCACACTCGACAGCGTCGCGGAGGCCCGGCTGCCATCCGGTCTCCAACGCGTTGTCGTGGTGGAGAACGGCGACTCCCGATCGGCCTCTGCCGTCTGCGATGCCTTCGTCGACCGGCTCCCCATGGAGTACCACCATGTCGCACAGCGCGGAAAGGGCGTGGCGACACAGTTCGGGCTCGAGCGGATCGGGTCCGGCCTGGTCGTCTTCTTCGACGACGACGTCCGCATCGCGCCCGATGTCCTGACCTCCTACGCCCGGGCCGCCGAGGAGCACGGCCCCGACGCGTTCTACGGCGGACCGGTGTCCATCGACTACGAGGAGCCGCCGCCCGACTGGCTCCTCGACTTCCTGCCCTACTCCGCCCGCGGCTGGACCTGGGAGGACACCGATTGGCACTGGTTTCTGGGCTTCAACTGGGCCGCGTTCGCTGAGCCCGCGCTGCGCGTGGGCGGTGCACCGGCCGACCTCGGGCCGGGAGCCGGAGAACGCTACGTGGACAGTCCGACGGGCATGGAGACGGCGATGCAGCGGCGGATGGTGGACGCCGGCATGACGAAGCACTTCGTGCCGCAGGCTCGGGTCTGGCACTGGGTCCCGAAGCAGCGCTGCTCGGTCGATTGGACCCTCGAACGGGCGCACCGGAACGGGATCTCGGAGGGCCTGCACGCGGACCCGACCCTGGCGCGCTGGTTCGGGGTGCCCCGGTGGGCCCTGCGGGCGCTCGCAGAGGCGGGGGGCCGTGCGCTGCTCGAGCCGCTCAGGCCGAGGCCGCCGGTGGAGCGCTTCAAGACCCGTTGGGAGCTGGCGCGGCTGAGCGGATACGTGCGCGGGGCGTGGCGCACCCGACGGGACTAGCCGAAGCCGCTTCCACTCAGGCCCCGCTGACCTCCCGGGCGCCTTCGCCTTCGACCACGACACCGGCTGCCTCGGGCGTCAGCCTCACCTGGTGCTGCATGTTCACCGGCCCGAAGAATCCCGGATCGACCGGTACCTGAAAGAGCACCGTCGGGCCGAAGTACAGGTGCCGGCGGGCGGCGACGTCGAACAGCGACGTTTCGATCGAGTAGAGGCCCCCCCCCAGGTTGACCGTGAAGCCCACGTCGACCGTGAACCGACCCTCCAACGGCAGCGGGATGTCCTCCGCCTCGAGGTTGAAGGCGCTCATCGTCTGCCCGTTCTGGACCGATCGGATGCGGAAGCTGATCGTGTTGGAATCCGGACGCCCTCCGGTCACGCTGCCTTCCAGGCGCACGCGGATCCGGTCGCGCGGCCCCACGACCGATTCACCCTCGACCATGGTCAGCCGGTCCAGCCGCACCGCCTCGTCGTGCCCGCTGCTGCCCGCGGACTCGCCCGAGCCCGCGATGTAGGCTCCGACGCACTCCTCGGGCGTGCCCCGGTGGACGACGCGACCGGCGTCGAGCAGGATCGCCGTCGTGCACAGCGCGGCGATGCGGTCCAACTGGTGGGAGACGATCACCACGGGGATGTCCTGCGCGGCGACCTCGGCGATGCGGTCGAACGCCTTGCGCTGGAAGCGCAGGTCGCCCACCGCGAGGATCTCGTCGATGATCAGCACGTCCGGCGACAGGTGCGCCGCGATCGCGAAGCCCAGCCGGGCGTTCATCCCGCTCGAGTAGCGTTTGACCGGCGTGTCGATGAAGTCCTCGAGCTCGCTGAACGCGACGATCTGCTCGAAGCGGGCGGTGATCTCCTCCCGTGTCATGCCCATGATCGAGCCCTGGAGGAAGACGTTCTCGCGGCCGGTGAGGTCGGGGTGGAACCCGGCCGCGATCTCGATCATGGAGCCCACGCGCCCGATCACTCCGCAGCGCCCGCGCGTCGGCCGAAGGATCCGCGTGAGGAGCTTCAGGATGGTCGACTTGCCCGCGCCGTTCGGACCGATGATTCCGAGCGCTTCGCCGGGCTCGACGGTGAACGATACGTCGCGGACGGCCCAGAACTCGGACCCCCGCAGCTCGTCCCCCGCGGCCCCGCGCAGAAGCCGTCCGGTCACCGCCGGGACGAGATCGCGCAGGCTGTCGTGCAGCTCGCCGCGCCGGAACTTCTTCCAGACCCTGTCGAAGACCACCCGTCCTTGCGGCATGTGACTCGCCTTCAGCCCCCGTTGGAGGAAGTCGGCCCGCCCCGACCCCGGGCAAGCAGATGGCGCGCCTTTCGGCGGACGCGGAACCACAGGCTCGAGAGCTTCTCGGCGCTTTCGCGCCGCCCACGGGACAGCACCCCGGGCTCGACCAGGGCCCGGGTGGTCACGCAGTAGACCGGGCGGCCGGTCCGGGTTGCGATCTCGGCCGCCTGGCGCGGGTTGCTCTCGATGAAGAACTGCGCTCCGGAGCGCCCGTAGACGTCCGCTTTGAACGCCGCGTACGCCCCCGCCGCCCTCCGCGCCGCCGCGTCCGGATAGTCCATCATGACCAGCTCGCCGTAGCGAATCCCCTGGCGCTCCAGCCACGCCTCCGTCTGCTCACGGTATTTTTCCAGCCGGCACGTCACCAGCCAGCCGATGTGGCCGGTCGGTCGGTACATCGGCGGCGTCTCGCTCACGAACTCGAGGTAGCGGGGGCCGTCGTCGTTCTCCTCGGCGGTCGGGTCGGGGCACAGCACCCCGTCGATGTCGACGCAACACTTCGAAAGCAGCGCGTCGGTGTGCATGAGGTTCCATTCGAAGGCGCGCGGCGTGGGCACCACTTCGCAATAGTGATCCACGAGGTGCTCGGTGCCGGGCTCGGCGTAGACCACGGCGTAGCGCACGACGTGAGGCAGCCCCGCCTTCGCTACCCGCTCCCGCACTTCGGCCATCGAGGCGCCGGAGCGGATGGAGTCGTCCACGATCACGACGTTGCGCGGCGCGTCCAGGTACCCCGCTTCGGCGCCCTGCCCGTACCGGGCCCGGAAACGGCGCCCGCCGCCGTAGGCCCGCCCGGCGAGGAACCCGTCCAGGTCGGCCAGGGGAAGATGGCGGTGGAGCGCGAGCAGGGTGGCCGCGAGCAGACCCGAGCGCGGCACGCCGACGATGAGGTCGACATCATCGGGCAAGTCGAGCGCCCATTCCACGATGCGGGCGTTCAGGTCGGCGAAGCTGCGATAGTTCATACGGCCTCCGCCGTGGCCGTGGGGTCGCGCCGGGTGGGCTCCCAGATCGCGGACTGCCCGCCGCCGAAGGCCTTCAGGGCGGCGTGCACGGCCGCCAGGTTTCCCAGCACCACCCAGGCGGGCACGCCGATGATCCGGGGCACCCTGCCGTCGAGGACCCAGGCGAGCATCGTCGCGAGTCCCACGGCCCCCGCGAGGCCGAGCAGCACGCGCGCCCAGGCGGCGCCGGCAGCCGCGATCACGGTCAGCGCCACCAGGGCGGCGAGGCCCGCCCAAGGCAGGAGCCAGCGCGCCACCTTGTGACTCCAGAGCATCCAGGCGAACAACCCGTGGCGGAACGGGTTGAGCAGCGCGCGGAAGTCGGCGAGCGTCCGCATGCCCCGCACCATCGTCCGCACCTTGCGGCGATACTCCCGGCGCAGGGAGGACGCGCGCGGAACCAGGCACAGCGCGTCGTCCACCGCCACCGCCCGCAGGCCGTGCTCCCGCGCCCGCAGCGCGGCCGCGAAATCGCGGCTCAGGCCCTCGTCCAGGGGCAGGCGGTGCAGGGACGTGCGAATCGCGTAGCAACTCCCGGAGGCGCCCACGATGCCGCCCACGCGAGTCTCCAGCTCGCGGATGCGCATCTCGTAGCCCACGTAGCCGCGCTCGCCCTCGTTTCCGCCTTCCGCCTCTCCCACGCTGACGTCGCGCCCCGACGCGACGCCCACGTCGGGGTCCGCGAATGCCGCGACGAGCGCGGTCAGCGCGCGGGGATCGAGACGGACCGAGGCGTCGGTGTTCAGGACCAGCTCGCTATCGATCTGGCGTGCGCCCGCGGCCTCGGCGGCCGTCTTCCCCACCCGGTGCGGAAGCTCGAGCAGGCGAACGCGATCGTCGGCGTGGGCGCGCACGAGCTCGTTCGTCCCGTCCGTGGAGCCGTCCGAGACCACCAGAATGCGCAGCCGGTCCCGCGGGTACTCGAGCGCCGAAAGCGACTCCAGCAGTCCGGCCACCTGGCGCTCTTCGTTGTAGACCGGGACGGCGACCGTCACGCTCGGCGGCTCGGGAGGAGTCGCCGAAGGGACCGCACGACCGCGGAATCGCGCGACCACGCCCAGCAACGCCGGGTATCCGGCGAACGCATACACCAGGAGCAGCGCGGCGCCCGCGAGCACCACGTACGCGACGCTCATGCGGCCTCCCCGTCGTGGGGATCGGGCACGACCGACCGGTAGATCGCCTCGTAGGAAGCGATCCAGTCGGGGGCCTCCGCCATGGTCCGTCGCGCCCGCTCGACGCGGCGCGCCGCGGCGCGCGGGTCGGCGGCGACGGCGGCGATGGCGTCGGCCAGCGCTGCCGGCTGCCCGGACGGGACCAGCAGCGCGCCGTCCGCGCCGATGGCCGCCGCCACGCCCCCGACGTCGGTCGCGACGAGCGGCGTCCCCGCGGCCGTGGCTTCGTGCAGGACGATAGGCGTGCCTTCGGTCCTCGAGCTCAGTACCAGCACGTCGAAGGCTCTGAACAGACGCGCGGCGGAGTCCAATCTGCCCATCAGCCGCACGCGACCCCCCAGCTCCGAGCCTGCAACCCGCTCGCGGAGGTGGCCGCCCAGCGGGCCCTCGCCGATGACGCTCGCGGCCCACGGCCGCTCCATCCCGAGTGCGGTGAGCGCGTCGAGGAAGACGTCGGGGCCTTTCTCCCTGCTGAGCCTGCCGACCCAGCCGATGTGGAACGCGTCGGCCGGGACCCCGAGATCCCGCCGCGCCGTAGCCGCATCGAGCAGGCCGAGCTGCGCGGGCGCGCCGCTGACCACCGTGTGGACCGCACCGACGCCGGCCTCGGCGAGCGCTTCGGCGAGCCGCTCGGACACCGCCACGACGGCATCGCAGCGGCGCATGGCGCGCCGCTGCAGGTACTCGTAGAAGCGGTTGCGCACGCCGCCCCCGGTGAACCCGTGCGCCGTGCTGACGCGCGCGGCGGCGGCCCGCCGGGCCGCCGGCCCCGCCACCACGTCCGCCCGGTAGCCGTGCGTGTGGACGATGTCGGCGCCGTGCCCGGCGGCGAGGCGGTACACGGCGTGACGCTCGGCGGCGTACGCCCGCGGCTGCAACCGCAGCGGCACCAGGTCCACGCCCTGCCGCCCCGCCGCCTCGATCGCGCCGGGCACCGCCGCACCCTCGTCTAGCACCGCGACGAGCATGACGCGGTGGCCACGCTCGGCGAGGCCGGCGGTGAGAGCGCCCACGACGCGCTCCAGCCCGCCCACGGGGGCGGGCGCGCATACGTGGACGACCGCCAGGGGACGCGGCGTGGTCGGGGCGTGGGTCGCGGTTCGTGGTATCATCGCAACAGTCTGCGACGCCGACGCGCCGACCCCGGCGGGACGGGCAGGCGACGATGGCGCGTCGTGACGCGCGGTTGCGGGCTGGCGCCGCACTTGCTTGTTTCGGGCTACGCGCGGCTGCCTTTGCAAGTCCCTGGCCGCTGGCACCCGAACGGTCGGGGGGGGCGTCCCCGCTCCCTCCCGCGCTTCTCGCAGCCGAGTCGCATGGCACGAAACGCCGACGAACGACGGCCCCCCGCCCCCCTCACGGGCGAGCGCCTCGCCTGGGTGGCGGCGGGCGCGGTAACGGTGTTCGCCTTGCTCGTACGCCTCGTGGGGCTCGATCACACCCCCCACATCGACGAGGTGTACCACGTCCTCGCCGGCCGTTCGCTGCTCGACGACGGCACGCTGCGGCTGTCCCCCGACGGCATGTTCTACACGCGGGCGCGGATCTTCACCACCCTCGTGGCGGGGTCGATGGCGGCGTTCGGACGGACGCTGGAAGCGGCGCGCATCCCCGCCGTCCTGGCGGGCGCCCTGCTCGCGGGCGCCGTGTATTTCGGCGTCCGCCGGCACGGCAACCGCCTCGCGGCGTGGATCGCGGCCGCCTTGGTGGCGCTGGGCCCGATCGACCTGTACCTGTCGCAACTGGTCCGCTTCTACACGCTGCACGCGCTGCTCATCTGGCTCGTGCTGCTCGGCGTCTACGCGCTGGCCTCGCGCAAGATGGGCGTGCGCAGCGCCCTCGGCGTGGCGGCCGCGTGCGTGGCGGGTCTCGCGGTCTCCTACACGCTGCAACCCAGCACGCTGCTGGCGGTCCTCGGCATGGGCGCGGCGGCGGCGCCCTTGGCCGCCTGGCTGCACAGGGATCGGCTCCGGGCCTTGCCCGTGGCGGCATGGGTCGTCGCCGCGGGGTTGCTGGCCATCGGCGCCGGGTGGCTGTTGCTCGGTGACGTCGGCCCGCGCCTCCTGGGAGCCTACAGAGCGCCCTCGCCGACCACTCTCGGACGCAGCGCCGGCCCGCGGTTCTACTTCGACACCTTCGCGGGTCTCTTCGGCGCCTTGTGGGCCGCGCTGCCCGCGCTGGCGGTGATCGCGGCGACCCGGCGACCCCGGTTCGTGGGATTCCTGTCCGTCTTCGCGGCGGTGGTGCTCGTGGGGGCATCGCTGTCCACCTGGCGCCACGAGCGCTACGTGTATTTCGCGCTGCCCGCGGTGTACGCGGTCGCCGCGCTCGGGATCTCGACGCTGCTCGCCTGGGTTCGGGACGCCTGGACGCGCCTCTTCGCCGCCGCCGGCACGGCGCCCGAGCGCGCGCCCCGGCTCGCGCTGGTCGTCACGGTGGTCGCGGCCGCCGGCGCGGCGGCGTTCGCGGCGTTCACCATCGACGCCGTCTCCTACACCTACCGGATGCTCACCGTCGACGACGCCGACTGGTGGCTGGGGGGTCATTTCCGCGGCGAGGCGGACTGGGCGAGGGCGGCACGCAGCCTGGAGGCGCTCGGTCTGCCAGACGGGGCGGTGGTCGCGAGCAGCCCCCAGAAAGCCACCTATTTCCTCGGCGACGTGGACTTCATTCTCCTCGGGCGCGCGCTGTCCGGCACCGACGGTGCCCCGAGGGAGCCGGACATCGACGAGCAGTGGAACCGGCCCGAGGTCGCCAGCGCGGACGCGATCTCGGCGATCATGGCGTGTCGCGAGGCCGGCGTGATCCTGGTGGAGCGACGGGAATGGCGCCGCGCGGCGGGGGTGCCCGAAACCACGGCCGATCGCATCGAGCGCGACGCCCGGCGTCTGCCGATTCCCGAGGACACGCGCCTGCTGGCTTACGCGTGGGCCCCGGACGCGCGTCCGGCTGCGCCTCCGCCGGGCTGGTCCTGCGCCCCGCAGGGAGGCATCACGCGCTCCGACTGAGGCCGCCGTCACCGGTTCCTCGCGTCTTCCACCACGTCGCACAGGATCGCGCGGATCCTCTCCGTGACGTTCCCCCAGCGGTGGCGGTCCGCCACCGCGCGCACTCGCTCGGCGTCGAAGCGGTCCGGCCGTGCCGCGAAAGCACGGATCGCGTCGGCGATGGTGGGCGGCTCGGAGTCGGCGATGACGACGCCGTTCGCCCCCTCCTCGACGGCATCCACCGCCCCACCCGCGCGACTGCAGATCACCGGCGTGCCGGTAGCCGACGCTTCCAGGTAGACGATGCCGAAGCCCTCGACGTCGTTCGCGCTCGCCCGCGACGCCAGGATGAACAGGTCGCTGTCCGCGTAGATGTCCGCGAGCTCTTCCCGGTCCACGAAGCCGACGAAACGGGTGATTCCGGCGACGCCCAGCTCCGCGGCCAGGGCCTCCAGTCGGGCACGCTCCTCCCCATCGCCGACCACCGTGTAGACGACATCGGTGCCGGGAGGCAGCAGCGAGAGCGCGCGCAGCACCCCGTCGACGTTCTTACGGGGAGTGCCCAGGTCCAGGCGGGTGACGGTGAGAATGCGAAGAGGCCCATCCCGGCGCGGCCCGCGCTCGCGAAAGTAGTCGTCGGACACGCCCGGGTGGACGATGGTCGTCCGCTCGTTGTTGCCCGGGTATCGCGCCTCCACGATCTCGGCCGTGCGGCGGCTGTTCGCCACCACGCGGGCCGCGGCGCGCAACCCGCCACGCAGATCGCTCTTGCGCATGCGCTCCCGCAGCCGCGACACGACCCGCCACACGGTCGTGGAGGTCTCGAGTCGTCGGAGCCAGGGCCGGTCACGGCGGATCCAGGGCTTGAGCAGGTCGTTGCCGTTGACGTAGACGACGAGGGGCTCGTCCAGCTCGGCGGCGAGCGGCACGTAGCCCGCGTTGGCTGCGAACCAGACGTCGCGAGGCTCGCGTGCCAGCGTGTCCAGATCGGCGACGAGCTCGCGCTCGAGCTCCGGTCGCACGTCGATCGGCGCGTCGGCGGGAGGGCCAGGGCCGGCCGCGTCGCGTCGCGTCCAGACGATCACGTCGTCGGTGGCGGCCAGGCCGCAGGCGAGCTGGCGGCCGAACTCGGCCATGCCGCCGTAGCCGAGGAACTCGGGCGCGATCAGCCCGATGCGCATCCGGGACCTCGGTGCCGGGCACATGGGCGGCTCAGACGTACTCGGCGAAGACGAATTCGAAGCGATGGAAGATCAGCGCGCCACCGACGAGGGTGGTCACCGCCACCCCGGCGGCGTAGGCCAGGTAGGCCGGTCGCCACGTGATCACCTCCGCTCCGGAGCGTGACGCCTGGACCAGGGGCTCGAGGAGGTCGTGGCCCTCCACCAGCGCCAGTCGGAGCCCCTCGAGCATCGGCGCCAGCGGGTTCAGCATCATCACCTGTGCGCCGAGAGGCCCGAACATCGCCGGCTCGAAGAATACCGGGGTGAAGAAGATGCCGAACGTGAGCAGCACCTGCACGATGTACTTCACGTCGCGGAAGAACAGGTTGGCGCAGCCGAGGATCAGCGCGGTGCCGAGCGTGAACGTGAACAGCAGCGCGGCCAGCGGGGGAACCCAGAGGATCCCTCCCAGCGTGTAGGCGACCCCCATCAAGGGCAGCGCGAGCAGGAGCGCCACCGTGCCGACGGTCGAGTCGAACGACTGCGCCAGCACGGCCGCCAGAGGGAGCGCCTCGCGGGGAAAATAGACCTTGCCCACGAGTTGGGCGTTCCCCGTGAGCGAGGTCGTCGCGAAGCCGATCGCGCCGACGAAGAACGCCCACGGAACGGCCTTCACCGCCATGCCCGAGATCGCGCCGCTGTCGACCTCGGTCCCCGCCACGTAGGCCATTGCGTAGCGCACCAGCGCGCCCGCCAGGACGACCAGCGCGGGCATGAGAATGGCCCACGCGAAGCCCATGACGGCCTGCTTGTACCGAATCCGCACATCGCGGAGGGCCAACTGGAAGGTGAGCTGGCGGTACTGCCACGCATCGGTGGCGATCTCGCGAAGTGTGGCGAAGAAGCCGCTCCGTCCGTCCGCCGCGGACGACAGGGGCGGCCCGCCGTCGGCTCCGGGGTGCGCGCCACCCGTGGGCGACCCGTCCCGGGCCGCCGCCGACGGCGCCGTCGGGGTCTCGGTAGCCGTCAAGGTGATCAGGTCGATGGGAGGCCGACGATGTCCAGGACGAGGTCGTCGAAATCGTTGTCGGTGCCGTCCTCGAACTCGACCCGCCACAGGGGATACTCGCCCATCGCGCGCAGCGCCGAGGTGGAGCCGGCGCGGGCCGACTCGATCCGGATCGACACAGCCGTCCCCGCCGGGTAGGGGCCCTCGAACAGGCCCAGGACGCCGGGGGGCTCGACGCAGCCGTCGTCGGTAAGCACCGGCTCGGCCACCGTCGGCGACAGCAGGCGAACCGCGTTGCCCGTCACGTTGCACTCGGTGCTGAGCAGATCGATCCGGAAGCCTCCCGCCTCCGTGAGGATCAACTCGCAGTCCTGAAACGAGCCGTCCAGCTGCTCACATTCCAGCCCGATCAGTCGGGGGCCCACCGGGTCGTCCCGGCAGGCGCCCACAAGGCTCCCGGCCACGACGGCCGCGACCAGGGCCACGACGCGGGGGTTGCTCATCGATTTCCGTCCCTTCGGTCGATCATGGATGCTTCCGGGCGCCCGTGCGCACCGCGCGCGTCGGGGCTAG
Organism: Longimicrobiales bacterium; assembly: GCA_035465395.1. Taxonomy (GTDB): domain Bacteria; phylum Gemmatimonadota; class Gemmatimonadetes; order Longimicrobiales; family RSA9; genus DATHRK01. The sequence goes on along the minus strand of DATHRK010000101.1, from coordinate 77,713 downwards.
GCGGCACGACCCGTGCCACCGAGTAGGGACCCTCACACCCCTCCCCTGAATCGTCCCCGGGCGCCCGTTAGCAGTCGACCCAGTCCAACTACAAAAGGTTATCACACAACGGTTTGCAGGGCATCCGCCAGGGCTCGTACGGCCGTCGATCGGCGGAACGCGTCCCGCCCGGCCACCGCGCCCGGCCGGGCCCCCTCGCGCCACCTGTCGTAGCGATCACACAAGAACTGCGCGATCGCTTCCGGGTCCTGCGGGTCCGCGACGACCGCGCCCGACCCCTCCAGCATCACCGCGGGCGCCGTGCCCGGCGCCGCCAGGACCAGGGGCCAAGCCTCGTGGCCGAGGTACTCGTACACCTTGGCCGGCACAGACAAATCCTGACTCCACGGCAGGCTGACCAGAACGGCCGCGCGTGCCATGAAATCGCGCGCCTGCTCGCGGGAGGCCGGCGGGTGGACCCGGACGAGGTCGGCGACCCCCTCGGCCCGCGCGAGCCCCTCCACCCAATCGGCTCCCAGGTCGATCGCCCCCATCAGCTCGATCCCGAACGTCTCCGGCGTGAGCCGCTTGCGGGCGCGCGCGAGCGCCGCCCCGCGGAACAGGGGCACGGGGGAGCGGTCCCCGTAGATCGAGCCGGCATAGGCCACGACGAAGCGCCCGTCACCCTCCCGCGCCGGTGTCGCGACGTCCCAACCGTTGCGCACCACCCGGACCTTCTCCGCTTCCGACGGATGCACCCTCCGCAACGCCTCCGCGGACGCCTCGGTGTTGGCCAGGACCAGGGACGCCGCACGGACCGTCGTGCGCTCGGCCGCCCGGGCCAGGTGCAGCCAGGCGGGGCTGGCGACGTGCTCGGGCAGGAAGCGGGTCGCCGACCAGGGATCGCGGAGATCGGCCACGTAGGGGACGCCGAGCTCGCGGGCCAGCCGCGGCCCGGCCGCCTGTGTCCAGTGGGGCGGTGTGGAGACGATCACGGCCCCGACGGGCCTCCGCGCCGCCAGCTCCAGAGCCGCGTCCGCGGCCGCGCGCGCCCACAGGCGGGCGCGCCGGCGCTCGAGCCATGTCCAGTACAGGCGCAGGCCGCCGCGGGCGGAGGTCAGCCGCCAGGCCAGGCGATCGCTGCGCACCGATGGCGGGCGTACGGGCGCGGCCGCGGCGCCGGCTTCGGCGGGCAGGCCGGTTGCCTCGTCGGGATCGGTGCGCCGACGCACCGCGCCCGAGATCGCACGCCCGAGTCGCCAGGTTGCGTCCTCGACGCGCGCTGCTAGCGGCGGGAGGTCCGGCACGGCCACCACCTCGGTGGTCGAGGGGAGGTCCGGAATGCGCCCGGGCGCCCCCTCGCCGGCGTCCGGAAGCGCGGTCACCACGTCGACGCTCCAGCCGGCGTCGGCGAGGAGCGGGATCATGCGCCGCCAGCGCAGCGCCCCGATGCCGCCGCCGGGCGGAAAGTGATAGCTGATGAGGAGCAGGTGACGCGCCAGGCCCGGCGCGCCGGCCGGGTGCAGCACTACGGGGCCGGATTCCCCGCTGCCCTTCACGGCGCCTCGCCCTGGTAGACGGCGGCGTAACCGGCAGCCATCCGGTCCAGATCGTAGCGGCGGGCGGCGCGAGCCTGCGCCGCCGCGGCGTCCGCGCGCCGGGCTCCGTCGTCCCCGAGCGCGCGGGAGAGCGCGTCTGCCAGCGCCGACGCGTCGCCCGGAGGCACCAGGCGGTGGCGGAGCTCGGGCCCGAGGACGGCGGCGTTGCCGCCCACGTCGGTCACCACGGGGCACACGCCGGCCGCCATCGCCTCCAGGAGGCTGATCGACGTGCCCTCGCTGTACGAGGAGAGCACGAAGACGTCGGCCTCCTCGAGGACCTCTGCGACGTCGTCCACCCAACCCGGCAGTCGCACTACCTGGAGGATCCCCAGTTCTCGGGCGCGCGCCGCGAGATCGCCGCGCATGGACCCGTCCCCCGCTATGACGAGGATCGGGCCGTCGTCCCGCGCGCCGTCGCGCGGCATCCGGGCGAACGCGTCCATCAGGACGTCGTAGCCCTTGACGGGCTCCAGGCGGCCGACGCTGGCGACGATCGGCGCCGCGCGGCCCACCTCCAACCGCTCGCGGAGCGGGCGACCCGCGCCACCCGCCAGCCGGCGCCGCGGCGCGACGCCGTTCGGGACGACGCGGACGATCGCCGGGGACACGCCGACGCCTTCGATCAGCGTACGCGCGAGGTCCTCGGAAACCGCCACCACCACGTCGGTCCGGCGGGACGCGGCCCGATCCAGAAAGCGGGCGATCGCAGGATCGGGCACGTGACGACCGTGCTCCGTGTGGACGATCCTGGGCACGCGCGCCAGGCGGGCGGCGCGCGCGCCCTTGTACCAGACGCCGCTGTGCGTGTGGACCACATCGGGGGCCACGGCCCGTACCGCCCGCGCCAGTCGGCGCGGCCACAGGAGCGAGGTCCTCTCCTGGCCTGGCGGGTCGTGCAGCGTGGCCGTCGGCGCGATATCGGCGGCGAAGCGTCCGGCGTACTGGAGCGGCATCACGTGGCTCTCGAACCGGGCCGGGTCCAGCCGGTTCACGAGGTCCGCGAGCACGCGCTCCATGCCGCCGTAGTTGAGGTTCTGGATCAGATGCAGGACGCGGGTGGGCCGAGCCTCGCGGAGGTCGTCAGCGTTCACGACAGGACGTCACGGATCCAGCGGACGCTCTCGCGCAGGAACGGCCGCGGGTCCGCGAGCCGCAGGACCTCGGTCCGTGAGGTCGTGCCGTCCCGGCGCAGTTGCTCGGCGAGGCAGGCTCGGGCCTCGCCGAAGCCTCTGCCCGCACCGTCGCGGAACCCACCGCGAACGCGCGCCAGGACGTGGTCCGCCTCCCCCCACAGCCAGCGCGACCGAACGCCGACCCGGTAGTCGGGCCGGGCAGGCAGACGCGCCCCCAGGGCCCACTCGGCGAGCAGCACGGGGAAGTCCACGCCGGAGTCGATCGCCAGCTGGAGCGAGCCCCATAGTCTCGGATTCACTTCCATCACGTGGGGCGTGCCGGTCCTCTCGTCGATCTTGAACTCCACCATCGCCACGCCGCGCCACTCCAGCGCCTGCAGCAGGCGGAGCGCGGCCTCCCGCAGCTCGGGATCCAGCGCCACGCTCTCCCGGCACACGCTGACGCCGCCGCTGGGCGGCCGCTCACGCACGCGGCGGTGCGCGAAGGCCGCCAGGATCTCGCCGGCGTCGACCAGCAGGAAGACGCCCGCGCCGGGGCCGACCACGCGCCGCTGCAGCAGCAGAGGAAACGCGGCCGGCGGCAGCGCAGCGAGGCGCGCCGCGAGCTGGTCGGCGTCTGCGGCGTAGGATACGGTGAACTTCCCGCCCGGCGCATCGTCTGGGCGTATCGAGCGCCCCGGCTTCAGCACGACCGGAAAGGACAGGGAGGCCAGCTCGGCGGCCGAGAGCGCTCGGGGCGCCGCGAGGATCAGCGTGTCGGGAACGCCGACGCCGAGCCCCCCGGCCAGGCGAGCCACCTCGATCTTGTCCGCCGCGCGCCGGACGATCTCGCGGGGCGGAAACGGGACGGTCGCCGGCGCGAAGATGGTCCGGTCGTCTCCGAGGGCGAGCAGCGCCGCCTCGCTCACGGGGAGCAGCAGGGCCGGCCGTTCGCGCTGCGTGAGCGCCGCGATCGCGCGGCGGAAGCCGTCGGGGTCGTCCAGCGGCGGGGGCACGATCGCCTCGCGGGCCGCGTACCGGGAGGCGGCCGCGAGGGACCGCGGCCGCTGGGACGCCACGACGACGTGCCAGCCCGCCGCGCCCAGCGAGCGGACCGCCGCGAGGGCGGCGCGCTCGTCGCCGTCGGTTACGACCACCCGACGCCGCTCAGCCACCCAACAATCCCGCGAGACGGAGCCGAAAACCGGCGGAGCTGATGCCCGCGGGCACGTTGAGGCGCGGAAGGGAGAAAGAACCGGCCACCGGCGCCCGCGGGAGCCAGCCACCCGAAACGAGGAGGCCGTGCGCGTAGCCCGCCTCGGCGGCCGCGCGCGCGACCGCGGCGGTGGAGAGGCCGTAAGGATAGGCCAGCGGGAACGGCCCGGCCCGGCCTCGCGGGCGCGCCTCGGCGAGCCAGCCCCGCGGCGCCGCGAGCTCGTTCGCCAGGGCGTCGGGCGGCGCGGCGGCGAAGTTCAGGTGGAGCCAGCCGTGGGCGCCGAGCGCCATGCCCGGCAGCTCGGCGAAGGCGCGGACGCCCCCGGCGGACGCGGAGCGGGCGTGGGCCGGCATGTCGTTCCACGAGCCGCCACCCGCCAGCCGGCGCTCCCGTACCAGGTCGGGGTGCCCGTACGCGCTGCCCAGGGCCTCGCCGCGCCACGCCGGATCCGCGCCGGCCGCCGTCGCGTCCCACCAGAACGTGCGCCCGTCCAGCAGCCCGGGCGAGGCGAAGACGGTCGCGGGCAGTCCGCGGGCCCGCAGCTCCTCGACGCCCGCCGTCAACGCGCCCTCGTAAGCATCGTCGAAGGTGATCGCCACCCGCGGCCGCGCGCCCGCCTGGTCTTCGGCGGCGCCGGCGACGGGACCTCCACCGTCGGAGAGCAGCGACGAGAGCGGCACGACCTCGCAGGCGTCCCCGAGGATGTCCAGCTGCGCCGCGAAGGCGCGCTGCGGCAGGTGGAGGGAGGCGTCCCCGACGGTCGACTCGCCGCGCGGGACGATGTTGTGATAGGCAAGCACGACGGCGCGGCCGCGACGCCGGGATCGGGCGAGCGCCGCCGGCCCCAGATGGAGCAGGGCCGCCTCCAGCGCGCGCTTGATCAGCGGTCGAGTCATCGGCGGCGTACGAGGGTTCGGGGTCGGGTGGTCCCGCAATACTCGGCGAAGGCCGAGGGCTGCACCAGTCCGGCCAGAGCCTGGGCGGGTGCAATTCCGGGACCTGACGGAGGCCGCACCTTCGGCGCATTCCGCCCCCTCAGGGGAAGCCGTGTGTTGCGTCCATGCGACATCCCGTTGCGGTGCAACGGCGCGGAATTCCCCCTCGCGGGCCCGTCGGGGCGCCCGCGCGCGCGGTCCGGGTTGTGCAACGGCAAGCCCGGCCTCGGCCGAGCGGGCCGGGCGGCTCCCGGACCGGCGACCGGGGTACGCCGACACCGATGGATGGAGACGGGCGAATCCCGATGCAGTCGATGACGACAGAATCCGCGGACGCGCTGCCCGAGGCGTCCGGGGTGCCGGCCGCCGGCGCCGGGCGCGCGCAGGCCGTGCTGCTGCTCGCGGGCTCCGTGCTCCTCGGGATCTACCTCTTCGGCCTGGACGCCTCGCAGCTCCTGGGCGCGGCGCGGGCCTTCCCCGTGGGGACGGCGCTCGCGATCCTGGCGCTCAACCTCCTGCCCGGCCTGCTCAAGACCGCCCGTTGGCGCTGGCTCCTGGCATCCGCCGGCGTGCGGAGTCGCCTGGTTCCGGCCTACCTGGCGATCAACGCCGGGTTCTTTCTGGGGCTGGTCACCCCGGGCACGGCCGGCGAGCTGGCGCGGGCGTTCAGCGTGCCCGAGGCGCCCGGGCGCGGCCTGGTGATCGTCACCTTCGAGAAGGTCGTGGACCTGGTCGTGCTTCTGGGACTGGCCGTCGCCGCGGCCGTCGCGGTCGCGCTCGACGGCGCCGTGGTATGGGCGGTCATCGCGGCGGGGCTGACGGTGTCTGCGCTCTCGTACGCCGTACTCGTGCGACGCGCCCCCTCCGTGGCGAGAGCGGCGCGTCGCGCCCGCGGGCTGCTTCCCACCCGGCTCCAGGATCGCGTCGACGATGCGCTGCAGGGGCTCGGCGGCCTCGCCACCCGGCCCGCCACCATGGCGGTAGCAGCCATCGTTTCGCTCGCGCTGTGGCTGGTTCCGTTCGCCCAGATGTGGCTGATCTTCCGCGGCCTCGGGTTGGATGCGCCGCTGTCCCTGATCGCCGGCAGCTACTTCCTGCCCTACCTTGTGGGCATCCTCTCGATGATTCCGCTCGGTATAGGCAGCTTCGACCTCAGTCTGAGCGCCGTGTTCGGTCGCTATGGCGTGGGCGGCCCCGTTGTGGGCCTGACGCCCCTGCTCTATCGCGTGCTCGTCTCGCTGCCGCTGATCGCGTTCGGCTACGGGTGTCAGCTGGCCATGACGAAGCTCGCCGCCGGGGAGGACACGTGGACCTGACGCTGATCCTGCCGGCGTTCAACGAAGAAGCGCTCATCGCGGACGCCGTGCGCGCGGTCGACGACTACCTCGCGGACCTCGGCCTGGGAACGTACGAGATCCTGGTGGGCGATGACGGCTCGACCGACGCGACCGCGGAGCGGGCTCGGTCGGCCGGTCGGGCCGCCGTGCGCGTCCTGTCGTTCCCCCACGCGGGGAAGGGCGGCGTCCTCTCCTCGACGATGCTGGAGTCGCGGGGGCGGATCGTCGGCTTCCTTGATGCCGACCTCGAGATCGCGCCTACCTACGTGGGCGAGTGCCTGGCACGACTACGGGACGGATACGACATCGCCATCGCGTCCAAGACGCTCAACCCGGAGTTCGCTCGCCAACGAACCCTTAAGCGGCGCGCCGCGACGCGCGGGTACAACTTGCTCGTGCGCCTCCTCTTCGGCTCCCGGCTGCACGACCACCAGGCGGGTCTGAAGGTCTTCGACGGCGAACTGATCCGGTCCCTGGTCCCACGCGTTCGCAACGCCGGCTGGCTGTGGGACACCGAGGTGCTGGTGCTCGCACGCGCCGCGGGCGCTCGGGTCGCCGAAGTCGCGGTGACCACCGTACCGCGCCCCGGCGAGCCCGGAAGCGTCGCTTCGATGACCTGGGAGATGTTTCGGAGCCTGCTCGCGCTGCGCTGGCGCATCGGAGCCGGCGGCCCACGCGGCGACGACGAAAGCCGCCCGGTGTCGGCCGGGGCGGCTGCGCGAAGCTGAGCGCGACGACGGGAGTGAGCGCCGCGGAAGACCGGCGGGCCAGGGCATGGCTCCTCGCCATCGTGGGCGTGGCGATCGCGACTCGCATCTACCACCTGGGCACCTGGGACCTCTGGACCGACGAGGTCCAGACTCTGCTCACCAGCGCCAGCCTCGACTTCAAGGAAGGTCCGATGTATCGGACCGCGCCGGTCAACTTCGTGCTCACCGGCTTCGCCCTCCGGGTGTTCGGGGACGGCATTCTCACGGCGCGGGCGCTGTCGTTCGTGGCCGGCGTGCTGACGGTCCCGCTCACCTACGTCTTCGCAGTGCGCCGCTTCGGCCGCCGCGCGGCGCTGGTCGCCGCGGCGATCGTCACGACCTCGATGTGGCACGTGTTCTGGTCGCAGACAGCCAGGCATTTCGCCCTGCTGACGCTCCTCCTCCTCGCGGCGACGCATCTCCTGCTGCGGGTCCTGGAAGAGGAAGGTGGGGTGCCGCGGGCGGTCGTAGCCGGCATCCTGATGGTCGCCGCGCTGTTCACGCACTCCTCGGCCGGCTTCTTCATCGGCACCCTGTTCCTGTACGCGGTGTGGTGCTGGGTGGAGGCTCGGCGGGCACGTCGGCCTGCGCGCGCGATGTCGGCAGGCATGGTCGCGAGCGCCGTTCCGCTGCTCGTCTACGTCCCGGTGTACGCGAGCCTCGGCAGCTATCTGCTCGAGAACAAGGCACCCTGGAATCCGTGGTGGAACATCGTCGGGAGCCTGAGCTTCTACGTGGTCCCGGCGGTTGCCCTCACCGCGATCGGCGGCGCGGTCGCGCTCGCCCGCGAGGGCGATCGCCGGGGTGTGCTGCTGGCTTCGCTGTTCCTCGTGCCCGCGGTCCTAGTGACCGCCGCCGCGACCCAGACCATCGCCTCGGCAGCCTACGTCCTACCGGCCCTCCCGTCGCTGGCGGTCCTCGTGGGCGTGGCCTCCGACCGCGTGCTGCGGGCGGCGGAGTCGCGCCCGGCCCGCGCCGCCGCGCTGGCGATGGTCCTGGTCGTGGTCGCCTCCCAGGCGTACCAGCTGGCGCACTACTACGTCTTCTACAACGGCCTCAAGCCGCGCTGGCGGGAGGTGACTGCGTTCGTGGCCGAGCACCGCGCCCCGGGCGAGCGGCTGTTCGCTTCCGAGGGGGACGTCGCGGCGGCGTACCTGGATGCGGACGCCGCAGATTGGATCTCCGCCGCTCCCGATGTCGAGCCGACGGGCCGATGGTTCGCGGTGTACCTGGAGGAGCGGCTCACGGGGAACCCCGACGAACGCATCCGGCGGCTGGAGAGCGCGCGCCTCATGGCGACGTTCCCGCTGCACTACGGTCCCAAGGACCGCACGATCGGGGTCTTCTACGAACCCGCCGCCGAACCGTCGGCGGGCGCGGGGCCGGCCAACGCGCCGTGACGCGCCCGGCGGGCCCGCCGGGCGGGGCGCGGCGGATTCGCGGGCGACGCGACGGGCGTGGGCGCGATGCCGTTCGGGCCGGCCCGCCGCGGACGCGACCGGAGTCTCCCGGGGCTCGTAGTGGCGACGGCGAGACCCAGCACCATCGCGAGCAGCGAGTAGAGGAACGCCGAGTACGCGTGGGACAGGAAGAAGCCCACGACGCAGAAGCCGATCAGGCTACCGGTGAGCGCCTGCCCGAGGGCCGCGGTGTCGCGCGCGCCGGCGGGCGGGCCCCGCGGGCCGCCGCGACCTCCCATGCGGTAGGCGAGGCGCATCGCCACCCACAGCAGCGCGATGAAGGCGAGCAGCCCCAGGACCCCGATCTCGGCGCCGATCTGCACGAAGGAGTTGTGCGCCGCCGACCACTTGAAGCCGAAGCCGTACTCCTGCAGGGACGCGCGCGCCGACACGGTCCCTTCCGCGACCGGGAACGCCGCGACGCCGACGCCGACCAGCGGATTGTCCAGCATGTATCCCACGCCGCGCGTCCAGACCTTCCGCCGCCCCGACTCGGAGTCCCAGTTGTAGTCCTCGGTGGGGGTCAGCAGGCTCTCCATGAGCGTCCAGTACTGGTCCCCCGCCGCCACCAGGAACCCGGCCGACAGGACGCCGACCGCGGCGAGTCGCCGCGCGGCAGGGACGGCGCGGTAGGCGAGGGCCAGGTAGACGCCCACCGCAATGATCCCCAGGAACGCCCCGCGTGAGCCGCTCTTCACGATCGTGAACAGCGACACCGCCAGGACCGCTCCGGCGATGACCCGGCGAAGCGCCCCCTGCCCGGGGCGGAGGAAGTAGATGCCGAAAGGCAGGCAGCACACGAGCAGGAGTCCGATGTCGTTGGCGTCGTAGTAGAGCAGCCGCCCGAGCCGGCCCCCCGAGCCCACCTCGAAGCGCGTGGCGATCACGTACGCGTAGAGCGCGGCGCCGATGAGCTGCACCATCGCCAGGCGCTCCACGTCCTTCCAGCTGCGCACCGAATAGCAGAGCAGCGCGGCGAACAGCAGGGTCTTGAGGTGGTCCTGGAAGATGAAACGGAAGCTCAGGCCCTGGTACAGGCTGCCCGGCACCGACAGGAACATCAGGATCAAGATGACGCCGGATAGCTGCGCGATGGGGTGACGTGCGTAGGGCGCCCACCGCCGACCGTGCTTGGGCCCGAACAAGGCCAGACCGAGCGCCGCGAGAACCGAAACGGTGGGCAGCTCGAATGGCCGGAACATCGGGAAGAGGTCCTGCAGGCGCCACACGAACGCCAGGGTGGCGATCGCGACGGTGATCAGCAGGGCGTCCCAACCGGCCACGCCGGCCGGCGCCGGAGGACGTTCCCCGCGGCCCGCCGCCGTCCGCGATCGGACCCGCCCTCGCGCGGGGCTCATGCTGGCGCCCGGGTCGAGGCGCGGCGGCTGACGTCGTCGTACGCCTCCCTCAATCGGCTGCCGACGGCATCCCAGCAGTAGCGCTCGACCGCGGTGCCCCGCGCGGCCGTTTCGAGCCGGTCGCGCAAGGCGCCGTCTGTGAGGACCCGGGACACCTCCGACGCGAAGGCCTCGGGCGGGTCCGCGATCAGGATGTTGTCGCCGTGACGGGCCGCCAGCCCTTCGCAGCCGATCGACGTGCTGACGATCGCCTTCCCCATCGACCATGCGTCGAGGATCTTCAGCCGCGTGCCTCCGCCCACCCGCAGGGGGACGACCACGCAAGCCGCGTCCGCGAGCGGCGGCCGCACGTCCTGCACGTAGCCCGTCATCTCGACACCCATTTTCGCGTAGGCCTCGCGCTCCGCCTCGCCGGCGCGGCCGACCCAGCGCACGGGTAGCTCCGGAAAGCTGCGTCGTAGCGCGGGCAGGATCTGTTCTGCGAAGTACGCCAGCGCGTCGCGATTGGGGAACCAGCTCGTTCCCCCCACGAAGACCAGCCCGTCTCCGGAACCCGCCCTCGGAGAAAAATAGCGTGTGTCCACTCCGTTCGGGACGACGGTGACCGCCGCCCCCGGGGCGAGACGCTCCAGCGCGTCCGCGTCCGCGCGAGAGACCGCGACGTTCAACGCCACGCGGCGGCACCACCTCCTCTCTGCGCGCTCCAGGAGACGGCTCTGGCGCCTCATGATGCGCCGCACCAGAGGGCGCCTCTCGCGCTCGGCGCGCTGCGCCATGAGGGCCGACTCGACGTTGTGGTGGGTCAGGACCGTCCGCTCCAGAGGCAGGTCGGGCAGGTACCCGGCGAGGTCGAGACTGTCCACGTGCACGACGTCGTAGCGGCGGTCCCGGAGCCGGGCGCGAACCGCTTCGGCGAACGGCCGGGAGGCGTACACGAACCGTGTGTAGGGCTGGCCGAGGCCGAGGCTCAAGAGATGGTCGGCTCCGAAGCGGAGCGGCGACGTCTCGCCCGGGATCGCGAAGGCCTCGGTGGCCGCGAGCTCGGACAGCGCCGCGACCCGCTCCTGGACGGTCGGCCCGTCGGCCACGCTGCGCGCCCGCCAGAAGAACAGGGCGTCAATGGCGAACCGCTCGGACAGCTTCTTGAGCACGTGGTACGTGCGGATGGCCACGCCACTGTCGGGTGGATACGGCAGACTCTGCCCAAGGAAGAGCAGTCGCGGGCGCCCGTCCGGATCCAACGCCTGGCCCTGCCGCTCGCCGTTCACGCGACCGGAGCCGCCGTGCGGCCGGCCGCCTCGTTGACGATGACCCGCATCTTGCCCGACGCCTCCCGCTCGATCTCGTCGACGAACCGCGCCGCGATGGGCACATCGGGCAGACGGGCCGCCGCGGCATTCCGGATGGCATCGAGCGCTCTCTCGGAGCGCCCCGACGCGACGCCGGTGACGTCGATGCGGATGGCCCCCTCCGGCGTCTGGGTCACCTGGAACTGATCCACCGCGAGGCCGTCCCTTCGCAGGTCCTCGAACAGGTACATGAAGAACTCGCCGTGATAACGGCGGCCGCCGGCGTCGGTCACGAAGTCGTACGCGCGGCCCCAGACCCTCTGCAGCACCGGGAGCGTGCGTCCGCACGGGCAAGGCATCCCGACGGTGCCGAAGTCCCCGATCCGGTAACGGATGAGCGGCATCGCGACGTTGCCGAGGTCCGTCACGAGGATCTCTCCGCTCCCTCCCGGCGCCATGCGCTCACCCGCGTCGTCGACGACCTCCACGATGAGGTTCTCGGCCATAAGGTGCATGCTGCCCTGCGGGCACTCGTAAGCGATCGGCCCGACCTCGCCGCACCCGTACTCGTCCTGTACGGGCGCCCCGAAGACGTCCGAGATGAGGCCCCGCTGGACCTCCGTCAGGGCCTCGGCGGTGGTCACCACCGCGGCCAACCCGAGGCGACTCCCGTCGCAGCCGCGAGCCGCGAGGAATCTGGCGAACTCCTCGATCATCGAGACGTAGCCGTAGATCCAGCGTGGCCGGATGGCCAGGCAGCGCTCCCAGTAGAGGGCGAGGTCGCTCTCGTCGAAGGCGAACGCGGCAAACGTGGTGCGGTTCATCGCGCCGTCCGCCGCCACCGCGGACAGCCGTCGCGACGCCGTCGTGGCGCCGCCCCAGAAGCGCACGCTGCGGTCACCGGGTCGTATCCCGAACCAGCCGTAACCCAGCCAGCTCGCGGCGCGTTCCCGGGCCACCGCGTCGGCGTTCTTGACCACGCGCACCGGTGCTCCGGTAGATCCGCCCGTGGTTTTGGTGGCGACGCGCCCCCGGAAGGACGTCACGCGCAGCCGGGCACCGCTCTCCTGAAGGGTGCGGCGTTCCAGGACGGGGATGCGCGCGAGGGCATCGGTCAGCGGGGTGTCGGGCTCCAGCGCAGGCAGGACCTCGCCGTAGTACTCGGATCCCGAGCGGCTCCGCGCCACGAGCCGCAGAAGGCGCCGACGCTGGCGCTCTCGCACGCGCGCGGGCGGGTCGTGTTCGGCGCCGCGCAGGCGTCGAAGGTAGCGCAGCGTGGCCCCCTGCCCGGTCACGGCAAGCGCCGCCGGGTAGACGACATGCCGGAACGCGAGGGTTCTCACGGCTCGTGTGGGAAGAGCGGGCATCATCGCGCGCGTTGGGAGCAACGTCCGTGCCCGGCTCCACGGCGGGACGGGCCCGCCCGGGCGCCCCCGATCGTTGTATCGACGCAACAGCGAGCACGCTGGCGTGGCGCGCTCACGACAGGCGTGGGTCGCGCGTGCACGCCACCGAAACGCTGAGCGGCCGCGGCACCGGCACGAGCCCGTGGCGCCGCGACCGCTCGATACGCCCGGTCCGGCCTACCAGCCCGGGTTCGTCTTCCAGACCTTCGAACCGCCGAAGTACATCGACATCGCCGTATGCGGCGGGCCGTCGTTCTTGTTGCGGCCGAGGAGGAGGCCGGTGATCGGGATCCGCGATCCCGGAGCGGCCAGGTTGTCGGAGGCGTAGGAGAAGTCGGTCTTGAGGGTGCCGTCCACCCACAGCCGGTAGCGGCCGTCCGATGCCCCGTCCGAAGAGGGAGAGCGGACGTGCCAGCGGATCGTGTGCCACTGACCGTCCCACAGGTCGGCGTTCACGTTTCCGAACTGGTGGTCGATGCCCTGGTCCTTGAGATAGCCGTGCAGGGAGCCCGCCACCCCCACGACGTAGTTCTTCGTTTCGTTGCTGCCCATGCCGATCTTCACTTCCCACCGGTAGTTGCCGTCCGACGTGCCCAGGAAGAGCACCTTGTGGTCGTTCGGCGGGCAGGAGGCGTTGTGGGTCGTGAAACCCTCGTCGTATCGGATCTGCACCTGTACCCATACCTCGTACACGCGCTCCGGGAACCGGATGCCGCGACCCCGGCTCGTGTCGTAGCAGCCCGTGTCGTGCGGGCCCCACTCCATCCGGACGCTGCGGGTCAGGCCCGGCGGGGGGTTGGAGAACTCGATGAACTGGTTGCTGCCGCCCAGCACTTCGTAGTCGTTGGCGAGCCGCAGCGCCTCGGTCGAGCTGTACTTCTCGAAATCCGAAGCGATCCAGGCCGACGAGCCGTCGCCCGAGCCCGTGTTCTGCTCGCCGGAGGCGACCTGCGCCTGGATCGTGTCGGTCGCCCCGAAGGCGATGGCGGCCGTGATCAGCGCCGTGCCCGCCTTCCTGGACGTGATCCAGCCCGTTGCACTCACTTCAGCGACCTCCGGATTCAGGGACATCCACTCGACGCTTACACCGTCGACCCTGCTTCCGTTCTCATCCAGGACCGTGGCGACGAGCTGCGTCTCCGCCCCCGGCCAGTCCAGCTTCACCGGATCGGGGCTGATGGTGACGGTGCGCTCCGGGTCGCGCACCGTCAGGGACGCCGACGCGGCCATGCCTGCGAGCGGCTGCCCGTCGCGCGGGTCGATCGGCGCCGCCGTGAGGGCCGCCTGGCCGGCGGCGGCGGCGCGGACGAACCCCTTACCGGTCACGCTGGCGACGGCGTCGTCGCTCGAGGCCCAGGCGAAGTCGAGGCCGACGATCTTCTGGCCGGCGTCATCGTAGGCGGTCGCGCGCAGCTCGAGGCTGTCGCCGGTGGTCACGAGTACGCTGGTCGGGACGACCTCCACGTGGTCGATCTGCACGGCGTCGCCGACGGCGATCAAGGCGGTGTCGGCCGAACCCCGCTGTTCAGCGACCACGCGCGCCAGGCCCGGGGAGGCACCGCGGACGATGCCCTCCCCGTCCACCTCGGCGACGTCGGGGTCCAGGCTCTTCCAGCGCGCCTTGTTGGCTGTCGACAGCTTGCCGGAGGCGTTCTCCACGTACGCCGCGAGCTGGTAGCCGGCCCCGGGCCCGGACAGCCGCAACTCGTCCGGCTCCACCAGGAGCGTCTTCGGCGACTTCTGCACCTTGATCCGCGTCGACCCCTCCACCTCGCCATCGCTCGCGTAGATGGTGGTCACGCCCGGCTTGGAGGCGTAGACGCGGCCCTCCTCGTCCACCACGGCCACCCAGGGGTTGCCGCTGGACCACACTTCGAGGGCGCCGAGATCGGCGCCGTCGATGCGGTCGAGGATGGCGAGACGCGCGGTCTCGCCGGGGCGCAGCGTCAGGACCTCTTCGGAGAGGACCAGTCCGCCGTTGTGCCGGGCGCCGAACGCCCCTTCGGAGCTTTCGCAGGCGGCGATCGCCACCGTGATGAGGGACACCAGAACGGGCACGGGCAGGGCACGTCGCGCACCCGCGAACAGCGACATTGCTCGATCGGTTTCCATGCGACCTCTTCGGCAGCCAGGCTGTCTGCTGGAGACCCTTGGCTTTGCGGACCGGCCTCGCGGCCGGGGTGCCGTTTCTCGGAGCGCGGAGCACTCACATGGATGTCCGGGATCCGACCCCACCGCCGGACCCGCGAAGCCGGAGCGGGGCCGATCCCCCGAAGAGGTCCCGCCGGCGTGTGGGCCGTTCGAGCGGCAATCGCGGCGCCAGGCCGGCACGTCGCTGCACGTCCCGTGGCAAGACGTTGTCAGACACGCATTTCGGCCATGTGACGATGCGACTTGCTCACTCGTCGTTAGCTTTTTGCCATGGGATTTTTTTCCACCCCGCCGAAAATTGTGGCCGGTAGGCGGCGCCGGTGAGGCGCCTCGTGCGCGCCGTCCGGCACCTGCCGGATCGCCTGCTGCACGGGCGCAGACGGGCACGCGCCTCGCAGCGTCTCGCGACGCTCGGGGACGCGCCCCGGATCCTCGTCCTCTGTCTGGGAAACATCTGTCGTAGCCCCTTCGCGGAGGCTCGCCTCCGCGATGCCGGCGTGGCGATGGTCCGCTCGCGCGGATTCATCGGCCCGGGTCGCCCCTCGCCCCCCGAGGCGCTCGCCGCGGCGCGGGACCTCGGCGCCGAGCTCGAATCCCACGTATCGGCCACGGTGAGCGCAGCGGACGTGGAGTGGGCCGACGTGGTGATCGTGATGAACGGGCGGCAGGCCCGGCGGGCGACGGCCCTCGCGCGCGACCGCAGGCCCGCGATCGTGCGCCTCGGAGACCTTGACCCGGAGCCGATCGAGCGCCGCGCGATCGCCGATCCGTTCGGCCGCGGCGACGCCGCCTTCGCCGCCTGTTTCGCCCGGATGGTCCGCTGCCTGAAACCGCTGGAGGAGCGGTTCGGCCGGCGGGGACGTTCGGCGGCAGGATCCCGTTAGCGGGCGGCCGCGAGCGATCGCGGCGGGCCCGTCGATCGGTCGTGCTTCCCCTCGCCGATCGGTCGCGGGACCGCCCGGCTATCCGTCGTGTGGCGGGCCCGCGGATCCCTCGTGTGTCGGCTCGACGGGTTTCTCGCCGAGGCGCTCGGCAAGGCGGTAGCGGCGGCGCTGGTGCGCGTGATGGAAGACGATCATTTCCCCGATGAGCCCCAGGGCGACCGCCTGGACCCCGAGCACGACGAGCAGCACACCCAGCAGCAGCAGTGGCCGGTCGGCGAGTGGCTCGCCGCCCAGTCTCTGCGCCGACACCAGGCCCAGAATCGCCACCCCCACCAGCGCCGAGATGCTCCCGACGAGCCCGAAGAACCGCAGCGGCTTCTCGGTGAAGCGGAGCAGGAAGAACATCCCCAGCAGGTCGATGGCGCGCCGCAGGTAGATGCCCGGCGCGTAGACCCTGGGCTGATCGTCTCCGCGGTGCTGCTCCGCCTCCAACTCCACGACGTGGAATCCCTCGCGCTGTGCCAGGAGGGGGAAGAAGCGGAAGATGTCGCCGTACAGGGGCGTGTCCTCGATCACGGAACGCCGCAGCGCGCGTACGCCACAGGCCAGGTCGCGGAAGCTCGAGCCGGCCAACCAGCGCACCAGGCGATGGAACGCGCGATTCTGGAGGCGGTTGATCCACGAGTCCCGCCTGGGCCAGCGCACGGCCAGCGCCAGGTCGGCGTGCGCCACCGCGTCGACGAGGGCCACGACGGCCTCGCCGCGCACGCGCCGATAGGCGGGCAGCGTGACGAGCACATCCCCCCTGGCGCGCTCGGCGGCGACTTTCAGCATAGTCGCCTCGCCCACCGTCTGAGCCAGGTCCAGCACCGTGATCGGCTCGCCCTCGCGCGCCAGATCGCGCAGCGGCCCGGCCATCGCCTCGAACCACGGCTCGACGATGAACACGAACTCGTGACGGATGCCCGCGTCGACGAGGGGCTCCGCGTATTCCGCGTAGAGCTCGGCGAGCGGCTCCGGGCGTTCGCGGACCGGGACCAGCACGGAGACCAGCCGGGGGCGGCTCACGCCGACGCGTCCCTGACGACGGGAAGAGGTCGCGGGGCCACCGCGAGCTCGGTGCGGAGGAACACCTCCGCCGTCAGGCCCACCATCAGCAGGAAGACGCCCAGGCCGAAGGCCAGCAGGGCGACCCCCGGCAGCACCACGGCGCTCGCTATCCAGCTCTGCAGGCCCACCGCCGCCGCGATCGCCGCGGCGCCGGCCGCGATGGCGGCGGCGAACGCCACGATCGCGGGCGGCGCGAAGAGCGCCAGGGGCCGGTCCGCGTAGGCCTGGATCATCCGGATCGTGAGGAGATCCGCCAGGACGCGCCACACCCGGCCGGGGCCGTACTTGCTGACCCCTGCCACGCGTGGGTGGTGACGGACCGGGATCTCGGTGATCCGCGCGCCGCCCGCCGCCGCGAGCGCCGGGATGAACCGGTGCATGTCCGAATAGAGGTGCATCCGGTCCAGCAGCTCTCGCCGGTACGCCTTCAGCGCGCAGCCCACGTCGCGCACGCGCACGCCCGTCATCCAGCGGATGATCCGGTTCGCGACCCACGAGGGGATCTTCCGCATCACGAAGGCGTCCTGGCGGCGGACGCGATAGCCCACGACCAGGTCGTGGCCGGCTTCGATCTCGTCCAGCAACCGGCCGATGTCGGCCGGATCGTTCTGCAGGTCGCCGTCCATCGTCACAACGACGTCCCCGCGCGCGCCGTCGAAGCCGGCCTGCAGCGCGGTCGTCTGGCCGTAGTTGCGGGCCAGCGCCATCACGCGGACCCGCCGGTCCTCACGAGCCGCGGCGCGGCAACGGGCGAGCGTGTCATCCGTGCTCCCGTCGTCGACCAGGACGATCTCCCACCAGCGAGCGCCCACGGCGTCCAGGGCCTGCTCCAGGCGCCCCAGGAGGGGCTGCACGTTGTCCGCCTCGTCGTAGAGGGGGACGACCACGCTGACCGCGCCCACCTTCACCGAGCGCCTCCGGCCGAGGCCCCGCCGGCCGGCAGGGGGGAGCCGCCGCCATCGGCCGGCGGCGTTCCGCGGGCCATCGCCTCCATGGCCCGTAGGATCTCCTCCGCGTCGCTGCGACGCAGGAGCGAGTGGGTCGGCAGCGTGACCAGGTCGGCGGCGAGCGACGCCGCGCCGGGCCAGGGGCCACCGGCCTCCACCAGCACCGCGCGCACCTCGGGCAGGAGGGTGAGCGGCTCGGGGTAGGCCCGCGCGACCCCCAGCCTCCGCGCCGCGGGGGTCAGCCGCTCCGCGCCGCCCGGCAGCCGGAGGGGGAGACGCAGCCAACCGGCGACGGCCCGCGGAGGCGGCCGGACGGACCAGGCGGACGGCACGCGCGCGCGCAGCCAGGCGGCGCGGCGGCGGCGCTCCCGGGCCTCCAGGTCGGCCGCCTCTTCGGAGGCCAGCGCGGCCCGTGCGGCGGGATCGGCCATCGCCGCGGGTTCCTGCGCGTCCCGCCAGCGGGTCTCGCCCAGCCCGAGCCACGGCAGCGCGGCGGGGATGGCGTAGAACGCCGGGCGGCCTAGAGCCCACTGCCCCAGGGTGCCCGCCACGAGCCTGGCGTCGTCCGGCCCCGTCGGGTCCGGGAGCAGGTCGAGCCCGGACAGGGAGGCGCCGCCGCGCGCCAGCAGGGCCCCGCCCCGGCCGCCCGTCCAGCCCTTGCCTCGAGCAAAGCTCAGGATGGACAAGCGTCCCAGCGACCCGAGGGGGCGGCCCTCGAGGGAGGCGCCGTGGCCCTGCGCGGCGTCCTCCACCAACACGGCGCCGGCCGCGTCCGCGGCGCGCTCCAGCTCCGCCCACGGCACCGGCACGCCGAACAGCGGGCTCACCACCACCACCCGCGCCCCGGCCTCCAGCACGCGCGCGAACGATGCCGGCTCGGGCGCCAGCGTGCGCGGGTCCACGTCGAAGCAGGCGACGCGGTCGGTCTCGGCGACCACGGCGGCGGCGACGTCGTAGCAGCTGAACGCGGGCATGCCGACCAGCGGTGCGGCGCCCTCTTCCCGGCGGGCCTCGCGCCGTGCGGCTCGGATCGCCAGCCGCAGCGCGGCGGTCCCGGACGACGCGAGCACCACGTCCTCGGCGCCGTATCGCTCACGCAGGCGGGCCGCGAGGCGGCCACGCGCGCCGTCACCCTCGCGGGCCCAGGCGAGGGGCCGCACCGGGGCGTAGGCGGGAGGCACGCGACGCGAGGTCACGGGATCGTCCTCGCGATCCAGGGCCCCAACCGGGTCGCCAGCGGCACCGGGAGGCGGCGCCATACGGCGGTCGCCAGCGCGAACCTGCCCGACCTGGCCGATGGGGTGCCGGCGGCGCCGGCGGCGGACCACTGCAGCCACGGCAGGGGCTCGTCCTCCCCGCCCCACTGACGCTTGAACCGGTGCGTCCCGCTGTCCGGCGGGCAGCGTCCGAAGTTGAAGCTGCGCGCGCCGGCCTCCACCGCGTGCCGCATGAACGCCCAGTACAGGAGCATGTTGGGTGCGAGTCGGCCGACCTCGCGGAGGGACGACGCCCAGGTCATCTCGAACTCGCCGCGCCAGAGGAAGCCGAAGCCGCCGGCGACCGGCTCGCCGGCGTGGTACACGGTGCCGACGCGCACAAGGCTGGGGAAGTGCGCCGCCATGGCCCGGAAGAATCCGAGAGGCAGGACCGGGGTGCCGATGTCGCGCATGTTGCGCGCGAACACGCCGTAGAACGCGTCCAACTGGTCGGTGCCGAAGCGGGCCTCCATACCCTCTTTGAGCGGACGCCGGACCTGGCTGCGCACCTTCGAGCGCAGCGCCTCCCACAGGTCGTCGGGGTCCTCGGGCAGCGGCAGCACGACGGTGAGGCGCCGGTCCGAGACGCCGACGCGCTCGGGCAATCCACCCGACGCGGCACCGTTGCCGCACGCGCTCCACGTGCGGCGACGACACCGCATCTCCACCAGGTCGACGCCCGTCCGCCGGCCGGCGGCCACCGCGTGCTCGATGAGAGCCAGGACGGCCTCGGGGGTGCCGATGGGGCCGCCGTAGTTCAGGAACGGGGTCGACACCAGGTACGAGCCGAGCGGCCCGGCGACCCGCGCGATCGGCATCTGGCCGACGAGCTCGCCGGCGCGGGTCGCGGCCAGCAGCTCGACATCGTGACCCAGCCCGTCCGCGATCGCCCCCGCCCAGCCGTGCAGGTGGCAGAAGGTCCCCGCGGGGTCCGCCTCGACACGCGCGTCCCACGCGACCGCGTCGCCGGAATACGCCTCTACGATCACGCCGCCGTCAGCTCCGCCAGGGTCGCGGCGACCGGCCGAAAACGGAACTCCCGGAGCACACGCCCCAGCCGGTCGGCGACGCGCTGCAGGCCTCCGTAGTGGCGCAGGCGCACCGACCACGGCACGTCGAGACGAGGCTGCTCCGTGTCCAGCTCCCAGGGATGCACGTACAACGTGGCGGGCGCTTCGCGCTCGGCGGCTTCGGTGATGGCCAGCCGTGTGAGCGCATAGGGAAACAGCCGCAGGTAGGCGCCTCCCGCCGCCGGCAGGTTGGTGCCGAACCGACGCAGCGTGGTCGGCGGGACCTCCAGCAGCTTCCCCGCGTCCCGCTCGATCCAATGGGGGTCGCGCGGCGCCCGGGCCGAATAGCCGTAGCCGGGCCGGGGTACGGGGAAGAGGCTCGAGTCGTAGCGATAGCCCTCCTCGAGCAGCACGTCGAGGGCCCATTCGCCCCCCGGCAGAATGGAGAACGTCGGCGCCCGGTAGCCCAGGACGGGACGACCCGCCTGGTCTTCAAGGATCGCCTTGGCGCGGCGCACGGATTCCCGGAACTCTCCGCGATCCAGGGTCGACACCCGGCGGTGGCCGTAGCCGTGCGAGGCGACCTCGTGACCGGCATCGGCGAGCCGCCGGGCCAGCCCCGGATAGCGCTCCGCGACCCAGCCGAGGACGAAGAACGTCGCGCGCGCCCCGGCGTCGTCTAGGAGGCCGAGCAACCTGTCCATGCCGATGCAGAGCCTGGCGTCCCGCGCCTCCCAGGATTCCCGCGCCACGAACGGCTCCAGCGCGCTGACCTGGAAGTACTCCTCGACGTCGACGGTGAAGTGGTGCTCGATCAAGGCCCTCCCCCGGACCCGCCCGGTCGCGGCGTGGCATCGCCCGGCGTGCGTGTGTGTGTGCTCGACGGAATGCACTCCCCGTGCCGGCTCCCTTTTTCGCCGACGCCCCCGTCCGACGAAGTTTGCGTAGGGCCGGAGGACCGCGCACCGCAATTTGCAGTACAACGACGCGGGGGGCGATGCGGGCGGGAGGCGCCCACGGTCGAGCGGGCGAAAGGGGGAGGGCCTATGGGCCGCGACGACCCCGAGTGATCCGCACCACCACCCCACTTGGCTGCCCTGCCGCCGCCGGCCGGGCTTGTAGGACGACCCAAACAACTGTTGGCGTGCCGCAACGCGATCCGCCCTCTCTGCGCATTCTCATGGTCGCCCCGCAGCCCTTCTTCCGGCCGCGCGGGACGCCCTTCAGCGTGCTGCACAGGATCCGCGCTCTCACGCGTCTCGGTCACCGTGTCGATTTGGTCACCTACCCGTTCGGCGAGACGCCCGACATCGACGGCCTCGAGGTGCATCGGGCGGCACGCCCGCCGGCGGTGCGCGACGTGCGCATCGGCCCCTCCATCGCCAAGCTGTTCCTGGACATACCGGTGTTCTCCACGAGCCGTCGCATGGCCCTTTCGGGCGACTACGACCTGTTCCATTCGCACGAAGAGGCGGGAGTCCTGGGCTCCTGGCTGCGTCGCCGCGCGGGTCTGCCGCATCTCTACGACATGCACTCCAGCCTGCCCCAGCAGTTCGCCAACTTCGGCCGGTGGGATCTGCCGGGCGTGGTGCCGGCCTTCCGCGCGCTGGAACGGTTCACGCTCGACGGAGCCGACGGAGTGATCGCCGTCTGTCCCGAGCTCGCGGACCACGTGACGGCCTCGGGGTTCGCGGGACCGCTGGAGATGATAGAGAACACCATGGATTTCGACGCGCCGCCGGCGTCCCACGCCGAGAGCGCCGCGCTGCGAGAGCGGCTCGGCGTGGGGCAGGCGCGTCTGGTGGTCTATACCGGCACGCTCGAGCCCTACCAGGGCATGGACCTGCTCGTGCAGGCCGCGGCTGCCGTACCGGCCGCGGTGCCGGACGTGCGCTTCGTGATCGTCGGGGGGCGACCCGAGCAGGTCCGCGCCCTCGAGGCCGCGGTCCGAGGCGCGGGTCTGGTGGAGAGGTTCGTGCTGACGGGATCGGTCGCCCCGACCGACGTCTTCCGCTATCTCGAGATCGCGGACGCGCTCGTGACCTGCCGCGTCCGCGGGACCAACACCCCGCTGAAGGTCTACCAGTACCTGCGCTCGGGGCGACCGATCGTCGCCACCGACGTTCGGTCGCACACGCAGGTGCTCGGGCCGGATACCGCCGAGCTCGTGCCGGCGACCGCCGACGCCATCGCGTCCGGCCTGGTACGGGTCCTGACCGACCCGTCCCGCGCCCGGGAGCTGGCCTCCAACGCCGCGCGGCTCGCCGAAGAGCGGTACGGCGAACGCCGCTACGTGGAAGCCGTCGAACGGATCGTGAACGCGACCGTGGCCGACGCCCCTTTCGAGCCGGCGGCCTGACCGTGTGCGGCGTCGCAGGCTTCTGGCACGCGGGAGGTCGGCCCGCCGACGCGCGGGTCCTCGCCGCGATGACGGCCTCGCTCGGCCATCGCGGACCCGACGAGACGGGGCTCTGGACGGACGGCGAGGTGGCGCTGGGCAACCGCCGGCTCCGCGTCATCGACCCCGAAGGGGGCCATCAGCCGATGGCCAACGAGGACGACACCGTCCGGGTGGTCTTCAACGGGGAGATCTACAACCACGCCGATCTTCGCGGGCAGCTCGCCTCGAAGGGCCATCGGTTCCGGACCCGCAGCGACACCGAGGTGATCGTCCACGCTTACGAGGAATGGGGCGACGCTTGCGTGGAGCGCTTCAACGGCATGTTCGCGTTCGCGCTCTGGGACGGGCGCGGCCGGCGGATGCTCCTCGCCCGCGACCGGCTCGGGATCAAGCCGCTGTACGTGCGCTCCGGACCGGAGGGGTTGACGTTCGGCTCGGAGCTGAAGGCGGTCGTGCTCGCGCCCTGGGTGCCGATCGAGTGGGACCTCGCCGCGGTCGACGACTTCCTCACGTACGAGTACGTCCCGGCGCCGCTCTCGATCGTCGCCGGTGTGCGCAAGCTCCCCCCGGCGACGATCGCGACGTGCGGCCAGGACGAGCCCTACACCGAGCGCTCGTACTGGGGGCTCGAGGCCGAGCCCGAGGGCATCGATCCCGGCGCGGCCCCGCGCCTGCTGCGCGACCACCTGGCCGCTGCGGTGACGCGGCGGCGCGTCGCCGACGTGCCGCTGGGGGCGTTCCTCTCGGGAGGCATCGACTCCGGATCCATCGTGGCCTTCCTCGCGGAGGCCGCCGACGCGCCCGTCCGCACCTACTCCATGGGCTTCGCCGACCGCTCCTACGACGAGCGCCCGTACGCCCGCCGGGTCGCGGACGCGTTCGGCACCGTCCACACCGAGCGGGAGGTGACGCCGGACGCCGCCGACCTCGCGCGCCTGCTCGTGACCCATTTCGACGAGCCGTTCGCCGACGTGTCGGCCTTCGCCATGTTCCTCCTGGCCCGGGTCGCGCGCGCCGACGTCACCGTGGCGCTGTCCGGCGATGGCGGCGACGAGCTCTTCGCCGGCTACGACGCCTATCGCGCCCAGCGTTGGGCGCGTCGCCTGCGCCACGTCACCCGTGGGATCCCGTGGCGCGTGGCGGACGCGCTGCTGGAGGCGCTCCCGCCGGGTTCGGCCAAGCGCGGGGCGGTCAACACCGCGAAGCGCTTCGCAGCAGGGCTGCGCTTGCCCTCCGACCTGGAGCACGCCCGCTGGTGGGTCTTTCAGGATCTGACCCAGCGCCGGGCGCTGTACTCCGGGGCCCTGCTGGACACGCTGAACGGGCGCGACCCCCTCGCGCACTACCGGGCGCGCCTCGCGGACGGCGCGGCCCGCGGCTTCCGAGGCCTGCAGCGTCAGCTGTACGCGGACGTGACCGGGTACCTGCCGGACGACATCCTCACCAAGGTGGACCGGACGTCGATGGCGAGCTCTCTGGAGACCCGCGTGCCGTTCCTCGACCACGAGTTCGTCGCCTTCTCGATGCGCATACCGGGCGACGCCAAGCTGCGGGGAGGCCGCGGCAAGTGGATCCTCCGCCAGGCGATGCGCGACATCCTCCCCCGAGCCACGATCGAACGGCGGAAAGAGGGGTTCAGCATCCCGCTCAAGCACTGGATCGGACGGTCCCTGCGCTCCACGGTCGAGGACGCGCTCTCGGACCGGAAGATCCGCGAGCGAGGGTGGTTCGAGCCCGCGGAGATCAGCACCCTCCTCGCGGAGCATCTCGACGGCAGGCGCAACCACGCCCACAGGGTCTGGCCGCTCGCGGTCCTGGAGATGTCGCTGGAGCACCTCGCGCGCCTTGGCGCTTCGCGGCCGGCGGCTGCGACCGGAGTACCCCGGTGAGCGGGCGCGAGAGCATGACGGCCGGTCCGGGAGACGCCGCGCGGGCGGTCGGCCCGTCGCGGGGCTCCGGGGTGACGGCGACGCCGTGGCAGCTGCGCATGTACCGGAAGACGCTCAAAAAGCGGCAGAAGGTGGCGATGATCGCCGAAATGCTGGGTCCGCTGAGCGACGAGTGGTGCCTGCTCGTGACCGGCGGCGACAACAACGGAGCGATCAACCACCAGCTGCGGGCGCTCGGGGGCCGGTGGGCGTGGGCCGAGATGGAGTCCGACGGTATCGAGGCGATGGAGGCCCTTCTCGGCGACTCCGTGCACCGCGCCGAGCCGGGCGGCCTCCCCTTTCCCGACGCGCTGTTCGACCGGGTCGTGGTCGTCGACGTGCACGAGCACCTCCAGGAGACGCGGCCCCTCAACCTGGAGATCGCCCGCGTCCTCGCCCCGGGAGGACTGGCGATCGTCACGACCCCCAGCGGGGACGAGTCCCTGCCCGTCGCGCGGTTGAAGCGCTGGATCGGCATGTCGCCCCGCGCCTACGGACACGTCGTGCAGGGCTACACGGAGGCGCAGTTGTCGGCGATGATGACCGCGGCCGGCCTGCGGGTCGTGGGCCGCGGCGCCTACTCGCGCTTCTTCACCGAGCTGGCGGAGCTCGCCATCAACTTCGCGTACGTGAAGGTGCTGTCGCGTCGCAAGCGCGGCCCGGAGGTACAGGAGGGGACGATCGCGCCCTCCAACGAGACGCAGCTACGCGCCGTCGAGAAGGCGTACCGTGCGTACGCGGCTGTCTACCCGTTCATGCGGGCGTTCTCCGCGCTCGACGCCCTGTTGCCCGGCGACGGCGGCTACGCGGTCGCCGTCGCCGCCCGCAAGCCGGGAAACCGGCCGTGAGGGTGCTCGTGACGGGCGGCTCCGGGTTCGTCGGCCGGCACCTGTGCGCGGGGCTGCGTGACCGCGGCCTGGAGGTCACTTCGCTCGACGTGGTCGCGGGCGACCTGCCGGGCGTGACGCACCGCGTCGGCGACATCCGCGATGGCGCGCTGCTGGACGAGCTGCTCGGCGCCACCGACGTTGTGCACCATCTGGCCAGCGTCCACCTCGACGTGCACGCCTCGGAGGACGACTTCCGCAGCGTGAACGTGGAGGCCAGCGCGGCGCTCGTGGCCGCCGCCGCGCGGCACGCCGTGCGACGCGTGGTGCACGCGAGCAGCGTCGGGGTCTATGGCCACGTCGAGAATCCTCCGGCTTCCGAGGACGCGCCGCGGCACCCGGGCAACGCCTACGAGCGCAGCAAGGCGGCCGGGGAGGACGCGGTACTCGCCGCCGGCCGCGAGCACGCCCAGGACGTCGTGGTGCTGCGTCCCGCGTGGGTCTACGGGCCGGGGTGCCCGCGCACCGCGAAGCTGGCCCGCGCGATCGCCTCCGGCCGCTTCCTCTACGTCGGTTCCGGAGGCAACCTGCGGCACCCGGTGTACGTGGGCGACGTCGTCGACGCGTTCGCGCGGGCGGCGACGGCCCCGGCTTCGGTCGCCGGCAACGCCTACATCGTCGCGGGTCCCCGTGCGATGCCGTTGCGGGAGATGGTCGACGCGTTCGCGCGGGCGCTGGACGTCCCGGCGCCTTCCCGCTCGCTGCCGCGCCCCCTCGCGATGGGCCTCGGCCTGGGACTCGAGGTGGCCTTCGGAGCGGTAGGCAAGCAACCGCCGTTCTCGCGGCGCAGCATCGTGTTCTTCGAGAACGACAACGCCTTCGACACGAGCGCCGCCGCGCGCGACCTCGCTTTCACCGCCGGGACCAACCTCGCCGACGGCCTCGCGGCGACGTTCGGACCCTCTCGGGAGGCGGCCGCGTGAACGGGCGACCCGCCGAAAACCACGAGCCCCGGCGCTCGGTCGCACCCGCGGGCCCGGCGTATCAGCCGACGTCGCACCCGGACGTTCCAGCCGTGCGCGCTTACTGGAACGAGCGCATACACGACGAGGACATCGCCACGAGCGAGCCGGGCTCCTGCTCGTACTTCGACGAGCTGGATGCCTATCGTTTCGAGAAGCTGGACTACCTGGCGTCGCTGGTGGACTTCCCGCGGTTCGCGGGCCGGCGCGTCCTCGAGGTCGGCTGCGGCGCCGGCATCGACCTGGTCCGCTTCGCCGCCGCGGGCGCCGACGTCGTCGGCATCGACATCGCCGATGCGCCGCTCGCGATGGCCCGCGCGAACAGCCGGGCACGGTCGCTGGAGCCCGCGCTGGCCGCCGGCGACGGTGCGCACCTTCCCTTCCCCGACGCCGTCTTCGACTTCGTCTACTGCCACGGCGTTCTCCCCTACGCCCCGGACCCGCACGGCATCGTCGTCGAGGCGCACCGTGTCCTCAAGCCCGGCGGCACCGCGCTGTTCATGGGGTACCACAGGCGCTCGTGGCTTCGCGCGATGTCCCGGCTGACGCGGACGGGCCTGGAGCACGACGACGCGCCGGTCTTCCGGCTCTTCACCGCCGACGAGCTGGAGCGCACGGTCGCCCTCTTCTCGCGCAGGCGCATCCTCGTCGAGCGCTTCCCCGTCCGCAGCCGCCTGCATCGCGGCCTGAAGGGCACCCTCTTCAATGGCGTGTTCGTGCCCGGATTCCGAGCCCTGCCGAGGCGTCTGACCCGGGGGCTGGGCTGGCACCTGATCGCGATCTGCGAGAAGGACGAAGCCATGGAGCCGGCAGCCCCGCCGGCCTCGGAACACGCGGCAGCAGCGGCGGGCCAGGCCGCGCCCGCCGACGCGGCCACGGGGCGCGCCTGACCGTGTGCGGCATCTGCGGGGTGGTCGGCGGGGATCGGGAGCGCGAGCTGGCCCGCGTGCGCATCATGACCGACGCGCTGGCCCACCGGGGCCCGGACGCCGAGGGGTTCCACGCCGACGACGGCGCGGTGCTCGGCCACCGCCGCCTCGCGATCATCGACCCCGACGCGCCGGTCCAGCCGATGGGCGCCGACGGGGGCCGCTTCTGGATCGACTTCAACGGCGAGATCTACAACTACCGCGAGCTGCGCCGCGAGCTCGAGGCGGACGGGCACGCCTTCGCCACCGGCACCGACACCGAGGTGCTCCTGCGCATGTACCAGGTGCACGGCCCCGACTGCGTGCACCGACTGCGGGGGATGTTCGCCTTCGTGGTCTGGGACGCCGCCGAACGCACGCTGTTCGCGGCCCGCGACCGCTTCGGTCAGAAGCCGTTCTACTACGCGGCCGTGGGCGGGCGGTTGCTGTTCGCCTCGGAGATCAAGGCGCTTCTCGCGCACGGCGACGTGCGCCCGGAACCGGAGCCCGCCGCGATCGACTACTACCTGTCGCTCCGGTTCATTCCGCCCCCCCTCACGATGCTTCGCGGGGTCCGCAAGCTCGCCGCCGGCCACCGGCTGTTCTGGAAGGACGGCGACCTGCGCACGGAGCGCTACTGGTCGCTGGACTTCGCCACGGAGACCGGGCGCAGCGACGCTTCGTGGATCGAGGAGCTGGAGGAGCGGCTGGACGACGCCGTTCGCTCGCACATGGTGAGCGACGTGCCCGTGGGTGCGTTCCTGTCCGGCGGACTGGACTCCGGCGCGGTCGTCGCGGCGATGAGGCGGCAGGGGGACGCGCCGCTGCGGACCTTCTGCATCGGCTCGGAGGAGCCGTCGTTCGACGAGCGGGCGCACGCCCGAGCGGTGGCGGCCCACTGCGGCACCGTGCACCGCGAGGACGTGGTCGGGCCGGAGCTGATCGAGGACGTCGGCCGGCTCGTCCGGGCGTTGGACGAGCCGTCGGATCCCATCGCCGCGTGCCTCTTCGAGGCGTCGAGCCTCGCCTCCCGGGACGTGAAGGTGGTCCTCACCGGTGACGGCGGCGACGAGGTGTTCGCGGGCTTCGACCGGTACGCCGCGTTCGACATCGTGGGCGCCTACGCGGCGCTGCCGGCGTGGCTGAGACACGGCGTGCTGCGACCGCTCATTCGGCGCATCCCGCAGGAGTTCGGGTACAAGAGCCTCACCCAGCGGGCGCGCTGGCTGGACGCCGTTTCCCTGAGCGACCCGGGGCTGCGCTACGCCCGCATGACGTCGTTCTTCCGGTTCGGGGCTGACGAGAAGGACTGGGTGTACGGCCCGGCGCTCGCGGGGGCGCTGGGCGGCGCAGACGCCGCCGAGGCGATCGCGGAGCCCTTCCGGTCGGCCGCGGCCGAGGACGCGCTCCACCGGATGATCGGCGCCGATCTGGTCACGCGGCTCCCCGAGCACACGCTCATGCTCGCCGACCGCATGAGCATGGCCCACGGGCTGGAAGCGCGGGCGCCACTGCTGGACCACGAGCTGGCCGCCTTCACGGCGCGCATGCCGGCACACCTCAAGGCGCGACGCGGCCGCACGAAGATCGCGTTGCGCGCGGCGGTCCGTGACCGCCTGCCACCCGAGATCGTCTCTCGCCCGAAACAGGGCTTCATGTTCCCGGTGGCGTTCTGGCTCGACGAACATCGGCTGCGGGCCGTCCGTGATTCCCTCGCGGAAGGCCCGCTCGTGCGGGCCGGCTGGATCCGTGGGGACGCGGTCGACCGCCTGGCCGCCGAACACCTCGCCGCGCGCGAGGACCATCACGTCCGCCTCTGGATGCTGCTGAACCTGCAGGCGTGGTACCAGATCTTCGTCAACGATGAACCGGCGGCCACCCCCCGGCCGCCACTCGCTCGGGTGAATGCATGATCGCGACAGCTACGCAGGAGGCCACGTTGGACCCGGAACTCGCGCGGACCAGCGCTTCGGTGCGCGACTACTGGGACGCCCACACGCTGGGCTTCCAGTACGTGTCCGATGACAGCATCGAGGTAGGCACGCCGGAGTTCTTCGCCCACATCCGGCCGTGGATGAACCCGTACAAGTTCCCGTGGATCATGGCGCGGATCGAACGCGAGGCCGCCCGTCTGCGCGGGCAGCACCTGCTGGAGATCGGCTGCGGCATGGGCTACGACAGCCTCGAGTTCCTGAAGCGCGGCGTGCGCGTCACGGCGACCGATCTGACCCCGAACGCCGTGCGCATGACGAAGCGGCACTTCGAGGTGGAAGGCGTCGAAGCCGAGGACGTGCGCGTGGAGAACGCGCTCTCCCTGTCGTTCCCGGACGAGACCTTCGACGCGGTGTGGTCCAACGGCGTGCTGCACGCCACCGGCGACACCGCCCGCGCGATCGGCGAGGCGCGCCGCGTGCTGAAGACGGGCGGCCGGGCGATCATCTCCCACTTCTATCGCAAGCCGTCCTGGATGTGGACGATCCACCGCCTGGGACGCGAGAACATCGAGTACAAGGAAGAGGACCCGCCGGTGAACGAGTTCTACACCGACGAGGAGATCCTCTCGATGTTCGAAGGATTCCGGATCGAGGAAGCGGCGCACGAGCACCATCGGGCGCTGCCGGCGAAGCGGAGTGGCCTGAAAGCGACTTTGTACCATTACGGCTTCAAGCCGCTGTACAACGCGCTTCCGGAGACCCTCGCTCGCAAGTGGGCCTACAAGCTGTCGGTCACCGCCATCAAGGTCTGAGCGTGGCGGGGGTGGTGCTCGGCAGCTTCCTCCGTGCGCTCCTGGGCGGAGGCCCGGGCGGATCGGCATTCCCCCCCGGTCGCGCGGCGCTCATGTTGGACGCGTGAGCCAAGCCGACGACGACATCGATGCCACCATCGACCTGTTCCCGGGGCCGGTGCTGGTGCTCGCGCCGCACATGGACGACGAAACCCTGGGGTGCGGCCGGCTGCTGGCGGCGCTGGCCGACTCCGGGGTCCACGTCCACATCCTCTTCGCGACCGACGGCTCCCGCTCCCCCGAAGTGAGCCCCGCGCACGCCCGGGCGCTCGCAGCGACGCGCGCTCGCGAAGCGCGCTGCGCGGCGGACGCGCTCGGGGTCGGCGAGGCAAACGCGTCCTTCCTCGGACTTCCCGACGGCCGTCTCCGCGCCCACACCGCCGACGTGACGCTGGGCGTGGCCCGGCGCTGGGCCGGTCTGCGCGCGAGGACCGTGCTCGCCCCCACGCGGTTCGATCGCCACCCCGACCACCTGGCGCTTCGGCGGGCGGCGGTCGCATGCGCGGCGCACGCCCCCGGAGACGCGGCGCTGTGGGAGTACTTCGTGTACTACCGCTGGCGGCTCCTCCCGGGCGGGGACTTGCGGGACCGGATCCGGCAGGAGCTCCGGGTCGTCCCCGACACCTCCGCCTACGCCGATCGGAAACGGCGGGCGCTCGCCTGCCACGTGTCCCAGACGACGACGTACGCTTCAGGGCAGCGGCGGCCCATCCTGCCCCCTGAACGCGTGGAGGAGGTGAGTCGCGCCCCGGAGGTGTTCGTCCGATACGACGCACGCCGGCCCGGCGCGGCGATCCTGGAGCGTGACCGGGTGTGGGTGCCCCTGGCCCATCTCCTGGAACCCCGCCTCAAGGCGGCGAAAGAGCGCCTGTTGGGCCTCTTGCCCCCTCCGGCGGCCCGGTCCGGCGGCGGCCCCGCGGCGGCCCCCGCACCGAATGCCCCGACCCGCGTCGTGGTCTTCGCCAGCCCTTTCCCGTTGCCGGCGGAGTGGCGCTTTCTGGCCCGCGTCGACGCCCATCCGGATCTGGAGCTGGCCGGCGTGCTCTGTCGGGGCACCAGCACGGGGCGAGCCGCGCGGTTGCGCGACCTGTGGCGCCGCCGGGGACCCCTGGCGGTCCCGCTCGGCGCCGCCTGGCTCGCGCGTTCGTTGCGGCGCGCGGGGCTGCCGCCGCGCGACGCGGTGGAACGCGTACGGGAGCGGATGCGCGTGGTCCCCGATGTGCACGCGCCGGACGTGCTGCGCTGGGTGGACGGCCTGGATGCACACGTCGGAGTCGTGTACGGCGGACCGATCCTCAAGCCGGCGCTGTTCACCCTCCCGGCCCGCGGCACGCTGGGTGTCCACCACGGCCGCCTGCCCGACTACCGTGGCAAGAAGACCATCTTCTGGGCGATCGCCAACGGCGAGCCCGAGGCGGGCGTGTCCATCCAGGCCATCAACGCGGGGCTCGACACGGGCCGCGTCGTGCGCGAGGGCTCGGTTCCGATCGGCAGCCTGTCCTATGCGGAGGTCTCGCGCCGTGCCCAGGCGCTCGGGGTCGAACTGCTCCTCGACGCGCTGCTCGCCGGTGAGCCACGGCCGTCCGGCGCGGCATCGGATGAAGGGTCCGAGCCCGCCGCCAAGGAGGGGACGGCCCGCTCCGGAAGCGCCCCCGCCGGGCTGGCGCGCGGCGCCCGCCCAGGGAGGGCCGGCCGATCGACGCTCTATCGAGATCCGGGTGTGCGGGATCTCGTTCGCGTGGGTTTGCGACGGCTCGTTCGCCGCGTGCTCCGCCGATAGAGTCCCGCCGTGCCGTTGCACGTCCGCATCGCCTGTGGCGGTCGCGGGCGCCGCTACGGGCGCGGGCGATCCTGCCGCTTCCCCGCGACCACCGGATGGCCCGCAACCGCGCGGGCTCCCGGAGCTTCCAACCGCACCCCACGAAGGCGTGGGTGTGGCACGGTTTTGCCTGTATCTTGGAGCGGTTCCGGTGGCGTGGCCTCCTCCCCTCACGTCGCCGGTGCCACCACGACCACCGGGAACGGACGGCGAGGTTGCGAATAGGCCTGATGCTCAGAGCGCTGGACGAGCACGGAGGGGTCGGCGTGTACACGCGCTACCTCACCGAAGAGCTGCTGTCCATCGACCGCCGCAACGAGTACGTGCTGTTCTACCGCAGCGCGGGCCAGCTGGGCCGATTCGCGGCGTACGACAACGTCACCGAGGTGCTGGTCCGCGCGCCGGGCAAGGCGCTCTGGGACCAGGTGGCCATCCCCTGGCACTGCTGGCGGCACGGGGTCGACGTCGTGTTCCACCCCAAGTTCACGGTTCCCTTCCTCGCTCCCTGCCGCACGATGATGGTCCTGCACGGCGCCGGCTGGTTCCTGACCGATTTCTTCGGGACCTGGGACGTGCGCTACATCCGCGCGGTGATGCCTCTGTATCTCCGGCGCGCGGATCGCGTGCTCTCGGTATCGCAGGTCACCACCGACACCTTCAACGCCCTCTTCGACGTGCCGGATGATCGCATCCGCACGGTCTACTTCGGACCGGGCAAGCACTTCCGCCGCGTCGACGACGAGGCGGAGCTGGCCCGGGTGCGCGCGCGCTACGGCCTGCCCGAGCGCTTCATCCTGACGCTCACCAAGCTGGGCGGCGACGAGCGCAAGAACTTCGGGGGCGTCCTGGAGGCGTACCGGCGTGCCCACGCGAACGTGGGCCACGCGCTGGTGGTCGGCGGCAAGGACTGCGAGCGGTTGCGCGGGGACTACCGGATCCCAGAGGAGGGCTGGGGCGCGGACGTGCACTTCCCCGGCTGGATCGACCAGGAGGACCTCCCGGCCGTCTACTCGCTCGCCGACGCGTTTCTCTATCCCTCGAAGATGGAGGCGTTCCCGATCCCGATCACCGAGGCGCTGGCCACGGGCACGCCGATCGTGACGTCCGACCGGAACGGCCTGCGCGAGCTCGCCGGCGACGCCGCGGTCATGGTCGAGGCGGACGATCCCGACGCCACCGCCGCGGCGTTGGTGCGTATCCTGACGGACGCGGAATTCGCGCTGCAGCTGCGGCGCTCGGGCCTGGAGCGTTCGCGCCGGTTCAGCTGGGAGCGCTGCGGTCGCGCCACGCTGCGCCACATCGAAGAGGTCGGCGGCGACGCCCGGGCGTCCGAGCGGGATCCGGCCTACGCCAACCCCGCCGGCGAAGGCGGCGCCTGACGTGCCGAGCCTGCGATCCCTCGCCCGGCGTGTCCTGCCCCGCCGGGCCCGGCGGGCGATCTCGCGATACCTCGTGCATCCTCCGGTCGGCGCGGTGGACTTCGGGGACCTGCGCTCGACGCGCCCCCTCAGCAGGTCGTGGGGGTGGGACCGCGGAATCCCCATCGACCGTCACTACATCGACGCGTTTCTCTCGGCCCACGCGGCGGACGTGCGCGGCCGCGGGCTGGAGGTGAAGGACGACCGCTACCTGCGCGCGTTCGGGTCGGACCTGGAGAGCACGGACATCCTCCTTCCGGTGCCGGGAGGCAAGGCCACCGTGATCGCTGACCTGTCCCGGCCCGACGACGTGCCGCAGGGCGCGTTTGACGTCTTCGTCTGTACGCAGACGCTGCAGTTCGTCCCGGATCTCGAGGCGGCCATCGTGTCGTGCCGGAGGGTCCTGCGCCCGGGGGGCGTGCTCCTCGCGACGCTCCCGGGGCTGACGCGCACCGAGTTGACCCCCGAGGACTCCGGTGGCGACTACTGGCGCTTCACAGGCAGCACGGCGCGGCGTCTGTTCGGGTCGGTCTTCGGGGCCGACGCGATCGAGGTCCAGGAGTACGGCAACGTGCTCAGCGCGATCGGCTTCCTGCACGGTCTCGCGGCGGACGAGCTGACGACGGAGGAACTGGACGCGCGCGACCCGGCGTTCCCGGTCATCGTCGGAGTGCGAGCCCGCGCCGCGCACGGTGCCCCGTGATGAACCCGCTCTCCAAGGGCCGCTCGATGCTGCGCCGCCTGGGCGACCGCTGGCGGCAGGGGGCGTTCGTGCTGATGTACCACCGCGTGGACACGAACGCCGAGGACCCGTTCGACATCCGCGTCACCCCGGAGCGCTTCGCGGACCAGCTCGCGATGCTGCGCGAACGCTGGCGCGTCGTGGGCATGGCGGACCTCGCTGCGGCGATCCGGGACGGCGAATCGGTGGAGGGCTGGGTCGCCATCACGTTCGACGACGGCTACGAGGACAATCTTCGGGTCGCGCTCCCCGCGCTCGAGCGGGAGGACCTGCCAGCCACCGTGTTCGTGGTCTCCGAGGATCTCGGCGGCGAGTTCTGGTGGGACCGCATGACCAGGCTTTGGCTGACCCGGCGCGGGGCCGCCCCTACCCCGGAGTTCCGACGGCTCCACCGACACCTGCGCGGCCTGAACGTCCGGGCGCGCGCGGACGTGCTCGACGCGATCGCGAGCGAGCCGACGCTGGCGGGTGTGGCCGAGCCAACTCCGGCGAGGAGCGTCACGCCGGATGAGCTGGCACGCCTCGCCGCCCACCCCCTGGTCGAGATCGGAGCCCACACGAAGACCCACCCGTGCCTGACGGACCTGGACGCCGAGGCGCAGATGGACGAGATCGCCGGATCCCGCGCTGCGCTCGAGGCGGTAACGGGAGGTCCCGTAGAAGGCGTGTCGTACCCCTTCGGCGGATACGACCGGCATTCCATCACGGCCGCCCGCGAAGCGGGCTTCGCCTACGCTTGTGCGGCAATGGCCGGCGTCTGCACCGCCTCCACGCCCGTGTTCGAGATTCCGCGGTTCACGGTCTACGACTGGACCGGCGAGGAGCTCGACCGCCGCCTCCAGGAGCGTTCGCCCGCCTCGGCCGCGGCGGGTTCCACGTACGCCGGTGCGGACGCCGACGGCGCCGGCGGTACCGGCCGGCCCCACGAGAGGGCGCACGCCGGCGCCCGCGGCGCGGGGGCGACGTGGCCCGCGGCCCAGGACGAGCCCGCCACCTGAGCGCCCCACCGACCGCTCGTGAGTCGCGCATCGCCCCGACCCCGACCCGCATGCGTATCGCGATCCTGACCGAGACGTACGCGCCGGTGGTCGGCGGCGGGGAAACCCAGGCGCGCCTGCTGGCGGAGGGCCTCGCCGAGCGTGGGCACGCGGTCGCCGTCGTTACGCGCCGCACGTCCCGGGCGCTCTCCAGGCGCGAGACGGTGGCGGGCGTACGCGTCGTCCGGCTCGGCCCGAGCCTGCACCATCACCTGGCCAAATGGGCGCTGGGCGCCGTGGTGCCGATGGGAGCCGGGCGCCTCCTGCGCGCGGCCGACGCGGTGCTCGTGTCGGGGTTTCGGGTCCTGGGGATCCCCGCGCGCGCCCTCTCGGCGTTCGGCGGTGCCCCTGTCGTCCTCAAGGCCGACAACAACGGCGAGCTCTCGGGCGCCTTCTTCGATCGGGGCCTGGCGCGCCTCGGCCTGGCCGCGGACGGCGCGTTGGTGAAAATGGCGCTCGGGGCCCGCAACCGGCTGCTCCGCGGCGCAGCCGCGTGGGTCGCGCTCTCCGCCGACATCGAGGCAGAGTATCGTGCCCACGGGGTGCCCCCCGAACGCATCCACCGCATCCCGAACGGCTTCGACCCGACGCGCTTTCGCCCCGCGGGCCCTGGGGAACGCGCGCGCCTGCGCCGGGACCTCGCCCTGCCCCCCGAGGCGCGCGTCGTCGCCTACACCGGGCGCCTGGTGTCCTACAAGGGCCTCCCCGGGCTCCTGCGCGCGTGGCGCCCGATCGCCGAGACCCGCCCCGACGCGCTCCTCCTGATCGTCGGGGCCCAGGGGCTCGACATACACGGGTGTGAAAGGGATCTCAGGGACTTCGTGGCGCGGCAGGGACTGGCCCGCAACGTGCGCTTCACTGGTGCCGTGAGCGGCGTCGAGCGGTACCTGCGGGCAGCGGACGGATTCGTCCTTCCCTCCGAGAAGGAGGCGTTCGGCCTTTCCCTGGTGGAGGCGATGGCCTGCGGGCTTCCGTGCGTGGCGACGCCCGTCGGCGCGATGCGTGAGATCGTCGATGACGGCGTGACCGGCACGCTGGTCGAACCCGGCGACGAGACCGCCCTCGGCGCCGCGCTGGAGGCCCTCGTCGAGGGCGGGCCGCGCATGGATGCCATCGGCGCGGCCGCCGAGCGTGTGGCGCACGAACGATACGCGGCGGCCAGCGTCGTCTCGGCGTACGAGGGCCTTTTCGCGCGCCTCGGAGGGCCCGGGTCATGAGCGCCGTGACCCGCCGGAAGAGGGCTCGCTGGTTCCTGCGCCGCGTGTTCCGACGGACCCGAGCCCGGCTGTTGGCGCCGGTCTACTGGGACCGGTTACGCGACCCCGCACACGCGGTCGCGGTCGTGGGCACCGCGCGCAGCGGGACGACCTGGCTCGGCGGAATTCTCGCCAACGGCCTCGGCGCGCGTATCGTCTTCGAGCCGCTGCACCCCGTGCACGTCCCCCGGGCCGCCCCGTTCGGGCTGATGCCGTTCCGCGCACCCGACGACGACGATCCCGAGCTGGAGGCCTTCTGCAAGGACATCTTCAGCGGCGCGCTGCGCGGCTGGTGGGTCGACCGCCAGGCCTCCCGGCTGCTGCCCACCGGACGGGTGGTGAAGTCGGTGCGCGCGAACCTGATGCTCGCCTGGCTGCGTCGGTGCTTTCCCCAGGTTCCCATGGTGCTGCTCGTGCGGCATCCCGCGGCGGTTGTTCTCTCGCGCATGGAGGCGGGCTGGCCGCCCGCGATGGACGTGGACGCGATGCTCGGCGACGAGAGGCTCGTGGCGGCCCACCTCGCCGATCACGTCGAATGGGCCCGCACCCTGCGTACGCCCGAGGCGCGCCATGCGCTCGTGTGGGGCATTCACTACCTCGTGGCGACCGCCCAGTACCGACCTGACGACGGCACGGCGGTCGTCTTCTACGAGGACCTCGTGAGCGACCCGGCTGGCGTCCTCGCGGAGATCCACGCGCGCATCGGCCGGACGCCCGTGGACACCTCTCCGCGCGCCCTCCGCAGACCGTCGCCGACCGCTCGCATCCGTGGGTCGGCGGGTGCGGGGGCGAGTCCGCACCGCTGGCTGGAGCGGCTGTCCCGGGAACAGGCCGGCCAGGTCCGCGAAGTCGTGGAGCGGCTGGAGCTGGATTGGATCTACGGATCGGATCGAGCACCGCGACGGGAGGCGCGAGAGCGACTGCGGGCGGCCGGCCTCGATCCCGACGCCGCCGCGACCGGCTCCGCCTCGGCCACGGGCACGGAGCCGCCGTCCTGGCCGGCACCGCGCATCGCCACCGCCGAGGACTGACGTGGCCGACCACGCCGACGGCGCGGAGACACCGCACTCGCCGCCCCCACCCAGAGGCCGGGCCATGGACCTCACCGTCGTGATTCCGACGGTCGGCCGGCCCATCCTCCTCGAGGCGCTGCGGCGGCTGACCGAGGGCAGCGTCCTGCCGCAGCGGGTCGTGATCGCCGACCAGGGTGGTGAGCTCCCGTTCGAGGAATGGGCGGCGGAGCTCGCCCCGTCGGGCCTCGTGCTCGACGTGCACCGCAATCACGCCACCGGCCGATCCGTGGCGGTCAACGCGGGCATCCGGCAGGTCTCCACCCGCTTCGTCGCCATCACCGACGACGACTGTATGGCCGCTCCGGACTGGATCGAGACCATGGCGGCTCGGCTCAGGGCTCAGCCGGACGCGATCGTGTCGGGTCGCGTCGGCTCGGTCGGGGATGGACCGAACGTGGACACCGCCCCGTCGCGCCGGGAGCGCAGGGTGACGCGTCCGGGGATCACCTTCGACCCCTTGTCCGGCGGCAACGTGGGGTTCTCGTTGGACACGTTCCGGCGCGTCGGTCCCTTCGACGAGCACCCCTCCGTGCGCGCCGCGGAAGACGGCGACTGGGCGTACCGGGCGCTGCGCCGGGGAGTGCCGATCGTGTATGCCCCCGAGGTCCTGGTCCGGCACGCCCCCTGGCGCGATGAGGCGGAGCGCAAGGCCCGCTACCGCACCTACGCGCGGAGTCAGGCCGGCTTCTACGGCAAGCACATCGGGCGCGGCGACGGCTTCATGGCGCTGCGCGCGGCGGTCAACACGGCGCGCGCGGCTCGGCGCTGGGCGCGTGGAGTGATCCGCCGCGACCGCGAACTGCGCATGCACGGCGCGGCGTACGTCGTGCACTTCCTTCCCGGCCTGCTCGCCGGCCTGCGGCACCGTCGGGACGACGCGTGAGGGACATGCGGATCGCGGTGACGCTGCTGACCTACGATCAGCCGGACGATCTGTTCGCGTGTCTGGAGAGCCTCGAGCGGCTGCGCCACGAGGAGCCCTTCGATGTGCTGGTGTGGGAGAACGGGACCGGCGACGGAACCGCCCAGCGGATGTCGGACCACCCCAGCGCCCACTACCATGTGGCGGGATCCAACCTCGGCGTCGCGGGCGGACGCAACGCGGCAGCGGCCCTGGCGGCCGAGTTGTGGGACCCGACCCACCTGCTCTTCCTGGACAACGACATGGTGGTCGAGCCCGGGTTCGTCCGAGAGCTCGCGGACGCGCATCGTGCGCGCCCGGCGCTCGCCCAGGCGCAGGCGAAGCTTCGCATGATGGCGCACCCGGAGCTGCTCAACGACGGCGGCGGGTGCGACGTACGCTTCTGGCTGGGCCGCACGCGCCCCGTCGGCATCGGCGAGGTCGACCGCGGCCAGTACGACCGCGTGCGCCCCTGCGTGGCGGCGGGCGGCGCCACGCTGGTGCGCCGCTCGGTGTTCGAGGAGCTCGGCGGGTTCGACACCGGCTTCAATCCGTACGGGCCCGAGGACCTCGACTTCTCCCTCCGCGTCCGCGCAGCGGGACACGAGGCGCTGTTCATACCGACGGCCGTCGCCTACCACCGTTACAACCGAACCCACGTGGGAAAGCGGTTCTCCGCCGCCTACGCGCGCGGTAAGGCGCGCAACTGGTTCCGCCTGATGGCGCGCCACGCGACGCCGCTGGAGTGGGCCGGCTTCCTCGCCCTGGGCGCTCCGCTGGGCGTGGTCCGCGCCGCCGCCCGCGAGGCGCGCCGCGGCAACGCCGGTGCGATCGCCGGCCTCTTCCGGGGCGCCCTGGACGCCGTGCGCCCGGCGGATCGGGGCCGCTCGGAAGGGGCCGCACACGCAGCCACGGCCGGCGGTGGGTCGACGGGGGAGGATGCCACCGGGGAGACGCAACCCGGGAGCGGCCGGTGAGCGCCCCCGGGCAGCTGCCCCCCTGCTCGCTGCTGGTCCCCACGCGCAACCGCCGCGACCTGCTGCGCGATACCATGCTCTCGATCGCGGCGGGCGATCTGCTGCCGGCAGAGATCGTGATCGTCGACCAGAGCGACGAGCCCGACGTGGAGCTGCCGGCGCTGATCGCGAAGGCGTGCGCTGCGCGCGCCGCGGAACTGGGAGACGGGGGGCCCGCCGTCCGCTACATCGCCAGCGCGAGCGTGGGCCTGAGCCGGGCCATGAACGAAGCCATCGGCGCCTCGAGCCACGAGTTCCTGGTGTGCACGCACGACGACGTGCGCGTGGAGCCGGACTGGCTTCGGACGTTACTGGCGGCGGCCGTCGCGGGCGGGGCGGACGAAGTGGTGACCGGCCGCGTACTGCCGGAACCGGGCGAGCCCGGCACCTTCGTCCCATCGACGATCGAGCGGACGGAGCCGGCCGTCTACGACGCGCCGCAACCCGTCTACGACATCCTCTTCCCGCTGAACATGGCGATGCACCGCTCGATACCGCGTCGGGTCGGAGGCTTCGACGAGCGTATCGGCCCGGGCACCCCGTTCCCTGGGGGCGAGGACAACGAGTTTGCGTACCGGGTGTTGAGGGCCGGCATACGCATCCGCTACGTGCCGGAAGCCGCGCTGTACCACCGCGCGTGGCGCAGGCTGGACGAGTTCACGGCCCTGCGCTGGAACTACGGCCGCGGACAGGGGGCGTTTCTGGCCAAGCACGCAACGTTCCGCGACCGCTACGGCTGGGTCCGTCTGTGGAGGGCGATGTATCGGCCGGTGCTCCGGCTCCCCATCCGGCTGCTGCGAGTCGGGCCGGCGGCGTTCCCCGAGCTCGCCAACCTGGGTGGGATTCTTACCGCATTCGCCCAGTGGAAGTGGCGCTACCGAGGCGGCTCGGGGTCGGCGCCGCTTTCGTCTCCCGGAACCGTCCCGATGTCGTCCGACAGCGGCTCGACGACGTAGTCACAGGACACCGTCCCGTCGCCGTCGGGCCGCGGGCCGGCGGGGCCCTCATCCGCCTCCACGACTTCCACGTGGAACGCGCGGGGAACGTAGTCCAACGGCGTGTTCCGTCCATCCGAGAGCCAGAGCCCCAGCGTGTACATCCCCGGATTCAGGTGGACCGCGCGTATCGTGACGCGGTAGCCGTTGGAGCCGGCGCGTAGCGGGATCGGCATCGCCAGCGCCGTCGAGTCGGCGTTCACGAGCTTGTTACCGGCCTGGTCGTAGAGTGTGACCGCGAGGCTGGTCGCGACGCGGTCGCTGTCCGAGGCGATGTCGACGTCCACGGTGAGCGGACCGTCGCGGTACGGCTGGAACGCGGTCTCGGCGCGATCGCTGCGCAGGCGCAGGGAGCGGAACGTGGCCTCGCCGGTGCCCGCCCGCGCCACCCCGCGCACCTCTATCCAGCGCGCGGGCAGCGACCCCTCGGCGGCGTCCGTCAGGTGGCGGCGCACCACGTCGCCCGTCTCCCCGTCCGCGATCAAACGACCCTGCGAGAGCAACAGGCAGCGTCCGCACAGCCGACGGATGGCGCCCATGTCGTGGCTCACGAAGAGCACCGTGCGCCCCTCGCCGGCGGAGATGTCGTGCATCTTCTGCAGGCAGCGGGCGCGGAAGTCGTGGTCCCCGACCGCCAGGACCTCGTCGACCACGAGGATGTCGGGGTCCATGTGCGCCGCGACCGCGAACGCGAGCCGCAGGTACATGCCGCTCGAGTAGAACTTCACGGGGGTGTCGATGAACCGCTCCACCCCGGCGAAGTCGACGATGCTGTCGAACTTCCGCCGGATCTCCGATCGGCGCATGCCCAGGATGGCGCCGTTCAGGAACGTGTTCTCGCGGCCCGTCAACTCGGAGTGGAAGCCGGTCCCCACCTCCAACAGCGAGCCGATGCGGCCGCGGATCTCCCCGCGCCCCTCGGTCGGCTGCGTGATCCGCGACAGCAGCTTCAGGAG
Organism: Longimicrobiales bacterium; assembly: GCA_035465395.1. GTDB lineage: Bacteria > Gemmatimonadota > Gemmatimonadetes > Longimicrobiales > RSA9 > DATHRK01. The sequence goes on along the minus strand of DATHRK010000101.1, from coordinate 36,829 downwards.
CGTGCTCTTGCCCGCTCCGTTCCCGCCGATGACGCCGACCGCCTCGCCCGGCGCGACATCGAAGTCGACGTCGCGGAGAGCCCATATCGTCTCGGCGCCGGGGGGCGGGCGCCCGCGCAGCGCGCGGGTGGCTCGGGTCCACGCCTCGCGCGCGGCGCCCGCCAGGTGGTCGCGGAGCGTGTTGTGCCGAGACTGGAGCGCGGCGACGCGGTAGCGCTTGCCCAAGGCGCGCACGTGGATCGCCGGGGGGCGCTCAGACGACATCGGCGAAGCGCGCCTCGACGCGGCGGAAGTAGAAGGCGCCCGACACCAGGATCACCACGGCCACCACCGCCGACACGGCGACCATCGCCGGCGGCGCGGAGTCGGTGCCGAGGAGGGCCCAGCGGAAGCCTTCCACGACGCCGGCCATCGGGTTCAGCCCGTACACGGTGCGCCAGGGCTCGGAGAGCAGGCTGCTCGGGTACGCGATCGGCGTGATGAACAGCCACGCCTGGACCACGAACGGCAGCGCGTGACGGACATCGCGGTAGCGAACGTTCAGCGCCGACAACCAGAGGCCCACCCCGAGCGCCGTCACGAGCGCGAGCACCAGTAGCGGCAGGATCCAGACGACGTTCGGCGTCGGCGCGATCCCGTAGTAGCCCATCATCGCGAGCAGCACCACGAACGCGATCGCGAAATCCACGAGGCCCGCCAGCACCGTGGCCGTAGGGATCGCCAGACGGGGGAAGTAGACCTTCGTGATCAGGTCGCGGTTGGCGACGATGCTGTTCGACGACTGCGTGAGGCCGTTGGCGAAGAAGCCCCACGGCACGAGCGCGGCGAAGCTGAAGATGGGGTACGGGGCGCCGTCGGAAGGCACCTGCGCGAGGCGCCCGAAGAAGATGCTGAAGACCACCATCGTGAAGAACGGCTGGATCACCGCCCACGCCGCGCCCAGCGCGGTCTGCTTGTAGCGTACCTTGATGTCGCGCCAGACCAGGAAGTAGAGCAGCTCGCGGTACTGCCACAACGCTCCCAGATCGACCGGCACCCATCGGCGGGGCGGCTCGATGACCGTGACCGGCGGCTCGCCCTGGGGACTCAAGCGTTCTCGCTCCTGTGACGGATCACCCGCGCGGGCGTCCCCACGGCGATCGCCCCGGCGGGCACGTCGTCGCGGACCAGGGAGCCGGCCCCCACGACGGCGCCGGCGCCGATGGTGACGCCGTCCAGGATCGTCGCCCGCGCCCCGAGCCACGCGCCGTCCCCGATCGCGATCCCCTTGGACACGCGTGCCTGCTTCAGGATCGGCGTGGCGGGATCGTCGAAGGCGTGCTCGCCGGCGATGGCGGCCGTGTAAGGCCCGATGGAGACGTTGGACCCGACGCGGATGAAGCTGCCCGTGCGGAAGTAGCAGTTCGGGCCCATCGACACGAAGTCGCCGAGCTCGATGGCCGCGTCGGTGCCGCTCAAGATGCTGTTGCGACCGATCAGCACGTCGCTTCCCAACCGCACGCACGTCCCTTCGCCGCTCCCCTTCGCGTCCAGCACGGCGCCCTCGTCGAGGGTCACGTTGTCGCCGACGTGGATGCGGCCGGGGCAGCGGAGCGTGACGTTGCGGGCGACCAGCAGGTTGCGCCCCGCGCTGCCCAGGACGCGCGGCAGGAGGGCTTTGCGGAGGACCAGCCCCATGCCCCCGGGGACGGGGCCGAGGAGCGCCACGATGGCCTCGTAGGCCAGCAGCGCCCCCCACGAGCGGCTGCCGACGAACATCGCCTGGTACTTGGCGAGCGGCGAGGTGGCGTCGCTCTTGAGGTGCTCGATCAGGGGCGTGGCGGCGTCGCTCTCGGCGGCCAGACGACCGGCCCGGTCGCCGCCCTCAGTCCCGTCCATCGTCCTGCCGTCCGGCCCCATCCTCCACCTCCCCTCGACCTCCGGCCAGCGCGAGCGCCTCGCGCGCCATCGCCTCGGCGGCATCGCACGCGAGGCCGCGGGGTCCGAGCTCGGTGCGCCGCCAGATGAGGTCGGCGGTGGTCTGCGCCATCTCGTGGCGGGCAGCGCGCACGAACTGTCCGAAGATAACGGGTTCGCCCGGGATTACGCGCCGGCGCCAGTCCGGTACCCCGCGCATCCCCTCGATCGCGGAGAGGACGCGAGCCCCGTAGCAGCGCACGAGATGCTCGCGCACGTCGTCCTCCACTTCGGGGGCCGCCTCGCGCGCGGCAGCGCGGATCTCCTCCATCGACGAGGCGGGTTCGGTTCGGTCCCCGCGGTCCCCGCCGCGGCCTCCGTGGTCTCCGCCGGAAAGCGAACGCAGGACGCGCGCTACGGTCCGCCGTGCCAGCAGTCGGGCGTAGCTGAAGCGCACGCTCGTGGCGCTGATCAGCCCGCGCGCGCCGTCGGCGGCGTGATCGTGGACCTCCGGATCCCGCAGCAGGCGGTCGGGTGATGCGTCGGGCGCCGGCTCCAGCGGCAGCAGGCCGGCGTGCACGAGCACGACGTCCTCCTCGCGGACACGCGGGCCCTGCCACGCGGCGTTGGCCTCCTCGATCAAGGGACCGGGATCGGCCGTCCGTTCGAACGACCGGGGATCGCCCTGCCACGCGTAGTGGCCCGTGCCGAGCAGTGTGCGGCCGCGCCACGGCACGAAGAGGAGCTGTCGGGTGCCACCGCCACGGGGGCGGCTGCGGACGGCGAACGCGGTGCGGTATCCCATGTCGGGCAGCACCACGTTCAGCGCGAGAGAATGGGAACCGGACCCACCGTCCGTCCGGCCCAGGAGATGGCCGGCCAGGCGGCGGCTCGTCGAGCCGGTCGCGAGCACGGTGCGGCGCGCGCGCACCTCGCCGTCGGCGCCGCTGAGCCCGTTCCGCGTGCGCGCGCCCGCCACCTCCCCGTCGCGCGAGCGCAGCAGCGCCGTGACCGAGGTGTGATTGGCGACGACGGCGCCCGCTGCCATGGCCCGCTGGACGACCTCGAGCACGAGGCGCTCCGCGGAGTACATCTGCCCCTCGTACCAGAGCGCGCCGCCGGTGATGGCTCCAGGCAGGTCGGGCACCAGCGCCCGGGCGTCCTCCCGGCCGAGGATGGCCCACGGGCCCGGGCGATCCCGCTCCGCGACCGGTGACAGCAGGCCCGCGAAGGCGAGCGCCGCGCGAAGCGCCAGCCGGCTCTGGGCCGGCGCACGGTAGGTGGGAAGCAGGAACGGGAGCGGCTCGACGAGGTGCGGCGCGAAACGCGCCCACGCAGCCTGTTCGCGCGCCCCGGACCGCACCGCCTTCGGCGCCAGGCGCCTGAGGTCGCGCAGGCCGCCGTGCAGGATCTTGAGGCTGTTCGCCGACGTCCCGGCTCCGAAGTCGTCCCGCTCCACGAGCGCCGTGCGGAGTCCCGCGCGGGCCGCCTCGAGCGCGATGCAAGCGCCGCTCACCCCGCCGCCCACGACGAGGAGATCGAAGCTCGACTCGTCGGGCGTGGCGCCGGTGGGCGCGCCGTCGCGCGGCGGGTGAGCGGCGTCGGCTGGACCGCTACTCGTCAAACGTACTCGCGTCCACCCGGCTGGTGTAGGAGGAGCATCCCACGTCGTTGCAGGCACGGACTCTGTACCCGTACCCCGTGCCCTTTTGTAGTCCGCCGTCGACATAGGTGGTGACGTCGGTGCCCACCGTGGCGACGGTGTCCCAGCCGCCACCGCCCTGGCCGCGACGGCGCTGCACCTCGAACCGGGTTTCGTTGTCGGCGTTGTCGATCCACTCCAACCGGATTTGGCTGGACGAGATCCCCTCCGCGGTCAGGCCGGAGGGCGGCTCGGGCGGAGAGGGTGCCGGCGTGGTCGCACTGGCCTCCGCGCTGAATTCCGAGCAGCCGACGGTATTGCAGGCCTGGACCCTGTACACGTACGTGGTCCCCGACTCGAGTCCGTCGTCGGTGAACGTCGTGACGTCCGCGCCCGTCCCCCCGACCAGCTCGAACGCGTCGCCGGTGTCGAGCCGCCGCTCCACGCGGAATTCGTCCTCGTTGGACGCGTTGTCGGTCCATTCGAGGACGATCTCGGAGGAGGACGTGGCGCTGGCCACGAGGCCGTCGGGCGCGGTCGGCGCCGATTGCACCGACAGCGTCGTCACTTCCACCGGCCCCTCGTAGTCGGAACAACCGGCCGCGTTGCAGGCCCGGATCCGGAACGCGTACCTCGTGCCCGGCGAGAGCGACGCGTCGGTGAACGTCGTCACGTCGGCCCCGACGACCCCCACCTCCGCATACGGCGCGAAGATCGACGCCCTGCGTTCGATGCGGAAGGTCTCTTCGTTGTCGGAGCGATCCCGCCAGTCCAGGCGCGCCTCGGTGCCCGACAGAGGTGTGGCGTCCAGCTCATCCGGGCGCTCCGGGGGCGACGATACCACCTGGAACGTCACCGTCAGCACCGCGGGACTGACGGGGGGCGTGCCCGATACCGTCACCTGAGCGGAGTAAGTGCCGACGTCCAGCTCGCTGGGGTCGCCCCGCAGCGTGAGGATGGTCGGCGCGGTCGACTGCTCCACGGAGGCCTCCAGCCAGCCGCTGCCGTTGTCGTCGTAGTCGACCGTGACGGAGATGCCGGTGAGCGTGCCCCCGCCGGCGTTGGATACGGCGACGTCGACACCCTCCGAGATCAAGCCGTTGCGCCGCGCGGTGAGCGTGACGAACACCGGCTCGAGCGATACGACCGGGGTCGGCGACACCTGGACGCTGGCGCTTCCGGAGGTCGAACCGATGGTCGCGATGATGGACACGGTGCCGGCGCCCATGGCGGTCGCCAGGCCCTCGCCATCGACGGTGGCGATCGCCGGATTCCCCGAGCGCCAGCTCACCGGCCGCGGCAGCCGGTTGCCCGACACGTCCGTGGCCGTCGCCTGGAAACGCCGCGTGGCGCCCACGTCCAAGGTGACCGATCCCGGCGTGACCGTCACGTCGGCGACCGGCACGGGCTCCACCACGACCTCGTCGCAGGAGGCCGCGGTCAGGGAGACGATCGCAACCGCGATCGCCGTTGTCGTCGTTCGGCGGACGGGGGTCCGGTGCATCAGAACCTCAACCGTACGAGGGAAACATCGATCCCCTCCCCCCCACCCCGCATCGCGGGTCCGACCTCGACTCGGGCTCCGCTCGCGGCGCCGACGCGCTCGGTTCGCGCCACCTCCGCGGCGTACCAGCGCTGCTGCTCCAGCGCTCCCAACAGCGACACGATCGCCGCGGCACCGAGCCCCGCGGCCAGGTACGGACGCTCAATTTCCGTACCGGCGACCTGCCCCGCGGGGCACTGTCCGGCCTCCGGCACCACGATGCAGCGCACCACCGTGCGCTCGCTCGACACCCCCAGCGTCACCAGCCCGGCCGCGGCGCCGAGGGCCGCGGTGCCGACGAGCCAGCGGCGCGTCCGGAACTGGCCCAGGCCCGGTACGAGGGCGTTCGCCACGAACGGCGTGGCCTGCGGTAGACGGCCCGGGAGCGGCGCCATGGCCGGCGGAGCGGCCGCGGCGATGCGGGCCTCGACCACCCCGGCGTCGCTGGCGCCGGGTCGCAGGTCGAGGTAGTACCCGAGGTCGGAGCGCGCGCCGGACGCGTCCCCCTGCTCCGCGCGAACGAGCGCGCGGTTGTACCACGGATCCGGCCATCTGGGCGCGACCGCGACGACAGCGGTGAACGCGGCCTCGGCGCCCACCAGGTCGTTCGCCTCGGCGCGCGCGAGGCCGTCGGCGAACGCGGCCTGGGCGCGGGCGTCGGCCTCGATCGGCGAGCTCTCGGTGAGCTCTCCCAGCCGCTCGATCACGTCCTCGGCGCGCGAGCCGGTCGACTCCAGGGCCAGAAAGCGGCAGTACTCGGCCACCGCCGCCTCGGCGTCGCGGGCGTCCTCGAAACCGCGCGCCAGTCGATACGCGACCTCGGCCGAGCCGGGATCGAGGTCGGCGGCCTGGCGCAGGAGCGCCGTGGCCTCGTCCGCGTCCCCCAGCAGGGCGGCCTCGTCGGCGCGCGCGAGCAGGTCGGCCGCTGCCGAGCGGTCGGCGGCTGAGGCCCGCGGCGGCGCCTCCGTGCCGCCCGCCTCCCGGCACGCGCTCAGCGGGGTGCGGGCACGACGGAGGTCTGCCGCGAGCGATTGCGCCGCTGCAGCGCCGTTTCCTCCGATCACCAGGAGCGCGGCTGTCAGCGGAGCGAAGAGCCGCCACGCTCCGGCCCCGCGGGGCCGGAGCCGGGGAATCGAAGATCCGCTCATCGGACGCGGACCCGGGTCGGGGTCGATCGGTCGTTCCGGCTCCGATCGCCCAGCTGCCCGTGCCGGTTGTAGCCCCAGCAGTACTCCTGTCCGTCGGTCGCGAGCCCGCACGTGTGGGCACCCGCGGCTCGCAGGCGGCGGAAGCGGAGATCGCCCGCGACGGGGGTGGGGGCCAGCCGGTCGGTCGTCGTGCCGTCGCCGAGTTGGCCGTAGCTGTTGCTCCCCCAGCAGAAAGCCGCGCCGTCGCCGGCGATGCCGCAGACGTGGACGCCGCCGGAGGTCACGAAGCGGAAGTTGGGCGAGCCGGCGACCGCCGTGGGCGCCAGGCGGTCGTCGGTGTCGCCGGTCCCCAGTTGCCCTTCGTTGTTGCGGCCCCAGCAGTACGCGGCGCCGTCCGCGGCCAGCCCGCAGGAGTGGTCGCTGCCGGCCGCCAGATCGGTGAAGCGGAGATCGCCGGCCACGGCGCGCGGGCGGCCGCGCGTGGTGGTCGAGCCGTCTCCGACCTGGCCGTACTTGTTGCGACCCCAGCAGTACGCCTTGCCGTCCAGCCCCAGCGCGCAGGTGTGCATCCAACCCGCGACGAGAAGCCCGAAGCGCAGCCGGGTGTCGACGGGGGTGGCGGCGGAGCGCGCGTTGGGATCGGCGGTGCCGAGCTGGCCGTTGTCGTTGCCGCCCCAACAGAACGCCCGCGAATCGATACCCAGCGCGCAGTTGTGGGCGAGGCCGGTCGCGATGGTGCGCAGCGCGACCGGGGCGTCCACGGCGCGCCCGTCCAGCGCCTCGCCGGTCCGCGTCACGCCGAGCTGCCCGTTCCCGTTGGAGCCCCAGCAGTACGCGGTGCCGTCGGGCGTGAGGGCGCAGGCGTGCCGGACGCCTGCCGAGACGGTGGCGAAGCGCAGGTCGCGGTCGAGCTGCTTGCCGAGCTGGCCGCTGGAGTCGTCGCCCCAGCAATCCAGCTCGCCGGAGTCGTCGATGGCGCAGGTGAACGTGCCCCCCGGACTGGTGCCCGGCAGGACCGTCAGGATCGGGCCGGACCCCGGCGACGCGCCGGCGCCCGCCCCGCCCCCATCGTTCGAGGCGACGGCGGGCTCCTCGGGCCGGGTGTCGGCGAAAGCCCGGATCGTCAGCGGGTCGATGTCGCCGTCGATCTCCGCCACGAGGGTCTGCTCCCCTTCGCGCGTGCCCAGCGTCCATGCGGTCCTGGCCAGCCCGGTGGCATCGGTCCGCCGCCGCGCGGGCGCCACCGACCCGGAGCCCTCCTGGGGTCGGAAGGTCACGACGACGCCGGCCACCGGGCGTCCCGCGCCGTCCACGACGCGCACGCCCACCGAATCGCCCAGCGGTGCCCCGACGGCGGCCCTCTGGGAGCCACCCAGCGCTCGCGCGCGCTCGGGGATGCGCGCCGCGTCGCGGGCGGTGCCGTCCGGGCTGCTCGGGTCGGATTCCAAATCGGTCTCCGGGTCGCCGGAGGCCTCGGACGCCGTTCCGGGGGCGGTCTCCACGGGGACGCCGGCCGGGTCCGCCGGGATGGGGGCGCCCCCCGCCAGGGATCCGGCCAGGGATTCGTCGGCGCCGCGACCGAAAACGAGCACGGCTCCGGCGATCGCGAGCACGAGCACCAGCGCCGCCAAGCCCCCCGGCACCCGGGGTCGCCGCCGGATCGCCCACGGCGCCAGGGGCTCGCCGGGGGGCGCGGCCGGGGCATCGTCGTCGTCGGTGACGGGCAGCAGGACGCGCGGCAGGTCGCCGAACGGGACCGGCGTCGGGCGCGGCCGGAGCTCGGACTCGTCGGGCAGGGCGAACGGACCCGACGGGGCGCCGCGGCCGATGTCGGACGCGCCGCCGCCTCGTGATGCGTCGGTTGGGGAGCCCCCGCCCTCGGGCGGGGGGGATTCCGTCGACATCGCGGCGTCGGGTGGAGTCTCACGGGCGCGTCCGCACCCGGCGAACGCACGAAAGGAGGCAAACTCGCCTCCGCCATTTATGGTAGCGGCAATCTCGGGGCCATGGTAGCCGCGCGCCGCCGGCGGAACCCTTCCGCCTGGGAAGCGACGATCGGGCGGGACGCCGCGTCACGCGCGTGCGCGAGGGGCAGCGTCGCCCCCGGGCCGGGTCCACTTCGCGGCGCCCGGAGTCGAGGGAGGAATTCCGGGGGGAGGAATCGAACCTCCACAGCGAGATCCAAAGTCTCGCGTCCTGCCATTAGACGACCCCGGATCCGTACCGGCGGAGAAAGCTAGCCGCTCGAAAGGCCCGCCATCAACGGTCCCGGCGCCCCGTTCGCACGAAACGGCAGGTAGAAACGATCGGTCGTTCGGAGCTCGACGCTCCGAACGCGGCGCTACTCGCGCCTCGTGGCTCGCCCCAGATCGGCCACGGTGCCGCCGCGCCGAGCGACATCGTCTTCCACCGCGGTCTCCACGATCTCTTCGCTGCCGCCGACCTCGCCCCACGAGAGCCCGAGCCGCCACGCGTACCAGAGCCCGATGACGGTGACCGGCAACCAGGCCGCAATGTGGAAGCCGATCGCAAACGCGGCCGCCGGCGTCGCCTCGACCCCCCAGACGTTTTCCAGGCCCACCGTGGCCGCCCACTGGTAGAGGCCGAAGAAGCCCGGCGCGGAGGGGACGGCGACCACCAGCGAGATGATCGACTGCAGGAACATCGCGCCGACGAAGGGCACGTCGATCCCGAACGCCCGGAAGGCGAGCCAGAAGCCGAACGCGTTGGTCAGCCAGAGCACGATCGACCAGACGGTGATCCGGGCGAGCAGCGCCGGGTCGCGGAGGACCTTCACGCCGGAGAGGAAGGCCTCGAGCGCGTCCACGAGCGGGCGTCGGAAGGCGCGCGGCAGCATCCGGTTGGCGAGGCGCTCGGCGAACGCGACCGACGGCTCCGGCCGGTAGACCATGACGACCAGCACGGCCACGGCGGCCAGCGGCAGGACCACCCCGAGGAACGCCAGCCGCTCGATTGTCGCGTCGAGCCCCCCCAGCTCGGGAAATCCGGGCCAAGCGATCGACAGCGCCAGCATCGCCACGACGGTCAGGCCGTCGAAGATGCGGGCGACCACCAGGGATCCGAACGCGCCCGCCGCCCCGACGGGTGCCTGCCGCGACAGCGCGTACGCGCGGGCGAACTCGCCGGCCCGCGCGGGCACGACGTTGTTCACCATGAACGCGATCATGATGGAAGAGAAGCGGGCGTGGAAGCTGGCGTCGACGATCGGCCGCAGGATGGGCTTCCAGCGGAACGCTCGGATGACCATCGTGAACACCGCCACGGTGACCGCGGCGGTGAGCCACAGGGGGTTCGCGCGCGAGATCTCCCGCACCACCTCGCGCATGTCCACGTCGCGCAGTACCCACCAGAGCAGCGCGACGCTGAGCGCGATTCCCAGGATCGCCCGCCAGTTGAGCCAACCCGATCGGGCGCGCGGCGGGGCGGGAGGGGTCACCGCCGGGCGAGGTCGATCAGATCGAAGACTTCCTCGGCGATGCTGCGAGCCGCCGGACCGTCGGCTGCCTCCCACTCCGCGCGAAGCGCCGCAGCCCGCTCGAGCGCGGCAGCGCCCGCGTAGCACAGGGTGGAGATCGGCACCGCGCCGTCCGCGTCGACCTCCAGGTTCTCCGCCCCGCCGGCGCGGACCGCGTATCCTGCGTCCTCCTCGTCCTCGCCGCCGGCCGTGACGATCGGGGGCGGCGGCCCGCCGCGGGCCGCGGCCGCGGCGTCCGGCGGCCCGGAAGGCGCGTCCTCACCCAGCGCCCCGAGGACCTCCTTCCTCAGCGCGTCCACGGCGGCAGGCAGGCTGCCCGGGGGGACTCCATCGGTCCGCTGCACTGCGTCGTGAAGGCGCTGCGCGACGCCGGCAAAACCGAACGTGGACGCCGTGGTGGCCAGCGCATCGAGACCCGCCCGCAGGCGGTCGGCGGCGGTCGCGGTGCGCTGCTCGGCAGCGTCGCTGGCCAGCTGGGCCGCGCGGTTCAGCTCCGCCCGTGCTTCCGTGCGGAAGAAGTTGGCGACCTCGACGGGCACGTCCCCGTCGTCGGCCCCCGACGGCGAAACCGAGCTTCGCGCGCGCTCGATCCGCGCCTGCAGCTCGGGCGCCTCCACGCGGGGAGCCAGAGGCGCCTCGCCCAGCACTGCGCCGATGACGCGGTACGCCTCCGGGGCGGCATGGTCCGTCGCGGTCCCCGCCAGGAGCGCGCGGGTGATGTGGTCGGCCGCCTCGAGGGCACGGGCCACGACCGGCAGCTCGGCCAGCCGCGCGCTCCCCGCGAGCGCGGCCTGCCGGTCTAGCAGGTCGTGCAGGGGCGCCGCCGCGGGCGATCCGCCGCCGGTCGCCGCGGCGGCCTCGCTCAGCGCGTCGCGGATACTCGCGATCTCGGCCCGTACGAAGGCGGGAAAGGCGTCGTCGGCGCGCTCAGCGACCGCCCGCGTGGGGTCTCCCGCCGCGGGCTCGGCGCCCAGGGCTGTGATCCGCTCCACCACCTGCTCGGCGAACGCGGCGCTGCCCGACTCCACGACCCGTTCCAGGTCGGCGATCGCGTGCGTCAGCGTCCCCCGCACCGACGCGTCCCAAGGGATCGTGCCGGCGTCGGCCGCGCGCACGGCGGCTTCCAGGGCTGCGGCCGCCCGGAGCGCCTCCCCCTGCGAGGCCATCTGCGCGCTGCCCCGCAGGCGCCTGACGGGCGGCCGCAGGGCGCCCGCGTCGACGTCGCGCCGCAGCAGGTCGCGCAGATCGCGCAGGCAGCCGCGCGCTTCGTCGACGAAGAAGTCGGCGGCGGTCATGATCGGGCCTCGATCAGGATCGACTTCATCTCGCGAACCGCCCTCTCCATGCCGACGAGCACCGCCCGCGACACGACGCTGTGACCGATGTTGAGCTCTTCGATCTGCGAGATCGCCGCCACGTGCCGCACGTTCTCGTAGGTAAGCCCGTGGCCGGCGTGGACGTGCAGCCCCAGCTCGCGGCCCCGCTCGGCCGCCGTCGCGAGCCGGTCCCGCTCGGCCTCCCATCGGCGCGCCCCGTCGGCGCGCATCCGGGAGCCCCAGGCCTGTGCGTACTCCCCGGTGTGCAGCTCGACGGCACCGGCCCCGAGCTCGGCGGCCCTCCCCAGGTCGTCCAGGTCCGGGTCGATGAAGAGGGCAGCGGGCACGTCGGCGCCGCGCAGCCTGTCGAGCGCCGACGCGATGCGCTCGCGGACCTCGGGGTCCGAGAGCGCGAGCCCCCCTTCCGTGGTGACCTCTTCGCGATTCTCGGGCACCAGCGTGGCCTCCTGCGGACGCAGCTCCTCGGCCAGGTCCAGGATCGAAGCGGACGCGGCGAGCTCCAGGTTGAGGGTCGAGCGCACGGTGCTCGCCAGCAGGCGCACGTCGCGGTCCTGGATGTGGCGTCGGTCCGCGCGCAGATGGACCGTGATACCGTCCGCGCCCCCGAGCTCGGCGAGCACCGCTGCGCGTACGGGGTCCGGCTCATCGGTGCGGCGCGCCTGCCGGACCGTCGCGATGTGATCGACGTTGATGTGAAGGCGGATCATGGGGCTTCCGACAGCAGTTCCGCGAGCCGCTCCACGCGGTCCTCCGCGAGCCCCGCGCGCGCCGCCACGCGGACGGCCTCGCGACCGAGGGCGCAATATAGGAGGCGGTCCTCGGGCGACAACCGACGCAGATGCAGCCGCACCGTGTCCGCGTCGCCGCGCGCGATAGGCCCGGTGAGGGCGGCCGGAATGCCCAGGTCCTCGACGTTCTCCAGGGTGCCGCGGACCAGCGGCAGCAGGGCGCGCACTGCGTCGCGCTCGTCCAACCCGACGGGCGCCAGCTGGCGGGCCGCGAAGTGCAGGATGGCGACCAGATAATTCGACGCGATCACCGCCGCGGCGTGGTAGCGCGGGCGCGATGTCGGGGGCACGACGAGGATCTGGTCGGCCAGGTCGGCGATCAGCCTGCGGGCGGCGCCGAGCGCCGCGGGCTCGCCGCCGATCGCGAACGCGCACCCGCGCAGGCGCTCGACTCCTGTCTCCGGGTCCGCGACCGTCTGCAGTGGGTGCAGGGTGCCGACGGCGTACCCGGCTTCGTGGAGCGGCTCCAGCACGGCGGCAGTCAGCGCCCCGGAGAGGTGTAGTGCGACCGCTCCCGCCGGAGCTGCGCGCGTCGCCAGCCGCGCGGACACGGCTGGCAGGGCATCGTCCGGCACCGCGAGGAGCACGACCGTCGTGCCGTCGGGGGGGGCGGCCGGGTCGCCGGTCCAGATCGCGCCGGGCTCGTCCAGCAGGGGAGAGGTGGGGCGGTCGGCCGATCGGGAGGCGTAGGCGACCCGCCCCGCGGCGCCGCTCCGGAGCAGCGCGGTGCCCAGCGCCAGACCCATCCTGCCGGTCCCCACCAGGAAGATCCGGTCTCCTCTTCGAGCCTCGGCCGGGGTCATCAGCCTTCGACCTCGACGCCTGGCCGTGCCCGCAGGCGCCCGAGGAGCGGCCTCGGCAGGCGCACGGTCACGTCGACGCGCGCGCCTTCGGTTCGCGTCGACACGACTTCTCCTTCGCGATGGAGCGCGGCGAGCGCCTCGCCATCGCCCGCGGGCAGCGAGACGGTGACCTGTGGCCGCTCCGCCCGTACCGCCGAGAGCAGGGCCTCGCGCAGTTCCTCCAGCCCGCCCTCCTCGTGCGCGGAGGCGAACACAGGGCCCGGCCGGAATACGCCCTCCAGCCTGGAGCGCAGCGCGTCCTCCTCCTGATGGGTCAGCCGGTCCACCTTGTTGAAGACGTGCAGCGTCGGCGCTCCTCCCAGCTCCAGGTCCTCGAGCACCTCGTGCACGACCCCGACGTGCTCCTCCCAGTCGGACGCCGAGGCATCGACGACGTGCATCAGCAGGTCGGCCGCGCCGGCCTCCTCGAGCGTCGCGCGAAACGAGGCCACCAGATCGTGCGGGAGCTTGCGGATGAAGCCCACGGTGTCGGTCAGCAGCAGCCGGGTGCCGTCCAGCTCGACGGCGCGGGTCGCGGGATCGAGCGTGGCGAAGAGGCGGTCCTCCACGAACAGCTCTGACCCGGACAAGGCGCGCAGGATGGACGATTTGCCGGCGTTGGTGTAGCCGACCAGCGCCACCTGGAATTCGCCCGAGCGCGCCCGGCGTTGGGTTTCGCGGCGGCGCTCGACGACGCGCAGCTTGTCGCGGAGGTCGCGAATGCGCCGGTTGATGATCCGGCGGTCGCTCTCGAGCTGCGTCTCCCCGGGGCCGCGCAGGCCTATGCCGCCGCGGATCCGCGAAAGGTGGGTCCACATGCGCTTGAGGCGCGGCAGGAGGTACTCGAGCTGCGCCAGCTCGACCTGCATCTGCGCCTCCGCGGTGCGCGCCCGGGACGCGAAGATGTCGAGTATGAGCTCGGCCCGGTCGACCACCCGGACGCCCAGCGCCTGCTCCAGGTTTCGCCCCTGCGCCGGCGACAGCTCGTCGTCGAAGACGACCAGCCCGGCCTCGCGCGCCTCGGAGAGCTCGCGGATCTCGTCGACCTTGCCGCGGCCCACGTAGAAGCGTGGGTGCGGCGCGTCGAGGCGCTGAACGACCGTCCCCACGACGCGGGCGCCCGCGGTGTCCGCCAGGCGGCCCAGCTCGCGCAGGTGTTCGTCGGCGACGGAGTGGGGCATGTGCGCGGGCGGCGCGCCGACGAGCACGGCGCGCTCTCCGACCCCGGCGTCCTCCAGCTCGATCAACGCGGCTGCCGGTCGCGGTCGCCCCGCGCGCGGAGGTCCGCCGTGATCTCCTCGCGGTAGGGCACCCGGCGTCGGATCGGACGCTGGAGGTCCACGCGGCCGGACACCCGGAACGTCGGCGTGCCGCCGCCCAACAGGTCCGCCCCCACCCGGATCGCGTCGCTCAATCGGAACGTCACCGGGATCTCGACCGTCACCTGCCCGTAGCCCGGGACGTCGAGGCCCTCTTCGAGCGTTCCCTCGGCGAGATCGAACCAGTCCTCGCCCCGACGCAGGTCGAGATCGTAAACCACGCGCGACGCCTCGATCGCGAAATCGTTCGGGTTGTCGACGCGCACGAGCAGCAGCACCTCGCCGCCGTCCAGCCCGATGGTGCCACCCCGGACGCCCACGATATCGATCTCGGGCTCGATCACGTCGGGGGCGCACGCACCCAGGCACAGCGTCGCGATCGCGGTGCACAGCCCGGCGCGCGTGAGCGATCGGATCCTCATGCGTCCTCCTCGATTCCGTGAACGGGCGGCGGAGAGCCGTCGGCGCCGCCCGATGCCTCCGGGCCCGACGACCCGGCCGCCCCGGCGTCGCCGGCCCGGGCGCGCCATCGCTCGAGTCGTGCGCCCAACGCAACTTCCTCGCCGTGCCCGGACGGTCGGTAGAACGTGGCGCCGCCGAGGGCGTCGGGCAGGTAGGTCTGGGGGATGTGGTGGGTCGGGTCGTCGAACGCGTAGCGGTAGCCGGCGCCGTAGCCGAGGTCCCCCATGAGCTCCGTCACGGCATTCCGCAGGTGCAGCGGAACGGGCTCCGCCGGGGTCTCACGCGCCGCCTCTCGGGCCCGCCCGAACGCCTCGTACACCCGGTTGGACTTGGGCGCGGCCGCCAGGAAGACCGCGGCCTCCGCTAAGGCCAGGTCGCCTTCCGGCGAGCCGAGGAAGTGGTAGGCGTCGCGCGCCGCGATCGTCACGCCGAGCGCGCGCGGCTCCGCCAAGCCGATGTCCTCGCTCGCCATGCGCACGAGCCGCCGGGCGATGTAGAGCGGGTCCTCGCCGCCCTCCAGCATGCGCGCGAGCCAGTAGAGCGCGCCGTCGGGGTCGCTTCCCCGCACCGCCTTGTGCAGAGCGGAAATGTGGTCGTAGTGCCCCTCACCGCTCTTGTCGTAGCGCGGCACGCGGCGCTGCAGAGCCTCGCGCGCGTGCTCCGCCCCCAATCGGCCGGGCCCCGCCAGCGCGGCGGCGATCTCGAGCGCGTTGAGCGCCCTGCGCGCGTCGCCGTCGGCGGCGACTACGATCGCCTCCAGGGCGTCCTCGTCGGGCCGGGTGTCGGTCAGCGCCGGGTCCTCCCGCAGGGCGCGGTCGAGGATGCTCCGCAGCGCCTCCGGGGACAGCGGCTCGAGCACGAACACGCGCGCCCGGCTGAGCAGCGCGCCGTTGACCTCGAACGACGGGTTCTCCGTGGTGGCGCCGATCATGGTCACGAGCCCGCTCTCGACGGACGGCAGCAGGGCGTCCTGCTGGGCGCGGTTGAGGCGGTGGATCTCGTCGATGAAGAGCAGCGTCCCGCGTCCCGCACGCGCTCTCTCCCGCGCGGCCGCGAAGATCTTGCGCAGCCGCGGGACGCCTTCGGAGACCGCGCTGAACGGCACGAAATCGGCGGATACGTGGGACGCGACGACGCGCGCCAGCGTGGTCTTCCCCGAGCCCGGAGGGCCCCAGAGGATCAGGCTGGGCACCGCGTCCGCCTCGACGAGCACGCGCAGCGCCCTGCCCTCGTCGAGCAGGCGCGCCTGGCCGACGATCTCCCCGAGATCCCGCGGGCGCATGCGGGTCGCTAGTGGCTGGGTCGCCAGTTCCTCGGGCGGCTGCGCCGGCATCGGCCGGGGCGCCGGTCCGTCGGGCGGCGCCGCCGACGCCGCTCGTCCGAAGAGGTCGAGGTCGCTCACGGGCGGTGCTACCCTCCTGCGGCGATCGTGTCCCGCGCGGCGATCATCCGAGAGGGAGCAGCGCGCGGATGAGGAAGAACGCCAGCGCCCCGACGAAGACACCGGTGGGAAGCAGCCAGCCGCGCTGATGATGGGTTTCCGGGATCAGGTTCGACGCCGCCACGTAGAGCGTCACGCCGGCGGCGAGCGCCAGCCCGTATTGCTCGAGGACCGTGCTGGCCGGGGTCACGACCGCGCCCAGGACGGTCGCCGCGGCGACCACGGCGACGGCCCCCACGGTGCGCCCCCGCGTGTTGCCGCTCGCCAGGAGGATGCTCGCCAGGGCGCTGCCCGCCGGAACCTTGTGCAGGAGCACGGCGAGGGCGATGAGCAGGCCGAGGTCTTCGGCGCGGGCGTAGCCGCTCGCGATCGCGACGCCGTCGAAGAATGCGTGGGGCAGCATGCCGGCGACCGCCATGAGACCCACGCTCGGCGAGACCATGGCATCGGTGTGCGTCTCCTCGCCGAAATGGAAGTGCGGCACGACGGTGTGCTGCGCGAAGTGCACGCCCAGGTAGCCCAATAGCACCGCGGTCATGCCGTGCGCCGCGTCCAGCGCCGGCGGCATCATCTCGAGCAGCGCGACCGCGAGCATGAAGCCGGCCCCGAAGCCGACCAGAAAGCCGAGCAGGGACTTCCGGCCGGCCGCGCCCGCCGTGACCAGGAGGGCGCCCGCGATGTTGGCGGCCGCGACGAGCGCGACGAGCAGGAAGAGGCTCACGGCAGCCGTTCCCGGACGAGCGCGCGCAGCGTGTCCGCACGGTTGGCGGACGGATCCTCCAGAACCACCTCCAGGAGGCCCTCGAGGATGCGTCCGAAGTCGGGACCGGGCGCTAGCCCCATGGCGATAAGGTCCGACCCGTCGAGGGCCAGGTCGGCGACCTCCAGGGGCGGCCTCGCGCGCAGGACCAGGCGCGCCATGCGCCAGCGCGTGACGAGGTCCTCGTGGGACTGCGCGCCATCGGGGCGCGCAGCGGTCGCGCGCAGCCGCGCGGCCCGCAGGCGGAACAGGTCCGGCACCCTGTCAGGCCCCACGCGACGCAGCCAGCGGCGTACGCGCGCGCCGTCGGAGTCCGGAGGGAAGAGGTCCTCCTGCAGGGCGAGCAGGTCGCCGATGCTCTCGATCTCCGCGTTGGAAAAACGCAACCGACGCAGCAGGTCGCGCCCGGCCCGCCCCGCGATCGCTTCGTGGCCGGTGAAGCGCCAGCCTCCGCGCAGGTTGCGCGTGCGCGCACCGGGCCGGCCGATGGGCGACAGCAGGGCGGCCAGCCGAAGCGTCGCGCGGTCCTGGGAAAGCGCGTCGACGGCCAGCAGGGCCTCCGTCCAGGGCGATTCCGCGGGCGCCAACTCCTCTTCCAGGGCCACGACCTCGGCGAGCGGCGGCGCGACGTGCTCGAGCACGCGCGACGCCGCGTAGAGCGAGAGCGCGCCGGAGGGACGGGGGTGCCCCAGCACCTTCATCAGCTCCTCGCGGACCCGCTCGGCCGAGAGGCCCTCGACCGAGGCCCGGGCGTCCACGAGCGCGCGCCAGGTGGAGGGATCGATCGCCAGGTCGAAGCGTCCCGCGAAACGCAGCGCGCGCAGGATGCGCAGATAGTCCTCGGCAAAGCGGTCCCGCGGCGCTCCCACGGTGCGCAGCACGCCTGCCCTGAGGTCCGCGCGACCCTCGAACGGGTCGACGATCTCCTCGCGCACGGGATGCCACGCGATCGCGTTGATCGTGAAGTCCCGGCGGGCGAGGTCGTCCTCGATGCGGTCGGCGAAGCGCACGACCGCGTGGCGCCCGGTGGTCTCCACGTCCTGTCGAAAGGTGGTGACCTCCAGCATCGAGCCGTCGTCGGCCAGGACGCCCACGGTTCCGTGCTCGACGCCGAGCGGCACCGTGCGCCGGAAGATCCGCCGTACGTCCTTCGGCCGGGCCGCCGTGGCGAGGTCCCAGTCCGATCCCGTGATCCCCAGCAGCGCGTCGCGCACCGCGCCGCCGACGGCCCAGGTGGCGTGCCCCTCGGCTTCGAGCGCCTGCGCCACCTCGCGGACCACGGGAGGGGCGTGCGGATCGGCCATGGAGGGTCCGATCAGTCCAGCCGCGCGACCGGCGGAGACGCGACCTTGTGGCCGCTCGCCTGCACGAGCGTCCGTATGCGGGCGTCGGTCGCGGCGTCGCCGCTGGTGCCGGACAGCAGGTAGGCGTCGAGGTGCTCGTAAGCGATCCCCAGCTCTCCCTCGTCGGTCTGTCCGGGAACCAGCCCCGCCGAGGGTGCGCGTCGGACGATCTCTTCCGGCACCCCCAGAAGTCGCGCGAGGGCCCACACCTCGGCCTTCACCAGGTCGCCCAGCGGAAACACGTCGGCGCCGCCGTCGCCGTACTTGGTGAAGTAGCCGACCGCGAACTCCGCGGCGTTCCCGGTGCCGACGACCAGCCGGTTCAACGTATTCGCGAAATAGTACAGGCTGGTCATGCGGAGGCGCGGCTTGAGGTTCATGCGGGGCAGGTCGGGCCGCGCCCCGCGCGGGTCCCCGGCTACCTCTGCCGCTTCGTGCCCCGCAATCCCCCGCTTCGCCGCCGCGGCCGAGGCGGCCTCGAGCGCCGCCAGCAGCGCCTCGAAGGGCGCCCCCAGTGCGACCTCGACCGCAGTGACGTCGAAGGCCTCCGCGGCGGCCCGGGCGAGCCGGGCGTCGTCCGCCTCCGACTCGATCGGCAGGATGACTCCCAGGCACCTGGCGGGTCCCAGCGCCCGCGCGCAGAGGCCGCACACCACCGCCGAGTCCACGCCTCCGGAGAGGCCGAACACGACGCCCTCGGTTGCCGACTGCCGGACCTGGTCCGCGATCCAGTCGACCAGCCGGTCGCGCGCGTCCTCCGGATTCCTGAGCTCTCTGCTCACAGCACGGCTCCTCCGTTCACGCTGAGAGTCGTCCCCGTGACGTGTCGCGCGAGCGCGCTGCACAGGAACAGCGTCGGCCCGGCGATGTCGTCCGGGTCGGCGATCCGGCCGAGGGGGATGCCGGCCTCGATCCGGGCGCGCCCGCCGCCGGCGAACGCCTCCTCGCACATGTCGGTGTCCACCCAGCCCGGGGCCACGCAGTTGACCGTCGTGCCGCGCGGAGCCAGCTCGACGGCGAGGCTCTTCACGAGCCCGCTGAGCGCGGCCTTCGATGCCGCGTAGTCCGCGTGGCCCGCCTCGCCGCGCTGGCCCGCCGTAGACCCGATCAGCACCACGCGCCCCTCTTCGGCGAGGACCGCGGCCGCGGCGCGCGTCGTGTGGAACAGCCCGTCCAGGTTCACCGCCAGGGTGCGCCGCCAGCGATCCGACGTCAGCTCCGACAGAGGGACCGACTCGTAGGGCCAGACGCCCGCGCTGGCCACGAACACGTCGAGCCCGCCCAGCAGGCGCGCCGCCTCGGCCACCAGGCCGGCGGCGGCCGCGGGGTCGGAAACATCGGCGGCGACGGCGAACGCCTGCCCTCCGGCGTCTCCGATCTCGTCCACGACGGCGCCGGCTGCCGTGGCATCCGCCCGGTAGCCGATCGCGACGCGTACGCCGGCGGCGGCCAGGCGCAGCGCGATCGCGCGCCCGATGCCACGCGATCCCCCGGTGACGAGGGCCCTGCGTCCGGCCAGTCCGAGGTCGACGCCGCTCACGTCGCCTCGCGCAGGCTCGCCTCGACCGCGTCGCACACCGCATGACCGATCGCGATATGCGTCTCCTGGGCGTGGGCTGGGTCGTCGGTGGGCACCACGAGCGCCAGGTCGACGCGTTCGCGGAGCGCGCCGCCCTCGCGAGCGAGAAGCGCCACGGTCCGCACGCCCTGCTCTCTCGCCGCGTCGGCGGCGCGCAGCAGGTTCTCCGAGTCGCCGCTCGTCGAGTGCAGCACGAGCACGTCGCCGGGCCTGCCCAGCGCGCTGATCTGACGCGCGAAGACCTCGCGGAATCCCAGGTCGTTCGCCGCCGCCGTCAGGAGCGACGAGTCGGTCGTCAGCGCGAGGGCCGCCAGCGGGCGGCCCTCGCGTCGGAAGCGGACGACGTACTCGGTGGCCAGGTGCTGGGCGTCGGCCGCCGAGCCGCCGTTGCCGGCGAAGTAGACGCGGTGCCCCTCGGCGAGCGCGGCCGACAGGAGCTCCGCGATGGCGGCTATGTCGTCCGCCCGCTCGTCTGCGGTCCGTCGAAGGACTTCGGCCAGACCGCGCAGGTGCTCGGCGCCGCTCACGCCGCGTCGGCCTCGGCCAGGAGCGACGCCAGGCGCGATGCGGACACCCACGAGGCCAGCGCACGCACCGCGTCGGGTCCCTCCTCGGCGGCCGCCTCCAGCGCGTACGTCAGCAGGGCGTCCGCCTCCAGGAGCCGGTAGGCGCGCTCGCGCAGGCGGCCCCGCGTATCCGCATCCGTCGTCGCCAGGGACTTGGTTCCGGGTCCCGCGGGCTCGCGGCAGAGGTCGGCGAGCAGCCCCACCGCGTGCCACGCGAGCAATCGGGCGACCGGGCCGATCTCCGACGGCGCGGGCCCGGCCAGCTCGGCGCCGTGCTGCGCGCCCGAGGGCGGACCGGGGAGCGGGTCGGCTGCGCCCCCTCCGTTGCCACTGGGCGCGTCCCGCACGCGCGCCTGCAGGCGATCGAAGAGAACCTGCGGAGGCGGCGGCGTTCGCGCGGCCAACCAAGACAGCGTAACCGGCGCGTCGCTCATCCGGTCACGCCGAGCAGGTCACGCACCAGCGCCGGGACGGCTCGCAGCGCGTCGGCGACCTGGTCGGGGTCGCCTACGCCGCCCTGGGCCATATGCGGCCGGCCCCCTCCCGAGCCGCCGGTCCGCGTCGCGACCTCCCGGACGAGCACGTCGGCGCGCACCCCCCTCCCGACCAGGTCGTCGGTGACGACGGCGAACAGCGACGTCCGCTCGGGCATGCGCGCCGCGAGCACCGCCGCGCCGGTGCCGAGCCGGTCGCGAAGCGAATCGCCGAGGGCGCGCAGCTCGTCGACCGAGCCGACGTCGACCTCCTTGGACACCACCCGCGCCCCGTCGACCGCCTCGGCGCCTTCCACCAGCGAGCCCACGGCGTCCCCGGCTCCCTCCGCGCGCGCCTCGCGCAGCTCGCGCTCCAGCGAGCGCAGCTCCTCGGCGACCTGCTCCGCACGCTCTACGAGCCGGTCCGGCGACGTGCGCAGCTTCTCGGCAGCGGCGCGCAGCGTCGCCTCCTGCTCCAAAGCGAGCGCGTAGGCGGCCGGTCCCGTGACCGCCTCGACGCGGCGGACGCCTGCCCCGACGCTGCTCTCGGAGACGAGTCGGAACTGGCCGATCTCGGACGTCCTGCGGACGTGCGTGCCTCCGCACAGCTCGGCGCTCACCTCCGGAATCTCGACCACCCGCACGGTGTCGCCGTACTTCTCCCCGAACAGCGCCATCGCTCCGGCGTCCACCGCTTCGCGGTAGCCGCGCTCGACGGGCGTCACCGGATGATCCTCCAGGATGCGCGCGTTGACCCAGGCCTCGACGGCCGCGCGCTCGTCGGGGTCGAGCGGCCCGGTGTGCGCGAAGTCGAAGCGCAGCCGGTCGGGAGCGACCAGCGACCCCCGCTGCACCACGTGCTCGCCCAGCGTCGTGCGCAGCGCGGCGTGGAGCAGATGCGTGGCGGTGTGGTTGCGCTCGGTGTCGTGCCGTTCGCTCGCGACGCGGGCGCGAACGGCGGGGTCCGCGGCGTCGAACGCGCCCTCCACGGGCCCGGCCACGACGACGCGATCGCCCTCACGGTGCACGTCATCGACCGACACCGCCCAGCCGCCTCCCTCGACGCGCCCCGCGTCGGAGATTTGCCCCCCGCCCTGGGCGTAGAAGGGGTTGTCGCGGAGGACGAGAGCGACCCGATCGCCATGCTCGGCGAAGGCGAGGATCACCGTGTCTATCTCTCGCTGCGCGTAGCCCACGAAGGACTGGGGAGCGTCGGACAGCTCGGTCCAGTCCAGCTCTCCCGCCTCCCCGCCACCCTCGTCGGCCGAGGCGCGCCGGTCCGCGCGCGAGCGCTCGCGCTCCTCCTCCAGCGCCGCCTCGAACGCCTCCCTGTCGACCGTGTAGCCGCGCTCCTCAGCCATGAGCTCGGTCAGGTCGAGGGGGAACCCGAACGTGCCGTACAGGAGGAAGGCGTCCTCGCCCGAGATGGCGGCCGCGGGAGCCTCGGCGGAGGCATCGGTGGTCCGCAACCGCGGGGCGATCGCTTCGAACCGCTCCATCCCCGCGTCGATGGTCTCGAGGAAGCGCTCCTCCTCCTTGCGGGTGTGGCGCAGGAGGTGATCGCGCCGGTCCCGCAGCTCGGGGTAGGCGTCTCCCATCGTGACAGTGACCGCGTCCACGACGTGCGTCAGGGTCGGCTCACGCCGTCCGAGCATCCACGCGTGGCGGACCGCCCGGCGCAGGACCCGGCGGAGCACGTAGCCCGGTCCCTCGTTGGAAGGGAACACGCCGTCAGCCAGCAGGAAGGCGACGGCGCGGGCGTGGTCGGCCAGGACCCGGTAGCTGACGCCCTCCGGACTGTCGTAGACGTAGTCGACACCCACGACCGCGCGCGCGGCATCGATCAGCGGCGTGAACAGATCCGTTTCGTAGTTGGACGGGACGCCCTGCAGGATCGCGGCGAGGCGCTCGAGGCCCGCCCCGGTGTCCACCGACGGCGCCGGAAGCGGCACCAGCTCCCCGTCCGGCTGCCGGTCGTACTGCATGAACACGAGGTTCCACAGCTCCAGGAACTCGCCCCGGTCGCCGGCCTCGACGAACGCCTCCGTGGAGAGAACCGTGCCGCGCTCGCTGTCGGGGCGCAGGTCGTAGTGCAGCTCGGAATTGGGCCCGCAGGGACCCGTGTCGGCCATCTGCCAGAAGTTGTGCTCGTCCCCGAGGCGGTAGACGCGCGAGGGGTCGAGGCCGGCCACGTCCGTCCAGAGCGCGGCGGCGTCATCGTCGGTGTGATGCACGCTCGCCCACAGGCGGTCCGCCGGGAGGCCGAACTCGCGTGTCATCAGCTCCCACGCGTAGTCGATCGCCTGGCGTTTGAAGTAGTCGCCGAACGAGAAGTTGCCGAGCATCTCGAAGAAGGTGTGGTGGCGGGCGGTCACGCCAACCTCTTCGAGGTCGTTGTGCTTGCCGCTCACCCGCAGGCACTTCTGCGACGTCGCCGCGCGATCGAACGGCAGGGTCTCCTCGCCCAGGAACGCATCCTTGAACTGGACCATTCCGGAATTGACGAAGAGCAGCGTGGGGTCGTCGCGCGGCACCAGGCTGGAGCTGGGTCGCACGGCGTGCCCGCGCTCCTCGAAGAAGGAGAGGAATCGGCTGCGAATGTCGGACGCGGTCATGTCGGTACGGCCTGGGCGCGGCGCCTGTGGAACCGGGCAATATAGACCCGGTGCGCGCGCATGCGAAGGGCCGCCCGGCGCCTCGCGGAGGTGGTCAGGACGCGCCGCGTGCCCCGCGCCGAGCCCCGCCGATGGCGTCGAGACAGAACAGCGCCGTGAGGGCGCCGGCGACCGAGATCCACGCGAAGTCGACGAATCGCACGGTCGTGCCACCCGGAATCAGCCCGTACGCGACGCGCACGATGGCGAGGGAACGGCCGTCGGTGGCGTAGGCCTCGTACGCCCAGACCCGCCACCAGCCTCGGACGCGACCGGCGAAGCCGATGGGTCGGCCCGCGGTCACGGCTCCTCGCCGGCGAGCGCGATGGCATAGCGGCTCAACGGCACGACGGCCGAGTCCGGAAGCGGGTGCAGGATCAGCCGCTCGGTGAGGACGACGAGGCTGTCGACGGGCCGGCCCGGGGAGATCTCCTGCAGGCGCGCCCTGGCCAGCGAGGACCGCCCCCTCACTTCCGCCGGGGTTCGAGCCTCGCCGGCCCCGTAATAGCGGGCCGCGAAGGCGGAGCGGTGGGAACGCGGAAGAGGGGCGAGGAACTCGCCCAAGGTCAACTCCCGGGTACCGCCATCGGCGTAGAAGGCTTCGAAACGACGCCGCACGATCGCGATGCTGTCCCCGCCCGCCCGAGCGTCCCCGAAGCCCGGCATGAAGAGCCCGGGATACGGCTCATCCCCCGTCCGGTACTTCGCATACCACTGGAGCGGTCCCCCGAGCGCCAGCCCGAGGAAGAGGAGCGGAACCCATCGGCGCTCGAACGCCGATGGGCCTGGCTCAGGCTGCGCCTTCCTCGGGTGCGTCAGCGGCCGCCTCGGGGACCCGCGGAGGCAGGCTCAGCGCGTCCCGGACCTTGTCTTCGATCTCGTTGGCGATGTCCGGGTTCTCGGCGAGGAACGTCTTGGCGTTCTCGCGACCCTGCCCCAGGCGCACGTCCCCGTAGGAGAACCAGGCCCCGGCCTTGTCGACCACTTCGGTGTCGACGCCCAGATCGACGACGAGCCCGTAGTGGCTGATCCCCTGGTTGTACATGATGTCGAACTCGGCCTCCCGGAACGGCGGCGCCGTCTTGTTCTTGACCACCTTCACGCGCGTCCGGGTGCCGATCAGCTCCTGCCCATCCTTGATCGCGCCGATGCGCCGGATGTCCATGCGCACGCTCGAGTAGAACTTGAGCGCCCGGCCTCCCGGCTGCGTCTCGGGGTTGCCGAACATCACGCCGATCTTCTCTCGGATCTGGTTGGTGAACACGACCGCGGTGCGCGAGCGGTTGACGGCGCCGGTCAGCTTGCGCAGCGCCTGGCTCATGAGGCGCGCCTGCAGGCCGACGTGGGAATCGCCCATCTCCCCCTCGATCTCGGCCCGCGGCACGAGGGCGGCCACCGAGTCGATCACGACGACATCGACCGCGCCGCTGCGGATCAGCACCTCGGCGATCTCCAGCGCTTGCTCCCCCGTGTCGGGCTGGCTGACGAGGAGGTTCTCGACGTCCACGCCGAGCTTCTCGGCGTAGTTGATGTCCATTGCGTGCTCGGCGTCGATGAAGGCGGCGACGCCGCCGCTCCTCTGGGCGTTCGCGATGATGTGGAGGCAGAGCGTGGTCTTGCCGCTGGACTCCGGGCCGTACACCTCGGTGATGCGACCGCGGGGGATGCCCCCGATGCCGATCGCGGCGTCGAGGTTGAGGGCGCCGGTCGGGATCGCCTCGATCTGGACCCGCGCGCCGTCCTGCCCCATGCGCATGATCGAGCCCTTGCCGTGCTGCCGCTCGATCTGGCCGATGGCGACGTTGAGTGCCTTCTTGCGTTCGTCGGTGATTGCCACGGTGCTCATCTCTTCCCCGTTCCCCCCTCGTGAGTGGCGGACGCACTACCGCCGTCCTGTCCCGCCATAATGGGTGCAGGCCCGGGCGCCTACAAGGTCGGGATCGGACAGGTCCGTTTCGCGCAGCTTCGGGATTTGTACGGGTGTGGCGCAACCACGCGGTTTCGGGGGTTATTCGGGTAGAGGAAGCGGACCGCCCCCCGAGACCCCGCCGCTGGCGACGCCCGCCTCCGGACGCCGTCGGTCCTGCCGTCCGATCTAGCGAAGCAGGTGATCGATCGTGAGGATCTTGCCCAGCTGATCGAACCACGGGTGGACGTTGCGCAGCCCTCCGGCTCCCTCGAGCCAGCGCGCCGTCCTTCGCAGCGCCTGTCTATCCCAGAGATCGGACTGGAGTGACTCGATCAAGGGCGTGAGGACGCCGCTCCGGAGGAAGGAGAAGTCCACCCAGCCCCAGCGCGGCTGCGGCAGGCGGCCGCCCGTCGCGCGGAAGGCCTTCCAGTGCAGCTGCTCCAAGCCCCAGCGGGCCAGTCGGGAGGCCTCCTGCAGGGCCAGCGGGCTGCCGGCCGGCGCCAGCGTCGCGGCGAGCGGCAGCCGCAGCAGGTCCGGCGCGTGGCGCTCGAGGATCTCCCGGCTGATCCGGTTGTGGATGCGGGCGTCGAGCGGAAGGCCCGTGGCCAACTCGGCGAGCCGCCGGTCGCCGAAGGGGGCCGCCACGGGGAGCGTGGCGCGGACCGACTCGAGCTGCGCGCAGATGTACTGGCAGCCGCGGGTCTCGGTCACGTAGGCCTCCACGAGCGCGTCCCCCTCGGGCACGCCCCGCTCGCGCAGGCGGCCCAGCGCGACCTGGACGTCGGCGCGCAGGCCCTCCGCCAGCTCACCGACCTGCGGCCACGCGTCCGGCGCGGCGTACCAAGGCAGGCGGTCCACGTCCGGCACGAGGAGCTCGGCGGCATCCGCCGCGTCGCCGGCCGCCGCTCCCGCGCCCGCCAGGCGGCGCGCCAGGTCGGCGAATCGGCCGGGCCCCGAGCGGACCATCGTGGTTCCGTAGTGGCCGCCCAGCACCTCGCCCAGCACCCCCGCGAGCACCACGCCGGCTCCCGCCTCGGCGAGCCTGCGACCGGCGGCGGCCCAGTGCGGGAATACGAGGCACTCCGTGCCCGGGAAGATCTCTTCGAGGAACGCGGGGCGGACCAGTTCGGCCCCCAGCGGGGCGACTTCGAGCTCGATCCCGGCGGCTCGCGCCAGCCGTTCGGCCAGGCGGATCTCGCGCGCCCGGGGGTGGCCGTGCGAGTAGCCGAGCACCTGGCGGATCCCGGCCGCACGCAGGGCGGCCAGGAGGGTCCGGGAGTCCCAGCCGGCGGAGAGCATGAGCGCGGGTCGGCCCGCGGCCTCCAACGGCGCCACGGCGTCGAGCAGGCGGGTCCATGCCGCCTCGGCCGGATCGCCGCGGCCTCCCGCGGGGCTCGGGCTCCACAGCCGGCTGTCCTCCTCGATCCGCGGAGGCCGCCCCGGGGCGAAATGGAGGGTCTGCCCGGGCAGCAGCCGCCGGATCCCGGCGAACGGGGTGCGCGCCGAGGGGTGGGCGCCCTCCCTGAGGTACTGCATCGCGCCCACCGGATCGGCTTCGCTGCCGAGAGCCCTCGCCAGCGGCCTCAGGTGGCTCGCGAACACGAGGCCGCCGCCCGCCTCCGCGTAGTAGAGGGGCGCGCCGTTCAGCCAGTCGGCGGCGATGCGCAGGCCAGGCTCGGCGTCGCCCATCCGCGCGCCCACACCGCGGAAGGCCGGGAGGGTCGGACCCGCCCCGCCGCGCGCGCCGGTCTCGACCTCGGCGTAGCCGGCACGGTCGCCGTCCACCGCCAGCCACCCGTCGGCCGACCGGCGCAGGGCCGCGACGCCTTCGTAGCCGCGCCCCGCCAGAACGCCGGCTGCGGACCGGTGCGTCGTCAGGTCGCCGAGCGCATCGCGCACTGCGATTTCGAGGCGCCGGGCGACGTCTGCCTCCACCGCCGACGCGCCGAAGATGCCCGGCACGGCTAGCGGGTGGCCGGAAGAAGGCCGTGGACGGTCGTCCCCCGACTCATCCGAGCACGTCGGCGAGCGCCCGGGCGGCCACGGCGATGCCTTCGTCGTCCACGTCCAGGTGCGTCACCGCGCGCAGGCGACGCCGCGAGAACCTGCTCAGGCGCACGCCCCGCGCCTCCAGACCGGCGCGAGCGTCGTCGGCGTCCGGGCCCGATGCGTCGAGGTGGATCATGACGATGTTCGTCTCGGGGGGGACCACGCGCACGCCCGGAATGCGGGCGACCGCGTCCGCCAGGTCCCGTGCCCGCCGGTGGTCCTCCGCCAACCGGTCCACGTGGTGGTCGAGCGCGTAGAGCGCCGCGGCCGCGAGCACGCCCGCCTGCCGCATGGCGCCACCGAGACGCCGTCGGAGGCGCCACGCCTCGTCCCGCAGGGCGGCCGGCACGGCGAGCACCGATCCGACCGGGCAGCCGAGCCCCTTGGACAGCGTCACCATGACCGTGTCGGCCGGCTCGGCAAGGTCGCGCAACGCGGCGCCGGTGGCGACGGACGCATTCCACAGCCTGGCCCCGTCCAGGTGGACCGCCAGGCCGCGCGAGCGCGCCAGCGCGGCGATCTCGCGGGCGAGCGCCGACGGCAGGATGCGGCCGCCGGCGCCGTTGTGTGTGTTCTCCAGACACAGCAGGGACGTGCGGATCGTGTAGGGTCCGGGGTCGCGGATCGCGGCGGCGACCCGTTCCGGTAGCGGCAGCCCGTCGTCGGTGGCGTGGGTCCGAATCTGCACGCCGCCCCACGCCGCCCCCGCTCCGTCCTCCCAGTTCGCGATGTGGGCGTCGGCATCCAGGATCGCTTCGGTGGCGGGTGGCGCCTGGGAGAGGAGGGCGATGGTGTTGCCCATGATGCCGCTCGGCACGAACAGCGCGGCGTCCTTGCCGAGAAGCGCGGCGACGCGCGCCTCGAGCGCGCGGACCGTCGGGTCGCCGTCGAGGACGTCGTCGCCCACGTCGGCCGCCGCCATGGCGTCCAGCATCGCCGGCGTCGGACGAGTGACGGTATCGCTTCGCAGGTCGATGGTCACGTGCCGCGCGTCGGCGCCTCGCCGCCGGGGTCTACGGCCGGTGCCCGACCGTCGTCGCGGGGGCCCGGCGCTCCGCAGGCGGGGCAGAAGCGCGCCTCGGGCGGACGCACGGAGTAGCAGCGCGGGCAGACGCCGTCTCGCTCCAGCGCTTCGGCGGCCGACCCGACGAGGCGATCGAGGTCCTCCTGGTCGGCGGCCGAAGGCGGCACGGACCTTCGCAACAAGGGGGCGGCCGCCAGCAGCAGGGCCAGCGCGCCCAAACCCACACCGACAGCGAGCTCCGTGCTCATCGGCGCGCCCGCGAGGCCAGCAGGAGCGCCGCGCCGACGCCCGCGGCGTCCCAGACGAGGTCGCGCACGCTGAACGGGCGCCCGCGGGAGCGATCGCTGAATTCCTTCGCGATGCCGGCCGCTCCGGCCACCGCCCCCGCGGCGACGCCCGCCTCCGGCCACTCCACGCTCAGCGCCGTGGCCCCGCCGTAGGCCACCGCGCCGATCATCAGCGACGCGAAGAAATGGCGCGCCTTGTCCTCGGCGATCCACGGATCGGGCTGCGCCGGCGCCGCGGGCCGGAGGTCCCACCGGGGCGGCGCCGTCGCCCCCGAGGCCCCGAAGGCGAGCCGGTAGGGCGCGGCCGCTGCCGCATCGCGCATGCCGACAGGATCCACGGACGGCACGGCGGTCGCCCGCGGCGCGGTCGCGGCCTGGCCGGTCGCCGGGCCGGGGGCTCCGGCCACGCCGGCGGCGGCGAGCACGAGGATCGGGCCCACCCTCACGAGGCCGCCGGCGCGGCGAGCGCGCGGAGCGCTGCGTCGACCGCTTCGGCCGGTCCCGAGGCCAGCGCCAGGGGGAGGCCGTCGGTGAGGCCGGGCCGGAGGAGGACGACGGGCCGCCCCATCGCCCGAGCGAGGGCGACCTCCGACAGCGTCCCCCAGGCCCCGCCGATCGCGACGATGGCGTCGGCGAACGCGACGACGAGGGCGTTCCTCGCCTCGCCCATGCCCGTGGCCAGCGGGATCGCCACCCAGGGATTGGCGGCGGCGGGATCGGCCCCGGGAAGGACGCCAATCGTGGTGCCGCCGGCGTCCGCGGCGCCGCGGCACGCGGCGGCCATGGCCCCGCCGAGCCCCCCGCACACAAGGACTGCGCCGGCCTCGGCGACGGCCCGGCCCACGGCCTCGGCGGCGCGCAGATCCTCGCCGTCCGGCGCGGATCCGCCGCAGACCGCCACGCGCGGTGGCCGCGGCACCTGGGCGGGGCGGTCCCCGCTCACGCGCTCGCTCACGCGCTCGCCCACGCCCGCGCCGCGTCCACGGCGCGGCGCCACCCCGCCCAATCGCGGGCCCGCGACGCGTCGTCGCCCGTCGGCTCGAACCGGTCGAAGGCCCCGCGCGCGGCCAGGAAGGCGTCGCCGTCGGGCCATGCGCCGGCGCCGATGCCCGCCAGCCCGGCCGCGCCCAGGGCGGTCGTCTCGACCTGGGGCGGCCGCAGCACGGGCCGGTCGAGCGTCGACGCCAGGAAGGACAGGAACCAGTCGTTCGTGGCCGCCCCTCCGTCGACGGCCAGCGACGGAGCGCGCTCGCCCGCGTCGGTCTCCATCGCCTCGACCACCTCGCGCGTCGCGTAGGCCATGGCCTCGAGCGCCGCGCGGGCCAGGTGCGCCCGCCCCGCCCCCCGGGTCAGGCCCACGATCATCCCACGCGCGTCGGGCTCCCAGTGCGGCGCGCCGAGCCCCGCGAACGCAGGAACCAGGTACACGCCGCCGTTGTCCTCCAGGCTCTCCGCGAGCGCCCGCGTCTCGGCGGCGTCTGCGATCACCCCCAGCTCGTCGCGCAGCCACTGGACCGCCGCGCCGGCGATGAAGATCGACCCCTCGAGCGCGTAAGCGGGCCCGCCCCGGGGGCCGCAGGCGACGGTGGTGAGCAGGCCGTTCTCGGAGGCCACGCGATCGTCGCCGGTGTGCATCAGCAGGAAGGCACCGGTGCCGTAGGTGCTCTTCGCGCGCCCCGGCACCCAGCACCCCTGACCGAACAGCGCCGCCTGCTGGTCGCCGGCGACCCCGGCGATCGGCGCCCCCGCGCCCGGCGCGCCGTCGTCCACGGTGCCGAAGTCCCCGGCGGACGGACGCACCTCGGGCAGCAGCGCCGCGGGCACGCCGAACAGGTCCAGCAGCTCGTCCGACCACGACCGTGCGCGGATGTCGTAGAGCAGCGTGCGGGAGGCGTTGGTGGGATCGGTAGCGTGCACCGCGCCCCCGGTCAGCGTCCAGATCAGCCAGGCGTCGATCGTGCCGGCGGCCAGGTCGCCCGCCTCGGCGCGGCGGCGCACGTCGGGGTCGGAGTCGAGGAGCCAGGCCAGCTTGGTTGCCGAGAAGTAGGGGTCCAGCACGAGCCCGGTCCGCTCGCGCACCCACGGCTCGCGGCCGGCCTCCTTGAGCGCGCGACAGCGATCCGCCGTGCGGCGGTCCTGCCACACGATCGCGCGCGCCACCGGCTCGCCGGATCCGCGGTCCCACACCACCACCGTCTCCCGCTGGTTCGTGATGCCGACCGCGTCGGGGCGGGCGACGCCGGCCTCCTCCAGCGCGCGCCGCGCGACCTCGAAGGTGACGTCGCGGATCTCGCCCGCGTCGTGCTCGACCCAGCCAGGCCGGGGGTAGTGCTGCCCGAACTCCTGGTAGGCACGCGCGACGATGCCGCCGCTCTCGTCGATGACCAGCGCGGTGCTACCGGTCGTGCCCTGGTCCAGCGCGAGGATGCGCGTCACGCCGAACGCCGTCTCCGCCCCGGAACGGGAATGGCGCAGCTGCGGGTGGCCTCGTCCTGCGCCACGACGGCTGCGAACGTGTATCGGTCTGCCAGCAGAACCTCCGCGGCTGGTTGGGTGCGAGCCGGCGGCACGGCGCCGGCCGTCATCGGGCGTCTACCGCCCCCGCGACCCCGAACTGGTAGCGCCATCCGGTCGCCTCCAGCAACCGCAGCGCGCGCACGATCGGCAGCCCCATGACCGCGAAGAAGTCGCCGTCGATGGACTCCACGAGGGCGGCCCCCCGACCCTGGATGCCGTACGCCCCCGCCTTGTCCAGCGGCTCGCCCGTCGCGGCGTACGCCGCCGCCGTGGAGCGATCGAACGGTCGGAAGCGGACCGAGGCGGTCTCCACCCCGCCCACGACGGCGCCGTCCGGCGCCGCTACGGCCACGCCTGTTTGCACGCCGTGCTCCCTGCCCTGGAGTCGGAGCAGCATCGCGACGGCCTCGTCCTGGTCCGCCGGCTTGCCGAGGACATCTCCGTCCACCACGACGATCGTGTCGGCCGCGATCACGTGGTTGCCGGGGCGTCGCGCGGCCACGGCAGACGCCTTTTCCCGGGCCGTCCGCTCGGCGTACGCGGCGGGCGGCTCGCCGGAACGGCGCACCTCCTCCAGGCCGGCCGGGAGCACCTCGAACGCGACGCCGAGCATGCGCAGGAGGTCGGCGCGCCGCGGGGACTTCGAGGCGAGCACGAGCGGAGCGGCGTCCGCGGGCGCGGAGGCGGTGCCACGGAAGGGCGTGGGGTCGGTGGGCGTCACGGCGGGGTGGGCCGCGCAGTTGGTCGGCGCGGGCGGGCCTCGCGCTCGAGCGTGAGGGTGACCGGGCCGGCGTTGACCAGCTCCACGTCCATCATCGCGCCGAACCGGCCCGCCTCGACGCCGGCCGGCGCGACCTCGCGCAGGATCTCCAGGAAGCGCTCGTAGAGGGGAATCGCAGTTTCCGGTGGCGCGGCTTCGATGAAGCTGGGCCTACGCCCCTTGCGGGCGTCGCCGTAGAGCGTGAACTGGCTCACCAACAGCAGGTCCCCGCCGATGTCGGCCAGCGCAAGGTTCATCCTGCCCTCGTCGTCGGCGAACAGCCGCAGGCCGACGATCTTCTCGGCCATCCACCGGAGCTCCTCCTCCCCGTCGCTCGAGCGGAACCCCGCGAGCACCAGGAAGCCCTTTCCCACGCGGCCGACGACCTCGCCCTCGACGCGCACCTCGGCGCGGCTGACCCGCTGCAGGACGACCCTCACCGCGGACGGCCGCGGCTACTCGACGGTGACCGACTTGGCCAGGTTTCGCGGCTGGTCCACGTGGCAGCCGCGCATGACCGCGATGTGGTAGGCCAGGAGTTGCAGCGGCACGGATGCCAGGATGGGCGCCAGCATGTCGATCGTCTCCGGGATGGGGATGATGTGATCGACTTTGTCCGCCAGCTCGGTGTCTCCCTCTGTGAGCACCGCGATCACCCTGCCGCCGCGCGCACGCACTTCCTCGACGTTGCTCACGACCTTGGTGTAGACGGAGTCCTGCGGCGCGAGCACGACCACCGGCATCCGATTATCGATCAGCGCGATGGGGCCGTGCTTCATCTCGGCCGCGGGGTACCCCTCGGCGTGGATGTAGCTGATCTCCTTCAGCTTCAGCGCGCCCTCGAGCGCGGCCGGGAAGTTGTAGCCTCGACCCAGGTAGAGGACGTTGGCCGAGTCCTTGTACTGGCGCGCGAGCTCGCGCAACGCCTCGTCCAGGTCCAGCACGGCCTCGACCTGATCCGGCAGCCTTTCGAGCGCGGCGATGATCTCGCGGCCCTGCAGGATCGACAGCGTTCGCAGCCGCGCGAGGTGCACGGTGAACAGCGTGAGGGCGACCACCTGACTGGTGAAGGCCTTGGTCGACGCGACCCCGATCTCGGGGCCGGCGTGCAGGTAGATACCGAAGTCCGTCTCGCGGGCGATGGTGGACCCGACGACGTTGACGATCCCCATGGCCTTCGCGCCGCGCCGCTTCGCCTCCCGCATCGCCGCGAGCGTGTCCGCGGTCTCGCCCGACTGGCTGATGGCGATGACCAGCGTGTTCTCCTCGACTACGGGATTCCGGTAGCGGAACTCGGACGCGTACTCGACCTCGACGGGGATGCGCGCCAGGTCTTCGAGCATGTACTCGCCGATCAACGCCGAATGCCACGATGTTCCGCACGCGGTGATGATGATGTTGTCGATGGAGAGCAGCTCCTCGTCCGAGAGCGTGACGCCGCCCAGCCGCGCGGTGCCCTCTTCCTGGAGGAGGCGTCCGCGCATCGTCTGCCGCAGAGTCTCCGGCTGCTCGTAGATCTCCTTGAGCATGAAGTGGGGATGGCCGCCCTTCTCGATCGCCTCGAGGTCCCAGGAGACGTGCTGGATCTCCTTGGTGATGGGCCCGCCGCGGATGTGCGAGATCTCGTAGCCTCCGGCGGTCACCGCCGCCATTTCGCCGTCGTCCAGGTAGATGACGTTGCGCGTGTGCTCGAGGATCGCGGCGACGTCGCTGGCGATGAAGTTCTCACCGTTCTTCCCCAGGCCCAGGAGCAGCGGGCTGCCGTTGCGGGCGGCGACGATCGTGTCCGGGTGCAGGCTGCTGACCACGGCGATGCCGTACGTCCCCTCGACCTGCCCGAGCGCGGCCCGCACCGCCTCCTGGAGGTCGCCGTCGTAGGCCTCCTCGATGAGGTGCGCGACCGACTCCGTGTCGGTCTCTGTGTGGAAGGTGTGCCCGAGCGCCTCGAGCTTCTTCCGGAGCGTCCCGGCGTTCTCGATGATGCCGTTGTGGACGACGGAGAAGCGCCCGTCGCACGCGGTGTGGGGGTGCGCGTTGATCTGCGTCGGAGCGCCGTGGGTGGCCCAGCGCGTGTGGCCGATCCCGGTCGACCCGGTGAGCCGGTGGCCGTTCCCGAGCAGTTCCTCCAGCTCGGAGATCTTGCCCGCCGCCTTGGCGGTCGCGAGGCCGTCGCCGTTGATGATGGAAACGCCCGCGGAGTCGTAGCCGCGGTATTCCAGACGCCGCAGCCCCTCCACGAGCAGGGGGACCGCATCACGCGTCCCCACGTAGCCCACGATTCCGCACATGCCGATCTCCTATGGATACGACGCGGCCTGGCGACGGCCGCGTTCGGGCGCGGTCGCGCCGCCGCGCGCGCGCAAGGCCCTGCAAGAAATCTACCGCAGACGGGGGGCGGTTCCTATCGGCCCGCGACGGGCGCCCCGCCGCCGGACACGCCGGCCGGCGTCATTCGGACGTGGCGCCCAATGCTTCCCGCACCGACGCCACGAGGCCGCGCGCGTCCCTCTCCGACGGCGCCTCGGCGATGATGCGCAGGATCGGCTCGGTCCCGGAGGGCCGGAGGTGCACCCACGACCCCTCGCCGGGCCACGCGAGCCGCAGCCCGTCCTGGCGGTCGGACTCGGCCGCGGCGAGGGTCCGCGCGAGGTCATCGTAGACCTTCTCGAGCGCGTGCGGACCCCGCGGCACCTTGTCCTTGACGATCGCGTACGACGGCCACCCCGCCACGACCTCGCTCAGCGGGGTGTCCGCTTCCAGCAGCGCCTGTAGCGTCAACGCCGCGGCGACCATGGCGTCGCGCGTGTAGTGCACGTCGGGCAGGATCACACCACCGTTCCCCTCGCCGCCGATCACGGCGCCCTCGCTCTGCATCCTCCGGGCGACGTGGATCTCGCCGACCGGCGCCCGCGACAGCGTGGCCCCCGCCTCGGCGGCGACGTCCGCCAGCAGGGCGCTCGTGGAGAGGTTGGTGACGACCGGTCCCGGCCGATGCCGCAACACGAGCCAGGCCGCGAGCGCCAGGGTGTAGTCCTCCCCGATCGGCGTCCCTTCGCCGTCGACGAGCGACAGCCGGTCGGCGTCCGGATCGGTCGCCATGCCGAAGTCCGCGCCGGTGGCGCGCACGTGGCCGGCCAGCTCGCCGAGGTTGCCGGCCACCGGCTCCGGCTCCCTGGGGAAGCGTCCGTCGGGCTCCAGGTGGATGCCCAGCACCTCGCAGCCGAGGCGCTCGAGGAGCGAGGGGAGAATCCGTCCGCCCGCCCCTCTGACGCAGTCCAGGGCCACGCGGAACCGCCGCTCCCGGAGAGCCTCCACGTCGAGGAAGGGCAGCGCCAGCACGGCCTCGAGGTGGCGCTCGATCGCGCCTTCCCCCTCGCGGTGCACGCCGAGGCCGTCCCAGCCCGCGCGGGAAGAGTCGATCGCGTCGAGCAGGGCGCGCATGCTCGGAGCCTGCTCGGCGTCGAGGAACATGCCCTCCGACGAGGCGAACTTGAGGGCGTTCCACTCGACCGGATTGTGGCTCGCGGTGACCACGATGGCGCCGGCCGCCGCCTCGGCCTCGTGGCCATCGCCGACGGCGCCGGCGCCGGCGCGCACGGCGTACAGCGTGGTGGGCGTCGGCGCGATGCCGACGTCCACGACGTCCGTGCCGACCGACATCAGGCCCGCCGCGGCCGCGCGGGCGAACATGGGCCCCGAGGTCCGCGAGTCGCGTCCGAGCACGACGGGCCTGCCGGGCGACCGCGCCCCGGCCCAGGCGCCGAACGCGGCGGCGAAGCGGGCCACGACCTCGGGCGTCAGCGCCTCCCCGACCCTACCCCGCACGCCGGACACGCTGACCATGAGGCCCGACGGTATCTCGAACGACACGAGCGCTCCTCGAAGGGGTTCTTCGCGGCGGCAGGTTACGGCGTCGGCAGCCCCGCCGCGAGCAGGTCCACCACGGCCCCGGGGTTGTCGGCGTTCAGCCAGTGTCCTCCCCTCACCCGGTGGAGGCGGACGTCGCCGCCGTCGGCGATCGCTGCGATGCGCCCCAGATCGACGGGACGCAGCACGTCGGACTCCGTGGCCGCGACGACCTCCACCGGCCCCGACGCCGGCTCCTCGAGAGCCGGCCACAGGTCCAGCGAAAAGAAATCCTCGAGGAGGGCGCGCATCACGGCCGCGTCGATGCCCCAGCGCAGGCCGTCGTCGTCGCGCCGCAGGTTCGACGACATCCACCGGGCCACGCCCTCGGCGAAGCCGCGCCCGACCAGCCCCTCCACGGCTTCGGCGCGCGCTGCGAAGGGGCCCGGCAGTCCTTCCAGAGCGTCCAGCATCACCCACGCCGACCCGCCCGGCTCGCGCGGCGCCGGCGTCGAATCGATGAGCCACGTCTGCGCCGGCGCCCGTGACGCGCGCTGCGCGTACGCCAGCGCGACCTTGCCCCCGAACGAGTGCCCAAGGACGGCGTGGTCGGCGTCCTCCGGGAGCGTTTCGCGGACGAGCTCCGCGAGGTCGGCGGCGGCCGCGCGTACGGTGTGCGGCGGGCCCATGGGCGGCGAGGCCCCGTGCCCCCTCAGGTCCACGAGGACCGCGCCCCAGTCCGGCCGTCGTTCGACCAGCGCCCGCGCGACCGAGCCCCAGTTGCGCCCCGCGCCGTAGATGCCGTGCAGCACGTAGAGCCAGGCGCCCGGCGTAGCGCCGTCCGCGACGACCCGCTCGTGCGCGAGCCGCTCCGCCGCTGCGGCGCCCGACCCGGGCTCCTGCGTCTGTCTCACTCGCCCGCTCCCCTGACTCGCATCTCCAGGACCCCCTCCCCGCATCGGAATTTGCCGCCGCGGACGCTAGCTTTCCCGTGCGTCGCGGCCGGTGTCTGCGGCGCCGCGGATCGACCAACACGAGCCCCGAACCACGGCCTTCGCATGGAGCACGATAGCCACTCGCTGGAGACCATCGCGGTGCACGGGGGCCAGTCCCCCGATCCCCTGACCGGTGCGGTGATGCAACCGGTC
>DATHRK010000100.1:0-9557 GCA_035465395.1 Longimicrobiales bacterium | reverse complement strand
GGTCCTCGACCCACGTCAGCCCGCTCGGCAGCGTGTCGGCCAGCGTCACGCTGTCGGCCGTACCCGGCCCCGGATTCCAGACGTTGATCTCGAACTTGATCGTGTCGCCTGCCGAGACCGTGTCGGTCACCGCCTCCTTGTCGATCATGATGCCCGGGCAGAGCACCGTCGCCGTGTCGCCCGCGGTCACGGTGTCGGGGGCGCTGGTCTCGCCGCCGCCGATGGCGTGCGCGACGTTGGGCACCGTGCCGCAGTCGGCGGCGGTGGTTTCCGCCCCGACCGTGATCATCACCGTGTCGTCCGGCATGAGGGTGCCGAAGCTGCACGCCAGGATCGTGTCCGCCGCGGCGCCGGCGATGGTGCACGCGTTCGCCGGATCGGCGACCTCGAACCACGCCAATCCGTCGGGCAGCGTGTCCTCGAGCATGACGTTGAGCGCGTCGCCCGGACCCTCGTTCCAGACGCTGATCTTGAATTCGAGTGTGTCGCCCGCGCTGATCGAGTCGGTCACGACCGTCTTGCTGATGGCGAGCGTCGGGTCCTCGATGATCGCGCTCGGCTGGATGCTGCGGTCCTGGTTCTTGGCGCCCTGCACCACGTCGTTGACGGTCAGGTTCTGCGTGCGCATGTGCCAAGGCGAGCCGCTGACCTCGCCGGCGCCGTCGGGATCGCCCGGCCCGTTCCAGTAGGACGACTTGGCAAGGTGCCCGCCCCAAGCGAACGCCACGTCGCTGCCCGTGCTCGTGAAGGTGACCACGACGTTGCCGGTGCTGTTGCCGTCCGTGGGGCCGGCGTGCGTCACGGTGCCGATGCTGGTGATGACCCCGCCGTAGAGCGTCAGGACGGTCGGCACGCCGCCGTCGGCGATCGCGCCGTTCACCGTCTTGCTGTCGACGCTGAAGCCGTCACCGCCGAACGCCACGGCCGATGAGGACACGCCGCCCGGCATGGCGGTGTTGCTACCACCGAACAGGTCGCACAGCGAGGAGCGTCCGCCGCCTCCCGGCGCGCAGATGTTCACGATCTCCGTGGCGTCGTAGCTGGCCAGGTAGTCGTATGCCTTATGCCCCCCCGCCGTGAAGTCGTAGTTGATGTTGATCGAGTGGGTGCCCGCGGCCAGCCCCTGGATCGCCAGCCGGAACGGCACGACCAGTCCCTCGGCGTACGCCGAGTTGTTGCCGTTCAGGTTGCCGTTCTGCCAGGTGCAGGGGTCGGTGCGCGGGTCGTTCGCGCATTGGTCCAGGTTGACGCCGAGCGATGTCCCCGGAGCGAACTCCGGATCCACCACCAGCTCGCGCGCGCCTTCCTCACTGCACGCGACCAACGCGAACGCGGCCAGGAACGCGCCAGCGGCGGCGCGACTACGCATGCTTGTCATCTCGTCCTCACGACGGGGGAGAGTGCCATCGAAGGCACTTGCGGGGCGGGCATGGACACGCCCCTCAATTCACCTACACGAAAAAACGACAATCTCGGTCATGGCGGGTCGGATCGACGAGGCACAGACCGGTCGTGCGACGGTTGATGCCGCCGCATCCCTGCGCGTCCTCGCGCCGATTCCTTTCCATGTGTCACGTCACAACGGACCCGACGACGTGCCTTCGGCCAATTGCAGCGGCGTCGTCGCCATGGTCCTGAAGAGTTGTCTTCGCGCCCGGATAGTTCGGGGGCGCTACGCGGCGGACGGCATGCAGCGGGTGCGAGACCAGGCTCTCAACGACCTTGCGACCGCGGATCGCGTTCGCTCAAGTTGGGAGGGTAGCGTCAGCGCTACGTACTCTGAGCGTCATTTCTCGTACCGGCTGAGAAACAAACGAATGCTACGCCTCCTGACGATGGGAGGGCTCTCGCTCGCCGACGAGCGCGGCCACGAGGTCCGCCGCGTGTTGCGGCGGCCCAAGTGGGTCGCGTTCCTGTGCGTGCTGGCGACGTCGCGTGGCTGGGTATCCCGGGAGAGCCTGCTCGCGCTCCTCTGGCCGGAGCTCGACGAGCCGCATGCGCGGCACGCCCTTCGGCAAACGCTGTCCGAGCTGAAGGCGACGCTGCCCGCCGGCACCCTCCGCTCCGAAGCGGGAGCCGGGCTGATGGCGGATCCGGACGAACTGTGGAGCGACGCAGCCGACCTCCAGCAGGCCGCGCGCGACCTGGAGCACCAAAGGGTCCGCGATCTGTACGGCGGCGAGTACCTGCCGGGCTTCGACGGCGCGGCCCGTTCTCGGTCCTTCGAGGACTGGCTCGACCGCCAGCGGAACGAGCTGCGGCGGCACGCTCGGCGTAGCACATGGGCGCTCGCGATGCAGGCCGAAGCCGACGGCCGGACCGTCGACGCCGTGGAGCTTGCGGTCGACGCGGCCCGGCTGGAGCCCTACGACGAGGCCGTGCTACGCCGGTCGCTGCTGCTGCTGGCGCGGGTGGGTGATCGCGGCCGGGCGTGCGACCTCTTCGAGACGTTTCGACGCCGCTTCGAGACGGACCTGGAAATGGAGCCCTCCGGGCCATCGCGGGACCTCATGGACAGGATTCGCGCCGGAGCACCGCTCGGGGGCTGACGCCGGCCCTGGCCCGCGCGACCGATACCGCCGCCGCTCCCGAGCGCGGGCGTGCGGAGGGGCGCGACATGCGCACGTCGGGTATCCTAATGCGGCACGCCCCGGCGCCCTCAGCCGGCGCCGAATAGCTGCGCATCCGGAGAGCGCATGATCACAGCCTCCTACGGCAAGCACTCGCTCGCGATCGGCGAAGCGATCGCCGACGCGCGCGGCTCGGGACTGCTGCGACGGATCAAGGACCGGGACCATACGGTCTGGCACCAGGACCCGGACGGGATCGAGGATCGGCTGGGGTGGCTGCGCGCTCCGGCCACGATGGAAAAAACGCTCGGGCGTGTGGAGCGATTCGCCGCCGGCGTGCGCGAGGCGTTCGACGACGTCCTGCTGATCGGGATGGGCGGATCCAGCCTGGCGGCTGCGGCGTTCGCGATGATCTTCGCGGACCCCCACGCGCCGCCCAGGCTCAGGGTGGTGGACACGACGGACCCGGACTTCATCGCGGGCATCGCGGCGTCCACCGACCCGCTCCGTACGCTGCACATCGTTGCCACGAAGTCCGGGACGACGGTCGAGACGCTCTCGGCCTTCCGGTTCTTCTGGGCCCGCGTGGAGGAAGCGATTCGCGCCGGCGTTCAGGCCGCCGACGACGAGGCGAACGGGGCGGAGGCGGCGCCGGGCGCCGGCGGCAAGCCGGGCGAGTACTTCGCCGCGATCACGGACCCGAACACGCCGCTGGCGCACCTCGCGCGCGACCGCGGATTCAGGGACATCTTCCTGAACCCCGCCGACGTGGGCGGCCGGTTCAGCGCGCTGACGCTCTTCGGGCTGGTGCCGGCGGCGATCGCGGGCGCGCCGGTCGAAGCGCTGCTCGAGCGGGGCGGGCAGGCCGCCGAGGCCGCCCTCTCGGGGCGGGACGGACGCGCCCTGCAGCTGGGCGTCGCGTTGGGCGTGCTGGCGGCATCCGGCCGCGACAAGCTCACCCTCACCACCTCTCCCGCCATCGCGCCCTTCGCGGACTGGATAGAGCAGCTCATCGCCGAGAGCACCGGCAAGGGGGGGACGGGGATCCTGCCGGTGGTGGGGGAGCCGCTCGGCCCGGCGGAGGCCTACGGCGAGGACCGCGTGTTCGTCGACCTCGTGCTGCCCGAGGACGCCGCCCGCGACGAGGCCCTCGCGGCCCTGGAACGCGCCGGCCACCCCGTGGTGCGTCTCGCACTGCGCGACCTCGCCGACCTGGGGGGGCAGGTGATGCTCTGGGAACTGGCCACCGCGGTCGCCGCCGCCCGCCTGGACGTCAACCCGTTCGACCAGCCGGACGTCGAGGCCGCCAAGGCCCGTGCCGCCGAGGCGGTGGAGGCCTACCGCGCAGGGGGCGACATGCCCGCGTCGCCGACCGCGTCGCCATCGCCCGGGGCGCTCTCGCGGTTCCTCGACGAGCCGGCGCCCGGCGCCTACGTGGCGCTGCAGGCGTTCGTGACGCCCTGCGAGGCGGCGAGCGACGCGCTGCTGGAGCTCCGGCTCGCGCTGCGCGATCGGTATCGCGTGGCGACGACCGCGGGGTACGGACCCGGCTTCCTCCACTCGACGGGTCAGCTCCACAAGGGCGACGCGGGGCGGGGCCTGTTCGTGCAGCTCGTCTCCGAGCCGGAGCACGACATCGCGATCCCCGATGCGATCGAGGACGGCGGAGGCGGGGCGGCGGACGAGCCGCCGGGCCCCACGGCGGGCGGAGCGGACGGCCGGGAGGGAATGGACGGCGGGGACGGAGAGGACGGCAGCGACGGAGCGGGTGAACCGGCCACGTCGGGCTCGGCGGCCAGGACCCTCACCTTTGGCGCGCTGCGCGACGCCCAGGCGGTCGGAGATCGCGCCGCCCTGGAGGAAGCCGGACGCCGGGTGATCACGTTCGCGTTGGGACGCGACGCGGCGGCGGGCATCCGCGCCTTGGCGAGCGAGCAGGCCGACTGACCGCGGCCGCGTTGCGTTCGCCGCCCCGCTGGCGGCATCCTAGCCCATGACCCGCACCGGCACGACGCCCGCCGGCGATCGAGGCGCGGAGACCATCGTCGGCACCAACGTCACGCGCAGCGACGGTCTCGCGAAAGCGCGCGGGCGGGCCCGCTACCTCGACGACATCGCCTTCCCGGGACTGCTGCACGGGCGCACCATCAGGTCAACGATCCCCGCGGGCTCCATCCGTGCCGTCCGCTACGACCTCGAGCGTGAGGGCTTCACCGCCGTCGATCACACGGACGTGCCAGGCCGGAACGTCATCCGCCTGATCGAGGACGATCAGCCGTGCCTGGCGGAGAGCGTCGTGCGCCACCGAGCCGAGCCCATCCTGCTGATCGCGCACGAGGACCCCGAGCGCCTCTGGCAGGCCGACGTCGATATCGAGTACGAGGCGGCCGACGCGGTGCTCGACTACGAGACGTCGCCCACCGTGCAGACGACGATCCGCATCGACAAGGGGGACGTAGACGTGGCGCTCGCGGACGCGGACGTCGTGGTGGAGGGCACGTACCGCGCGGGCCACCAAGAGCAGCTCTATATCGAACCCAACGCCATCG
Source organism: Longimicrobiales bacterium (assembly GCA_035465395.1). Taxonomy (GTDB): domain Bacteria; phylum Gemmatimonadota; class Gemmatimonadetes; order Longimicrobiales; family RSA9; genus DATHRK01. The sequence goes on along the minus strand of DATHRK010000100.1, from coordinate 4,438 downwards.
TAGCCGTGCCCGAGCGGGAAGGCATCACGATCCACGGGTCGATGCAGTGCCCCTTCTACATCCACAAGGCGCTGGGCGTCCTCCTCGACCTCCCGCCAGATCGGATCCGCGTCGTGCAGTCCGAGACCGGCGGCGGTTTCGGGGGCAAGGAGGAGTACCCGTCCATGATCGCCGGCCACGCGGCGCTCCTGGCGCTCAAGGCGGGGCGTCCCGTGAAGATCCTCTACGACCGCGAGGAGGACCTCGAGGCCACCACCAAGCGGCACCCGTTCCGCGTCCGCCACCGGACCGGGCTGACCCGCGACGGCGTGCTCGTGGCGCAGCACATCGACGTGCTGGCCGACGCCGGCGCGTACGTCACGTTGAGCCCGGTGGTGCTGTCCCGCGGGGTGATCCACGCCGGCGGCCCCTACCGCTGTGCAAACGTGCGGATCGAGGGCCGATCGGTCTTCACCAACACGCCGCCCAACGGCGCCTTCCGGGGCTTCGGCGCGCCTCAGACGCTGTTCGCCGTGGAGGTGCACATGGACCGGATCGCCGAGGAGCTGGGCATCGATCCGGTCGACCTGCGTGCGCGCAACGCGTTGCAGCCGGGCGACGAGACGGCCACCGGCGGGGTCGTGGGCCCGGACGGCAGCGCGCTCGAGGTGCTGGAGGCGGCGGTCGAGCGGACCGACTTCCGGCGCAAGCGGGAGCGCTGGGCCGCCGAGGCGGCGGCCGCCGGGCCCGGGGCGCCGCGCCGCGGCATCGGCCTCGCGCTCTACTTCCACGGCTCCGGCTTCACGGGCAGCGGCGAGGTGACCCTGGCGTCGGAGGCCGCTCTCGAGACCACCGAGCGCGGGGTGCGCATCCTCTCATCGACGGTCGAGATCGGGCAGGGTACCCGCACCATTCACGCGCAGATGGTGGCCGAAGCGCTGGGCATCGTCTTCGACCGCGTCGAGGTCGCGACGCCCGACACCGCGGAGGTTCCGAACAGCGGGCCCACCGTGGCGTCGCGCACGTGCATGGTGGTGGGCGGGATCCTGCGCGCGTGCGCGGAGGAAATGCGCGAGCGGCTCGGGGGCGCGGATCCGGCCGACCACCATCGCGAGCACGGGCCGCTCACCGTGCGACGGGGCTACGAGGCTCCGCCGGGCCTCGCGTGGGACGAGAGCACCTACCGTGGCGACGCCTACGGCACCTACGCGTGGGCGTGCGACGTGGCCGAGGTCGAGGTCGACACCGACACCTGGGAGGTGCGGCCCGCGCGGCTCACCGCGGTCTGCGAGATCGGGCGCGCGATCCACCCGCGGCTGGTGCAGGGGCAGATCGAGGGCGGCACCGCGCAGGGCATCGGCTACGCGCTGCTCGAGGAGGTGGTGATGCGCGACGGGGTGATGGCCAACGCGCAGCTCACCAACTACATCATCCCCACCACCCTGGACACCCCGCCCATCGACGCCGTGATCATGGAGAGCCCGTACGCGCACGGGCCCTTCGGTGCCAAGGGCGTGGGGGAGCTGCCGATCGACGGTCCCGCCCCCGCGATCGTCAACGCGCTCCGCCACGCCGGCCTCGACGTGCGAGTGATCCCGGCGACCCCCGAGCGGCTGATGGATGCCGAGCTGGCCGCGGCGCCAGCCCGACCCGGCCGGTCGGCGGCTCCGTCCACCATGCCCGAGAGGCCCGCCGCGAGCGCGCGGGAGGGCGTCGATGGAGATGGCCCTCTGGGCGGCGAGGCCGCGTGAGCGAGGGAGCTCACGCGAGCGAGACCTTCGTCGCGCGTTTCCGCCTCAACGGCGCGGACGTGGAGGTCGCCGCGCCGCCCATGAAGCGGCTGCTCGACGTGCTGCGCCAGGAGTGCGGACTGACGGGCACCAAGGAGGGCTGTGGGGAAGGGGAGTGCGGCGCCTGCACGGTGCTGATGGACGGGGAGCCGGTGTGCTCCTGTCTCGTCGCTTTCGCCCAGGCGCGCGGCGCGGACGTCGTGAGCGTCGAGGGGCTCGGGGACGATCACCCGCTGCCGCGGGCCTTCGCCGAGTGGGGCGGCGCGCAGTGCGGCATCTGCACGCCCGGGATGGTGATGGCGGCCGCCGCGCTCGGGCACCGGCCGTCGCTGGAGGAGGTGCGCACCGCGCTCGCCGGCAACCTGTGCCGCTGCACCGGCTACGAGGCGATCTACCGCGCGGTGCTGGACGCCTGCGGCGTCGCCGTGTCGGACGCGGGTCCCGCGGCGGACGCGGCCGGCCCTACCTTGTCCAACGCCGCGTCCCAGGGACCTGGCGGGGGCGAGGCGTGAGGAGCGCGCTGTCGGGGCTCCAGCTGCACACGCCGGCGACGCTCGAGGAGGCGCTCGACCTGCTGGCGGCGGATTCCGCGCTGGTGCCGCTCGCCGGCGGAACCGACCTGTACGTCTCGCTCCAGTTCGGCACCGCGCCCCCGGCGGGCTACGTGGACATCTGGAGACTGCCGGAGCTGCGCGGCATCGAAGCGCGCGGAGACACGCTCGTGATCGCGGGTGGCGTCACCTTCGCCGAGATCGCACGGTCGGAGGACGCGCGCCGCCTTCTGCCCATGCTCGTGGAGGCCGCGGGCACGGTGGGCGGCGCGCAGATCCAGGCCCGCGGCACGGTCGGCGGCAACATCGCCAACGCGTCCCCTGCGGGCGACTCCCTGCCGGTCTTCGCGGCGGCCGACGCGGTGGTGGTTCTGCGCTCGGCGGAGGGCGAGCGGCGCGTGCCCTTCGTCGATTTCTACACCGGCTACCGCGCGACCCGCAGGGCCCCGGCGGAGCTGATCGTGGCGGTGGAGGTGCCGCCCGTGCCCGGCGAGCAGTGGTTCCGGAAGGTCGGCACGCGCGCCGCGCAGGCGATCTCCAAGGTCGTGCTCGCCGGGGTGCGGGCCGACGCGCCGCGGATCGCGCTCGGCAGCGTCGCGGCCACGCCGGTGCGCGCGAGGGCGACCGAGCGGGCGCTCGCCGCGGGGGCCTCGGCCGAGGAGGTCCGCGCCGCGGTCGCCCGCGACATCGCGCCGATCGACGACCTGCGCTCGACCGCGGCGTACCGGCTCGCGGTCGCGGGAAACCTGATCCTGCGCTGGTGGGAGGACGGCGCGGCGTGAGCCTCGCGCCGGTCGACCTGGCGTTCCGCGGCCGCAGCGTCGTCACCCCCGAAGGCGTGAGGCCCGCCGCCGTGCTCGTGGCCGGAGGGCGCGTCCACGCCGTCGTGGAGCCCGGAGACGTCCCGACGGGCCTTGCCGTGATCGAGATCGACGAGGACGACGTGCTGCTGCCCGGGGTCGTCGACACGCACGTGCACTTCAACGAGCCCGGCCGCGAGGAGTGGGAGGGGTTCGCCACCGGCACCGCTGCGGCCGCAGCCGGGGGGGTCACGACCGCGGTGGACATGCCCCTCAACGCGATGCCCGCCACCACCACCGTGCACGCCCTGAAGGTGAAGCGCGCGGCGGCCGAAGGCGCGGTCCGCGTCGACGTAGGCTTCTGGGGCGGCGTCGTGCCCGGCAACGAGGACGAGCTCGAGCCGCTCTGGGACGCCGGCGTGCTTGGCTTCAAGTGCTTCCTCGTGCCGTCCGGCGCGATGAACTTCCCTCACGTCGGCGACGCCGACCTCGCGCGCGCGATGCCCATCCTGGCGCGGCTGGGCGCGCCGCTGCTGGTGCACGCGGAGGCGCAGGGCGCCGTGCTGGCGGCGACCGCGCGCGCCCTGGACGCGCGCCGGCCACCGGACCCTCGCGAGTACGCGACGTACCTGGGCACGCGGCCGGGCAAGGCCGAGGTGGCCGCGATCGCCCGGATGGCCGCCCTCGCCGCCGAGCACGGCTGCCGGGTCCACATCGTCCACGTGGCGACCGGGGAGGCGCTGCCCGTGCTCGCGGCCGCGCGGGCCGCGTCGGTGCCCATCAGCGCGGAGACCTGCCCGCACTACCTCCATTTCGCCGCCGAGGAGGTGCCCGACGGCGCGACGCAGTACAAGTGCGCCCCGCCGATCCGCTCGGCGTCGGAGCGCGAGGCGCTCTGGGACGGACTCCTGAACGGACGGCTGGACCTGATCGCGAGCGACCATTCGCCGTGCGTGCCGGGCATGAAGCGGCTGGCCGACGGGGACTTCCTGGATGCCTGGGGCGGCATCGCCTCCCTCGAGCTCGCGCTGCGCGTCGTGTGGACGGGCGCGCTCTCGCGCGGGGTCGGGCCGGAGCGGGTCGCGGGCTGGATGAGCCGCGCCCCCGCGGCCATGGCGGGGCTCGCCGGGCGGAAGGGCGCGATCGCGCCGGGCCTCGACGCCGACCTTGTCGTGTTCCGGCCCGGGGACGATACTCCCGTCGATCCCGAGACCCTGCTCCAGAAGCACCCGGTCACGCCGTACGCGGGCGCCCGACTGCGGGGGCGGGTCGTCGCGACCTTCCTGCGGGGCCGCGCGATCTACCTCGACGGCGACGT
>DATHRK010000099.1:0-2114 GCA_035465395.1 Longimicrobiales bacterium | reverse complement strand
GTGCGGCGCCCCATCGGCTGGGTGAGGACGCGCGGCACGGCGCCGTCGGAGTAGGCGGCGCCGTTGAGGCCCTCGTCCTCCCAGAACCGGCGGGCGACCTGCACGTAGACGCGGGTGATGGTCGAGTACGGGAGGGTGTCGATCGCCCGGCGCTTGTCGGCCGGGAGCGCGGGCGCGATCTCGAGGGTGCGCAGCACCGGGAAGGGCAGCGTGCAGACCATGCGGTCCGCCTCGATCGTCTCCGTCCGGCCGCCGCGACGGCACACGACCCGCACGCCGCGGTCGTCCTGCTCGAGCCGGAGCGCCTCGGTGCCGTAGTGGATGCGGTCGGCCAGCTTCCCCGCGAACGCCTCCGGCAGGCGGTCGGTGCCGCCGGGGATCACGCCGCCCGGCCCGCCCGCTCCCATGTGCCGGCGTGCCGCCCAGTCGCGGAGGAAGGCGAGGGCCGACATCGACTCGAATCCCTGGCCGTACATGTCGAGCACGTCGAGCCGAAGGAGCGCGATCGCCGCGGGCGAGGCGCCGCGGTTGGAAAGGTAGTCGGTGAAGGACATGTCGTCGTAGGCGCGGAGCTCCTCGGGCGGCCAGTCGGGCGCGAGCGGATTGCCGATCTCGGGGACGGCGCCCATCGCGTACTCGCGCCACATGCCGCCCAGCCCCAACTGGCGCTCGGCGGGCGTGAGGTCGAGCGGCCAGTTCGGACTGGCGGCGTCCGGCCCGCGGGCGATCGGCAGCCGTTCGCCCCCCACGACGAACAGGAAGTTGCCGGAGCCGCCGGTCGAGGGCGGCACGAAGTCGATGCCGAGTTCCTCCGCATAGCGCACGACGTGCGGTCCTCCCGCGAACATCGCCCCCGCCTCCGCGTACAGGTCGTCGGCGAACGGCTGCCGCAGCGTGTGCACCCGGCCGCCCGCCCGGCTGCGCGCCTCGATGACCGTGACGTCGTGGCCCGCCCGCACCAGCTCGTGCGCGGCGGCGAGCCCCGCGAGCCCGGCGCCCACGACGACCACCCGCTGCGAGCTCGCGCCGGGTCGGCGCGGGGCGAGCGGCTCGCGCAGGTAGCCGCGCGGCGGGGGCAGGAAGGGAAGGAAGGTGCCGGCGCCGGTGGCGAGCGCACCGGTGCGAAGGAAGTCGCGGCGGTCGATCGTGGGTCTCGCCATCGCGTCGGTCTCCTCTATGTGTACATGTGTACAACTAGAAGGGACCGCAGTGACAGAGCGGCCTTCGGGCGCTCACGTCGTCCGACCCTGCGGTCCCTCCGATCTACGTTTCTACGTTCCCGCGCCTTCCGCCACGTCGGCGTCCTCGCGCGGCAGCACCTCGAAGAACGATTGCATGCCGGCCACCAGGTGGACGTTCACGTGGCAGTGGAACATCCACTTCCCGGGGTTGTCGGGCACCATGTCGGCGATCTGCATCCCCATCGTCATCAGGGCCGTGACGTCGGTCCGCATCCCGTTCAGCGTGACGACGTTGCCGTGCCAGTGCGGCGCGTGGATCTCGAAGTTCGTGTTCGCCATCAGGTACCAGCGCACCCGGTCGCCCTCGCGCATCGTCAGGCCCGGCAGGTGCCCGTAGGAATAGCCGTTCATCGACTCCATGAAGTTCGAGCCGCCGAACGGCGTCCAGAAGAACATCTCCTCGCGCGGGACGCTGACCGGGTCGCCCGCGTAAGCCCCGATGTTGTGCTCGAGGAAGTGGCTCACGTTCTCGTCGTATTCGGTGAACGCGACGACGAACTCGCGGTCGACGTCGCGCGGCGCGAGATCGGGCCCGGCAGCCTCGCGGCGCGTGACGATCATCGGGCCCATCAGCCCGGCGTTGACGTCGGCGTCCTCGTTCACGTGCGAGTGGTACATCCAGAGAATCGAACTCGGGTCGTGCTCGGCCGGCCCCGCCCGCTCCGGCACGGGCCAGACGTACGTGTACGAGCCGCCCGGCGGCACCGCGTCGTCGCCGCGCTGCGCGTCGTCCGTCCCGTCGGCCGACGGGGCGCCCTCGGACGCCTTGTCGTAGAACACGCCGTGCGGGTGCACGCTGGCCGGGAACGGCAGGTTGTTGCGGAAGTGGACGACGATCGTGTCGCCGACCGCGGCGCGCAGCAGCGGCCCGAG
>DATHRK010000098.1:0-18926 GCA_035465395.1 Longimicrobiales bacterium | reverse complement strand
CGTAAAGCGAACCACAGGGTGTATTCTGACGGTGTTGCGCCGCTTGGCAGTGGGGAGGGTGCCGTCGCGCGCGGACCGGCGGCGGCACCTGGCCCGCGCTGACGACGCCGAGACGTCCCGCCCTCAGGGAGGTCGCGCATGAAGCCCATCGCTCGGATCGCGTCCGCCGTCCTGCTCCTCGCCGCCGTGGGCGCGCCGCCCGGCGTGTCCGCGCAGCGCGCCGTTTCCGACTCGCTGGCCCACGCGGACTCGATCCGTCACCGGGCCCTTCGGCTGCAGGCCGACCCGGAGACGTTCTACCAAGCCGCGATCGCCTACAAGGACGCGGCCCTCTACCGCAGGAGCACCGACGTCACCGCGATCGGCGACCTGATCCTGGCGGGTCACCTCCTCAACGCCGCGGGTCAGCAGGACGAGGCCATGGAGACCCTGGAGGAGGCCGCCGAGCGCGCCCGTTCGCTGGGCGACATCGAACGCGCCGCCCAGGCGTACCTCGACGCGGCCTTCGTGGCCGAAGCCCTGGAAGACGATGATGCGGTGCAGCGACTGGGCACGAACGCCGAGATGCTGGCCGCTTCGCCCCTGCTGTCGGACCCGCAGCGCGAGCACATCCTGCGGCGTCTGCGGCGCGCCCGTTCCGGCGAGGCCCTCGCGGTCAACGTCGCTCGCGCCGACTCCCTCCACGACGAGGCGCTGCGGGGGCAGGCCGAGCGCGCCCTCCGGTTGGCGGACGCGCTGCGCGCGCAGGGTGAGTGGGAGGCGGTGGGCCGGCTCTTCGTGGAGGAGGCCGAGCTGCGCCCCGCGGCCGATCCGAGCGCGGTCGATTTGATGATCGTTGCGGCGAACCTGTTCTACGCCGCAGACCTGCCGATGCGCGCCCGCGAGGTCCTGGAGGCCGCGGGCGACCGGGCGGAGGCCTCGGGGGACCTGGTGCGTGCCGCCAGGGCCTACCTGGACGCAGCGACCATCGCCGAAGGCGAGGGCCATGAGGGCGCCGTGCGCGACCTCGTGGAACGGGCCAAAGGCCTCACCGAGTCGCCCCTGCTTTCGGAAGAGCAGAAGGAGCGGATCCGGCAGCGCATCACGCGCCTGTCCGCGCGACTTGAACGTTAGCCCGTGATGGCCCGGGCGTTGGCGGCGGCGGCGCGGACCTGCTCCCTGCTCCCCGGGACGCGCGCCACGCGGTGGGGCCCGGGCGGATTCGAACCGCCGAATAGAGGTTTTGCAGTTTGGGCACCCCGCTGGCAACTACTCGCCTCGTCTGGCGATTCTTGGCAAAAGTGTCGGGTCGGGCAGTCCGCTTTGTCCCCTCTTACTCGGCATTACCACGCCGACGTGTCCAGATGTGTGTCCAATGGTACAGCTTCTTAATCTAGATCTAGGTCCTCGCATTCAGTCGTCCTAACTCGAGCGTCTACGCCCGACGCCCTCACACGCTTAGCAACCCGCGCGCGGCCGATATCCAACGCATCGACGGCGTAGCTCCAGGTGGCAAGCCCCTCCCTCGCGAGCATGGCAAGCCAAACCGAAGCACCTTCCTCCGATCCACTAACCGAGTCGGCCACCTGAGCTAGCCCTGCGTAATACATCCTTAGGGGCTCGACGTGACGGATCAGGGCCACGTGGTCCTCCCGCGCCTCCGGGGCGGAGACGATGCCATTCAGGTCACGCTGCCAGCGGGCTGGTCCCCGGATTGCGGGGGCCCGGGAGTCGGCAGTACGGCCCCCCCAATTCGTGTCTACCTCCTCACCCACTCCTCCCGGCGTGCGCCGGTGAAGCAGTCCGGGCTCGTTCGCCTGTGGCTTGTGAATTGCCACGCGCTACGCTCGCCTGAGGGCGAAGCGTCGCCCCGGGGCGATCTGCCAACCGACATAAGGGACGAGAGAGTCGATGCCGGCCACCGTGAGCACGCCGGAGCCGTGGGACTTCGCGGGGTGGGGCAAGGCGGCAAGGATCACCGATCTCGACCAGGGACCGACGACGGTCACCCGGCTCGACCAGCCGCGCAAACACACCCTCGGTACGTGGCGGGCGACGGCCATCTGCGGCAACGACATCACCTCGAGCGTGCTCTACGTATCGGCGCTGTGCGCCGCCCAGGCGGGCGCGCTTGCGCCGATCGTTCTGCTGATCGTGGCCGGGGTGCTGTACCTCTACCGCCGCATCTACGCCGAGGTCGGCAGCGCGCTGCCCCTCAACGGCGGCAGCTACACGGTCCTGCTGAACACCACCGGCAAACGCATCGCCGCCGCGGCCGCCGTGCTTACGCTGCTGTCCTACATCGCCACCGCGGTGATCAGCGCCAACGAGGCGATGCACTACGCGCACAACCTCGTCGCGGGGCTCGACATCATTCCCGCGACCGTGGGCGTGCTCGGCGTATTCGCCGTGCTGAACCTCGTGGGCATCACCGAATCCGCGGTGGTCGCGCTCGGGATTTTCGTGCTGCACATGGCCACGCTCACCGTGCTCGCCGTGGCGGCTGGGATCGCGGTGGTGCGTGACCCGTCCGTGCTGGCCGCCAACTGGGCCATCCCGCCGGCGCGCGGAATCGGCGGGGCGCTCTTCTTCGGGTTCGCGGCGGCGATGTTGGGGATCAGCGGGTTCGAGAGCTCGGCCAACTTCATCGAGGAACAGCAGGCGGGGGTCTTCCCGAAGACATTACGGAACATGTGGGTCGCGGTCTCGGTGTTCAATCCGCTGATGGCGCTCCTGGCGCTCGGGCTGCTCCCGCTGGCGGTGATCCAGGGAGTGCCGCAGGACCTGCTCGCGCGCATGGGCACACTCTCCCTCGGTCCCGCCCTGGGCTGGTGGGTGAGCCTCGACGCCGTGCTCGTGCTGTCCGGCGCGGTGCTGACCAGCTACGTCGGGGTGACAGGGCTGGTACGGCGCATGGCGCTGGACCGGTGCCTCCCGCAGGTGCTACTCGCCGAGAACCGCTTCAGGAAGACCAACCACTGGATTATCCTCGGGTTCTTCGGGCTGTGCACCTCGATCCTCTTCGTGACCGAGGGCGACATAGGACGCCTGGCGGGCGTCTACACGCTGTCGTTCCTAAGCGTGATGGCGCTCTACGCCATCGGCAACATGCTCCTCAAGAAGACCCGCGGCCGCCTGCCGCGCGCGGTGCAGGCGGCCTGGCCGGCCGTGTTGCTGGCGCTCGCCGCGGTGATGGTCGGGATCATCGGCAACGTCTTCCTTGACCCCGGCAACGTGCGCGTGTTCTCCGTCTACTACGTCATCGGCCTGGCGGTGGTGGCGGTGATGTTCCTGCGGGTGGAGCTGCTCCGCGTGCTCCTCTCGCTTTCCCGCGCGGTGGTGGACCGGGTGACCGCGGTGAACGACTGGGTGCGCAAGACGGTCTACGGCAAGATCGAAGAGATCAGCGGCCAGGAGGTCGTCTACTTCACCAAGGGCGACGACATTTCCATCCTCAATCGGGCGGCCTTGTACGTCCTCAAGAACGAACAGACGCACAACCTGAAGGTCGTCCACGCGTACGAGGAGGAGGGGGAGATCCCCCAGGGCATCGCCGGGCAGTTGGCGACGATCGACCACCTCTACCCGCAGCTCAAGATCGACTTCCTCGCCGTGCGCGGAGCCTTCGGACCCGAGCTGATCGAGCGGCTGTCCCGGCGGCTCGGGGTGCCCAAGAACGCGATGTTCATCGGCACTCCGGGGGACCGCTTCCCACACCGGGTGGAGGACCTGGGAGGGGTGCGGATCATTCTCTGAGGTGGCGCAGTCTGCGCCACCTGCCAGCGCGGCGACCCGGAAGGTCGCCGCGTCTGGTGCTGCCTAGAGGGCCCGGGCGGATTCGAACCGCCGAATAGAGGTTTTGCAGACCTCTGCCTTACCACTTGGCTACGGGCCCGACGCCCCGCCCACGCGATTCCCCGGAGGGCAGCGTGGGAGGGGGAACCACAAGCGGGCAACCGGACTCGAACCGGCGACCTTCTGCATGGCAAGCAGACGCTCTACCAACTGAGCTATGCCCGCGCGGGGGCCGAAATCCTACCGCAGGCCCGGAAAAGGGTCAAGACGGCGAGGCCAACTCCCGCTGCTCTTCCGTCGCCGGTCCGGTCGGCGCCGCCGGGACCGAATCTCCAGCCAGCAACGCCTCGGCGTGGCGCAGGCTCTCCCGGCCTTCGGCGCTGCCGAGCATGCGCGCCAGCTCGCGCACGCGCGCGTCGCCCTCCAGCGGCTCCACGCGCGTGAGCGTGGTGCCTTCGCGGACGTCCTTCTCCACGCGAACGTGGTGCTCGGCGCGCGCCGCGATCTGGGGCAGGTGGGTCACCACCAGCACCTGGTGGCGCCCCGCGACCTCGCGCAGCGCGTGCGCGATCCGGACGGCGACTTCGCCGCCCACGCCGGCGTCGACCTCGTCGAACGCCAGAGACGGCACGCGGTCCACCTCGGCGAGCACCGTCTTGAGCGCCAGCATCACCCGCGACAGCTCGCCTCCGGATGCGATTTTGGAGAGAGGCAGCGCGTCGAAGCCGGCGTTCGGGGCGAACAGGAACGCCACCCGCTCGGCCCCGTGGGGGCCGATCGCGTCGCCGGGCTCCAGGCGCACGTGGAAGCCGCCCGTGAGCCCGAGCGAGGGTAGGATCGACGCGAGCGCCCGCTCGAGCGCCGCGGCCGCCTCGCCCCGCGCACCGGTCACGACCCCGGCGGCTTCGGCGAGAGCCTCCTCCGCCCCGGCGTGATCGGCGGCCAGGCGGTCCCGGCGGGCGTCCATCCCCGCCAACGCCTCCAGCTCCGAGCGGGCCTCCGCCGCCAGCACGGCGAGCGCGTCGGACGACTCGGCGTCGTAGCGCCTGCGCAGGCGGTAGAGGAGGTCCTTGCGCACGCGGATCTCCTCCAGCCGTCCCGGGTCGTGCTCGACCCGAGATGCGTAGTCCCCGACCCTGCGCGCGAGCTCCTCGATCGCGTAGTACGCGTCGTCCAGGGCCCGCGCGTCCTCTTCCCGCTCGGGATCGAAGACCTGCAGCCGGGCCAACGCCCGGCGCTGCTCGGCCAGGCGCGTCAGCAGCGCATCGTCGGCTGCGTACAACGCGTCGTGGACGCCGGCCGCCAACGCCGCCAGCTCTTCGGCGTTCTCCAGGCGGCGCGCCTCCGCCTCGAGAGCGGCGTCCTCGCCCTCTACGGGCCCCGCTTCCTCGATGTCTTCGATGATCGCCCGCAGCTCGGCGACGCGCGCGTCCCGGCGCTCCCGCGCCGCGTCCAGCTCGGACAGTCGTGCCGCGAGCGACGCGCGGCGCTCGTAGGCCTCGCGCACCCGCGCCACCAGAGGCTGGGCGCCACCGAACGCGTCCAGGATGGCGCGCTGTTCGGACGCCCGCAGTAGCGACTGGTGGTCGTGCTGGCCGTGCAGGTCGACCAACAGCCGCCCCAGCTCGCCCACCACGGCGGCGGTGGAGGCCGAGCCATTGGCCCAGGCGCGGTTCCGCCCTTCGGCGGCCACCTCCCGCCGGAGGATCAAGAGGCCGTCCTCGGCGCCGATGCCCTGCTCCTCCAGCAGAGCCAGGACTTCGCGGTGGCCCGTCACGTCGAAGACGCCTTCCACCGTCGCGCGCTCGGCGCCGGGGCGCACCGTCGAAGCCGACGCCCGCTCCCCGAGCAGGAGCGAGAGTGCGCCGACGATGATCGACTTCCCCGCCCCGGTCTCGCCCGTCAGCGCGTTGAAGCCGGGCCCGAGCCGGATCGACGCCCGCTCGATGAGCGACAGGTTCTCGATACGCAGCTCGAGGATCACGCTCCAGCCTCGTCTTCCCGCGCGCGCGCGTCCATGGTCGGACCGGACTCCGGGGCCGCCCCCTGCTGCGGCGTGGCCCAGTGCATCTTCTCCCGCAGCGTCGCGAAGAAGCTCTGCCCCGGGAATCGCACTAGGTGGACCGGTGCGGTCCCGCTGCGCACGCGGACGCTGCGCCCGTCTTGCACCGGGACGCTCTGCTGGCCATCCACGGTTAGGATGGCCTCGCGGTGCGGCGGCAGGAGCGAGATCGACACCTGCGTCGACGCCGCGATCACCAGAGGACGGACGGTCAGGGAATGGGGGTTGATCGGCGTCGCGAGGATGCACTCCATCCCCGGCGACACGATGGGGCCGCCGGCCGACAGCGAGTACGCGGTCGAGCCGGTGGGCGTGGCGAGGATGAGGCCATCGGCGCTGTAGGTGCCGACGTGCTCGCGCGCATCGCCTTCCCCCACGTGGAGCGCCAGCCGGATGAGCCGCGCCATGCCCGAGAGGTGGACGACCACGTCGTTCAGGGCGGTGAAGGTGCGGCCGGGCACGCCTTCCACCTCGGCCTGGAGGGTCGCCCTGCGGTCCACCCAGTAGTCGCCCGCCAACACCGCGTCGAGCGCCTCGCCCAGCCGCTCCGGCGCGATGGACGTGAGGAAGCCGAGGTGGCCGAGGTTGACGCCGAGCACGAGGGTGGACCGGCCGGCGACGAGCCGCGCACCGCGCAGCAGCGTGCCGTCGCCGCCCAGCGTGACCAGGAGGTCGAGGCTCGCGGGCTCTAAGGGAGCAGCCCCGGGCAGGAGGCCGAGCAGATCCTCCTCCGCCTGGAGCGTCAGTCCGCGCTCGTTCGCGAACGCGCCGAGGGCGCCGACGGTCCCGGACATGCCCGCGTAGCGTGGGTGGCCGACCACGCCGATCACCTCCGGCGCCGGGCGCTCGCTCATCGGTCGCGCGCCACGGCGTAGTCCGCCAGCGCGGCGAGCACGTCGCTCTCGATGCCCTCCGCGGCCAGCGCCTCGCGGGCGCGGCGAGATTCCGCGCTCGCGAGCTCCCGGGCGGTCTCCAGGCCCGCCCGCGAGGGCACGGTGGATTTGGCCAGCCGCGCGTCGCCGTCCACGGGCTTGCCCAGCACGGCGGCGTCGGAGGAGGCCTCCAGCACGTCGTCGGCGATCTGGAACGCGAGGCCCAGGTGGGCGCCGTACGCTGCGCACGCGCGTACCGAACGCTCGGGCGCGCGCGCGGCCAGGGCCCCGACCTCGGCGGCCGCCGCGAACAGAGCGCCGGTCTTGAGGGCGTGAATCGTCCGCAGGTCGCCCAGCTCGGTGGCCACGCCCTCCGCCAGAAGGTCGAGCATCTGGCCGCCCACCATGCCGCCGCCGCCGCCGGCCCGGGCGAGCGCGCCCGCGATGGCGGCAGCCGCGTCGTCGTCCAGGCCCAGGCGGGCTGCCCCTCGCACGGCCGTCGCTCCGGCGATGGGGATGAGCGCGGCGCCGCCAAGCAACGCCTGCGCCGCACCGAACGCACGATGGGTGGAAGGGCGTCCGCGCCGCGTGTCATCGTCGTCCATGCACGGCAGGTCGTCGTGCATCAGCGAATACGCGTGCACCAACTCCAGAGCCGCCGCGACCTCGTACAGCGCGCCGGGGGCGTCACCCGTGAGCGCACGATGCACGCTCACGCAGACGGTCGGGCGCAGACGCTTGCCGCCCCACATCGTGCCGTAGCGGATGACCGCGTCGATCGTCCCCGCCGGACGGCCGAGCCACCCGCGCAGAACGGCCGACAGAGCCCGGTCCACCCGCCCGGCTTCCGTGGCCAGGTATGCATCCAGATCCAGCGCCGGCGCGGCCACGGTCACGGCGCGGTGCGGCCGGCTTCGGGGTCGTCGCCGGCCACCTCGGCAACCAGTCGCTCGATCGCCAGCTCGGAGCGCGCCAGCGCCTCTCTCGCGGCCCGGACGTGCCCGACGCCCTCCTCGAAGAGCCGGAGCGCGGCCTCCAGGTCCAGGTCCTCCCGCTCCAGCTCGCGCACGACCTGTTCGAGCCGTTCGAGCCGGCGGTCGAGCCCCGGCTCTTCCTGGTCCCTCGGCCCCTCAGGCACCGGCTTCCTCGACGCGACAGGCGGCAGTGCCGTCCACCACGCGCAGCGCGAACTGCCTGCCCGGGGTGAAGTCGGCGACGCTGCGCAGGACCTCCCCGCCCTCGTCGTACGGGACCGCGAAGCCGCGGCCCAGCGCGGCCAGCGGTGAAAGCGCCTCGAGCTGCGCCGTGAGGCGGGTCAGCTTCTGGCCGCGGCTGGCCACGCGTGCGCGCCCGGAGGCCGAGAAACGCGCGACCGAGCGCTCGAGCCGCCAGCGGCGGTTGTCCACGTGCCCGCGCAGGGCGCGCACCAGGTGTCGCGTTGCGTCGTCCAGCTCGCGCTCCAGGGCGACGCGATCGGGGACCACGATCTCGCCTGCCGCCGAAGGCGTCGGCGCGCGTACATCGGCCACGAGGTCGGCTATGGTGATGTCCACCTCGTGGCCCACCGCGCTCACCACGGGCACCGGACACGCGGCGATGGCGCGGGCGACGATCTCCTCGTTGAAGGCGTGCAGGTCCTCGGTCGATCCGCCGCCGCGGCCGACGATCACCACCTCCACACCCGGCGCGCGGCCCACCGCGCCCAGCGCCTGGGCGATCGCGGCCGCCGCCCCCTCGCCTTGCACCCTCGCCGGTGCGATCACCACGCGGGTCCAGGGGGCGCGTGCCTCGACGACGCGCAGGACGTCGTGCAGGGCCGCTCCGAGCGGCGATGTCACGACGCCGATCGCGGCGGGGCAGCGCGGCAGGGGCCGCTTCCGTGTGACCGCGAGTAGGCCTTCGGCGTGCAGCCGTTTGCGCAGGCGCTCGAACGCGAGCCGCCACAGTCCGTCCCTCCCTGCGGCCTCCAGCGCCTCCACCCGCAATTGGAAGGAGCCCCGCGCCTCGTAGAGCGTCAACGCGCCGAAGGCCCGCACCTCCATGCCGTCCTCGGGGTCGGCCGGCAACGCCCGCGCCTGGGTCGCGAACATCACGCAGGGCAGCCGGGCGCGCGCGTCGCGCAGGGAGAAGTAACAGTGACCGGAGGCCGCGCGGTGCCAATCGGAGACCTCGCCGCCGACCCAGAGGGCGGGAAAGCCCGTTTCGAGGACCTCGCGCGCGAGCGAGTTCAGCGTGGACGGGGTCAGCGGCGCCTCCCGGCTGCGGCCCGGCACGACGCCCGCCGCGGCGTCGGGCGGAGGGCGGCCCCGCCGACGCGTCGGACCGAAGAGGTCGAGGGTCACGCGGCTTCCGCGGCGGCGTGCAGCCGCCGCGCCGCTTCCAGCGTGTTGGCCAGCAGCATGGTGATCGTCATCGGCCCCACGCCGCCCGGCACGGGCGTGATCGCCTCGGCGACCTCCGACACCTCGTCGAAGGCCACGTCGCCCACGACGCGGTAGCCCTTCTCGCGGGTCGGGTCGTCGACCCGGTTCACGCCCACGTCGATGACCACCGCGCCGGGCTTGACCATGTCGGCGGTGATGAGCTCGGCGCGTCCGACGGCGGCGACCAGGATGTCGGCCAGGCGCGTGAGCGCGCCCAGGTCCCGAGTCTTGCTGTGCGCGACCGTGACCGTCGCGTCGCCGCCTCGCCCGCGGCGCAGCAGGAGTTGCGACAGCGGCTTGCCGACGATGTTGGAGCGGCCCACCACGACGACGTGCTTCCCCGCCGGGTCGTAGCCCGAGCGGACGAGCATCTCGACCACCCCGGCCGGCGTGCACGGGGCCAGCACGTCCCTGTCCCCTGCGGACAGCCTGCCGGTGTTCACGGCGTGGAAGCCGTCCACGTCCTTGTCCGGCGAAATGGCGTCGATCACCGCCGCCTCGGCGATGTGATCCGGGAGCGGGAGCTGCACGAGGATACCGTGGACCTCCGGGTCGGCGTTCAGCCCGGCGATCACGCCCAGCAGCTCCTCCTCCGTCGTGGACGGCGGGAGGACCATGTTGCGCGACATGAAGCCGGCCTTGTCGGCGGCCTTGCCCTTCATCCGCACGTAGAGCTGGCTGGCCGGATCCTCGCCGACGAGCACCGTCACGAGTCCGGGCCGGACGCCGGTTTCCGCACGGAACGCCGCCGCCTCTTCGGCGATCTCCGCCCGCATGGTGTCGCTGAGGTCTTTTCCGCTGATGATGCGCATTGCGTCGTCGGTTGTGTTCGTCGGTCAGCGCGCGAAGTCGACCGCGCGTGTTTCGCGAATTACCACGACCTTGATCTGGCCGGGGTACTGGAGCTCCTCCTCGAGCCGTCGGGCCACCTGGTCGCTCAGGCGCGCCATGGCCTCGTCGGTGACGTTCTCGGGATCGACCATCACCCGGATCTCGCGCCCCGCCTGAATCGCGAAGCAGCGTTCCACGCCCTCGAACCCCTGAGCGATCGCCTCCAGCTTCTCGAGCCGCTTCACGTAGGTCTCGAACATCTCCCGGCGCGCGCCAGGCCGAGCGCCGCTGATCGCGTCGGCGGCCGTCACGAGGAACGTCTCGGGGTAGCGGTGCGGCTCCTCGTCGTGGTGCGCGCGGATCGCGTTCAGCACCTGGTCCGGCTCGCCGTGCCGCTCGCACAGCGAATAGCCCAGCTCGACGTGGGTGCCCTCGTGGTCGTGCGTGAGCCCCTTGCCGACGTCGTGTAGCAGGCCCATCCGCCGCGCGAGCGTGGCATCGAGTCCCATCTCCATGGCCATGTTGCCGGCGACGATCGCCACCTCCTTGGAGTGGAGGAGCTGGTTCTGGCCGTAGGACGTCCGGTAGCGGAGCCGCCCCAGCACCTTGACGATCTCGGGATGGACGCCGTGGACGCCGAGCTCGTACAGGATTTCTTCGGCCGCCTCGACCATCGCCTCGTCCACCTCCTTGCGGCTCTTGGAGACGACCTCTTCGATGCGGCCGGGATGGATGCGGCCGTCGGTGATGAGCTTCTCGAGGCTGATGCGGGCGGTCTCGCGCCGGATGGGATCGAATCCCGACAGGATCACCGCCTCCGGGGTGTCGTCGATGATGACGTCGATCCCCGTCGCCTGCTCGAACGCGCGAATGTTGCGGCCCTCGCGGCCGATGATGCGGCCCTTCATCTCGTCCGAGGGAAGGCTGACCACGCTGACCGTGCTCTCGGCGGTGTGGTCGGCGGCGATCCGCTGGATGGCGAGCGCGATGATGTTGCGGGCCTCGCGTTCGGCATCGCGCCGGGCGGCCTCGCGGATCTCGCGCACCTGGTTCGCGGCCTCCGCGCGGGCCTCCTCCTCGAACTCCTGGATGAGCTGCCTCTTGGCCTCGTCGGCCGAAAGGCCCGCCATCTTCTCGAGACGCTCGCGGGCGCTCGCGCGTTGCCGCTCGAGATCCTCGATCTGGGCCCGCAGGGCGTCCTGCTTGCCCGCCAGGGCGTGCTCCTGGCCGGCGATCTCCGACTCCCGCGCGCCGAGCGCCTCCTCACGGCGATCGAGGGTCGCGCGCCGCTCCTCCAGCCGGACCTCGACGTCCTTGATCTCACGCCGGCGTTCCGCCTCTTCGCGCTCCCAGGTCTCCTTGGAGCGGAAGACGGCCTCTTTGCCGGCGAGCTCCGCGTCCTTGCGCAGCCGGTCGGCATCCTGCCCGGCGAGCTCCACGATGCGCGCCGCCTCTTGGCGCGCGGACCCGACGCTCCGCGCTCGTGCGATCCGCCCGATGACCCACGCGGTGAGAGCACCGAGCAGGAAGGCGAGCGGGGCCACCGCGACGATCGGCAACCCGTCCATGCAGAATCTCCATAAGGGCCCGTAAGGCCCTGGCATTCGATACGATTGCGGCTCGGGACATTCCCGCCCGGCCGAGGCGCCAAACTAGGGCGTGCGAAGAAAGGGTCGCAACCGGCGGAGCGTCCACAACCGGCTACGCGAGGCGGTGCTCGGGAGCGCTACGGAAGGTCGTCGGGACGCGAAAGGGAGACGGGCGCGTGAGGCCGCGGAAGGACCACGCGGGCGCGCTCCATCAGGAGGACGGAGCCAGCCGTGCCTCGATGCGCGCGGCCAGCGCGGCGGCACGCTCGGCCCCCCGCTCGCGCTCGACCTCCACCTCGGCCTCCGCGCGGAACATGCGGTCCGCGACCGAAAGCGCGGAAAGGATCGCGGCGCGGTGCGCATCCACGAGCGCCGCGCGGCTGACGATCTCCTGCATGGCCTCATCCACCGCCGCAGCGCAGCGGAGGGCGTAGTCGGGCGTCGTGATGACCCGGAGATTGTAGGCCTCGCCGCCGATGCGGACGGTGACGCTCGTTCTCTCGGACTCCAGCTCCGGCTGCGTGGGCTCCAGGCTCTGATCCCCCTGCATCCTCATCCCTCCCGTGCCAGGCGGAGTCGGTCGGCGATCTGGCGGACGCGCGCGCGGCCCTCGGCCATGCGGTCCTCCAGAAGGCGGTTGCGGCCGCGGAGATGCTCCAACTCCGACTGGAGCTCCCCCGCTCCGACCGCCCCCGAACGCGCCTCCTCGAGCTCCCATTCGAGCTCGACGATCCGCGCCTCGGCGGCTCGCGCCCGCTCCACGAGCGCGTCGTTGCGGGACAGCAGCGCCTCCACGCTGGCCTCGAGGCGTTCCCAGCCGTCCGGTGAGCCCTGTTCTTCAGGTCCGCTGGTGGACATCCAGCTCCTCATCGAGGCGTCCGAGCACCCGCTTCACCTCCGCGTCCACCTCCGCGTCGGTCAGCGTGCGGTCCGGCGCCTGAAATCGCAACCGGTAGGCCAGACTGCGCTTCCCCTTCTCGACCCCCTCGCCCTCGTAGACGTCGAAGAGGCGGATCGATTCCAGCACATCGCCCGCGGCGTCCCGGATCGCCTCCGCGATGCGCGCGGACGGCACGGAGCTCGCCGCGACCAGGGCGAGATCCCGCTCGCTCGCGGGGTGGGCGGGGATGGCCTCCAGGCGCCGTCGGTGGGCGACGTCGGGCTCCGGCGGCAGCAACACCTCCAAGGCGATCCACGGCGCGGACCACGGCGCGGCGTCCGCCGCCTCCGGCCTCACCGTTCCGGCCACGCCCAGCAGCTCGCCGGCGTCCGAGACGAGCGCGACCGAGGCGTCCTCGGCCAGCACGCCGCCCCCCAGCGAGGCCTCGATGTCGCTGCCGGCTCCGGCCTCGCGCGCCGGCACGACGCGTCCCCCGACGCGGAGCAGCTCTGCCGTGGTTTCCAGCAGCCCGCGCGCATCCCAGATGTCCCAGTCGGGCGCGGCCGACTCCCAGTGGGGCGGGCGTCGCGCGCCCGTCGCCATCGCCGCCAGGCGGGTCGTCTCGCGAGGCAGCTCCTCGTCCGGCAGCGCCGGAGCGAAGCAGGTGCCGATCTCGAAGAGCCGCAGGTCCCGCCGTCCGCGAGCCTGGTTGTAGGCCAACCTGGTCGCCAGGCCCGGCAGCAGCGATCGGCGCAGCCGGCTCTCCTCGGCCGACAGCGGGTTCAGCAGGGCGACATCGCCCTCGGCCTCCGGAGCGAACGCCGCCGTGCGCGCTTCGAGGAACCCGTCCCCGACCCAGTGATCCCGGATCGTGCCCTCGAGCAGCGAGAGGGGGGCATCCGGGACCGCCGTCGGGCGGATGGGGCGGCGCTCCTCGGGGAAGGTGTCGTAGCCGGCGTGGCGCGCGACCTCTTCGATGAGGTCCACCTCGCGCCGCAGATCGGCGAGCCGATGGCCCGGCACCCGAAACACCGTCTCTTCGGCCGCGGAGCGCACGATCTCCAGGCCGATCGGGGCCAGCAGCGCGCGCACCCGTTCCGTGCCCAGCGGGACGCCGAGCAGGCTGCTCGCGCGCGGCGTCCGCAGCGTGACCTCCGGCCGGGCGGCCGGCGTCGGATGGGCGTCGCCGATGGCGCCGCGCACCCGGCCACCCGCCAACGCCACGATCATCGCCAGCGCCCTTCGGAGCGCGCGCTCGGCTTCGTCCGGATCGACGCCTCTCTCGAAACGGTAGCTCGCGTCGGTGGAGAGGTGCGCCGCGCGCCGCGTTGCGCGGACGGTGGTGGGCCGGAAGTGCGCGAGCTCCAGCAACACCGTTCCCGTGTCGTCACCGACCTCGGTGTCCTCGCCGCCCATGACCCCCGCGAGGCCGACCGCGCGCGCGGCGTCGGCGATCACCAGCATTCCCTCCTCGAGCGTGCGCTCCACGCCGTCGAGCGTGCGCAGTTTCTCCCCCGCGCGGGCCCAGCGGACGCGAATCTCGCCGCCTTCCAGCCGATCGAGGTCGTAGGCGTGCATGGGCCGCCCGAGCTCGTGGGTGACGTAGTTGGTGATGTCGACCACGTTGTTGATCGGCCGCAGCCCCACGGCGCGGAGGCGCATCGCGAGCCACGCCGGAGAGGGCCCGACCTCGACCCCTTCGATCACGGCCCCCAGGAAGCGGTAGCACGCCTCGGGGTCGTCGATGGCGATACGCACGCCGCCGCTCTCCACCTCGGCGCCCGCCGACTCCAGGGCCGGGTCTTCGAGGAGCGCCGACTCCATGCCAGGAGGCGCCGCGATCCGGACCCCGCCCACGCCCTCCAGCGCCCGGGCGACCCCGAGATGCGAGAGCAGGTCGGGGCGGTCCGCGGTGATGTCGAGCTCCAGGCGGGTGTCGTCCAGGCCGGCGGCCTCGACGAACGACGCGCCGGGCGCGAACTCGCCGTCCAGCTCCAGGATGCCGGTGTGATCGTGGCCGAGGCCGAGCTCGCGCGCCGAGCACAGCATCCCCTGGCTCACCTCGCCGCGGATCTTCGCCTTGCGGATGCGGACGCCCCCGGGCAGGGTCGCCCCCACCGGCGCGAACGGGTACAGCGCGCCGGCGCGTACGTTGGGCGCACCGCACACCACGCTGAGCGTCTCGCCCGTGCCGGCGTCGACCCGGCAGAGCGTCAGGCGGTCGGCGTTGGGGTGCTTCTCCGATGCCTCCACGCGGGCGACCAGGATGTCGCCCAGCGTCGCGCCGATGGGCGTGGCCGAGTCGGCCGGGGCGCCCAGCCGCGCTAACCGATCGGCGACCTCTTCGGGTCCGCCCTCCAGGCCCGGAGCGAGCTCGCGAAGCCAGCGATAGCTGATGTTCATCGCGCGAACTGCTCGAGAAAGCGCGCGTCCGAGTCGTAGAACATGCGGATGTCGGGAATGCCGTAGCGCAGCATCGCGATGCGCGCGGGGCCCATGCCGAACGCGAAGCCCGTGTAGCGTTCGGGGTCGTAGCCGACCTGCTCGAACACCGCCGGGTCCACCATGCCGGCGCCCATGATCTCCACCCAGCCCGTGCCCTTGCAGGCGCTGCAGCCGGCCGCATCACAGATCATGCACGTGACGTCGACCTCGGCGCTCGGCTCGGTGAACGGGAAGTAGGACGGCCGGAAGCGCGTCTCGGTGTCGGCGCCGAAGAAGCGCCGCCCGAACTCGGCCAGGGTCCATTTGAACTCCACGAAGGTGATGCCCTCGTCGACGGCCAGTCCCTCGATCTGCTCGAACGCGGGCGCGTGCGACGCGTCGAACGGGTCACGCCGGTAGGACATGCCCGGCACGACGATGCGTACCGGGGGGTCGTGGGCCTGCATGGTGCGGATCTGCACGGGCGAGGTGTGGCTGCGCAGGACCGTGCACGGCCCCAGGTACATGGTGTCGTGCTCGTCGGCGGCGGGGTGGTCGAGGGGCGTGTTGAGCGCCTCGAAGTTGTGCCAGACGGTCTCCGCCTCGGGGCCGCGGACGCGGGAGAAGCCCAGCCCGCGGAAGATGTCGCAGATCTCGTCGATCACGATCGTGACGGGATGGTAGGCCCCGCGCCACCGGCGCCGGCCCGGCAGCGTGAGATCGACTCCGGGCCCCTCCGCGCCGGGCGCCGTCAGCGCCGCCTGGCGCCGCTCGATCGCGGCCACGAGAGCCGCCTTCGCGCGGTTCGCCGCCGCGCCGACCTCACCCCTTCGTTCCTGAGGGAGCGTTCCCAAGCCCCTGAGAACGGCCGTTAGCCGACCGTCCTTGCGACCCAGCCAGCGGACGCGGGCCGCCTCGAGCTCCTCCTCGGACGCCGCGGCCGCTACCTCCTCCACCGCCCGCTCCAGCAGCCCGTCCACATCCAACCCGGTTTCCATCGCCAACGGCATTCCCCCGTGTGCTGTGTGCCCTCCGGATGCGCGACGGGCCGGGTTGCCCCGGCCCTGTCTCGCCTCCCGTGCCGGTACGCCGGTGTCCGGCGCGGGGGCCTACTCCAGGCCGGCGCGGGCCTGCCCGACCAACTCGGCGAACGCGTCCGGCTCGCGCACGGCCAGGTCGGCCAGGACCTTCCGGTTGATCTCGATTCCCGAATGCTTGAGCCCGTTCATGAAGCGCGAGTAGCTCATGTCGTGCTCGCGCGCGGCGGCGTTGATCCGCGTGATCCAGAGGCGCCTGAACACCCTCTTCTTCTGCTTGCGATCGCGGTAGCTGTACTGCCAGCCGCGCTCGACGGCGTTCTTGGCGATGCGCCAGAGCTTGGAGCGCGCCCCCCAGTAGCCCTTCGCGGCCTTGAGGTACCGCTTCTTCTTGCGGTGGCGAGGCACCGCGTTCGTGACGCGACTCATGGCTACTTGCCTCCGAGCAGCCGGTGGCAGCGACGGACGTCGGCCGCCGAGACCAGCGTCGAGGCGCGCAGGTGGCGCTTCCGCTTCGCCGTCTTCTTCGTCAGGATGTGGCTCTTGTTGGCCTTGTAGCGCTTGATCTTGCCGGTGCCGGTGCGCTTGAAGCGCTTCATCGCGGCCCGGTTGCTCTTCATCTTCGGCATCCCGCTACCTCCGTCTCCGCCCCCGCCTACCTGCGGGGCGCGAGAATCATGATCATGAAGCGGCCCTCCATGGAGGGCACGCTTTCCACCTTACCGACGTCTTCCACCGCCTCGGCCACCCGATCGAGCACTTCCCGTCCGAGCTCCGGGTGCGCCATCTGGCGCCCGCGGAACATCATCGTGGCCTTGACCTTGTCGCCTTCTTCGAGGAACCGGCGCGCGTGCCGGACCTTGAACGCGAAGTCGTGCTCTTCGATGCCAGGTCGGAACTTCACTTCCTTGACGTGGGTGGTGTGCTGCTTCTTGCGCGCCTCCCTCGCCTTCCTGGCCTCCTCGTACTTGAACTTGCCGTAGTCCATGATCCGGCACACCGGAGGCCGCGCCATCGGCGCCACCTCCACCAGATCCAGGCCGCGGTCTTCCGCGGCGGCCTTGGCCTCGTCCAGGCCCAGGATCCCCAACTGCTCCCCGTTCTCGTCCACTACACGGACGGGGCTGATCCGGATCTGATCGTTGACCCGGGTGCGTTTGTCTACGGCTATGGCGCCACCTCCGGCTAATGCAACAAAAAAGGACCCGCGCTCGCGGGCCCAGCCCCGCCCCCGGTCGCGGGGCGGCGCGCGTGGACCCGGCAGTACCGCCATCGCGGACCGATAGGTGGAAGGCGGACGCAACCGCCTTCGCTTGCTAGACTTTCACGGCGTGAAGGCTAGTCCCGCGCCAGGCACGTGTCAACCGTCCTCGTCGGTCCCCGCAAATCCCGGCGGCAGGCGTCGTTCGGCGATCTCGGCGAGGAGCGCTTCGAGGAAGTCGTCGCGCGCCATCACCTCCTGCTTCCGGCCCGCGCCACGGGCGCGCACGGCGACCGTGCCGGCCTCGGCCTCGCGCTCCCCGATCACCGCCATGTACGGCACCTTGTGCGTCTCCGCGTCGCGGATCCTGTAGCCCAGCGTCTCGGACCTGTCGTCCAGCGTCGCGCGGATCCCGGCGGCCTTGAGTTCATCGACCCAGGTCTTCGCCGCGTCGGCCAGTTCGTCCGTGATCGGAAGCACGCGCACCTGCTCCGGCGCGAGCCAGAGCGGGAACGCGCCCGCGAAATGCTCGATGAGCCCGCCGACGAACCGCTCCATCGAGCCGAGCAGCGTGCGGTGGATCATCACCGGGCGGTGCGGCGCGTTGTCGGCCCCGACGTACTCCAGCTCGAAGCGCTCCGGGAGGTTGAAGTCGAGCTGTAGCGTGGGCCCCTGCCAGCCGCGGCCGAGCGCGTCGACCAGCATCACGTCCAGCTTCGGGCCGTAGAAGGCGCCGCCGCCCTCTTCGACCTCGTACGCCACGCCACGCTCCTCGAGCACGGCCCGGATGCGCTCGGTGGCGGCGTCGTAGACCTCGGGGTCGCCGATCGCCTTCTCCGGGCGCGTCGAGAGGAAGAGGCGGTAGCTGTAGCCGAACGTCCGCATCATCAACTCGACCAGATCGAGCAGCCGGTGGAACTCGCCGCCCACCTGTTCCGGGGTGCAGAAGATGTGGGCGTCGTCCTGCGTGAACCCCCGCACGCGCATCATCCCATGCAGCACGCCGCTGCGCTCGTAGCGATAGCACGTGCCGAGCTCCGCGTAGCGGATCGGCAGGTCCCGGTAGGAGCGCCGCTCCGACGCGTAGATCATGATGTGGTTCGGGCAGTTCATGGGCTTCGCCCTGTAGCGCCTCTCGTCCACGTCCAGCGCGCCGAACATGTTCTCCTCGAACGTGGGCAGGTGGCCGCTGCGTTCGTAGAGCGCCTCGCTCGAGATGTGCGGCGTGTAGACGAGGTCGTAGCCGTGCTCGAGCAACGTGCGCTTGAGGAACTCCTCCACCGTATGCCGGATCAGCCCGCCCTTGGGGTGCCAGTGGATCAGCCCCGGCCCCACCTCCTCGTGCACGCTGAAGAGGCTGAGCTCCTTGCCCAGCTTGCGGTGATCCCGACGCTTGGCCTCCTCCAGCCGCTCCAGGTAGGCCGCGAGGTCCTTCTCGTCGAACCAGGCCGTCCCGTAGATCCGCTGGAGCATCTGGCGGTTCTCGTCGCCCCTCCAGTAGGCGCCCGCGGTGGTCAGCAGCTTGAAGTGCTTCACGCGCGCGGTGCTCGGCACGTGCGGCCCGCGGCACAGGTCGATGAACGGCCCGTTCGTGTAGACCGTGATGACTTCGTCCTCGCCGAACTCCTCGAGCCGCTCCAGCTTGAGGGGGTCGTCCGCGAACAGCTTCCGCGCCTCTTCGACGGTCACGACCCGACGCTCGAACGGGTCGTCGCGGGCCGCGACGCCGCGCATGCGCTCTTCGATCGTCTCGAGCTCTTCGGGGGTGAAAGGCTCGTCCACCTCGAAGTCGTAGTAGAAGCCGTCCTCGATGGGCGGACCGAAGCCGATCCC
>DATHRK010000097.1:0-12061 GCA_035465395.1 Longimicrobiales bacterium | reverse complement strand
CTCCTGCGTCAGGCGGGCCTGTCCTGGCGCGGGAACCGCCGCGGGCTGCTCCTCCTGCGCGGCGCGCTGGGGTTCGTCGCGCTGACCTCCTTCTACTACGCCGTCGTGCACCTACCTCTCGCCGATGCGACGGTGATCCAGTACACGAACCCCGTCTTCGCCGCGCTCATCGCTGCGGCAGCGCTGGGGGAGCGCTTGCGTGCCCGCGAGGCGGCGCTGGTGCTGATCAGCCTCGTCGGGGTGTTCCTGGCCGCGCGGCCCGGCTTCCTTTTCGGGGGCGCCGCGCTGCCCCTGCTCCCCGTGGCTGTCGGCCTGCTCGGCGCGATCTTCAGTGCCGCGGCCTACGTGACGGTTCGCAAGCTGGGCGAGACCGACCACACCATGGTGATCGTCTTCTACTTCTCCGCCGTGGCGACGGTCGGCGCGATCCCGCTGGCCGCCGGCTCCGCCCTCTGGCCGACGCCGCGGGAATGGCTGGTGCTCGTGGGTGTGGGGATCGCCACGCAGCTCGGCCAGGTGTTCATGACGATCGGGTTGCGCAAGGAGAAGGCGGGGCGGGCGACGGCGGCGAGCTACCTGGCGATCGTGTTCTCCGCCCTGTGGGGGTTCCTGTTCTTCGGGGAGGTGCCCAGTTCCTGGCTCGTGGCCGGCGCCGCCATCATCGTGGCGGCGACGGTGAGCCTCAGCCGCATCCGGGCGGCCCGGTGAGCCGCGGCCCGCCGAGCTTCGGCGGTGACGGGGCAGGGGCCGTGCCACCGCGCGCTCGAGGGGGGAACGGAGGGGCTCCGCCCGCGTCGGATCGGCGGACGGAGCCCGGCTCCTACTCGCGGCCCGCCAGCGGTGCGTCGTCGGCCTCGAGGGACGCCGCGACGTCGATCATGCGCAGGAACTCCGCCCGGTAGCCGTCCGGATCGTCGCCCAGCGCGCCGCGAGCCAGGTCCCGCGCCATCGCCCAGCTCGCGGTCCCGGCGAACTCCGACTCCCGCAGCAGCATCCCGAACACGGCGACCGACGCCGCGAAGCGCAGATCCTCGCCCGCCCGCCGGGTGCGGTCCGGGACGGGGTGCGTGAGGAGCCGGCTCGTGCGGCCCTCCGGTTGCTTGTACCGGAGCTTCACGAACGCCAACTCGCGCCCGGCCGGGCCGCTCCGTCGGCCGCCTTCCGCGGTGACGCCGGCGTCTTCCGACGCGTCCCCGCGCTCGCGCTCGCCGTAGCGGAGCTCCCCGGGCTCGCGGATCTCGACGCGCGAACGCGCGCCCACCGGGACGACCTCGTACAGCGCCGTGACCGTGTGCCCCGCCCCCAGCTCGCCCGCGTCCTTGCGATCGTCATCGAAGTCCTCGGCGGCCAGCAGCCGGTTCTCGTAGCCGATCAGCCGATAGCCGCGCACCACTGCCGGGTTGAACTCGACCTGGATCTTCACGTCCTCGGCGATCGTGTGCAGCGTGCCGCCCATTTCGGCCACCAGGACCTTACGCGCCTCGAGGTCGCTGTCGATGTAGGCGAAGTTGCCGTTCCCGTGGTCGGCGATCTGCTCCATCTTGGCGTCCTGCAGGTTGCCCGTCCCGAAGCCGAGTACCGTCAGGAAGGTGCCCTGCTCGCGCTTCTCCTCGATGAGCCGCACCATCTCGGCGTCGCTCGAGGCCCCCACGTTGAAGTCGCCGTCGGTGGCGAGGATGACGCGGTTGTTGCCGCCCACGATGTGGCTCCTGCGAGCGACGTCGTAGGCGAGTCGGATGCCCGCGCCGCCGGCGGTGGACCCCCCTGCCTGGAGGCGGTCGATAGCCTCGAGGATCGTCTGCTTGCGATTCCCGGTCGTGGGGGGCAGCACCAGGCCCGCGGCGCCTGCGTACACGACGATCGCGACGCGGTCGATGGGCCGCAGCTCGCCGGCGAGCATGCCGAACGCGCGCTTCAGAAGCGGGAGCTTGTCGGGCGATTGCATCGAGCCCGAGACGTCGATCAGGAAGACGAGGTTGCTGGGCGGGCGGTTCTCGTCGGCGAGCGGACGGCCGCGCAGCGCCACGCGCAGGAGCCGGTGCTCCGGCGCCCAGGGCGCCGGCGCGACGTCGGTGTGCACGGCGAACGGGTCCTGTCCGCGCGGATCGGCATACGCATAGGGAAAGTAGTTCACCAGCTCCTCGATACGCACCGCGTCCACCGGCGGGAGCTGGCCCTGGCCGAGAAGGAAGCGGCGCACGTTCGCGTAGGACGCCCGGTCGACGTCGATGGCGAAGGTGGAGAGCGGGTTGGCGCGCGCGGAGAGGAAGGTGTTTTCCTGTATATGCGCATAGCCCTCGCGGTCCGTGGGCGGCGCGTAGCGCCGGTCGGGCCCGGTGACACCCGGCGAAGGCTGCGCCGAGAAGAGCGCCGGCGGAGCGGCCCTCAGCTCGCGCGAACGCGCCGCGGCATCCGCGGCCCCCTGCGGAACCGCTTCCGCCTCCACGGCGATCTCGTCGAGGCCTGCGGCCTGCGTCGAGAGGGCGAAGTCGAGGACGGGCGCGGCGCCGGCGTCCAGGCGGACCTGCTGCGTCGCGCTCGCGTAGCCGATGAGCTGCGTCTGGACGCGCAGGGTGCGCCCCTGGTAGGCGTCGGGAACCGAGAGCGCGTACGCGCCCGAATCGTCCGTGAGCGTGCCGATGCCGGTGCCTTCCACGAACACCACGACGCCGGAGAGCGGCGAGCCGGTGGAGGCATCGGTTACGCGGCCCGTGACGACGATGGGGCGCGCCCCTCCCGCCGGTAACACCGCCGATGTCGCCGTCCGCGGTACCGGCGACGGAGCCGCGCCGGGCGCCATGACCGTTTCGAGGAGCAGTCCGGCGCCGAGCAGCAGGGCGATGGGTGTGAGGGCGAGCATTCTCATGGGTCCTCCCGCGTAGTGTGGCGTGTCTACGGGAGGGACGCCGTCGCGCTCTGCGCTTGCACACGCGGCCGAGGACTAGCCGGGATCGCGCCCTATCTCCCGGCCCCCGACCCACACCTCGCGCACCACGGCGGCCGGGGCGCCGAACACGAGCATCGACGCCAGCGTGTCGGCGGCGTGGCCGTCGAGCGTGGGGTGGTCGAGGTCCACCGCGACCAGGTCCGCGAGGAGGCCCGGCCCGATGGCCCCGGCGTCGATGCCCAGCGCACGCGCCCCGTTGCGAGCCCCCATCGCCAGGAGCGGCGGCGCGCATGCCGCCCGGTCCGGCGCGCCGCCGTCCGAGCGCGGCAGCGGGTCGGCGACCACGACGCGGCGACCGGTGCGCAGCCGCTCGTGATACTCGACGCAGCGCATCTCTTCGAACGGGTCGATCACCGCGTTGCTGTCGCTGCCGAGCGCGATGGGCACGCCCGCGGGCCGCAGCAGCTCCAGCGGGAGGAAGCCGTCGGCGAGGTCCCGCTCGGTGGTGGGGCACGCGCAGACCGTCGCGCCGGACCCGGCTAGGCGCTCGGCGTCGGCGGCGTCGATGTGCGTGGCGTGCACGGCGGTGAAGCGAGGCGACAGGAGGCCCTCCGCCTCGAGCGTCGCCAGGGGGGTGGCGCCGTAGGCGGCCAGACAGGCGTCGACCTCGGCGGGCTG
The DNA here is from genome assembly GCA_035465395.1 of Longimicrobiales bacterium. Lineage (GTDB taxonomy): Bacteria > Gemmatimonadota > Gemmatimonadetes > Longimicrobiales > RSA9 > DATHRK01. Next base: position 8,496 of record DATHRK010000097.1, on the reverse strand, counting down.
CTCGGCGACGTGCATGTGGAGCGGTGCGTCGCGCCGCTCGCACCAGGCGGCGATCGGCGCGAGCCAGTCGCGCGGCACGGCGCGCAGGCTGTGCGGCGCGGCACCCACGGTGACCGTGTCACCCTCATACGACCCCGCGATATCCTCGAGCCCCTCCAGATAGCCCTCCAGATCCGGCGTCGCGAAGCGCCGCTGCCGGTCCTCGAGGGGGGCGCCGATGCCTCCCGTGGCGTAGGCGACGTGCAGCAGCACGATCCGGATTCCCGTCGCCCGCGCCGCATCCACCACGACCCGCGCGAGGCGGTCGGGCGGGTCCGGGGGCGACCCGTCCCGCAGGCGGTGCACGTAGTGGAACTCGCCTACGGCGGTGAAGCCCGCACGCAGCATCTCCCGAAAGCACGCGCGGCTCGCGGCGGCAAGGCCCGCCTCGTCGAGGCCGAGCACCACGTCGTACATGGCCTCGCGCCAGGTCCAGAAATCCGAGCGCTCTTCGTCGAGCGGACGCCACTGGGTGCGCCCGCGAAGCAGGCGCTGGAACGCGTGCGAGTGGGCGTTCACGAATCCGGGTAGGAGCGCGCGGCCGGCCAGCCTGCGGACCTCCCCGGGACGCCCGCGTCGCTGGGCAGCGTCCCGCACGGACGCGATGCGGCCGTCGGCGCCCAGGTCCACCGCGAGCCCGGCGTGGAAGCGCCCCTCCAGCCAGAGGAGGTCGGGGACGAGGGTGAGCGGGAGGTCGCCGGCCGTGGGCGCCATCAGCGCGAACGGATCGACGCGGTGACGGCGGAAGTCGCGGCCCGCCCGTCGGACCGATCGACCACGACCTCGCCACCCACCCACACGCGCCCCACCCGGTTCACCCCCACGTGGTAGGGAATCTCGCGATAGTCGGGCACGCGCCACCACACGAGGTCGGCGGGGGCGCCCTCCGCCAGGGTGCCGATGCCGTCGTCCAGGCGCAGCGCCGCCGCCCCTCCGGAGGTGGCCGCGACGAGGGCCTCGAGCGGGCTCATGTGCATCTGGCTGCACGCCAGTGTCAGCACGATCGGCAGCCCCGGGGTGGGGGAGGAGCCGGGGTTGAAGTCGGTCGCCAGCGCGACCGTGGCGCCCGCGTCCAGGAGCGCTCGCGCCGGCGCGTAGGCGCCGCGCCCCAGGAAGAGAAGGGTGGCGGGCAGGAGCGTGGCCACCGTGGGCTCGTCGGCGCTGGCGGCGGCGGCGAGCGCTTCGACGCCCGCGGGCGAGATCGCCCCGAGGTGGTCGGCGCTCGCCGCGCCCAACTCCGCCGCCAGCTCCGCGCCGCCGCCGTTCTCGAGCTCGTCTGCGTGCAGCTTGGCCTCGAGCCCCAGCTCCTGGCCGCGCAGCAGGATGCGGCGCGCTTGCTCGGTGTCGAACACGCCCGGCTCGCAGAAGACGTCGCAGAAGCGCGCGACGCCCTGCTCGGCCGCGGCCGGAATCATCTCCTCGACCAGCAGGTCCACGTAGCGCCCGCGGTCGGAGGCGTGCTCGGGGGGCACCTCGTGGGCGAGGAACGTGGCCACCACCCGCTGCGGCACCGCCCCGGCTATCCTGTCGATGGCGGCGAGGGTCCGAAGCTCGGACCTGGTATCGAGGCCGTAACCCGACTTTATCTCGATGGTCGTAGTGCCGTAGCTGAAGCATTCTCTGAGACGGGGGAGGGCGATGTCGACGAGCTCGTCCTCGGACCTCGAGCGGAGGTCGCGCACCGACGCGTTGATGCCTCCACCCCGCCGGGCGACCTCCATGTAGGGGACGCCCGAGGCGCGCAGCGCGTACTCGTCGGCGCGGGTTCGGCCGAACACGGCGTGCGTGTGGGAGTCGACCAGGCCCGGCGTCAGCACGCCGCCCGCCAAGGTCGTCTCGGTCGCGTCCGGGAAACGCCTGCGGAGGTCCCCGGCCTCGCCGACCTCCGAGATCCGGCCCCCGGCGATGGCCACCGCCGCGCCGGTCAGGACGCCATCCGGGTCGACCGTCGTGCACGGCACGACCTGGTCGGCGCCCGACAGGAGCAGGACGCCCCCGCCCGGGCGCCGTTCGGGGGCCGCGCTCACGCCTGCATGGGGAGGCGGATGCCGTGCTTGCGGGCGGTCGCGCGAGCTTCTTCGTAGCCGGCGTCGGCGTGCCGCGCGACCCCGAGGCCCGGGTCGTTGGTGAGCACTCGCTCGAGGCGGACCGCCATCTCCGGGGTGCCGTCCGCGACGATGACCTGGCCGGCGTGCAGCGAGTTGCCGATGCCGACGCCGCCGCCGTGGTGGAAGGAGACCCAACTCGCTCCCGACGCGGTGTTGAGGAGCGCGTTCAGGATGGGCCAGTCGGCCACCGCGTCCGACCCGTCCTTCATCGCCTCCGTCTCGCGGAACGGGGAGGCCACCGACCCGGTGTCGAGATGATCCCGGCCGATGACGATCGGGGCCGAGAGCTCGCCGCTCGCCACGAGGTCGTTCAGCGCCAGGCCGAAGCGTGCCCGTTCGCCCTGCCCCAGCCAGCAGATCCGGGACGGCAGACCCTGGAAGTGCACGCGCTCGCGCGCCATGCGAATCCAACGCACCAGGTGCGCGTCGTCGGGGAAGAGCTGGAGGACCAGGTCGTCCGTGCGCGCGATGTCGGCCGGGTCGCCGCTCAGCGCCGCCCAGCGAAACGGCCCCTTGCCCTGGCAGAACAGCGGGCGGATGTAGGCCGGCACGAACCCGGGGAAGTCGAACGCGTCCTCGACGCCCGCGTCGAAGGCCTGGGTGCGCAGGTTGTTGCCGTAGTCGAAGGTCACCGCGCCGGCGCGCATGAGCGCCAGCATGCCGCGGCAGTGCTCGGCCATCGACGCCATCGCCCGCTCGGTGTAGGCGCCGGGATCGGCGGCGCGCAGGGCGTCGGCGGCGGCCACGCCCAGGCCGGCCGGCACGTAGCGGAGCGGGTCGTGGGCCGACGTCTGGTCGGTGAGCACGTCGGGCACCACCCCGCGCCGGGCGATCTCGGGGAGGACCTCCGCGCAGTTGCCCACCAGGCCCACGGACACGGCCTCACCCGCGGCGGCCGCCGCCTGTACGCGCTCGAGCGCCTCGTCCAGGTCGCCGGCGAGGACGTCCAGGTAGCCGGTCAAGAGCCGCCGCTGGATGCGCCGCGGATCGACTTCCACGGCCAGCATCGCGCCCTCCGCCATGGTCGCCGCGAGGGGCTGGGCGCCGCCCATCCCCCCCAGCCCGCCGGTCAGCACCCAGCGGCCCGCGAGCGAGCCGTCGAAGTGCTCCCGCGCGACCGCGCCGAACGTCTCGTACGTGCCCTGGAGGATCCCCTGCGTGCCGATGTAGATCCACGAACCCGCGGTCATCTGCCCGTACATCATGAGCCCCGCGCGCTCCAGCTCGCGGAAGTGGTCCCACGTCGCCCAACGGCCGACGAGGTTGGAGTTCGCGATCAGGACCCTCGGCGCGTGGGCGTGCGTGCGAAACACGCCGACCGGACGGCCGGACTGGACGAGCAGCGTCTCATCGCCCTCGAGGTCGCGCAGGCAGCGGACGATGGCGTCGAGGGAGGCGGGGTCCCGGGCGGCCTTGCCCGATCCCCCGTACACGATCAGCTGGTCGGGATCCTCGGCGACCTCGGGGTCGAGGTTGTTGAGGAGCATCCGCAGGGCGGCCTCCTGCTGCCACCCCTTGCAGGACAGGGACGCGCCGCGCGGCGCTCCGCTGAGCTCGGTTTCCATGGACGCCAATCTAGTGTAGTGTCGCAGAAGTCTCGATGGCATTCGGCGCGCGCTGCATCCGGCGGTTGCTTCGTCGGAACTCCTTGCCGTAGCTACGGCTACGGCGCGTCGCCCCTCCTCGCCCCGCGGGCGCTGCACGCCCCTCGGTGCTCAGGAGATTTCTGCAAAACCACTAGCGGAGCGCCGGCCGTGGACTAGCGCGGGGCCTGCGGCGACGCCTCGTCTGGCGCCGCCAGGCGGCTCACCCCGTGCGCCGTATCGGGATCACGATGCGGGTGCCTTCCCAGGTCATGACCAGTCGTGCCGCGTTCGGGCCGTCCGGGCTCGCCCGGAACGTCATGGTCTCGACGTGCTGGTCGGTCGCCTGTGCGGGCAGCGTGCCGCGCCCGGCTTCCTGCGCTTCGATCTCGGCCGTGTAGTAGCGCTCGGCGCCCCACTGCGCGGTCGAACGGTTCACGATGATCTCCCAGCTGGACTCGCCCGGTACGGTGTAGATCGAGTAGACGCCCGGCCCCACCATGACGCCTGCGATCTCGGCCGCGAATCCGAGGTGCAGCGTGGTCGGCTCGTTGGCTCCCGTGCGCCATACCTCCCCGAAGGGCACGGCCTCTCCGCCGATCATCGTCCGTCCGCGGGCCGAGGGCCGGCTGTAGCACAACAAAGCCTCGCCGTCCCCGATGGCGAAGCGGACCGAATCGGGCGGGCTCGCTCGTTCCGCCAGCTCCGCGGGTTCCGCGCGCCATTCGCAGGTCGCGTCGGCCGCCACACCCATCTGCGCGGCCGAGGCGGGAGGTTCGGCCGCGGGTCCCTCGGCCATCGTCCCGTCCGGCGCGGCCTGCGAGTTGGCGCAGGCGATGGCGGACGGAATGGCGAGAAGGGCGGCGATGGACCGGAACGCCGAAAGATCGGCGCGCGCGTAAGACCGGCGGGCCCCAACGGGGCCAGCGGTAGGAACAAGGGTCATCCTGGGCTCCCCTTCGAGGTCGGCGCCGCGACCGCGCGCGTCCAGCGCGGCCGGTGGGTGCGCCGTGGGCTTCCGACAGGATAAGGGAGCGGGGTGGTCAAGGGAATGCGTTGGCGCCGGCGTGCCCCCGCCGCCTACACTGGCGCGACCCCGGCCGGCACGACCCCGCGCGAGGAGGCGCACGGTGGAGGACAGCATGCCCGCTCTCTTGAACGACCCCATGCACATCTTCGCCTACCTCATCGGCGTGCTCGCGGTCGTGTTCTGGCTCAGCGGATTCGAGCGCTTCAAGCGCTTCTTCGAGCTCATGCCGCCCGTGATCTGGGCCTACTTCGTGCCCACGCTGTCCACGACCTTCGGCATCATTCCCTCCTCCGCCGGGGTCTACGACTGGATCGAGCTCTACCTGCTGCCCATGTCGCTGTTCTTGCTCATGATCAGCGTGGATCTGCCCGCGATCGTCCGTTTGGGCCGGGTGGCCCTGGTGATGCTCCTGGCCGGTACGCTCGGGATCGTCGTGGGGGCGCCGATCGCCTACCTGATGTTCGGCTCTGCGCTGCCTCCCGAGGCGTGGAAGGGACTCGCGGCGCTGTCGGGGAGCTGGATCGGCGGCACGGCGAACATGCTGGCGATCAAGGAGAGCGTCGGCACGCCGGACTCCCTGATGGGACCGATCATCGTGGTGGACACGGTGGTGGGCTACGGCTGGATGGGCATTCTCCTGCTGCTCAGCGCCCGCCAGGCGGCGTTCGACAAGCGCATCGGTGCCGATGCAGCCGTGCTGGAGGAGACGAACCGCAAGCTCGAAGAGCTGGACCAGCGGCGCGTGCCCCTGACCCTTTCGCTCAGCCTCATCATCACCGGCCTCGGCTTCGTGGCCGCCGTCGCCGGCGTCGCTGTCGGCCGCCAGCTACCCGGGATCGGCGATCCCACGATCATCAGCACCACGACGTGGACGGTGCTCATCGTGGTCACCGTGGGCCTGCTGCTGTCCTTCACTCCCGTTAGCACCCTCGAGGAGGCGGGAGCGTCCCGCGTCGGCTACGCCGCGTTGTACCTGTTGCTCGCGGCGATCGGCGCCCAGGCGGACCTCAAGGCGGTCCTGGACGCGCCCATGTTCCTCGCCACGGGGATCGTCTGGATCGCGATCCACGCCGCCATCCTGCTGGCGGTCGCGCGGCTAATGCGAGCGCCGCTCTTCTTCTTCGCGACCGGCAGCATGGCGAACGTCGGCGGCGCCGCGTCCGCCCCCGTGGTGGCGGGGGTCTACCACCCGGCGCTCGCGCCGGTGGGCCTGCTGATGGCCGTGGGCGGCTATATCCTCGGGATCTACGCGGCGCTGGGCGCGGCGTGGCTGCTGGGGGCGATCGCGACCTGAGCCCTCAGAGGGCCAGGCGGATCAGCGTGATGCGGACGCCTCCCCCGGCCGCAGCGCCTCCTCCGCTGCCGCCGGGAGGCTCTACCGTGCCCATTGGCGGCAGCCGCGCACGCTGCCACTGGGGTCCCGCCGTCGTGCCGCCGATCACCCCGCCGAGCAGCGCCATTCCGCCCCCCAGGAACGCCACGCCGGTGACGGCGCACGAGCTTTCGCACTGGTTGAAGAGCGGCAGCATGCCGACGACGCCGAGCCCCAGGCCCATCAGCGACCCCTCGATGATCCGCCCCCGCCGCGGCAGGAAGCCGGCGTAGATCTCGAAGCGGCCGAGGTCGGCGCGCTCGAAGCGCACCTCGCCGTCGATCGCGCTGCGCAGGACCAGGCCGCCCGGATCGGCCCGCAGGACCGCGCCCTCCAGCCGGACCGGGTCGTAGACGCGCACGGAGTCGCCGACGGCGACGATCCGGGGCGGGGTCGGTTGGGCGGCGAGGCCGCGCGCTGCGGTCAGCCCCGCCGCCATCGCGAACCCGAGGGCCAGCGCCAGCCCGGAGCCACCCGCCCGCCCACGACGTAGGGATGGTGACCGCGTCACGTGAGCAGCTCCGGGCCCTCGGGAATCTCGGTACGCCAGACGAGGTAGAGCACGATGTCGGTGACGAACAGGACGCCCGCCCGGATCGAGATCGCCGTAGGGGCAGCGAGGGATGTGCTCCCCGCGGCCCGTCCGTCGCCCGTGAACTCCGTGCCGCCGTCTCCGGCGAACGTCTGGATGACGCCCGAGGCCCGGTCGACCACGCGTACCCGGTGGTTGTCCCGGTCGGCGATGTAGAGCGTCGCGCCGTCGTCGGCAAGCGCGATTCCGACGGGTGTGCGGAGCCGGGATGCTCCCGCGGGGCCGCCGTCGCCGAAGAACCCGGGCGCTCCGGAGCCGGCCACCCCGTCGACCGTCCCTGAAGCGAGGGTTACGGCGCGCACGCGGTGCGCGGCGGAGTCCGATACGAACAGCACGCCGTCCAGCATGGCCAGCCGCACGGGGCGCCGGAAGCGAGCCTCCCCCGCGGGACCGCCGTCGCCGTCGTCGCCCGCCTCCCCCGTCCCTGCGACCGTGCCCAGGACGCCGCCGGGCGATACGGAGCGGATCCGCCGGGCACCGCCGTCGGCGATGTAGACGGTGCCATCGGGAGCGACCGCGACGCCGGTCGGACGCAGCAGCCCGCCATCGAGGCGCCCGGTGCCGTCCGGGGCGTCCGACGCGCTCCCGTCCCCCGCGTACGGCTCGTAGGCGCCGCCCGCCGCGTCCATGCGCCACACGCGGCGGGCGGCGGCGTCGGCGATCAGGAGGCGGCCTTCGGGATCCAGGGCCAGATCGCCCGGACCGCGGATGCAGGATGAAGGGCAGTCCCGCAGGTCGTACAACAGCTCGACGGTCCCGTCGCGTCGCAGGCGCAGGATGCGGGCGGGCGAGGCGTCCGCCAGGTACACCGATCCGTCCGCCGCCACGGCGGCGCCCTGCACGCCCTGGAATCGGCTGTCCAATCCGTCCGTACCGACGATCGAACCCCGTTCGCCGGGGGCGCCGGCGACCAGCCGCATGCGCGCCGGGGTCTCCCCCAGGAAGAGGATGGCGTCGCCGCAGCCGGCGCTGGCGGCGAGGACCAGCAAGGCGGCGACGCGAGACGTTGCCGCGCGAGGGAGCGCCGGACGCGATCGAAACACAGCCCCTCGGGTCACGGTGTGGCCTCCAGCGGGACGACCCACACGTCGCCAAGGCCGGCCGCGTCGATCAGCGTGAAGGCGAGCAGGGTCCCGTCCGGCGACACGGCGGGATGGCGCCCCCGCGTCGTGGAGGGCACCGGCGTCGCGGCGGCCGGGTTCGCCAGCGGCACACGCCAGATCGCGCCGAGCCGCGACACGAACAGGGCGTCGCCGGAGGGGCTCCACGCCGCGTCCCTACCGAGCTCGCCCAGGTCGGTGATCGCCCCGGACGCGACATCGAGCAGCTCGAGGTGCTCTTCGGCGACCTCGGACACCCGCCTGTCGGCGAATACTTCTTCCTTGCCCTCGCCGCACGAACAGAAGAACGACTGTTGGGGCTCTCCTACGAGGCGCGTGAAGGCGATCGTGGCGCCGTCCGGACTCCAGGCCGGCGATACGGCGAGCGTGGTGCCCGGGACCGGCACCGGATCGCCGTTCCCCGGCGTCCACAGGTACAGCGCCGCGCCGTCGGCAAAGACCAGCCGGCGCCCGTCGGGCGACCAGCTCGGCCGGAAGGGCAGGCCGCCCCGGCTGTACGCGCGCTGGTAGGGATCGCTCTCCAGCACGAGGAGCGAACCCTCCAGGCGCCGCGCCCCGTCGAACGTGATCGCGTGCTCCGGACCGGACGTGGATCCGTCCAGCGAGCGCACGGCCAGGGCCACCAGCCCCAGCTCGGGCGCCGGAATGGTG
>DATHRK010000096.1:0-10700 GCA_035465395.1 Longimicrobiales bacterium | reverse complement strand
GGACCCGCCGCGCAGCAGCACGAACGCGCCGGCGATGCCGAACAGGAGGGAGAGGGCGAAGACCCCGCCCAGGATCGCCCGTCCCCAGGTCAGGTGCGGGAACCGCCCCCGCCGGATGTCCCCGAAGAAGTCGCCGACCCCCACCTCCCAGGAGTCCGGCACCTCGCCGGCCGCCTCGCGCGCGTCCGTCGCCGGATTCGCTTGCACCCAGGCCGTCGCAAGTACCACGACGAGCCCGACGAGCAGGAGCACGATGGCCACGGGAACGAGCCAGTCGGGCAGGTCGAAGGCGTCCTGCAGCTCCCCCGCGACCTCGACGACGACCCAGGACGCGCCCAGGTACAGGAGCAGCGCCTGGACGAGGCGGGAGGCCTTGAGCCGGTCGATCAGGGACGGGCCGGTCATGCGCTTCTGGTTCGGGGTCGGATCGGTGTCATCAGCCCGGCACCCGCTCCAGCCACCCGCGCGCTTCCTCCAGCCAGGGCTCCAACTGCGGGTCCGCCCCCTCCCAGGCGATCAGCAGCTCCTGGTAGAGCCGCCTCGCCACATCGGGCTGACCCAGCCGGTCGGCGAGCCGTGCCGCGCGCAGCGCGGCGTACGGGTTGGTCTGGCCGGCGGCGAGAAAGTAGCGGAGGGCATTCCGCTCGTCCCCGGTCTCCTCGTACATCTCCCCGACCTCGAAATAGGTGCCATCGATCGCGTTTGCCGGCATCCCCTGGACGAGATCGAGGAACAGCGGAAGCGCGGAATCGGGCCCGACGTTCATACGCACGCCTACGGCGTCGAGGAGGGGGGCGAAGCCGGCTGGTCCGAGGGGGTCATCCCTGAGTGCGGGATTCGCCTGCAAGAACTCTTCGAGTGATGCGAGGGCCGCATCACGCGCCGCGGCAAACCCCTGCCGGTCTTCGAGAGCAGCAGCCGCAAAGGCCCTCGCCGGGGGCGGTAGCCCGTCGAGGTTCAGGCTTCGCACCGAATCGAAAGGCATGAGATCCAGCTCGTACATGCCGAGCCGGAACATCGTGGCTTCGACCGAGGTCGGGTCGAGCACGTCGAGGGACGCACGGAGTCGCCCCCGTTTCGCCAGAACGTCCGCCAGCTCGGCACTCGCGGACCTGCTCTGAGGGTAGGCCGCCGAGCGGATCTCGCGGTAGACCTGCAACTCCGGCATGCGCCGCAATCCGCGCAGCGCGTTCACGTACTGTCCACCGAGCTCGTCTTCGATCAGCGTCGTGAGCGCCGCCCGCCCGCTGGCCGAATCGCCGTGCGCGAGGGAGAGGAGCGCCTCCCGCGCGCGGGCGAGCTCCGGGATCAGAGAGCTCTCTCGTTCGACCGCGTCCGCGGCGTCCGCGCTGTCCCCGTACGCGAGCGCATGGTCGGTGAGATGAATGGCGTAGGGGCCGGTTCCGGGCGCGAGCTCGAGCGCCCGTTCGAGGGGCTCGACGGCTTCGTCCGGCGAGCGAAACGCCTTCTGGCCGACGTGCACGAGCAGCTCGCCGAGCACGTTCCAGAGTTCCGGGTCGTCCGGGTAGCGGCGCACCGCGGCCTCGGCGGCCTCGATCTGATCCACTTCCAGGTTGGCCACGCCGCGCAGGCCCGCCAGCAGGGCGCGCTCGCGGGGCGGAAGCTTGTCGATGTGCTTCGCGGCGGCGGTCCGGTGCGCGCGACGGTCGGCGCGGTTCCCGAGGCTTCCCTCCCAGCCGGCCGCCTGCGCCGCGCGCAGGTGCGCGAGCGCGAACGTCGAGTCCAGCTCGATCGCGCGCGCGTAGGCACCGTACGACTCTTCCCAGGCACCGCGCCGGTAGGCGCGCTCGCCCTCGACGTAGGCGAGCAGGGCATCCAGCGACGACGTCGTGATGCTGGAGAGATGCGCCAGCTCCGCGCTGTCTTCGCGCTCGGACAGAAGCAGGCCGGCGGTCCCGACGGAGAGCTCATCGACCAGCGAGGGGAGGCTGTCGGCGGGGCCCTCCGCTCGCGCGGCGCCCAGCCTCTCGCCCGAGCGCGCATCGTAGAGGTCCGCCGCGAGCCGCACGCCGACGCCGGTGCTCACGGCGTCCCCCACGAGCACGTACACCGCCCCCGACCGCCGCGCCACGTCGAGGATCGCGGGCAGGTCCGGGCGGGAGTCGCCCGATACCCGGTCGTCCCACCGGGCCAGCACCGTGCGGCTGTCCACGACGCGCAGCCCGGGCACGCCGTCCAGCGTCGTGCCCAGGAGCGTCACCATGCCCTCGCCGTAGATCTCCGCGTCGAGTCCGCTCACCGAGAACGGCACGATCGCCAGGCCCGCGCCCGCCTCCTCGGCGGCCAGCTCGTCGAAGGTCCGCAGTCCCGACCCGCCCTGCACAAGGACGTAGGCGCCGGTGACGCCGAAGAGCAGCGCGAGGGCGAAGACCCCCCCCAGGATCGCACGCCCCCAGGTCAGGTGCGGGAAGCGACCGCGGCGGATGTCGCCGAAGAAGTCCCCGACCCCCACCTCCCACGAGTCCGGCACTTCGCCGGCCGCTTCGCGAGCGTCGGTCGCCGGATTCCCCTGCACCCACGCCGTCGCGAGGACGACGAGGAGTCCGACCAGCAAGAGCACGAGAGCGACGGGCACGAGCCAATCGGGAAGTTCGAGGGCTTCCTGGAGCTCGCCCGCGACCTCGATGATGACCCACGAGGCGCCCAGGTAGAGAAGCAGCACCTGGACGAGACGGGAGGCCTTCAGGCGGTCGATCAGCGACGGGCCGGCCATGCGCTTCCTGTTCGGGGTTTCGACGCGATTTTTCTACGGGATCAGAAACTTATGTCGCGGGCGGCCTCAGCACACGGGGCGAGTGGCAGCTCCCCGGAGACCTCGATGACCACCCAGGACGCGCCGAGATACAGGATCAGCACGTGCACCAGGAGCGAGCCCTTGAGGCGATCGAGCAGGGACGGACCGGTCATGCGCTCTCCGGGACGGAGTGGGCCGACCGCAAAGTCCCGGCGGGCACGAGCCCTTCGCAACCCCGAAACCCACAGCGTGCCCCGCCGTAGAAACAGCCGAGCGGGCCTTTTTCGCCGGACCCGCGTGCCATCATCCAAAGCTGCTCTCATGCCCTCGACCCGCTTCCCACGCGCGATGCTGCTCGTCGCCACGGTGATCGCCGCTCTGCCCGGGACTCCGCTCGCGGCGCTCCAGGAGGACCGACCGGAGCGGGGCGATCGGGGCGACGACACCGAAGGCGGCGCCGCCCTGACCGTCGGCGGGGTCGGCATCGGCATCGGCGACGTCCCGTACCTGAACGGCCTGCGCTTGAACTTCCGCGACCGCCGCCTGCGCCTCGTGAACGGCATCAACGCCACGATGTGGACGCCGCACGAGCCGGCCCGCGGCGTCGTCCGTGGCCTGGCGCTGGGCGTGCCGGTCACCGGCGCGCGGCGCGTCGAGGGCGTCGGCCTGGGTCTGGGAGGCGTGGGCGCGGACGACGCCCTCACCGGCGTCTTCCTGGGCGGACTCGGCGCCGGCGCGGGCGGGGACATGACGGGCGTCTTCCTGGGAGGGCTGGGCGTGGGCGGCGGCGGCTCCGTAAAGGGCGCCGCGCTCGGGGGGCTCGGCGTGGGCACGGGAGGCGGCGCGACCGGGATCCTCGTCGGCGGCCTCGGCGTGGGCACCGGCGGCCCCGTCTCCGGCATCATGGTGGGCGGGCTGGGCGTGGGGGCGGGCGATGCGATCGAGGGCATCGCCATCGGCGGCCTCGGCGTCGCCGCCGGAGGCACCGTCCGCGGCCTGACCATTGCCGGCCTGGGCATCGGCGCGGGGGACGGCCTGACCGGCGTGTCCATCGCCGGACTCGGCATCGGCTCGGGCGGCGAGGCGAAGTGGGTGAACATCGCCGGCATCGGCGTCGGCGCGTCCAGCATCAAGGGCGTGACCCTGACCGGCGTCGGCGTGGGCGCCGAGCGCATCGCCGGCGTCACCGTGGCGCCCTTCTATCTGCGCGTGACCCCCGGGGGCGAGATGCGCGGCGTGAGCGTGAGCGCGTTCAACCGCATCAACGGCACGCAGCACGGCCTCGCCATTGGCCTGCTGAACATCGCCGACGAGCTGGACGGCCTGCAGGTCGGGCTCATCAACATCGCCCGCAACAAGCCGTCGCGCCGCGTGCTGCCGCTGTTCAACTACTACCGGGCGCCCTGAGGCATCGCCGCCGGCGCAACGAGAGCGCCGGAAGGGGGGCCGGCGCGACGGTGATCGCGGCCTAGCCTGTCTCCGCCAGCATCTCCGTCTGGTCCCGCCAGGCCGACGGCACCTCGTGGCAGCGCCGGCAGCGCGCCTCGTAGGATTCGAGCCCGCCGACCAGCACCGTCGGGCCCTCGGCGGGCGCGGGCCGGCCGTCCACCAGGCGCTGGTTGCGGGTGGCCAGGTCGCCGCACTTCACGCAGATGGCGTGCAGCTTGTCGATCTTCTCGGCGATCGCGAGGAGCTGCGGGATGGGGCCGAAGGGCCGGCCGCGGAAGTCCATGTCGGTGCCGGCGATGATCACGCGCACGCCCCGGTTGGCGAGCTCGTTGGCGACGTCCACGATGCCGCCGCCCAGGAACTGCACCTCGTCGACCGCCACCACGGCCGTGGTCGGGTGGACCTTGAGCATGAGGTCGGCCGCGTCGTTGAGCGGCTCGGCCTGGACCGTACGGCCGTCGTGGGAGGCGACCGACTCGATCCCGGCGTAGCGGTCGTCCAGGCAGGACTTGAAGACCTGGACCTCCTTGCCCGCGAGCAGCGCGCGCCGCACCCGTCGGAGCACCTCCTCCGACTTGCCGCTGAACATCACCCCGGTGACGACCTCGACCCAGCCGTCCTGCCGCCCGTGATACATGGCGCGCAGTCTACGTCGGGTGGTGGCGTGGTGCCAGGCTTCGAGGGCGCGACCGCGCGCCGTCTCACCCCTCGCTCACGCGTTCTGCCCTCGCCCTGCACGCCGTGCGTCTCAGCCCGACGCCACACGCCCGGCGCAGCCCACCTTGTTCCACGCGTGCGCGGCGTGATCGCGTGCGCCGCCCGCCGCCGAACGACGTCCATTGGAGGTTGCATGCGAAGCATCAGAACGACGGCGGCGGCTCTCGCGCTCGGGTTCGCGGTGGCGGCTTGCGGCGATCAACCGACGGCGCCCGACCCCGGTGATCCGGCGCTCGCGAGAGGCCTGGACGGAGCGAGCCCCAGCTTCGACGGGTGGCCCGTGTTCAAGGCCTCGGAGCTGCGCCGGGCGTTCCCGGGCAGCCCCTGCCAGGACGCCGAGCATCGGCAGTTCGATTTCTGGGTCGGCGACTGGAACGTGTTCAACACGTCGGACGTCCCGAGCGGCACCAACTTCGTCACGCTCGAGCTCGACGGGTGTCTCGTACAGGAGCACTGGACCGCCAACTTCAACGGATCCCAGGGACAGAGTCTGAACACGTACGACGCCGAAACCGGTCTGTGGTACCAGTCCTGGGTCTCCCAGAGCCCGTTCGGCGCGTTGCGCACCGACGGCGGGCTCGTCGGCGACGAGATGATCCTCACCGACGACGACCGGATCGGGTTCCTCAGCGATGGCAGTACGACGCCGCTCGAGGACGAGTGGATCTGGACGCCGGAAGGGCCCGACCAGGTGCGCCAGACGGGCATTCTGCGCGCGCCGGAGATCGGCTTCGAGAGCTCCTTCGTGGGGATCTACAAGCGGAGCGACGATGTGCAGCCCGTCGATCCCTTCGAGGGTACCGCCTGCCTGCAGGGCGGTCCCGGAGCGGCCAATCGCCTGCTCGACTTTGCGCTCGGTACGTGGTCGGTGGCTCCGGCAGATGGGGGCGCGGTGCTCGCGACCTCGACCTTCACGTCGATCCTGAGCGGCTGTCTGATGGTGGAGGAGTTCGCGACGCTCGGCCCCCATCCCCTGCGCGCCATCGCGTATCTCTACTTCGACGCGCGGGACCGCCTCTTCCACCGCATCTGGGTGGACAGCGAAGGCGAGCGGGTGGAGCAGGCGGGATCCTTCGACGGGGGCGCGCTGGTGCTGAGCGGCATCGAGCACGGCGACGGGGCGCCCATGCTGCTTCGCACGATCTTCGAGCCGGCCCAGGGCGGAGGATTCATCGTCACCAGCGACGTCTCGGCCGATGAGGGCGCGACGTGGATGGGGGCGCTTGATCTGGCCTACGGCGCCGAATAACCGTTGAACGGGGGCGCGCGGCCCGACGGGCCGTGCCGCCCCCGGCACGCCGCGGGGCCGACCAGCGACTCGGCCGGTCCGCCGGAATGCGCGTCGCGAGCGAGGAGAAACGAACGTGAACGGAGTCGGACGCGCGGCCCGAGCCCCGGGACTGCAGAGGCGGGACCGCCTCCTCATCCTGGCCTTCTGGACGGTCTTCGGCCTCCTGGAGTCGAGCAGCGCGTTCGTCAACATGCGTCTCGCGGGCAATCCCGCCGATTGGCCCACCGCGCTGGTCGGCAACATGCCGTGGTGGCTCATGTGGGGGGCCCTGACGCCCCTGGCGATCTTCGTCGCGCGCCGGTTCCGGTTCGACCGCGATGGATGGGTCGTGGCCGGCTCGGCGCATTTCCTGGCGGCCTTCCTGGCCGTCGCGCTCCACACGATCGTCGTGGGGACCCTGTACTACCTCACGCACACCCGCGGCCTGGTCTTTCCGGTGGGCCAGCCCACCACGCTCACCGGGCCCTTCTTCGTACAGACGCTGCGCAACACCTGGGTCAACTTCATGCGCACCTACCTCGTGGTGAATCTGGCCACGTATTGGGTGATCGTGGGCGGCTACTACGCCTTCGAGTTCTACCGCCGGTACCGCGACGAGGAGTTGCGCGCCACGCGCATGCGCGAGCACCTGACCGAGGCCCGACTCAACGCGCTCCGCATGGAGCTCAACCCGCACTTCCTGTTCAACACGCTGAACGCCATCTCGGGGCTGGTCCGGCGCTCGGAGAACGAGGCCGCCGTCCGCGTGCTGGCGCGTCTGGGCGACCTCCTGCGGCTGACGCTGGAACGCGGGGGCGATCACCGCGTGCCGCTCGAGGAGGAGCTGGAGCTGCTGCGCGTCTACCTGGAGATCGAGCGCGTGCGCTTCCACGACCGGCTCAGCGTGGACGTGCAGGTGGACGACGCGGCGCTCGACGGCATGGTCCCCACGCTGATCCTGCAGCCGCTCGTGGAGAACGCCGTCCGGCACGGGGTCGCGCCGCTGCCCGACGCCGGGCGCATCCGCGTCGGCGCCCAACGTCTGAACGGCGACCTCGTGCTGGAAGTAGCCGATTCCGGCGAGGGCTTCGCGCGGCTGACGCTGCCCGAGCCGTCGCCGGACGGCGGCGGCGTCGGCCTGTCCAACACCCAGGCGCGACTGGCCGAGCTCTACGGAGACCGCGCGCGCATGACCCTGGGCGTGGCACCGGAGGGCGGAGGCCTCGTCCGCATCGTCCTGCCCTACGAGCCCCTGTCCGGCACCGGTGCCGGGCGCGAGACGCTCCCGCGGAGCGGGGCGGTCACCGCGTGAGCACGCGTGCGGCCGACTCCGGAATTCGCGCGCTGATCGTGGACGACGAGCCGCTCGCCCGGGACTGCGTGCGCATCGCGCTCGAGGCGTACCCCGAGGTGGCGGTGGTCGCCGAGTGCGGGGACGGCGAGGCCGCGATCGACGCGATCCGCGAGCACGAGCCCGACCTCGTGTTCCTGGACGTGCAGATGCCCGGCATCGACGGGTTCGGAGTGATCGAAGAGATCGGCGCCGACCGCATGCCCGTGGTCGTGTTCGTGACGGCCTACGACCAGCACGCGCTCAAAGCGTTCGAGATCCACGCCGCGGATTACCTCCTGAAGCCGTTCGACGACGCCCGCCTCGGAGCCTGCGTCGAGCACGCGGTCGAGCGCATCCGGCAGGCCGACGTCGCGTCGTTCGCGGACACCCTGTCCGGGGTTCTGCGCGAGCTGCCCGGTCCGCTCCGACACGACGCTGGCGACTCCCGCTGGGCCACGCGCCTCATGGTCCGCGAAAGGGACACGATCAAGTTCGTGCGCGTCGAGGACATCGACTGGCTGGAGGGCGCCGGCAACTACGTGCGCGTGCACGCGGGCGACACCAGCCACCTGATCCGCGCCACCCTCACCGGGCTCGGCGACCGCCTGGACCCTACGACCTTCGTCCGCATTCACCGGTCGACCATCGTCAACGTGGAGCGCATCCGCGAGGTGCAGCCGTGGGCGGGCGGCGACTACGTGGCGATCCTGCACGACGGCGAGACCCTGAAGGTCAGCCGCAGCTACCGGGACGAGCTGCTGAAGCCTCTGGCCTGAAGGTCCCCGCTCCCCTTCTCGATCCCCTCACCCGCCGCGGCCTGGTCGGGACCACGATTCGGCACCTGTCCCGCGCGATTCGCCCCGTCTCGGAGGCGGCCCGCCCCAAAACGATGGCGGGCGGCCCGCGCAAAGCGCATGGTAGGAGCCGAGGACCGCGCATCCATGGCCACCGCGCGCCGCGCGGGGTGCCGACACGAGGGAGACCATGACACGCACATCGATCCCGACAGCCGCGATCATGGCGCTCGCGCTGCTCCCGATGGTTGCGGCCGCGCAGTCGCAGACGACGGCCTCGGCGACGCCGCCCGCGCCGACGGACCCCGACGGCTACGGTCCGGTCGCCCCCAACTGCTCAGAAGTAGGCTACCGGGCGTTCGACTTCTGGCTCGGCGATTGGACCGTGGAGGACACCGACGGCGGCCAGCTCGGAACCAACACGATCTCGCGGATCTCCAACGGCTGCGCGGTACTGGAGTACTGGATCGGCGGATCCGGGGTGCCCGGCCAGAGCCTGAACCACTTCGACCCCGCGACCGCCACCTGGCACCAGCGCTGGGTGGGCGGCAACGGCCAGATCCTGGACCTGAGCGGCCGGCTGGACGGCGAGTCCATGGTCCTGACCGGCGAGCGCGAGGGTCCGAACGACGAGATTATCATCGACCGCGTGACGTGGACCCCGCAGGCCGACGGCTCCGTGGTGCAGGACTGGCAGGTCTCGCAGGACGGCGGAGAGTCGTGGCAAGCGGCCTTCTACGGGATCTACAAGCGCAAGGACTGAAGCGACGTAACGCGGTCCGGCCGAGGGCCGCCGTGTGAAGGATCAGAGGTCGGAGGCACTCAATCGCCAGCTACCTGCGTGGCGGCGGGCGCGGCGAGCCTTCGGCCTCTTTCCTTTGTCCTGTGGGACGACACATTCGGCTGGCCTACCACTCGCATCGTGGCCGGCGCAGGGCCCCTCGTCCTGCTCCAGCGCTGTCCCAAGCAACTATTGCGCGTCACCGGCCCTGCCTCCCTTGTAGGCGTACCGGACGAGCCACGGGAGGCGGTGAGGACGGCGAAGTCGCGGCTCGGGAGAAAGGACCCGCCTTGCCGCGCATCCAACTGATGGGCGAAGTCGCCCTCCTCGTCGAGGGCCAAGCCGTTCAGCTCCGCTCCACCAAGGAGCTCGGCCTGCTGGCCAGTCTGGCCGAGGCGCATCCCCGCCCGATCACGCGCAACTACCTGCTCGAGCTCCTCTGGCCCCAGTCCGAAACAGACCGGGCTCGCCGCTCCCTCAACCAGGCCGTGTACGCGATCCGGCAGGTCGTCGGGCAGGACGCACTGCGTCCCCAGCTCGACCTGCTCTCGCTGGCCGGGTCGGATTGGACGTGCGACCTGTGGGAGTTGGACGACCTCGTGGCCGAGGCGGCTCGCACGAAGACGCCTCTAGACCGCTTCGCCCGCGGGGGCCGTCTGCCGAGTACGGAGCTTTTTCGCGACTGGGCAGAACGTGCCGGAGCCCGCGTCGATGCCTACCTGGTATCGGCCTACTGCGCAGAGCTCGGCAAGCTGATGGATCGGGGTCGATTCGAGGCGGTCGAGCCGATCGCCCGCGCCGTCCTCCAGATCGATCCCTACGCCGAGACCGGCCTCTACCACCTGGCTCTCGCCATTGCCAGATCGGGCAGAATCACCGCCGGTTTGCAGGAGCTGGCCAAGGCGCGAGAGAGGTTCCGGGATGATCTCGACCGGGACCTTCCCGCCGCGTTCGACACGTTGGAAGAGCGACTCCGCTCTGCAGAGGCGTTCGAGGCGTCTCGACGGCCCAAGGGAGGCCGAGACGCGACCGTATTTCCCTTCGTGGGTCGCGAGGAGGAGTTCGCCCACCTGCGGTCTGCCTGGGAAGGCATCGCGGAGACCGGCAGGCGGATCGTCCTGATCAGCGGGGAGCCGGGAATCGGCAAGACGCGCCTCGTCGATCGCCTGGCCCGCCTGGCCTCCATCGAAGGAGGCAGGGTCTTGCACGCGGAGTGCTTCGCGGCCCACAAGCGTGTGGCCTTTGCGGCGATCTCCGAGGCCCTGCGGGGTCTACGTCCAGAGGAGCTCTCCGAGCTCGATTCCATCTGGCGTCGCGTCCTCTTCTCCTCGCTCGCGCTCGAAGCCGTCGGCACCGACCTGAAACCGCCACCGCGACTCGACCCCGAGGCGGAACAGCTGCGGCTCTTCGAGTCCGTAACCCTCGCAGTACAGGCGGCGGCCGCTAGGCGCCCCGTCCTCGTGGTCGTCGATGACCTCCAGTGGCTCGACCAGTCGAGCGCGGCCGTCCTACAGCACATGATCCGGCGCTGCGAAGACGAACCCGTCCTGTTCGTGCTCGCGGCAAGAGAGCGTGAGCTGAGGGTGGACGACGAGCTCAGG
>DATHRK010000095.1:0-17234 GCA_035465395.1 Longimicrobiales bacterium | reverse complement strand
CAGCTCTTCGCGGCTCGACGGCGACTCCACGCGCGGCTCGATCGACTCGGCCAGCAGCAGATCCGACAGCGCCAGGCCTCCGTTCAGGGGCTCCGTGACGACGCCGCCCACCGCGCGGGCCGCGGGCCTGGGCACGCTGTCGGGCCCCGCCTCGCGGGTCTCCACGGCGTACCTTAGCGACGTAGGAGGCACCTCCACGCGGTAGGTGAGCACGACGCCCCGCTCGCTCACCGGGACCGTTTGCACGCGGTTCCAGACGGGGGCGTTCGTCGCGTCGAAGACGAAGACGCCCGCGTCGATCGTGTCCCCGGCGCCCACGCCCAGGGAGTCCAGGGGCACGCCGGCGTAGACCTCGACGCGGACGAGATCCGGCCGGCTTCCCCGAAACCGCGCCACCTGCACCGGCATGGGATGGGTCCGGGTGGGGTTGCGCGGCACGTAGCGCTCCGGCATCACGCGGGCGAGGTTCTCCGCCAGGAGCGCGGCGGTCTCGGCGAGCCGCGCCGTGCGGCGAGCGCGCAGGCGCCAGAAGTAGAAATTCGGCCCGGCGGGCCCGTACGACCAGTAGTGATAGCGGGCGAGCGCCTGCGGGCTCAGGTCGATCTGGCCGCCGTAGCAGCACTGCAGCGTGCGCACGGGCTCGCCGTAGCGGATGAAGATCTGCCCGATCTCCGTGTCCCACCCCCGGGTTCGGGTGGCCGGGGCCGAGAACTTGAGCTCGGCCCACGCGACGCGCGCGTAGTGCTCGAGCTCCCGCTCGTTCACCGCCGTCAGGTACAGCGGGTCCTTGCTCGCCAGAATGGTGGCGTTGGCGCGGGTGCGTCCCTCGTCGTCCATCGCCCGGTACCGCTCGCGCACCTCCGGTCCGAGCAGCGGGCCGAGGTCGCCGAAGGCGATGCGCTCTTCCTCGGAAAGCCGCGCCACCCCGTCCCGGAAGAATTCGGCGGCGGCGGTGGAGTTGCCCCGGCGGTGAAACCCCAGTCCGGCGAACAGGTGGCTGCGCGGGTCGTCGGGCCGCGCCTCGAGCAGTCGCCGCGCGACGTCGCCGTACTCCTCCCACGCTCCCGCGTCCGCGAGATGGCCGAGCAGCGACACGGCGGCGTCGGCGTGTCGCGGGTCGGCCTCGAGCGCCCGGCGGAAGTGGTCCAGCATCCGTCCGCGGTCCTCTGCCTTGAGCTCCTCGATCGGCACGAGGTGAGGCAAGACGTCCCACCATTCGTCGGGGCAGCGGACCGCGAAGGAGCCGAAGCGGCCGGCCTTGCTCTGCGCCGTGGGATCGACCTGCAGCTCATCGGCGGAGCCCAACCCGCCGCACGACCAGTCGCCCTCCAGCACCGGCGGGATGCTGACCAGTCCCTGCCAGTCGTTCCACCACGACTCGTAGATCTCGCCGAGCTGGTAGTGCAGGCGCGCCCGGTCCGCGGGAGGCAGGGCGTTGCCGGAGGTCTCGGCGGTGCGCCACGCCCGGTCCAGTACCCGGATGGCGTCCACGCCGACCCGTTGCTTGCGCAGGAGCAGTCCGTATTCGAGGAGTCCGTAGGGGTCCTCGGGCCGGAGCTCGATGGCCCGTCGCAGCGCGTCGCGGGCCGCCAGGCGGGCCTCGATGTCGGTCTCCAGCTCGGTCGCCACGGCGCCGAGGAGGCGGCCCAGATCGAGCCACGCCCGACCGTCCTCCGGGTTTGCGGCGACCCGATCGCGGAGCACCTCGATCGCACGCGCCGTATCGCCCTCCGCCAGGAGCTCGCCGGCGCGGCCGCCGACCCGCGCCGGGTCGTCCTCGGCCTGCGCCGTGAGAGCTCCGGGCAGGAGCAGGCCGACCGAGGCCAGGACCATGGCTCGTTTTAGTAGCGTGCGCATCGGGTAACTCCTTATCTCGTGCGGTCCTGCCATCGTTCGGCGTGCCGTGCGGGCCGCCAACGCGACGGCCCGTCGCCATTGCGCCCCGCGCCGCTCTCCCCGCCAACCTTGTACCGGGGAGCGGCGCGGGGCATTGTCGACGCGATGCGCGCGGACGCCGCGACCGTTGCCTGATCGGCGTCGCCTTCCAAGAACAGCGGAGTCAGCATGAAAGTCGCCACGATCGTCGGACTCGTTCTCACCGCCTTGGGGATCATCGGCTTCCTGCTGGGGGGCATCCCGCTGGGCTCCGAGGAAACGACGGTAGGCGTCGGGCCGGTCGAGGTACGGGCGGAAACGCGCGACAGCCTGTCCATCCCGCCCCTGGTGTCCGGTATAGCCCTGGTCGCGGGCATCGGCCTCATCTTCGTGGGGGCTCGCAGCGAGCGCTGAAGCCGCGGGTCGTCGGCTCCGTACTATCAGTAACGACCAAATTCGAATATGGAGTGTTAGTCGATGCATACCCACGTTCGCATCCTCGGCTGGCTGCACCTCGGCCTGGGCGCACTGGACCTTCTGCTGGCCGTCGGCGTCTTCGGACTCTTCGCCGGCGTCGGTGCGCTGGGCGTGCTGTCCGGCGACCCGGGCGCCGGCTTCGCGGCGGGCGGCCTCGGGCTGGCCGTGGGCCTCCTGGTCGCGCTCACCGCCGTGCCCAACCTGCTGGCGGGGGCCGGCCTCCTCGCGCGGGCGAGCTGGGCACGCTGGCTGGCGCTCGTCCTCGGCGCCCTGAACGCGTTCAAGTTTCCATACGGCACCGCTCTCGCCGTCTACACGTTCTGGGTCCTGATGAACGACGAGACGAAGCCGCTCTTCGGGGCGGCCTGATCGTCAGCGGCGGGCCGGGCTCGACGGCGCGGCCCCGGCGTCCCCCGCCTGGACATCGCCTCGACGCGCCGCCGCTCGCCGCACCGCCTCGCGGGAGATCCAATCGATGAGGCGGCCGAAGACGACGCCGTGCATGGGATACAGCGCGTACCAGTAGAGCGTGCCCGCCAACCCACGCGGCGCGAACACGGCCGTCTGCGTCAGGCGCGTGCCTCCCGGCCCCGCCTCCATCTTCCACTCCAGCCAAGCGTCGCCCGGCACCCGCATCTCCGCCTTGAGGCGCAGGAGGCGTCCGGGATCGGCGACCTCCACCCGCCAGAAGTCGAGGGCCTCGCCGGCCAGCAGGTCATCCGGGTGGCGGCGTCCGCGGCGCAGGCCAGGCCCCCCGACGAGCTGATCCAGCAGCCCGCGCAGCCGCCAGGCCCAACCCACCGGCCAGCCGCGCTCGCCTCCCACCGATGCGCACGCGGCGTAGACGTCGCTGGGCTCGGCGGGCACGAAGACCTCGCGCGCTTCGGTCGCCAGGCCCTCCCTTTCGTCCAGGCCGACCGCGGTCGGGCGGGCGAGGGCACCGGACCAGCGGGTCTCGACGCGGGCGTCGCGCGCCTCGGCCAAAGCCTTTTCCACAGCCGTCCGGTAGGGCAAGGGCTCCACCTCGGGGAACAGCCGGCGGGCCCGCGATGTGTCGGCCGGCAGGTCGTCCACGATCCCCTCGACCAGGGGGATCGCCAGGTCGTTCGAGATGGGGGTCACGAGCCCGACCCAGCGCGCCGCCAGGCGCGGCGCCAGTACGGGGACCGGCACGATGACTCTGCGCAGGCCTCGCACCTCGGCGTACACCTGCATCATGTCGCGGAAGGTCAGGGGCTCCGCGCCGATGTCCACGATACCCATCGCCTCCCGCTCGGCCGCCAGCGCCAGGTAGGACAGCACGTCGCGGATCGCGATCGGATGGACCGAGTTGAGGACCCAGCGGGGGGCGACCATCGCGGGCAGCCGCTCGGTCAGATAGCGCACCATCTCGAACGACGCCGACCCGGAGCCGATGATGGGACCCGCGCGAAACTCGGTCGCGGGCAGGGCCGAACGCAGGATCGCCCCCACCTCCGCGCGGCTCGCGAGGTGCGGGGATGGCTCGCCGTCGGGCTGCAATCCCCCCAGGTACACCGCGTGCCGGAGCGTCCCGGCGACGTCGGCGAACGCGCGCGCCGCGCGGCGGTCTCGCTCCGCGAAATCCCCGTGGCCGCCCATGGAGTGGACCAGGTAGTAGCCGGTGTCGATGCGGTCGCACAGCCCGGAGAGGGTGGCGGGCCGGGTGAGGTCGCCCTCGACGATGTCCACGCGCCCGGCCCACGCGCGGTCGCGCACGCGGGCCGCGTCACGCACCAGGATCCGGACGTCGTGGCCGGCCTCGAGCAGGCGCGGCACGAGCCGGCCCCCGACGTAGCCGGTGGCGCCCGTGACGAGAACCCGAAGGGAAGCAGAGTCCGTCACGTCATTGCAGCAGCGCGATGACCAGGCCGCTGCGGACCTTGGGCACGAACCACGTGGACTTCGGCGGCATCATTCCCCCTTCCCTGCACACCGCCGCGAACTCCTGCATCGTCACGGGGGGCAGGGTCACCGCGAGCGACGCCTCGCCGGCGTCCACCCGGTCGGCGAGCCACCCGGCGTCGCGGTTCGCGCCGACGTAGCGGATGCGGTCGTCCCGCTCGTCGGCGATCCCCAGGACGGCATCGAACAGGCCGCGCTGGGCCACGGCGTGCGCGATGCGGGAGGCCGCGTCGCCGTCGCCGCCGGCCCCACCGCGAGGCGACAGCACCCGCCACCCGTGGCCGCGGGCGTACAGGCCGATGCGCGCCCCGCCGTCGCTCGCGGGCTGATACGGTGCGGCCGCTCCGTCCGGCGCCGGGTGTATCTCGAAATGGGCCTCCAGCCGCGCGCCGTCGACGGCCTCCTCCGGCACGTCCTCGAGGAGCCGATTGTAGGGACCGATGCCCATCCGCGCCATCGGGAAGAAGACGGCCAGGAAGTGCTCACGGCCCAGCATGGCGGCGGCCGCGGAGCGGTGATTGCCGTCGGCCACGTACGCCTCGGGCTCGGCCGCCATGAGGGCGACGAAGGCGTCGCGGTCCGCGGGGCGCTCGACGAACCAGACGCGGTGCGCGAAGCCGTCCTCCGAGTCGCAGGTCAGGTCCGCCGCGCGGGCGTCCGCGTACGCCTCCAGCGCCGCGGCCAACCGGCCCTCGGCGTCCGGCACGGCGTTGTTCACCATGCCGACGATCGCGCCGGTGGATTCGATCAGCCGCGCCCTGCCGCGCGCCTTGCTATCGCGGATGCCCTCGTTGCGGATGATCGGCCCCGCCGGCCGCGCGGGGGTGCGGATCTGATCGGTGCGCGCGAACCCGCCGAGCCCGATCTGGCGGACGCCCGGGCGGGCGGGACCCGCGATCTCGTACACGAAGAGCAGGTCGGTCCGCTCACGCATCGCCTGGGAACGGCGCAACGCCGTCATGTTCGACGCCGCGCGCTCGAGCGAGGCGTCCGAGTCGGCTACGCCGATGTCGGCCTCGTGCAGCACGTCCGCATGCGCCATCGTCACGCGCAGTACCGACCGCGGCCGCTCGCGGATGCGCTCCCAGACCTCGACGTCGCTCTGGAACTCGTCGTAGTTGGGCGCGGACACCTGCGTCGCGGCCGCCGAGTCGGCGGGGACGAGCGCCCGGGGGATCGGGGAGATGGAGATCATGCCGCCGCGATCGCGGCCAGAAACGGCCCGCCGTAGCGGTCCAGCTTGGCGGGTCCCACGCCCTGGATCTCCAGCATCTCCTCCGGCGTGCTGGGGCGGCGCACGCACAGCTCCAGCAGCGTGCGGTCGTTGAAGACGACGTAGGCGGGCACGCCCCGCTCTTCGGCGAGGCTTCGGCGCAGCGCGCGCAACGCCTCGAAGAGGCGCTCGTCCTCGGTCGATGGGGTGACTGCTTCGGGCGCTCGAACGGGACTCGCGGACGCATGCCTGGCGGCGCGCGCGGTCGTGCCGGTCCGCTCGATGGCCTCGCGCACCAGCTCGGCCCCCGCCACGCCGGAGCACACGTCGCACGCGTCTCCACATGCGTGCAGGGCCTCGTCGAAGTACGCCAGGATCGCGGCGTGCCGGCAGCCGCTACGATCGAGCAACTCGAAAAGACGGACCGTCTGCCGGCGCTTCTCTTCGCGCAGCGCGGGATCGTCGATGTCGCGTAGGAAACGCTCGTGCAGCTTCACGTCGGCCCACGAGTAGAAGGCCACACAGTCGGCATCGAGGCCGTCGCGGCCGGCGCGGCCGATCTCCTGGTACCAGGATTCGATGTCCTTCGGCATGTCGCGGTGGATCACGAAGCGCACGTCCGGCTTGTCGATCCCCATGCCGAAGGCCACGGTCGCGACGATCACGTCCGCGCGGTCGCGCTGAAAGGCCTCCTGGTTGGCCGCGCGCTCCGCGTCGCTCAGGCCCGCGTGGTAGGGCAGCGCGCGCACGCCGCGTGCTGAGAGAAAGCGCGCGGTGTCCTCGACCGCCTTGCGGGACATGCAGTAGACGATGCCGCTGCGGCCTGCGTGCGAGCGGACCAGGGCCAGGATCTCCCGGCGGGTGTTGCCGCCCTGTCCCTTCTTGCGGGCCGTGATGCGCAGGTTGGGGCGAAAGAAGGAGCCCTTGAAGCCGCCGGGCTTCGACATGCCGAGCTGGACCAGGATGTCACGGGCGACGCGGCGTGTGGCGGTCGCGGTGAGCGCCAGCACCGGCACGCCGAGCTCGCTCTTGAGGCCGGCCAGCCGGCGGTACGCCGGCCGGAAGTCGTGACCCCACTGGCTGATGCAATGCGCCTCGTCTACCGCCAGCAGGGCGATCGGAGCCCGTCCGATCGCACTTCGCAGGCTCCCGCCGAGCGCTTCGGGGGCCACGTAGGCCAGCTCGAGCCGGCCCGCCTCGAGAGCCGCCACCGCCGCCCGCCACTCTGGCTCGCCCATGGAGGAGTTGATCGCGGCGGCGTGGAAGCCGAGCTCGGCGAGCGCGTCCACCTGGTCCTTCATCAAGCTGATGAGGGGCGACACGACCAGCACGGTTCCCTCCAGCAAACGCGCTGGGACCTGGTAGGTGAGCGACTTGCCGGCGCCCGTGGGCATGACGGCGATGCAGTCGCGGCCTTCCAGGACCGTGGCAATGACCGACGCCTGCCCGGGTCGGAACTCGTCGTAGCCGAAGACGTCGCGCAGCACGGCGAGCGCGCTGCGTTCCGCGTCGGCTCGGGACGAGATCCGGGTCGGGTGCGGTGCGGGGGCGGGAGCCATCGCTGGGATGGTACGCGGCGCTCGGCGCGCGTCAATGGCCCGCGGGCCCGCGGGCGCCCGGCCCGCTGCGCGGAACCTGGCCTCGTACGGCGGGGTTAGCACGTCCATGCACGGATACGAACCCATCGACCGGCGCCGCTTCGTCGCCGTCCTGCCGGTCGGCGCCCTGGCGGCGGTCACGCTGGCCCGCGCCGAGCGCGGGACGCCCGCGCGGGGCGCGCACTGCCCGACGCACCACACGCGGCATCCGGCGATCCATCCGGACCCACGCCCGGGCGTGGACGCCTCGAAGATGGTGCCGGAGGAGGAAGTTCCCGCCGTATTGAAGGAGGCGTTCGACGGCATCCGGGCGGCGCCGGCGATGGCCGACGGCATCCGGTGTCACTGCGGCTGCGCGGACATTCCCGACTACTACTCGCTGCTGACGTGCTACGAGGTGCCCGCGATGGCTCTCGTGTGCGACGTCTGCCAGCGGCAGGGGCTGCTGGTCGGCCGCATGGCGCGGGACGGAGCCACGCTGGAGGAGATCCGGGCGGCCGTGGACGACGAGTTCGCCTGATCTCCCGCCGGAGGCGAAAGCGAGAGGGGGCGGCGCCCGGCGGGCGCCCCCCCCTCTGTCCATCCGGTCACCTGCGCGGACTCAGTCGGTGGCGTCCGCCACCTCGTCATCCGGCCCGAGCATCATGTGCAGGTACGTGTAGCGGATCGCGTACATGCGGGCCGTCTGCTCCGGTGTGACCCCCGAGCCGTGGCCGCCTTCGATGTTCTCGTAGTACAGGATCGGGTGGCCCTGGTCGAGCATCTTGTGGGCCATCTTCCGGGCGTGGCCGGGGTGCACGCGGTCGTCGCGGGTCGTGGTGGAGAACAGCGCCCGCGGGTAGGTCTGGTCCGCGTGGACGTTCTGGTAGGGCGAGTACTCCTTGATGTACTCCCAGTCGTCCGTGTCGGGGTTGCCGTACTCGGCCATCCAGCTCGCGCCCGCGAGCAGCTTGTTGTAGCGCTTCATGTCCAGCAGCGGCACGTCCACGAGCACGGCGTCGAAGAGGTCGGGCCGCTGCGTCATGGCCACGCCTACGAGCAGGCCCCCGTTGCTGCCGCCCTGGATGCCGAGGTGGTCGGGCGAGGTGATGCCGCGCTCGATCAGGTCTTCAGCGACCGCGATGAAGTCGTCGAAGGCGCGCTGGCGATTCTCGAGCTGCGCGGCCTTCCACCAGTCGGGTCCGTACTCGCCGCCGCCGCGGATGTTGGCCACCGCGTAGACGCCGCCGCGCTCGAGCCACGCCTTGCCGACCGTGCCGCTGTAGCCCGGCCGGCGGGAGATGTTGAAGCCGCCGTACGCCGACAGCAGCGTCGGGTTCTCCCCGTCCATCTCCAGGTCGGCGTCGTGGACCAGGAAGTAGGGGATCTGCGTGCCGTCCTTCGACGTCGCGCGGTGCTGGGAGACCTCGAGCCCCTCGGCGTCGAACATCTCCGGCATGCGGCGCACCTCGCGCACCGTGCCGTCCTCCTCGGAGAGGTACAGCGTGTTGGGCTGCGTGAAGGTGCTGTAGGTGAAAAAGAAGCGGTCGGTGTGGACGTCCGACGCACCGACGCCGACGCTGCCGAAGTCCGGCACGTCGATCTGCTCCTTGGTCCAGCCATCCTCGCCGGGCGTGTACCGCCACAGCCGGCCCTTCACGTCCTCGATCGTGGTCACGATGAGGTGGCTCTTCGTGGGCCTCGTGCCCAGGATCGTGATGCTCTCCGTAGGCGCGGCCACCACGTGGAAATCGCGCTCGCCCGCCATGAAGGCGTCGAAGTCGGTCGCGATCACCGAGCCCGCCGTGAAGGTCTCACCCCCGACCTCCCAATCCGAGTCCAGGCTCACGAGCATCATGTCCTGGAACGGGAACGCGGACGCGTCGGTCGGGATGTCCACCTTCGTGAGCTCGCCATCCTCGTACAGGTACATCGTGCCGTCGAAGAAGCTCGGCCGATGGCCAATGACCAGGTAGCGATCGTCCGCCGATTCCATGGAGCCGGCCGACACGCTCACGTCGGTCTCTTCTCCCTCGAACACGATCTCGGCCTCTTCGAGCGGCGTGCCCCGCTCCCAGCGCTTGACGATCCGGGAATAGCCCGACGTCGTCAGCGAACCCTCGCCGAAGTCGGTGTTGACCAGCAGGGTGTTCTCGTCGACCCAGGTCGCGCCGCCCTTGGCCTCCGGAAGGAAGAACCCGTCCTCCACGAACTCCGCCTCGGCGAGGTCGAACTCGCGGATCTCGACCGCGTCCGCGCCGCCGCGGGAGAGCCTGACGAGACACATGACCTCTTCGGGCGGCAGGCACGACATGCCCGAGTACGACCACGGCACGTCCTCGGCCTCGGCGAGCGCGTCGATGTCCAGCACGACCTCCCACGTCGGATCCCCGCCCAGGTAGTCCTCCCACGTGGTGCGGCGGTAGATGCCTCGCGGACGCTCGTCGTCGGTCCAGAAGTTGTACAGCATGTCGCCGCGGATCGACGGGTACGGGATGCGGTCATCGGAGGTCAGGATCGCCAGGATGTCGTCGTAGATCGGCTGGTACTCCGGCCGCTCGGAGAGCTCGGCCAGCGTCGCCTCGCTCCGCTCGGTGGCCCATGCGAGGGCGTCCTCGCCCTCGACCTCCTCGAGCCAGATGTAGGGGTCCTCCTCGTTGGCCATCTCCTGCTGGGCAGCACCCAGCACGGGCACCGCCACCGTGAGGGCCAGGACCCACGCCAGGAGCCGCGCCGTGATGCGAACCGTTTGCGGGATGCCGGTTGCCGGGTCGTGCATGCCTAACCTCCGAGCTGTGCGACGGAATGCCACCTGCGCCGCCGCCGGACCTTCTCAGCGTCGGGGGGGCGTGCGGCGGCGGCGATGTTTCAGGCCCGCGGGAACCATACCGCACCTGGGACGGCGCCCACGTAGCTCCTGATCATACGGGAACCGCGCCGTCATCGCAGCCCCGCGCGGCGCTTCGCTTCGGGGGCCGAACGCGACCTGCCGGCCGCAGCCGAGCCGGCGGCGCGGAACAGCCCGGCGCGAGAGGGATAGGATTGCACCATGACCCTGACAGCAGCGCGCGGCCTCGCCGCGCTCGTCGCGGCGGCGGTGATCGGGCCGCCGCCGGCCGCCCCTCGGTCGGAGTGCGCCGCGCCGCCCGATCCGATGCTGATCCGCCTCGTTCCCACCGCCCACGCCAACGGCGCGTCGGGCGAGGTGCGCCTCCACTTCGCCGCGTCGCCCTTCGGCGTCAGCGCGACGCGCGACGGCCGCCACGATTTCACGCTGGATCTGACGGTGGAAGGTCTGGCGGCGCCGGTCGGCACGACGGTCGTGGTCTGGGCGGCGACGCCCGACCTGGGCCGGGTGCACCGACTCGGAGTCCTGGGCGCAGACGGCACGCTCGAGAGCCGGATCGCGCTGAACAAGTTCCTCGTCTTCCTGACGGCCGAGCCGGACCCCGGGGTCGAGCGCTGGACGGGTCCCGTGCTCCTGCGCGGATCCTCTCCCAGCGGGCGCATGCACTCGATGGCGGGGCACGGCCCGTTCGAGAGCGAGCCCTGCGGGGTGATCGGGTTCTAGGTTCGCGAGACCGCGCGCGAACGCCCACGACCGTTCCAATGAGAGACAGGCCGATGGGACAGCTGCGCTCCGGCGCCCTTCGCGCCGCCACTCTGGCGGCCCTCTTCGCGTGCGCCGGGACGCCCCAGGCCCGTCCGGGTGACGATGGTCCGGCCGCGACCGGCTCGGGCGCGCCGGACGCCGTGCCCACCGCGGGTGACACGGGCGGGATGGACCACGGCGCGATGGGACACGACGGGCATGGTGCGGCCGCGGACCCCGGCGCGTGGCGCATGCCACCGGTGGACATGAGCATGCCGATGCTGCCCCAGCTCATGGCGTTGGATCCGGACGCGGAGCCGTTCCTTCCCGGCATGGGCGTCGACCCGATGCGGCTCCCCGCGGCGGCCTATCGCGAGGTCGTGGAGCTCCAGGACGGCGACACGCTCGCGCTCGAGGCCGGCCTCGTCCGCCGCACGATCAACGGGCGCACGTTCGTGATGTACGGGTTCAACGGGCAGTACCCCGGTCCGCTCATTCGCGCGCCGCAGGGCGCCACCGTACACGTCGCGTTCCACAATGCCACCGAGCTTCCCACGGCCATCCACTGGCACGGCGTCCGCCTCGACAACCGCTTCGACGGGGTGCCGGGCGTGACACAGGAGCCCGTCGGGCCCGGGGAGGATTTCCACTACGAGGTGTATTTCCGCGACGCGGGCGTCTACTGGTACCACCCGCACCATCGCGAGGATATCGCGCAGGACCTGGGGCTCTACGGCAACATGATGGTGACCTCGCCGGAGCCGGCGTACTTCAACCCGGTGAACTCCGAGGAGGTCGTCATGTTGGACGACCTACTGATCGACGACGCCGGCATCATCCCCTACGGACGCGACGGCGCGACGCACGCCCTGATGGGGCGGTTCGGCAACGTCCTGCTCATGAACGGCGAGTCCGACTACCGAATCGACGCGCGCCCGGGCGACGTCGTGCGCTTCTTCCTGACCAACGTCTCCAACACCCGGGTGTTCAACCTCTCCTTCGACGGAGGGGTCACGAAGGTGATCGGCTCGGACGTGGGACTCTACGAGCGGGAGGCGCTGGTGGAAAGCGTGGTCATCGCGCCGGCCGAGCGCTACATCGTCGAGGTGCTGTACGAAGACGCCGGCACGCACACCATCACGAACCGGATCCAGGCCATCGACCACTACTTGGGCACGTTCCGTTCCCAGGTCGACACGCTGGGCGCCGTGTCCGTTGCGGGGGAGCCGTCGACGGAGAGCCACCGGGCGTCCTTCGAGGCGTTGCGCGTGAACGAGACCGTCATCGCCGAGATCGACGCCTTTCGGGAGCACTTCGACCGGCCCGCGGACCACGAGCTGGAGCTCGGCGTGGACATCGGATCGCTGCCGCTGCCGCTGCTGCAGATGATGGCCGTCGACACGTTCTACTACCACCCGGTGGAGTGGAACGACGTCATGCCGATGATGAACTACCTGTCCACCGGCGCCGACGTGCGCTGGTTCCTGCGCGACGTCGCGACGGGATCCGAGAACATGGACATCGCGTGGACCTTCGGGCTCGGCGACGTGATCAAGCTGCGGATCCGCAACCAGCCCACGTCCATGCACCCCATGCACCACCCCATGCACCTGCACGGGCAGCGCTTCCTCGTGCTGGAGCGCAACGGGGTACGCAACACCAACTTCGTTTGGAAGGACACGGCGGTGATTCCGCTGGGGTCGGTGGTCGATCTCCTGGTGGAGATGTCGAACCCCGGCGACTGGATGCTGCACTGCCACATATCCGAGCACCTGGAGACCGGCATGAAGATGGTCTTCCGGGTCGAACCACAGTGACGGGAGGCACAGGGTGCTTTCGATGCGATTCGACGTAGGACGGGCCGCGCTGGCCCTTGGGCTCGCCGCCGCGTTGGCCGCGCCACCGCTATCGGCGCAGGACGACGCGGTGCCCGTGGCGGACGTCCCCGGCGAGGACAAGGGCACCAGCGAGAACATGCGGGTGCTGTCGCACGTGGAGCTCGGCGAAGCGATGACGGTGTCGGACGTGGAGCTGGAGCAGGACCTCGACCGGCCGTTCGCGTACGTGGGGCGGATGTTCGTCTACGGCTTCGACGTGATCGACCTGAGCGACCCGGCGGCCGCGAGCGTTCTGTACAGCTGGCGCATCGAGGACGCGGAGCTGCATCAGGGCCCCGGCATGATGGACGGGAAGATCTTCGCGGAGGGCGGTCGCAACTACTACGTCCAATCCACGCAGTTCGGCCAGGGAGGCCCCGACGCCGACCTGGGGGCGATCGTGTTCGACGTCACCGGCCTACCGGACACGTCGGCCGTGCGGGAGGTCGCCCGCATCCGCTCGCCGGACACGCCCGGGGGCTTCCACAACATCTTCCTGTACAAGCACTCCGACGGTCGCCCCCTGCTGATCACGACGACCCGGAGCGCGAACGCGCACGTCTACGACATGGCCGCCGTGCTGCGCGGAGAGGGCGGGCTGGTCGCGCAGATCCCGATTCCGGAGGGCATGTCGGGCCTGCGCCCCGGTCAGGGCTACCACGACATGTACGCCGCCTACGACCCCGCGACGGGGCAGGACAAATTCTACGGCGGCGGCGCGGGCGGTTATCACGTCTTCGACATCACCGACACCGCGGCCCCCACGCATCTGTTCAGCGTCGCCGGCATACCCACGGTGCCGTGGGGTCACACCTTCACGCCTTCGCCGGATGGCCGCTACGCCGTCGGGGAGGTCGAGTACCAGTACGCGCCGCTGCGCATCTTCGACCTCGGACCGGGACAGCGGGGCGAGCAGCGCGTCATCAGCCGCTCGATCGCCGCCTGGACGGCCGACTGGAGGAACCTCCAGCACAACCACGAGGTGCGCTGGCCGTACGTGTTCGTGAGCGGCTACGAGGACGGGCTCTGGGTCTTCAGCCTCGAGGACCCGGAGGACCCCACGACGGTGGCGCATGTGGACACCTACCCGGGGCCGCCCGGCGTGGGCATGTGCGGCGACCGGAAGTGCAACGGCAACTTCGGCGTCGACGTGCGGAACGCCGATGGGCTCATCGTGGGCAGCGACATGAGCACGGGGTTCTGGGTGCTGCGCATGGATGGCTTCGACGGCTGGAACGGCGAGGACTACGGCATGCCGAACATCTCGAGCGTGCAGGACTGGGAGAACGGGCCTGCGCCGCGGGAGGCGACGGACTGAGGACGTCCGGAACGGCCCCGGCGGTGTCGAATCGGCGGGCTCCCGAGCCGGACCAGCGCAGGATTGACGGATGAGCCCGGAGGCGGCAGCATCCGGTGCTTCCGCGAAAAACACCACAGAAGAGGAACCATGAGGAACACTCTGCGCATGCCCGCCGCGTTGGCCGCCCTGGCGGTCGCGGCGGCCCTGCCCGCGTCCGCCCAGGATCTGCCGGGCGAGGACAAGGGCCACTCCGACAACGTCCAGGCGCTGTCCCACATTCAGCTCACCGACAGCGGCTTCAGCGCTACCGACATCGAGCTCGAGCAGGACATGAACCGTCCCTTCGCTTACGTGGGCCGGGTGATCACCGAGTTCGGCTTCGACGTCTTCGACCTGAGCGACCCGTCCAACGCGACCCTCCTGACGAGCTGGCGGATCGAGAACCAGGACCTCCACCAGCCGTTCGGCGCGATGGACGGCAAGATCTTCTGGGACGCAGGCCGCAACTACTACGTGCAGTCGTTCCAGTTCGGCGGGGATCCGGACCTCGACCTCGGCGCGATCGTCTTCGACGTGACCGACCTGCCCGACCCGGACGGTGTACGCGAAGTCGCGCGGATCCGGGCGCCGGACATGCCGGGCGGCTTCCACAACATCTTCATCTACAAGCACTCCGATGGCCGCCCGCTGCTGCTGACGACTACCAACGGCGGCGTCGTCAACATGTACGACCTGCGGAAGGTCGTCGCGGGCGAGGACGGGCTGGCGGGGGCGATTCCGATCCCGGAGGGCATGGCCACCGGCAACCCGCCGTTCGGCGTGCCGTTCTACCACGACATGTACGCTGCGTACGACCCCGCCACCGGCCAGGACAAGTTCTACGGTGGCGGCACCGGCGGGTACCACATCTACGACATCTCCGACACCGACGCTCCCGCGCACCTCTTCAGCATCGCCGGCATCCCGACGGTGCCCTGGGGCCACACCTTCACGCCGTCTCCGGACGGACGGTACGCGGTCGGCGAGGTCGAGCATCAGTACTCGCCCCTCCGGATCTTCGACCTCGGCCCGGGGCAGAGCGGGGAGGCCAAGACGATCAACAGGTCGATCGCGGCGTGGACGGCCGACTGGAAGAACCTCCAGCACAACCATGAGGTCCGCTGGCCGTACGTGTTCGTCAGCGGCTACGAAGACGGGCTGTGGGTGTTCAGCCTCGAAGACCCCGAGAACCCCACGACGGTGGCGCACTTCGACACGTACCCGGGCCCGCCGGGCATCGGCCTCTGCGCCGACAACAAGTGCAACGGGGCGTTCGGGGTGGACGTCCGCAACGAGGACGGTCTGATCGTGATCAGCGACTCGTGGACCGGGTTCTGGACCTTCCGCATGGACGGCTTCGACGGCTGGAACGGCGAGGATTACGGCATGCCCAACCTCTCCAGCGTGCAGGACTGGGAAAACGGGCCGGCGCCGCGCGAGGCGACGGACTGATGCGGTTCGGCCGGCTCGCTTTGGCCAGCCTGTTGCTGGCGGCGGCCCCGCACGGGGTCGCCGCCCAGCGGTCCTTAACCGACCCCGGTGAGGACAAGGGCGCGACCGAGAACGTCCAGGCCCTCTCGCACATCCAGCTCAACCCGCCGGACACCCGCAGCGTCTCCGACATAGAGCTGGAGCAGGACCTGGACCGCCCATACGCCTACGTGGGCCGGCGTCTGGTGCACGGCTTCGACATCATCGACCTGAGCGATCCGGCAGAGGCGTCGGTGCTCTACGAGTGGCGCATCGCGGACGCCGAGCTGCATACCGGATCGGGTCCGATGGACGGCAAGCTGTTCGTCGATGGGGGCCGGCATTACTACGTCCAGTCCACGCAGTTCGGACAGGGCGGCGCGGACGCCGACCTGGGAGCGGTCGTCGTAGACGTGACGGGCCTCCCCGACACGACGACCATCCGCGAGGTGGCCCGCATCCGCTTCGCCGACGCGCCCGGCGGCTTCCACAACATCTTCATCTACAAGCACTCCGACGGGCGGCCGCTGCTCCTGAGCACGACGCGTTCCCCGGTCGCCCACATCTATGACCTGCGACGCGTGGTGGCGGGCGAGGACGGATTCGTCGCGGCGGTGCCGATCCCGGAGGGCGTGAACAGCGGCGGCCGTGGCTACCACGACATGTACGCGGCCTACGACCCCGAGAGCGGGCAGGACAAGTTCTACGGGGGCGGCGGGGGCGGGTATCACATCTTCGATATCTCCACGCCGGAGACGCCGGAGCATCTGTTCAGCATCGCGGGCATTCCGACGGTCCCCTGGGGGCACACCTTCACGCCGTCGCCCGACGGCGCCTTCGCGGTCGGCGAGGTCGAGTACCAGTACTCGCCGCTGCGCATCTTCGACCTCCGTCCGGGCCAGAGCGGTGAGACGAAGGTGATCAACCGCTCGGTGGGGGCGTGGACCGCCGACTGGAAGAACCTCAGCCACAACCACGAGGTCCGCTGGCCGCTGGTGTTCGTGAGCGCCTACGAGGACGGGCTCCACGTCTTCGACATGAGCGATCCGGAGAACCCCGAGACGGTCGCCTTCTACGACACCTACCCGGGCCCGGGCGGCCTCGGCGGCTGCCTCGACGGCAAGTGCAACGGCGCGTTCGGCGTAGACGTGCGCAACGCCGACGGCTTGATCGTGATCAGCGATTCGGCGACCGGGTTCTGGGCGTTCCGGATGGACGGCTTCGACGGCTGGAACGGCGAGGATTACGGCATGCCCAACATCTCCAGCGTGCAGGACTGGGAGAACGGGCCGGCGCCCCGCGAGGCCACGGACTAGCCGTTGGGGGTCTCGCCTTTCGGACGCGCCCAGTGACCATCCGCGCTGCCGTCATGCCGGGCCCGGAGGCTCCCATCGAGGTGCGGGACCTGCCCGATCCCGACCTGTTGCCGGGCTCGGTCCTGCTCGAGACCATCGCCAGCGAGGTGTGCGGCACCGACGTGCACCTCTGGCACGGCCGCCTCGCGGGGGTGCCCTACCCCATCGTCCCCGGCCACGTCAGCGTCGGCCGCGTCGCCGAGCTACGGGGCGTGGAGAGGGACGCGCTGGGGGCACCGCTCGCCGTGGGCGATGCGGTCACGTTCTACGACGTGCACGAGGCCTGCGGCGACTGCTACCACTGCCTCGTGGCCGGCCAGCCGAATCGCTGCCCGAGCCGGCGCGTGTACGGCATCACCTACTCGGCGGACGATGGGCCTCTCGGGGGCTGGGCGGAGGCGATTCACCTCCTGCCGGGGGTGCGCATTCTTCGACTGCCGCCCAGCCTGGAGCCCGACGATGTGATCGGTGGCGGCTGTGGCCTGTTCACGGGCTTCGCGGCGGTCGAGCGAGCCGACATCGCGCTGGGCGACACG
>DATHRK010000094.1:0-18727 GCA_035465395.1 Longimicrobiales bacterium | reverse complement strand
GGTGTGCCCGCCCGCCGAACCGGAGTGCGCGCGCGCCGTGGTCTCCGCCGTGGACGCGCGCGCCCGCGCCGTGCTGGCGGCGTCGGGGGGCGCGCCGCTTCCCGGCGCGGCGAGCACGCTGGGGCGCCGCACCGCGTCGAGCCGGCACGCCAGCGTGGCGCTGCGCCTGTCCGCCGTGGGCTCCGACGCCTTCGCCCCGGCCGCCGACGGGGGCGAGGCGGCCGGGAAGGGGACCCTGGTGGCGCTGTCGGCGGACGGCGCGCTCGCGATCTTCGACGGCTTCTTCGCCGCACCCACGGTCGGCGGCGTGCTCTCCATCGACGCGCTCGCTTCGGCGGGCTGGCTCGGGGGCGGCGGGTCCATCGATGTGGGTGAGTCGTTCACCTGGGGAGCCGGCGCGCGGGTGGGGATCCTGCGTGAATCGTTCACACTGCCGGGGCTGTCCGTGTCGGCCATGTACCGGGGCGTGGCGTCGCTCACGGCTGGCGACATGGGGGCGCCGCCCGTTTGGAACGCGGAGGCCACGGCGCTGTCGCTGCGCGCCACGCTCGGCAAGCGGATCGGGCAGCTCGATGCCGTCGCCGGGGCGGGCTGGGACGACGCCTCGGGCGCCATCGGCGTGGTCTACCGGAGCACCCTGGGCGGCATCGAGGCGTCGGGCGTACGCGACCTGGACGAGGCGCGCTGGAGCGCGTTCGCCGGCGTCGGGTGGACCTTCCTCGTGTTCCAGGTGGCCGGCGAGGCCGGGTGGATCGAGGGCGGGGCTGCGCAGGCCTCCGAGGTGGCCGATCGGGACGGTACCGACAGCGCCTGGTTCGGCTCGCTGTCCTTCCGCTTCACCTACTAGCCCACGTGCCCGCCCCGAGCTCCGTTCCCGGCGCGCCCGGTGCCGCCGAGCCGGCCATCGACCCCATGAGCCGTGCGCTCGCGCTGGCCGAGCGCGGCTGGGGCCGGGTGCGGCCGAATCCGATGGTGGGGGCGATCGTCGTTCGTGAGGGGCGCGTCGTCGGAGAGGGCTGGCACGAGCGCTTCGGAGGCGACCACGCCGAGATCGCCGCGCTGCGCGCGGCGGGGGAGGCCGCCCGCGGGGCTACGCTGTACGTCACCCTCGAGCCGTGCGCGCATCACGGCAAGACGCCTCCCTGCGCGGACGCGATCGTCGAGGCGGGCGTGGCGCGCGTGGTCTTCGGCGCGAGCGATCCGCACCCGCGCGCAGCGGGCGGCGCCCGCGCCCTCGCCGCCGCGGGGGTGGCGGTCGAGGGGCCGGTGCGCGCATCCGCCGTGCGTTCGCAGAACGCGGCGTTCTTCCACCGGCAGGCGGGGGAGGGCCCCTTCGTCGCGCTCAAGCTCGCGCTCTCGCTGGACGGAAAGCTCGGCCTGCGGGGCGAGGAGACGGCCGTGACGGGCCCCGAGGCCCGGGCAGCGGCGCTCGACCTGCGCGCCGGTTACGACGCGATCCTGGTCGGCTCGACGACCGCCGCCGTGGACGACCCGGAGCTGACCGCGCGTGGCGCGATCCGCCCCCGTCTGCCGCCCATCCGCGCGGTGGCCGACACCGAGGCGCGGTTGTCCCCCCAGGCCCGGCTGCTCCGCGCCGACGCGGGCGAAGCCTGGGTGTTCGTGGCGGAAGACGCGGACCCCGCTCGGCGCGGCGCGTTGTCGGCGACGGGCGCGCGCGTGGTACCCCTGCCGCGCGGATCGGCTGGGCTCGAGCCGAGCGCGCTGCTCGACGCGTTGGAGCAGGCGGGCGCGCACGCGGTGCTCTGCGAGGGCGGTGGCCGACTCGCCGGGTCGCTGCTGTCCGCGGATCTCGTCCACCGACTGCACGCCTTCGTGGCCCCGCGGACCTTCGGTGACGACGGCGTGCCCGCTTTCCCGGGTGGCGCCTTCGCTCCCGGGTCGCCCGCGGGCTGGCAGGTTTCGCGGATCGTATCGCGCGGTCGGGACGTCGAGATCGCATGGGATCGGACCGGTGGCCGCGCCGGCGGAGCCTCGCCGGGCGCCGCGGCCGAGAGAGGGGGTTGAGCCGCGTGTTCTCGGGCATCGTCGAGGAAGTAGGCCGGATCACCGGCGTGCGCCCGCTCGGTGGGGGCCGGCGGATCGAGCTGGCGGCGTCCGCGGTGCTCGCCGATCTGCGACCCGGCGACTCGGTCGCGGTCGACGGCGTCTGCCTCACGGCGACCGACGTCACGACCCGTGGCTTCGGGGTCGACGCGACCGCGACGACGCTCTCACGCACGACCCTGGGAGAGGTGGCGGAGGGGCGAGCGGTCAACCTGGAGCGGGCGATGGCCGCCGGCGACCGCTTCGGAGGGCATATCGTGCAGGGCCACGTCGACGGCGTGGGGACGGTGGTAGCGATCGAGGAGGACGGGGAACAGCATCTGGTGGACGTCGCGCTGCCCGAGGAAGTGGCGCGGGCGACCGTGGAACGGGGCTCCCTGGCCATCGACGGGGTCAGCATGACGGTGGCCGAAATGCCCTCTCCGACGGTCGCGCGCCTGGCCGTGATTCCTTACACTTGGACACACACGAACTTCGCCCGGCTCCGGCCCGGATCTGCGGTCAACCTGGAGGCGGACCTCATCGGGCGGTACGTGGCGAAGCACCTGGAGTCGATGGGCGAGGCGCTGCGGCGGGAACCTCCGAGGTCCTGACGCCGCCTCGCCGGGGCGAGCCAACCATGCCGTTCGATAAGGTCGAAGACGCCATTCGCGCGATCCGCGAAGGCGGTCTGGCAATCGTCGCTGACGACGAAGACCGCGAGAACGAGGGCGACCTCGTCTGCGCCGCATCCCTGATCACGCCCGAGCTGGTCAACTTCATGGCGCGGCACGGCCGCGGCCTGATCTGCGTCGCGATCACAGAAGAACAAGCCACGGGCCTGGAGCTGCGGCCGATGGCGGAGCGCAACCAGGATCGCCGCGGCACTGCGTTCACCGTGTCGGTGGATGCCCACCCCCGCTTCGGCGTCAGCACCGGCATCAGCGCGTTCGACCGCGCCACGACGATCCGCCTCCTCGCCGATCCGGGGTCGTTGCCCGGTGATTTCATCCGCCCCGGCCACGTCTTCCCGCTGCGCGCGGTGCCCGGCGGTGTCCTGCGGCGCGTGGGCCAGACGGAGGCTTCGGTGGACCTGGCGCGGCTGGCCGGCGTCGAGCCCGCCGGCGTGATCTGCGAGATCCTCAACGAAGACGGCACGATGGCCCGCCGGCCCGAGCTCGAGGAGTTCGCGGCGCAGCACGGCATCCCCTTCGTCACCGTTGCGCAGATCGTCGCCCACCGGTTGCGCACCGAGCGCCTCGTCCAGCGCGTCGCCGAGGCGCGCCTGCCGACGCCGCACGGCGACTTCCGCGTGATCGCCTACGAGAACCAGATCGACCACGGCGAGCACGTGGCGCTGGTGAAGGGCGATATCGAGGGCAAGGAGGACGTGCTGGTGCGCATGCACTCGGAATGCCTGACCGGCGACGTGTTCCACTCCCGGCGCTGCGACTGCGGCGAGCAGCTCCAGGCGGCGCTTCGCCGCATCGCCGAAGTGGGCGCCGGCGCGCTCGTCTACCTGCGCCAGGAGGGGCGCGGGATCGGACTCGGCAACAAGATCCGAGCCTACGCGCTGCAGGACGAGGGCAGTGACACCGTCGAGGCGAACGAGGAGCTCGGGTTCAAGCCGGACCTGCGCGACTACGGCATCGGTGCGCAGATCCTGCTGGACCTCGGCCTCAGCAGCATCCGGCTGCTGACCAACAACCCGCGCAAGATCGTCGGCCTCGACGGTTACGCGCTGGAAGTGACGGGGCGCGAGCCGCTGCAGGTGGAGCCGACCGAGCACAACCGGGCGTACCTGAACACCAAGGCCGAGAAGCTCGGCCACCTCATGCGCGTGGTCGAAGGCGGCTGATGGCGGGCACCGCAGCAGATCGGCTGCCGCCGCGCATGGAGGGGATCTCCGTCGCGATCCTGGTCAGCCGTTTCCACGAAGCGATCACCGAGGGGCTCCTGGCAGGCGCCCGCGAGGCCGCCGCCGCCGCCGGTCTGTCCGAGGACGCGACGCCCGTCTTCCGCCTCCCGGGCGCATGGGAGCTGCCGGTCGCCGCGCGGGAGGCTGCCGCATCGGGCCGCTTCGACGCGGTCGTGGCGCTGGGGTGCGTCGTGCGCGGCGAGACGCCGCACTTCGACTACGTCGCCGGCGAGGCCGCGCGCGGCCTCGCGTCGGTCGCCCACGAGCACGGCGTGCCCCTGGGCTTCGGCCTGCTGACGACCGACGACGTGGCGCAGGCCGCTCGCCGCGCCGCGCCCGGCGCCGGCAACAAAGGTCGGGAGGCGATGGTGGCCGCACTCGAGACCCTGCACACGCTCCGCGCGATCCGTGGCAACGGCGAACCGTCCGCGTAGCCGCGCCCGCGGGTGGGCGCTCCAGGTCCTGTACGCCGCCGAGCTCCGGGGCGTGCCCCCGCGAGAGGCGCTCGAGGACTTCATGGCGCGACGGCGGATCGGCGCGTCGAGCCGTCCCTACCTGCGGGAGCTCGTGGGACTGGTCGAGGAGCACGGCGCGGCGCTCGACGAGCGCATCTCCGCCTCGCTG
Source organism: Longimicrobiales bacterium (assembly GCA_035465395.1). Lineage (GTDB taxonomy): Bacteria > Gemmatimonadota > Gemmatimonadetes > Longimicrobiales > RSA9 > DATHRK01. The sequence continues at coordinate 14,142 of DATHRK010000094.1, read as the reverse complement.
ACCAACTGGCGCCTGGACCGGCTGTCGGTCATCGACCGCAACGTCCTCCGACTCGGCACGGCCGAGCTCCTGCACGGCGACGACGTGCCGCCGCGGGTGGCGTTGCAGGAGGCGATCGCGCTGGCGGAGCGCTACGGCACCGCCGAGAGTGCCAGGTTCGTCAACGGAGTGCTCGATGCGCTGTTCCGGGCAGGGGACGAAGACGCCGCAGGCCGCCGACCGGAGGCCGCCGTCTGAGGATCCTCGTCTTCAACTGGCAGGACCTGGCGAACCCGCTCGCGGGCGGCGCGGAGGTCCACTTGCACGAGGTCTTCGGTCGGCTTGCGCGGAGGGGGCACGAGGTCCACGCCGTCGTGTCGTCCTGGCCCGGCGCCCCCGAGAGCGCGCACGCGGATGGCATGCGGATCCATCGGGTCGGTGGCCGCTACGGCTACGCGGTCGCGGCGCCGCGCTACTATCGGAGGGCGCTCGCCGAGGAGCGCTTCGACGTGATCGTCGAGGATCTCAACAAGGTGCCGCTGTTCGCGCCGTGGTGGGCGCGGTCGCCGCTCGTGCTGCTCGTTCACCACCTGTTCGGCACCGCCGCCTTCGGCGAGGCGCCACTTCCGGTGGCCGCGGCGACCTGGCTGCTCGAGCGGCCGATACCGCGGGTGTACCGGGGCGTACCGACGCAGGTCGTGTCGCCGAGCACGGCTTCGGACCTGGCGAAGCGGGGGTTTTCCCCCGAGGATCTGGAGGTGATCCCCAACGGCGTCGACCTCGCGCGCTTCGCCCGGGGATCCGCGCCGAAGCAGCGGTTCGACCGCCCGACCCTCCTCTATATGGGGCGGCTGCGTGCGTACAAGGGGGTCGACCTGGTCCTGCGTTCGCTACCGACGTTGCGGGAAGGTGGCAGGGACGTCCGGTTCGTCGTCGCCGGCAAGGGGCCCGACGAGGCGCGGCTGAAGGCCCTCGCGCGGAGCCTCGGCCTGGAGCCTGCGGTGGACTTCGTCGGCTTCGTCGACGAGGATCGAAAGGTGGACCTGCTGCGCCGGAGCTGGCTCCACGTTCTGCCTTCGGTGAAGGAGGGCTGGGGGCTGACGGTGCTCGAGGCGGGCGCCGCCGGGACCCCCTCCGTGGTCAGCGACTCCCCGGGGCTGCGGGACTCGGTGATCCATGGAGAGACCGGGCTCCGCACGCCTCATGGCGACGTTGCGGCCCTGGCGGAGGCGATCGCACGACTGCTCGACGACGAGGACCTGCGCGAAGAACTCGGGCGGGGCGCGCTGCGTTTTGCCGAGCGGCACGGCTGGGACGTCGCCGCCGAGCGCACCGAGCGACACCTGCTTCGGCACGCAGGAAAGGAGTTGCCATGAAGGTCAGCATTACCATGCGCCACCAATCCCTGTCCGAGGAGCTTCGCGATCTGACGGAGCGCCGATCCCAACGGCTCGTGCGGTTCGAGCAGCGGCTGGGCAACGTCTCGATCATCTTCGACGAAGAAGGCGAGCGGAGTCGCGCCGAGGTGCGAGCCGACGTGGCGGGCGGCTCGCCCGTCGTAGCCCGGGCCGGCGGGCCGACGCACCGAACGGCCCTCGATCGGGCGCTCGACCGCGCGATCCGCCAGCTCAAGCGGCAGCGAGAACGGCGCAAGGACCATCAGGCGCCTCCGCCCGACGTCGTGGAGCCGGACCCGGACGCCGGCGTGCCGGCGACCTGACGAGCTCGAGCCCTGACCCGGAGCCCCACGTGAAGCCCCTCACCGTCGAGGACCTGCTGTTCGCCAAACGCGAATCGCTATCCCTGGAAGTCCTGACGCCCGAAGCCGATCTTTCCGCGGTGATCGAGTCTCCGACGATCGCCAATCCCGGTCTCGTCCTCACGGGGTTTACCGAGCGCTTTTCGCCGGGGCGCGTGCAGGTCTTCGGCGAAACCGAGCTGGCGTACGTGCGGTCCCTGGACGACGCCGCGCGCTCCGCCGCGCTCGAGACGTTCTTCGCGCTGCCGATGCCCGCAGCGATCCTCACCAAGTCTCTGCCGCCGCCGGAGGAAATGGTCGATGCCGCGAGCCGCAACGGTCGGGTCCTGCTGCGCTCGGCGCTCAGGACCGCCGAGCTCTACCGCCGTCTGAACACGTACCTCGAAGACCAGCTCGCTCCCTCCACGACCATGCACGGTTCCATGGCGGACGTGTACGGTGTGGGGCTTCTGGTCGTGGGGCCGAGCGGCATCGGCAAGAGCGAGTGCGTGCTGGACCTGGTGGAGCGCGGCCACCGACTCGTCGCCGACGACCTCGTGCACATCCGGCGGGCCGGCCCCGGTGTCCTGATCGGGCGAGGGCACGAGATGCAGCGGCATCACATGGAGATCCGCGGAATCGGCATCATCGACATTCCGGCGCTCTTCGGCATCCGCGGGATCCGCCAGCAGAAGCGCATCGAGGTGGTCGTCCAGCTGGAGGAGTGGAACGACGAGGCCGAGTACGACCGTACGGGCCTCGACCACGAGGAGACGGACATTCTCGGGGTGGCGATCCCGAAGGTCAGGGTCCCGCTCAACCCGGGCAAGAACATCACGGTGATATCGGAGGTGGTGGCGATGAACCACCTTCTGAAGTACTCCGGGGTACACTCGGCCGAGCTCTTCGATCAGCGCCTCAAGGCGGCGCTCACGCCGGAGGCTCCCGAGGACGCGGACCGGATCCGCGAGGCGATGAAGCCGGTCAAGGAGTACCTGGAAAGCGACTATGAGTGAACGTCCAGCCGTGCGTGGCGTCGTCGTCGGCCACGGCGACCTGGCCGACGGACTGGTCGATGCCGTCCGCCAGATCACGGGAGTGGATGGCGACGCGATCGCTGCCATCAGCAACCGGGGGCTGGGCCCGGATTCGCTGCGCCAGAGGCTCGAGGAAGCGATGGGCACGGGCCCGGCGCTGGTCTTCGTCGACCTGCCCATGGGGAGCTGTGGCATGGCGGCTCGGCGCATCGCCCGCGAGCGAGCCGATACCGCCGTCCTGTTCGGCGTGAACCTGCCGCAGCTGCTGGACTTCGTGACCCACCGCGAGCTGCCGCTGCAGGAAATCGTGGCGCGCGGGCTGGAGCGCGGCCGGTCCGCGATCTGCTGCGACGAGGACTCCCCCGGAAGCCATGCCGATCGTTCTGCATCGGATCGATGAGCGGCTGATCCACGGCCAGGTCGTGCTCGGCTGGGGAGGCGAGCTCGAGCCGGACCGCTACGTCGTGGTCGATGACGACGTCGCCCGGGCGCCCTGGGAGCAGGAGCTCTACGCGGTGGGGCTGTCGGGAGGGGCTGGAGCGGAGTTCCACACGGTTTCGGAGGCGCGCAGCCTGTACGACCGGTGGGCCGCCGACGACGCTCGCACGATCCTCCTGACGCGCCTGCCTGAGGCCATGCGCCGCCTCGGTGAGGACGGTGCGCTGCGCGGCGTGGAGATCAATCTCGGCGGGCTCCACCACGATGCCGGGCGCGACATGGTGCTGCCGTACGTGTTCCTGGGTCAGGGCGAGCGGGACGACCTGCGGGCGCTGGCCCGTGCCGGCGCGGTGGTGACCGCCCAGGACGTACCGGCGGCCTCGCCGATCGCGCTGGAACGCTTGCTGGATGGCTGAGCCGTCCGTCTGGCTGACGCTCGCGCTCGTCGGCGGAATCGTCGCCATTGACGCGACCTCCCTCGGCCAGGCGATGGTGAGCCGGCCGCTGGTCGCGGCTACCATCGGAGGCTGGGTCTTCGGGCGGCCCGACGCGGGGCTGGTCCTCGGCGTGGCTCTCGAGCTGTTCGAGCTGTGCATCCTGCCGGTGGGGGCGGCGCGTACGCCGGACGGGGGCACGGGCGCGCTCGCGGCGGGCGCGGCGTACGCGCTGGCCGGACCGCCGGGCTTCGAGGTCGTGGCGTTCGCGCTCGCGCTCACGTTCGGGCTGCTCGCGGAGCGCTTGGCGGGGGAGACGGTGGTCGTGCTGCGCCGCGCCAATGCGGGTCTGGTGGGCGAGGGCGCCCTCGGTCGGATCGGCACGGCCCGGGTGCTCGAGCGGCGTCACCTCGTCGGTATCGCGCTGGACTACGGGCGCGGCGCCGCCGTATCGGTGGTGGCCGCGTTCGCCGGTGCGCTCCTGCTCTCGGCGCTCCCGCCGATCCCGCCCGACATGGGACGGGCGGCATTCACCATTCTCGGACTCGTGCTGCCGGGGATGGCCGGCGCGGGCGCCGCGGTACTGGCGGGCGGCGCGCGGGTGCCGGCGTTTCTCCTGGGCCTGGGACTCGGAAGCGCGCTGTGGCTGCTCCTGTGAGCGGCGTCGTAGGTCGTCGGCTGGCGTGGCGCATGTACGTGCGGCTGTTCGCGTTCCAGGGGTCGTGGAATTACGAGACCATGGTCGGCGCGGGCCTGGCCTACGTCCTGGGACCCGTGCTGCGCGCCATCCACGGGGCCGAGGAAGCGGACCGGGCCTCGTTGCGGCACGCGCACTTTTTCAACGCGCATCCGTACCTGGCGGGCGTCGCCGCGGGCGCGCTTGCGCGCATGGAGGCGGAGGGCGTCGAGCAGGACGTGCAGAGTCGCTTCAAGGTCGCGCTCCGCGGCGCGCTCGGAGCGATCGGCGACCAGCTCGTCTGGGCCGGATGGCGACCGTTCTGTCTGTTGCTGGCGCTCGTGGCCGCGTTGCTAGGGGCCCCCTGGTGGCTCGTGGTCGCGGGCTTCCTGGCTTTGTACAACCTGGGCCACCTCGCGCTGCGCGCGTGGGGCCTGGCGATCGGCCTGGAGGAAGGCGCCGGCGTCGCGCGCCGGCTGCGGGATCCGTGGCTGTCGCGCGCGCAGGGCAGGCTCGCCACTGCCGCGACGTTCCTCGCGGGCCTCGCCGCGCCACTCGCCGCGTCGGCCTTCGGCCCCGGCCGGGAGGTGCCGGCCATGTTGCCGGCGGCCCTGCTCGCAGCGATCGGCGGCGCCGCCCTGGGCGTGCGCATCCGCGCGGCCGCGGCCTTGACGCTGGGGTTGATCGTACTCGTGATCCTGCTCACGGGGGGAGGCCAGTGAGCTTGCAGGAGGAGGTTCGACGCACCGTGACGATCGCCAACAAGCAGGGCCTGCACGCGCGGCCAGCGGCGGAGTTCGTGAAGCTCGCCAAGTCCTTCGATGCCGAGATCTACGTGATCAGGGAGGACGTCGAGGTGAACGGCAAGAGCATCCTCGGGCTGATGATGCTCGCGGCGGAGTTCGGGGCGGAGTTGACGATCCGCGCCGACGGCAGCGACGCGGATGCGGCGGTGGACGGTCTCTGCGCCCTCGTCGCCACGGGCTTCGGCGAGTGAGACTGGTCGTGGCTCGACGAAGCCCGCACGGGAGCGCCTCGTGAGGCTGATCAAAGACGGGACCGCGGCGTCTCCCGGGATCGTAGAGGGCCCGCTGCGGGTCGTGCATTGGGAGGTGCCCCGCGTACCCCACGAAACCATCGAGGCTGGTGCCGTGGAGGCCGAGCTCGCGCGCCTCGACGAGGCCGTCGCCCGCGCGACGGAGGAGATCGCGGCCATCAAGACCCAGACCGAAGAGCGTCTGGGGTCGGTTCAGGCGCAGATCTTCGACCCTCAACTGCTGATGCTCCAGGACGAGGAGCTGCTCGAGGGCACCCGGGCCTATGTCCGCGACAACCACATCTCGGCCGCCCGTGCCTTCGAGCTGAAGGTCCTCGAGTTCCGGTCGGAGTGGCGCCGCACCGGCCACCCGATGGTGCTCGACCGCCTGAACGACTTGCTGGACATGGAAACGCGGGTGCTCAGGGCCCTGCTGGATCTGGACGGGCCGGACGGCGAGCCCGACGAGGCGGATCAGGGGTACATCCTCGTCGCCCGCGACCTGACGCCCAGCATGACCGTCCAGCTCGATCCGCAGCGGATCCTGGGCATCGCGGTCGACGCCGGATCGAGGACGTCGCATTCGGCGATTCTGGCGCGGGCGCTCCACATCCCGGCGATCGTCGGCCTGCGCGATTTCTCCGAGATCGTGGAGTCGGGGCACCCCGCGATCCTGGACGGGCGCGCCGGCCGCATCATCGTCGGCCCCACCGAGCACGAGCGGACCGTGTATCGCGAGCGCGACATCCGCGTGCACGAATGGGAGAGGGAGCTGCTCCAGCTCGCCGACCTCCCCGCGGTGACGCCGGACCGCCAGCCCATCCTCCTGCGCGCCAACATCGACCTGCCCGGCGACGCCGAGGATGCGCTCGAGCACGGCGCGCAGGGCATCGGCCTGTTCCGCACCGAGTTCCTGGTCGTCGGCCGGTCCCAGTACCCGGAGGAGGAGGAGCAGTACCGCGCCTATCGGCACGCGACCGAGGTCTTCCCGGACGACGCGGTCTACATCCGCACGTTCGACCTGGGCGGCGACAAGTATCCCCGCTTCCTCGAGATGCCGCCGGAGGAGAACCCCTTCCTCGGCTGGCGCGGCATCCGCGTGTGTCTGGACGTGCCCGACCTCTTCCGCGGGCAGCTGCGCGCGATCCTGCGGGCCACGGCACACGGGGACGTCCGGATCATGCTACCGATGGTCAACGAAATCGAGGAGGTGACGCGCACCCGGGCGATGCTCGAGGAGGAGGAAGATCGACTCCGAGCCGAGGGCCTGCCCTACAACGCGGGCTACAAGGTCGGGATCATGGTCGAGACGCCCGCGGCGGTCCTGACTGCGACCAATCTGGCCCGCCACGCCGACTTCTTCTCCATCGGCACCAACGACCTGACCCAGTACACGCTCGCTGTCGATCGCGGCAACGCGCGTCTGGGAGCCCGTTTCAAGCCGTTCCACCCGGCGGTGCTGGAGCTCATGCGCCGGACGGTCGGGGCTGGCCGAGAGGCGGGGATCGAGGTTTCCGTCTGCGGCGATCTGGCAGCGAACCCGCTCGGCCTGTTCCTCCTTCTCGGACTCGGAGTCACCGCGTTCAGCGTGAGCAGCGGGGTGCTTCCGGAGGTCAAGAAGGTGGCCCGCGCGGTGCCGATCGCCGGGGCTCGCTCCTGCGTGGAGGAAGCGCTGGAGGCACGGACCGCCGAGGCTGCCGCCGCCGTGCTGATGGAAGGGATCAACCAGCACTTGGACCTCGCGCTGTTCTCGGGACGGTGGAGCCTGGCGCCCGACGAGGAGGCAAGCTAGGGATGGTGACGACCACGATGCGTACGCGTGCATGGAGGAGGGTTCGCCGGTGATCGAAGTCCGCGTTCAGAGCCTGGGGCTGGACAAGGCCTCGAACACGCCGGTGGTCATCCTGCAGGAACTGGAAGGCGAGCGGGTGCTGCCGATCTGGATCGGCCCGGGTGAGGCCAGCGCGATCGCGATGGAGTTGGCCGGAATGAAGTTCTCCCGGCCGCTTACGCACGACCTGCTCGCGAGCGTGATCTCGGGACTGGGGGCCAAGCTGGTGCGCGTGCTGATCACCAAGGTCATGGAGAACACGTACTACGCCGAATTGATCGTTGAGCGCGACGGCGAGCTGATCAGCGTCGACGCGCGGCCCTCGGATTCGATCGCGATCGCGCTACGGATGGGGGCGAGCATCCTCACCACGGACGAGCTCCTCGAGCAGAACGCCGTCGACGTGCAGGAAGCGGGCGACGTGGCCGATGGCGATGCGTTCGCCATCGAGCCCGATGACGATGACACCAAAGAGTCGAAGCACTCAGGACTTAGAGCTGATGAGTTGAAGGAATACTTGAAACGCCTCGATCCGGAAGACTTCGGCCGGTTCAATCCGTGAGACGGGTCCGACTGGCGCGCCGACCGGTCCTGCCGCGCTCCGGCTTCGGGATCGCCCTGAGCCTCCTGGTGCCGTGCGTGGGGACGGGCCAAGAACCGGAGCGACGGATCGAGGGGCTCGTGGTCGGCACGGGCGGGGAGACCGCGGCCGGTCTGCCGGTCATGCTGCACCGAATGGGCGATGCGGGCGGCGCACTGCTGGCCACCGACACCACGAGCGCCGAAGGCCGATTTTCGTTCACGATCCCGGAGGATGAGCCTGGCGCGCTTCATTTCGCGGCCGCCTCCGCGGAGGGGGCGCTGTTCGTCGGCCCGGTGCTGGCGCCGGGGGCGGAGGCTCCCGATCCCTACCGCATCGTGCTTCGCCCCGGTGTCGAAGCCGGCTCGGTCGTCCTGGAGGATGGCTCCGTTCTACCCCCCGACGCGTTTTCGTCCGCGACACCGTTGGCCCAGCCATCGACGGCGCCAGTCCGCGACGACCCACGGGCGGCTGCGCTGGCCATACTCGGCACGCTCGCGCTCTTGTTGGCGCTCGCCCTCCATGCGCGGGCCCGAGCGCGTCGCGCCGCGTTTCGGCGGGCGATCGTGGAGCTCGCGGAGCTGGACGCGGGGGAGGCCGGCGGTGGCCACGTGCCGCGTGGGCTCGACCTGGAGGAGAGGCGGAACGAGTTGCGCGAGCGCGCGCACGCGTTGCGCCCGCGCTGAGCCGTGCCTGCCACCGGCGTCCGCGCGCTGATCCTGCGGGCTTTCCCATACGGTGACACGAGCAGGATCCTGCGACTCCTCACACCGGACCACGGCGTGATCGGTGCGATCGCGCGCGGCGCCCGCCGTCCGCGCAGCCGCTTCGCGGCGCTCCTCGACCCCTTCGGCGAAGGGACGGCGGTGCTGGACTACCGCGAGGGGCGGGATCTCCAGACGCTGACCGCCTTCGACCTCGCCCACGCGCGGCGCGGGCTCGCGGGCGACCTGCGGCGCTACGGCGCCGCCTCGCTGCTGGCCGAACTGCTCATGCGTACCGCCACGACGACGGCGAACCCGTCGCTGTTCGTGAGCGCGACGACCGCTCTGGATGCGATCGAGTCGGCGGAAGGGAACGCCATCGAGCCCGTCGGCCTGACCGCGGCGTGGACCCTGGTGGAACGGCTCGGGTTCGCCCCCGAGCTGACCTCGTGCACGCTCTGTGGCCGCGCGCTCGGCGACGCCGAGGCTTCGTTCGACTACGGCGCTGGAGGCATGCGGTGCGAGGACTGCGTGGGGGGCGCGGGCGCACGGCTGCCGGCTCGCGCCCGCGATGCGATCGCGTCGATGGTGCGTGGCGAGACCCCCGCGCTGGACAAGACGTACGCCCACTGGATCCTGCTCGAGCGCTTCCTGGCCTACCACGTCCTCGACGGCGCGCCGCTGAAGTCGCTCGCATTCCTCCTCGACGTTCGCCGGGTCGCCGCCACGCCGTGAGGCAGCTCGTTCTCGGGACCGCTGGTCACGTCGACCACGGCAAGACGCGGCTCGTCCAAGCGCTCACCGGTGTCGATACGGATCGCCTCGCCGAGGAGAAGGCGCGTGGCATCACCATCGATCTCGGCTACGCGCGCCTCAGCGGCGTGGACGGCGTGCGCGTGGCGATGGTGGATGTGCCCGGCCACGAGGCGTTCGTGCGCAACATGATCGCCGGGGCCACCGGCATGGATGCCGTGCTCCTCGTGGTCGCGGCCGACGAAGGCGTCATGCCACAGACGCGCGAGCACCTCGCGATCGTGGACCTGCTCGGTGTACGCGACGGCGTCGTCGCGCTTTCCAAGGTGGACCTGGCGGAGCCGGAATGGCGGGCGCTGGTCCACGCCGACGTGCGCGAACACCTGGCGGGAACCGCTCTGGAGGGCGCGCCGATCGTGGAGGTCTCAGCCGTGACCGGCGAGGGTCTCGAGGCGCTGGCCGCGGCGCTGGCCGAGGCCGCCGCTCGGGCCCCGGCCCGCCCCGCCGATGAGCTCTTCCGTCTCCCCATCGACCGCGTCTTCACGATCCGGGGCACGGGCACCGTGGTCACCGGCACCGTCGCCGACGGCGCGGTGGAGCAGGGCGCCACCGTCCGGCTGTTGCCTTCCGGCCTGGAGGTGCGCGTGCGCGCCGTGGAGAGTCACGGAGAAGCCGTAGAGCGGGTCGAGGCGGGTCAGCGCGCGGCGCTGGCTCTCGCGGGACTGGATCGCCACGCGGCCGAGCGCGGCGACGTCGTCGTGCGCGGTCGGGGGTGGCGCGCCCACGGAACCTGGACCGCCCGGCTCCGCGTGCTGCGTGAAACGCCGCGGCCGCTGCGCAGGCGCGATCGCGTGCGGGTGCACATAGGCACCGACGAGATCATGGCGAGGGTGGTGCCACTCACCGAAGACGAGCTGGGGCCGGGCGCCGTCGGCTGGGTGCAGCTGCGCCTGGAGCGGCCCGGGGTCGCCCGGACGGGCGACCGCTTCATTCTGCGCAGCTATTCTCCGATGACGACGATCGCCGGCGGCACGATCGCCGAGCCCTTCGCGCCCAAGCGGCGGCGGCTCTCCGATGCCGGGCGAGACCGGCTGGAGGCCCTGTTGGGGGATCCTGAAGGCGCCCTGGCAGCGCGGTTGGAGCTCGCGGGCTGGGAGGGCGTTCCGGAGGCGGAGGTGCCGATCGCGGCGCCGGGCGCTCGGTTCCCCTCGGATGGCTCGGTGGCGCGCGCGGGGGATCGGTGGGTCGCATCGGCGTACCGCGACGACGCCATGGAGCGAATCCGCACCGCGATAGCCGAGCACCATCGCCGGCAGCCGCTGAGCCCGGGCCTCGATCCCTCCGAGGCGCGCCGCGCGTTGCCCGGATACGCCGCGCCCGCGCTGGCCGACGTGGCGATCGCCAGGCTGGTGGAGGAGGGCGCCATCGAGGCCGCCGAAGGCACGCTACGGAGCCCCGGCTACGTGCCGCGGCTGGACCCCGACCACGCCGTCCTGCGGGAGCGCCTGGTCGAGGCGTACCGCGCCGGCGGGCTCGAGCCGACGCCGGTGAACGCGCTGGAGGCGGGGGGCGAGGCCGCGTGGCCGATGGTCAAGATGCTGGAGCGCGAGGGCGTGCTCATGCCGATGGGCACGGACGCCTACGTGGACGCCGCCGCGATGCGCGACGCCGCGGCGCTCGTACGCCGCCGCCTCGGAGGACGGGAGGGCGTCCAGCCGGCGGAGTTCCGCGATCTGCTGGGCCTCTCGCGCAAGCACCTGATTCCGCTTCTGGAGCACTTCGACCGCGTGGGCGTGACGCGCAGGGAGGGCGGCGGGCGCACCGTCCTGCCGGGGCGGGAGGAGACTTAGACCGTCTCGCCCAGCAGCTCGAGAAACGCCTCGGGCGTGTCCAGCTCGTCCAGCCTCCGGGTGGTGTCGGGATGCTTGGCGAACTGCGCGATGCGGCCCAGGACGGGCAGGTACTGATTGCTGACCTCGAGCGGAGGCGCGACGATCAGGAAGAAGAACCGGACGGGTTCTCCATCCACGGCCCGGAAGTCGACGCCCGCCGGCTTGCGCGCGAACGCGACGCGGAGGCGGTCCACCGAGAGAGAGCGGCAGTGGGGGATGGCGAGGCCGTTACCGATGCCGGTCGAGCCGAGCTTCTCCCGCCTGCGCAGCATCTTGAAGAGCGCGTCGGCGCTATTCTGCTCCACTCCGAGGAGGGCGACGAGCTCGCGCAGCACGTCGTCCTTGGACTCGCCCTCGAGATGGAGGTCGATCGCGGATGCATCGATGAAGTCCCTCAGGTCGATCGCCACACCACCGCTCCTTCCGCCGACGTCCGTCCGGGCCCACGCTCACCCGTCACGTGCCATCATATTCGCGTCGGCGTGGGGGTGTCAAAGGCCCGTCCGGGGCGCTGTTGGAAGGTCTCCCCACGATTGATCCGACCCCGTGGATCCGGTACATTCGCGCCACGATGAACACGCCCCTGGATGCCCTGCACGACGGGTCGGTCCCGCTCTACCTGGCGCCGCAGGCCGGTGTCAGCGAGTCGCCCTTCCGACGCCTCTGCCGCCGCTTCGGCGCCGACGTCGTCGTGAGCGAGTTCGTCAGCGCGGAAGGGATCCGCCGGCGCAACGAGAGGACCCTCGAGTACCTGCACTTCGTGGACGAGGAGAGGCCCATCGGCGTGCAGATCTTCGGCGCCGATCCGGCCGCGATGGCCGACGCCGCCGCGTTCGTGGGGGAGGCGTTCCGGCCCGACTTCATCGACATCAACTTCGGTTGCCCGGTGAAGAAGATCGTGAAGCGCAACGGCGGCTCGGGCTGCCTTCGTGACCTCGGGCTGGTAGCCGCGGTCGTCCGGGCGGTCGACGACGCCACGCCGCTTCCGGTCACCGTCAAGATCCGGAGCGGCTGGGACGAGGAAACCCGCGACCCCGTACGCATCGGCCGTGTCTGCGAGGACGCGGGCGCCCGGGCCCTCACGCTGCACCCCCGCACGCGCACCGAGATGTACTCGGGCCGCGCGGATTGGAGCGAGATCGGCGCCGTAGTGGACGCGCTCCAGATACCGGTGATCGGTAACGGCGACATCCGGAGCGGGGAGGACGCGGCGCGCATGCACCGCGAGACCGGCTGCGCGGGGGTCATGATCGCCCGGGGGTCGCACGGTCGGCCGTGGCTCTTCGCACAGGCCCGTGCCGCCCTCGACGGCCTTGCGGTCCCGACTGATCCGGGTCCCGCCGAGCGCTTCCGGGTCGTCCTGGAGCACGCGAGCAACGCGATCGCGTACGAGGACGACGAGGCCCGGGCCATGCTGGAGTTCCGCAAGCATCTGGGCTGGTACACGAAGGGACTGCCGGACGGGCGCGCGTTGCGGCAGGAGCTGTTCGGCGTGGAGACGCTGGCCGGCGCGCGAGACCTCCTGGCGGGCTACCTCGACGCGCTCGCCGACGTCGGCGCGGGCGATTCGCTGCGGGCCCGGCACGCAGCATAGTGCTCCGACGCCTCGGCCCCCCGACAGGCCTTCGAGCCCCCGCGGCTCGTCATCCTTCTCCAGTGACCTAGCCGGTGGACTCCCACAGGTTGGCCGCTTTGCTGGAGGCCGTGGCGGACGGCCGCGTCGACCCGGGGGCGGCCCTCCGCGAGCTCGCGTGGCAGCCGGTCGAGGCGTTGGACGGCGACGGCGGCGTGTTCGCCCGCGTCGACCACCACCGCGCTCTGCGCCAGGGTCAGGCGGAGGTGGTGTTCGGGCAGGGCAAGACCTCTGCCCAGATCGTCGAGATCTGCCGGGCGCTCGAGCGGAAGGGGCGCGGGTTCCTCGTCACGCGGCTCGCCCCGGAGGCCATGCATGCGGTGGAACGCGCGTTCCCCGAGGCGGTCCTCGGCACCCGCGGCCGGGTAGCCTACTTGCCGCCGGAGAGGCCGAGTCCGCCCTCGCACGACCACCCCATCGCCGTGTTCTCGGCGGGCACGGCCGACGAGCCGGTCGTGGAGGAGATCCTGTTCACCTGCCGCGCGTTCGGAGACCCCGTCCGGGACGTGCGGGACGTGGGGGTGGCCGGCCTGCACCGGATCGTGTCGGTGCGCGATGCGTTCGACGGCGCCTCGGTCGCCGTCGTCGTGGCGGGCATGGAGGGGGCGCTCCCCTCGGTCGTCGGCGGCCTGGTCGATCTGCCGGTGATCGGCGTGCCCACGAGCGTCGGGTACGGCGCCGCCTTGGGGGGGCTGACGCCGTTGCTGGCGATGCTCACCAGCTGCGCTTCCGGGGTGACCGTCGTGAACATCGACAACGGCTTCGGGGCCGCAGCCGCAGCGTCCAGAATCCGCCGGCAGGTCCTCCGCGTGCAGACGTCCGAACCACCGGCGCGTGTGGAAGCCCTCGCGAGCGAGCCGGCGCCGTGAGAGGGCGCGTGCCGGCCGCTCTGTACGCCGTCGGGCTCGCCCTGGCGGCCGTCTACGCGCTCACCCTCGTCGGGGGTGGGCCGGTGCCGACCGCGTTGGGCGCGGCCGCGGCGGTGACGGGCACCGCGCTCGGGTTCGCGCTCGCCCGCGCGGGCGGCCCGCGGTGGGCCGCGTACGCAAGCGCGTTCGTCGGTCTGCAGATCGCCACGTGGGCGGGAGGCGCGGTGGGTACGGCGGGCGCGACCGCGTGCGGGGCCTGGGGTCTCGCCCTCGGGCTCGACGCGGCGGCCGTCCGGCGGGCGTTCATCGTGGCGGCCGCGGCGGCGCTGGCTTTGCTCCTCGCCCAGGCGCTGGGCCTCGTCCAGACCGCCCTAGGCCTGGGCATCCTCGGCGGCACGGGCCTGTGCTTCGCCGTGGGGCTGGCCCTGGCGCGGGGCGGGCCGGCGCCGGCGCGCGCGTCGCGGACGCGGCAGGCCGCGGCGCCTCACGAGCCCGCGCTTTCGCGGGACGCCGAGCTGCGGCCCGTCACCGCCGCGCCCGAG
>DATHRK010000093.1:0-23735 GCA_035465395.1 Longimicrobiales bacterium | reverse complement strand
CGAGATTCCGGCCTGGCGCTGGCTGGTCTCCGTCGTCGAGCCGCAGAACTGCGCCCAGGGGACGAGGCTCCCGCCCACGACGAGCACGCATTTCGGGGTGCCCTGGCAGAACTACCAGGGCTGGATGCTGACCGCGTTCGTGGTCTTCCTGGTGTACCGGCTTTTGGAGCGCCGACTACCGCTCCATCGCGAGCGCGCGCCCCACGAGGTCCGGTCGCTGGCGCGGCTGACGGCCATCCTGCCGGTCACCGGATACATGGCCATGGCGCTGATCGATGCCATCCTGGGCTCACCCCGCATCCAGGACGTGCACCTGATCTCGCCCTTCGCCATGGGCATCACCGCTGCGGTCGCCGCCGTGGCGGTCTTCCGTGGCCAGTTCTCGCTGCACGAGGCACCGGCCTCCGAAGCCGATCCCTCCGGGTAGCACCGTGCCGTCCACGAGCCCGGGGACGCACCAGGCCTCCTCACTGGAGCGGCGCCTGGCCGCCTTTCTCCCGCGCTTCGAGCGCACCCGCATCGCCGCCGGGTCCGACTCATGGACCGGTCCGGACCTGATCGAAGGCGTCGGTGCAGCGCTGTTCGCCGACATCGCCGGCTTCACGCCCCTCACGCGCCGCCTCGCCGAGGAGGGTGCGGGCGGCGCGGAAAGGCTTTCGGAGATCCTCGACGCGACGTTCGGACGCATGGCCGGGATCATCGAGCGGTGCGGCGGAGACATCGTGCTCTTCGCGGGCGACGCCGTGCTGGCCGTCTGGCCTGCAGGGACGGACGAGCATGAGCTCGCCACCGCGACGAGGCGCGCGGCCGACTGCGGGCTACGTGTCGTCGCGGCGCTGGACGGCGCCGAACCCGAGCCGGGGGTGCGCCTGCGGCTGCGGGCTTCCGTCACTGCTGGCGGCGTAAGCGTCTTCCGCGTGGGGGGGGTCGACGGTCGCTGGCGGTTCGTCGTGTCGGGCGACGCGTTGCGACAGCTGGCCGTCACGGACGCGTCGGGCGCTCCTGGCGAGGTGTCGGTGTCGGCGGAGGCGGCGCCGCGACTCGGAGGAGAAGCGAACGGCCAGGCCGGACCCGGCGGGACGCTGCGGCTTCGCGAGGTCGAAGTGTCTCCGGAGGCCCCCTGCGTGGATCCGTCGGTGGTCCCGGGTATCGACGCCCTGCGAGCCCACGTGCCGCGCGCCGTGGTGCACCGACTGGAGGCCGGCCAGGACGACTGGCTCGCAGAATTCCGCGACCTCTCTCTCCTCTTCGCGGGCGTCCAGCCGGGAAGCGACCCGGACCCCGATCCAGCGCGACTCCACGAGGCGGTGGTCGCCATCCAGCGCGTGCTGATGGACTATCGCGGCAGCATCTACAGCCTCGCGGCCGACGACAAGGGCACCTCCCTCATCGCGGCGTTCGGCATGCCGCCGCTCGCGGTGCAGGAGCCTGCCGCGCGGGCGCTGGGTGCAGCCATTCAGATGCGCGAGGTGCTGACCGCCGCAGGGACCGAGTGCTCGATCGGGGTCACCACCGGCCGGGTGTTCTGCGGAGCCTACGGAGGCCTCGAGCGTCGCCACTACGCCATCGTCGGGCCGGCGATCAACCTCGCCGCGCGGCTGATGGGCGCAGCGGGCGGGGGCATCCTGTGCGACGAAGCAACCCGTACGGCCGCGGGAGAGCGCGTCGCCTTCGGGGTCGGCCGTGCGATCCCCCTCAAGGGCTTCGAGGCACCCGTGCCGGCCCACGTGCCGTTGACCCTGCGCACGGCCCGCGTACGTGCAACGGATCGTCTCGTCGGTCGACGACGCGAATCGGAGGCCCTCGAGGGCGTGCTCGACGCCGCGGTGGAAGGCGCCGGGGCTCTCGTCGTGGTCGAGGGCGAGGCGGGTCTCGGCAAGTCGACGCTGCTCGGCGCGTTCGTCGCGTGGGCGGAGGAGCGCGGCGTACGGGTGGTGAGCGGGGGCGGCGACGCGCTCCGTGCGAGTACGTTGTACTTCGCGTGGCGCTCTATCCTGGAGGATCTGCTGGGAGATGCACCCCGCGAACGGGCGCAGAGGCTCAGGGAGGCGCTCTCGGGAGACGAGCGACTGCTGGCGTGGGCCCCTCTGCTGTCGGCGATCGTCGACGTCGCCATCCCCGACAACGAGACCAGCCGCGACATCACCGGCGAAGCCAAGGCGCTCAGCCTTCAGGCGGTCGTGATCCGCGTGCTCGAAAGAGCCGCCGAGGACGGCCCGCTCGTGTTGCTGCTCGAGGACGCCCACTGGTTCGACGCCCCCTCGCACGCCCTGATCCACGCCGTGGCGCGCGAAATTCCGTCGCTGTGCCTGGTGCTGAGCACGCGCCCCTACGACGCCCCCCCACCCCCGGAGTACGCCGCCTTCGCGGCCTTGCAGAACGTGCGCACGTTGGCGCTGGAGCCCCTTCAGGAGGCCGAACTTCCCGAGCTCATCGCGCTGGCGCTGGACGTCGACCGCGTCCCCGACGAGCTCGTCGTCTACATCGGCCATCAGGCGGGGGGCCACCCTTTCCACTCCACCGAGCTGGCGCTGTCCCTGCGCGATCGCGGGTTGATCGGCGTCGACGCGGGGACCTGCCGGATCCTGACAGACTCCGGGAGCCTGGAGGGGGTCCGGGCGCCGGCGAGCGTCCAGGAAGTCGTGCTCGCCCGCGTCGATCAGCTCGGGGCGGACGAGCAGCTCGTCCTCAAGACCGCGAGCGTGATCGGCAACTCGTTCACCGCCTCCATGCTGCGCGACGTGTTTCCCATCCCGTCGGGCCGCGCCGGGATCGACGTGCGCCTACGTACGCTCGTGAAGCGGGACATGATCGTCCCCTCGGCCGGCGGGGATGAAGAGTGGGACACGTATGCGTTCCGCCACGCGATCATCGCCGACGTGGTGTACGCCTCCCTGCCGTTCGCGCAGCGTCGCGAGCTTCACCGAAGCGTCGCCCGCTGGTACGAGCTGGAGCCCGGCGCGGCCGGCCGGAACCGGGCTCCGCTGCTCGCGCACCACTGGGATCGCGCGGAGGAGCCCGAACGGGCGCTTGGCTATCTGGAGGCGGCCGGCGTCTCGGCGGTGAGCGCGTTCTCCAACCGGGACGCCGTGCGCTTCCTTTCGCGCGCCGTGGAGATCCAGGACTCCGGCGCCGCGGCTGTCACCCGCTCTCGGCGGGCCGAGTGGGAGCGAAACCTCGCGGAAGCCCGCATCCGCCTGTCCCAGTACGAGCAGGCCGGCGAGCACCTGTGGCGGTCGCTCGCCGAGCGCGGACTCCGGGTGCACCGGACGGCCGGGGCGCTGGGGATGAGCCTGCTGTGGCACGCTGTCGTCCAGGCCGGCCGACGGTTGAATCCGGTGAACCGCATGCCGGCCGGCGTCGCGGATGGTGACCGCCGCGCCCATGGGGCGAAGGTGTACAAGCGCCTCGCCGAGGTGGCGTACTTCGAGAACGACAAGCTGCGCCTCCTCCACGCGACGTTGGCGGCGCTCAACTTGGCGGAGGCCTCCGGTGCGATCGCGGAGCAGGTGAACGGCTACGGCTCCGTGGCGATCGTGGCGGATCTCGGAGGGATGTCGGGACTGGCGACCCGCTACATGGAGCGCGCCGTTCGCGTCGCGGAGAAATCGGGTCGCCCGGCCGTCATCGGGCGCGCCTACCTCCTCGCGCTCATTCGCGCGGTAACCCGCGGCGACTGGGAGGCCGCACGCGCGTCCGCCGAGCGCAGCCGGGAAATGTTTCGCCGCACCGGCGACGCGTTCCGCTGGGAGACCTGCACGGCCACGTGGGGCTACGGACTTCTCCTCCAGGGTCGCGTGCAAGACGCGCTGGAGCGCTTCGAGGAGGCGGTGCAGTCTGCCCGCCAGGGCTCGCCACAGACCCAGACCTGGGCCCGCGTCGGACAGATGGTGGTGCTCCTCGACGCGGAGCACCCCGTCGACTTCGTCGAGGGCGAGGTCGAGCGCCTGCTCGAAGCCGAGCACCAGTCGCGCACGGAGCAGCTCACCTGCGCGGGCATGCTGGCGCTCGCTGCCCTCCGCCGGGGTGAGCGCGAGCGTGCGAGCGAGCTGGCCCGGCGCACGCTGGCTTGGTTGGGTGGAGAGGCGCCCGCGGTCTACTACCCCCTTTGGAGCATCGCGGGCGCGGCGGAGGTGCTGCTCGCCGATGCCGAAGATGAACCCCTTCCCGCCGTCGCCGCAGCGCGTGCTTCGGAGGTCGCTTCACCGGGGTCCGACCCCGGCCCGGAGCCGGCGAGGGATGCCGGGCGGGCGTCCGCGCGCGAAGGGCTCGAAGCAGCCGTAAAGGTCCTGCGCGCCCACGGGAGGATGTTTCCGATCTGTGTGCCGACCGCTCGCTACTACGAGGGCCGGCTGGAAGAGCTGAAGGGACGACCGGAACGCGCCCGGGCGCTCTTCGCCGAGGGCGTGGAGGCCGCCCGCGACCTTGACATGCCGCGCTTCGCGGCGCGGCTGGAGCTCGCCGGAGCGACCAGCGAGTCCGACTCCGGCAAGCGAAAGGAGTAACGATGGCCAAGCGCCGGATTGCCATACTCGGGGGAGGGGTGGGATCGCTCTCCACCGCGTTCGCGCTGACCGCCACGCCGGAGCTGCGCGACCGCTACCAGGTGACGGTCTACTCGTTGGGCTGGCGGCTGGGTGGCAAGGGGGCCACGGGCAGACGCCGCGAGGAGGGCGGCGCCTCGCGGGTCGAAGAGCACGGGCTGCACGTCTGGCTCGGCTTCTACGAGAACTCGTTCGCGATGCTGCGGCAGGCGTACGACGAGATGCGGGAGCGGGGGCTGGCCGCTGACAGCCCCTTCCAGACCTGGCGCGACGCGTTGAAGGCGGAGTCCTTCACGCCTATCGGCATCGGCGACGGTACGGCGTTCTGGGACTTCGAATGGCCTACGAACAGCGACACACCGGGCGAGGGGGGGCTGTTCCTGTCGCCGCTCGGAGCGCTGACGCAAGCGCTGTCGATGCTGGAGCACCTGTTCGGGATGGTGATCGAGCATGAAGCGCAGGGCTGCCTCCGCTGGCTACGCGGTCGGCTGCGACACGAGCCGATCTCCGCGGATGCCGCAGCCCGCAAGCGCTATCACGCTGCTCTGTCCGATTGGCAACCCGACCACCCGACGCACATCGCCGCGCGTCAGCGGGGACTCCGGTCGAACCTCGAGGGCCTCGGCGCTCACGAAGCCCTGAAGCACGCGCACATTTGGCTGCACGCCGTAGCCGGAAGTGGCGACGTTCGGTCGGGCTTGGGCCTCGGCGGAACGGGCGACGCACCTCCTGCTGAGCACCTCGCGGACATAGCCGGCCTGATCGGCGCCTCGGCTTCCGCGGTCGGTGAGCACGCCCGCGCGCGCTCCGGACCGGCTTCGCCGATGCACCTGCTCTGGCAGATGATGGAGCTCGCCGCGGCGATCTTCCGGGGCATCGTCAATCCTGCCTACGGGATCCTGGAGGACTGGGACCTCAACCGCATCGACGGCTACGAGCTGCTGGAGTGGCTGGCGGAGAACGGCGCCCCGCCGGAGGTGACGGATACCTACACGACGCCGGACCTGACGGCCGCGCGACAGCCGGCGCTGCGTTCGCTCTACGATCTGGCCTTCGCGTACGAGAAGACCGCCGACCGACAGGTCGCCAATTTCGCCGCCGGTACCGCCCTGCGCGTCATCCTGAGAACCACCGCCACCTACAAGGAGGCGGTCCTTTTCGAGATGCAATCGGGCATGGGGGAGGTCATCGTCTCGCCGCTGTACCTCGTGTTGAAGGACCGGGGTGTGCGTTTCGAGCACTTCCGGAAGGTGACACGACTCGAGCTTTCCTCTGATCGCGACCTCGTCCGGCGCGTCCACATGGAACGACAGGTCGACTACGCGGACGGAGAGTACGACCCGATCTTTTTTTCGAAGCAGGGCATCCCCTGCTGGCCCGCGGAGCCCTTCTGGGACCGCATCGTGGACGGCGCGGCAATGAAGGAGGCGGGCGTCGATTGGGAGTCCACCTGGAATTCCTGGCCGGCCGCTGGGACCGAGGTGTTGGAGCTCGGTGAGCATTTCGACGACGTCGTGCTGGGGATCACGCTTGGGGCGTTCAAGAGGCTGAACGACGACCCCTCGATGTGCGACGAGCTCATGGCGACCAGCGACCGGTTTCGGGCCATGGTCGATGGGCTGGGGCTCGTGCCCACCGAGGCGACCCAGCTCTGGATGACGCGAACGCTGAAAGCCCTGGGCTGGCGGCACGCCAGGCCCGCCGCGGTCGGCGCCGTGGAGCCCGTGGACATCTGGGCCGACATGAGCCAGGTGATCGACTACGAGGACTGGCCGGTCGAGGGCGGACCGCGGTCCCTCCACTACCTGTGCGGACCGCTCAATACGTGGGACTTCGCGGCGCCGTCGTCGGACGCCTCGGTCCCCGACCGGGCCCACGCGCAGGTGCGGGAGCTGCTGGCGGGGTGGCTCGAGCGGAACGCAGCGGACGTTTGGCCGGACGCCGTCAGGCCCGACGGAAGCTTCGACTGGGATGTTCTGTTCGCCCCGGGGGTGGAGGGCCCAGCCCGACTGGACGCGCAGTACCTCCGTCCCAACGTCGATCCGTCCGAGTGCTGCGTTACGTCGGTGAAGGGCAGCACGAGCGTCCGGCTGTGGGCGGACCAATCGGGATTCGCCAACCTCTACCTGAGCGGCGACTGGGCCCGTTCGGGCCTCAACACGGCGGGCGTCGAGTCCGCCGTCATGGCGGGCCTGGAGGCTTCGCGCGCGATCAGCGGACACCCCGACGTGGTGGTAGGAGGGACCTTCATGCAGGCGAGAGAGAGGTGAGCATGGGCGGTGCGAAGGGTCTGCCGGCCTACGTTTCGACCTACGGCTACGGCGAACAGGTGGCCGAGGTCCCCGGGCTGGTCTACGACGCCACGACGTACATGTTCGCGCTGGAATCGGCGGACCCCGCGGCCACGCAGGCAACCGTCGACCACTTCCTGAATGCGCCCGCCGGCGGCGCCGTCGAGTATCGGGTGCTCGGTTCCCACGTCTTCCTCTCGTTCCTGGAGGCCAAGCTGACGTCGATTCCCGAGCAGATCGGCTGGATCCCCGACCACGAAGCAGCCCTGTGGATCCCCCTCCTGGGGACGACCGGGCCGGAGCGTTCCGATCCGCGCATCGTGTGGTGGAACCCGTACCTCGTGCTGGACAACGGGGTGGGCACCCTGACCGGGCGCGAGGTCTGGGGATTCCGGAAAGAGATCGGCGCGGTCGCGATGCCGACCGCCGATACGGACCCCATGCGTTTCGAGGCACGCGCACTCGTGTACGACCCCCTCGCCCGGTCGACCGAGGGACGCCAGGAGATCCTGATCGCGGTCGAGCGCGATGGCACCCGCGGCGCCCTCGAAGTCGCTTGGCACGACATGAAGGCGGCGTGGCGCGAGGTGCGCGACCTCTGGGAGACGCGCCAGGCGCTCGAGGGGCTCGGCGTGAGCCTGTTGGAGCTCCTGTGCGACGTGGCGAAGGAACTGGCGCACCATCAGGTCGGCATCGTCAATCTCAAGCAGTTTCGCGACGCCGAGGACTGCACCCGTGCGTGCTATCAGGCGATCATCGAAGGGCCCTGCACCGTGAAGGAGTTCCGGGGGGCGGGCCCGCTCGCCGGCGAATTCCGCGTGACGATCCCCGAGTGGCAGAGCCACCGGATCGTCGGGGCGCTCGGCCTCCCCGGCTCGGAGCTGGTGGCCGAGTTCGGGTGGTGGGTGCGCATGGACTTCACCGCGGATCCCGGCACCGCGGTCTGGACCGCTCCCTGAGGCAGCGCCGAGATCCCTCGATGGCTCTCGGGGTGACCCCACGTAGGCACCCTTCCCTGTCGCGGGTCTAAAGGATGCCGTGCTCGTGCGCGATGTCGATCGGCGCGCCCGAGATCGCCCGTGCAGCCCGCAGGCCCGACTCGATCGCCGCCTCGACGCACCCGGCGTTCAGGCGCGTACGCGTCCAGTCGCCCGCCAGGTAGAGGTTGGAGAAGCCCGACGCACCTGGATCCAGCCGCAGCTTGGCGGTCCCCGGCACCGACAGCACGTAACGCTCGGTCGGGTCGACGTTCGCGCGCCAATACTGGAACGCGAACCGATCGGGCGTGATCTCGTTGGTCGGGTCGTAGAGCACGTTCCAGTTCACGCTGAAACCGTTCCCCGCCACCGCCCGGGGCCACAGCCCGCCGATGTTGTCGCCGAGCCAGGCCGTCGCGTTGCGCTGGACCTGGCCGAAGACCTGTCGGGGGAACGCGTGGTCGCCGGGAGGCGGGGTCCCCTTGGGAAGCGAGAGTGGGCCGCAGAAGTAGTGGATACCGGCGGGCTCGTCGCCGGGCGGCCAGTCCTCCATCGGAATGAGGTGGCTCATCACGGCCCAGCTCGCCCAGGGCTCGGCATACGCGGTCGATACGACCGACCCGTGCGTCCAGCCCAGTCGGTCCAGATCCTGGTTCACCCAGAGCTGCAGGGACTGCGTCGCGACCGTACCGACGCCGTTCACCATGGCCCCGAACGCCGGGTTCGCCTTCATCAGCGGGACGGCGATCCCTTCGAGCGCCGCCACCGAGATGCCGCAGACCACGATGTCGAAGTCTCGCCCCGCCTCCAGCGTGACGGGCTGGCCGACCTGCTGGTGGCACCAGTAGGACTCCAGGGTGAGCCCCGCGGCGGCCAGACGATCGCGGATGGCCTGCCCGTCCTCGATGTGCTCCCAGTCCGGCTCGGAGGGCCAGCACGGGAGTCCGTGGACCGGGATGAGCGTACGGTACCCATCCAGCACATTCACCTGGCGCGCAATCTCGATCGAGGTGACGCGGCTCCCGTCGGTGTCCATCCCCAGGACCCGGTGGAAGAACTCGAACCGGACGCCGCGCGCCCTGAGCACCTCGTAGAAGGGGGTGAACACCGTATCGCCCATGCCCGCGTTCATGCGCCACAGCGGAGCCCCGCGATCGCCGAACATCATCCCGAGGATCACCCGAAGCACGACGCCCGCCGCGGCCGACGGCTTCGTCGTGTCGCCGTCCAGGTAGGCGAACCCGAGGTCGTAGAGCGCGCGGATGGGAGCCGCGTCCGTGTAGTCCGGATGCGCGCCGTGGGACACGAGCCACGCGCGGAAGTCCTGGTCGTCGATCCGGAGGTAGCCCTTTGCGCCGTAGGGCAGGATGTCCTCCAGGAAGCCCTTCAGCATCGCCCAACCCAGGTTCA
The DNA here is from genome assembly GCA_035465395.1 of Longimicrobiales bacterium. Lineage (GTDB taxonomy): Bacteria > Gemmatimonadota > Gemmatimonadetes > Longimicrobiales > RSA9 > DATHRK01. The sequence goes on along the minus strand of DATHRK010000093.1, from coordinate 14,513 downwards.
GCATGAGCCACAGGCGCGCGAGGTTCAGGTCCAGGCCGTCGCCGCCTCCCGCCCCCTCCCCTGGGCGGTTCGACATCGCCGCGGCGGCCGTCGCCTGCCTGACGTGGGCGTGGCCCGGCTCCAGGTGCCCGAGCAGCGCGGCGCTCAACGCCGCGGGATCGTGATCGGACGGAAGCGCTTCCAGATGTTCGCTCGCCCGCCTCAGCGCTTCGTGTGGGGGGGTTCCGGGTCCCGTCGCGGGGTCTCTCACGTGATGACGTAGCAGTAGAGCGAGCAGGCACCGCAGCACCTCGATCGCCGTGAGGGGCTTACCCGGCGTACCGCACTCCAGGCCCGAGAAATCGAGGGTCCACGGCTCCCACGTCGTGATCCCGTCGACCTCCCGCGATTCCATGAGGTTGATCAGGTTCTGCGCGGTGAAGGCCTGCTCCCACGTCTGGAACGGGTTGTCGGGCTGCTTCTTCCATTCGGCGTAGCACGCCTCCATCGCCCGAAAGGCGTTCTCGTAGAAGCCCATCCACATGTGCAGGCCGTGCTCCTGGATGCGCAGCCCATGCCCCGGAGCGACGTCCCGCCCGCTGGCCCCCTTGCCCCCGAGGCGCCACCCCTGCTGGTATACGGTGATGTCGTAACGAGCACGCAGCTCGGGAGTCGCCGTCAGGGCGAAGGCCGTGGCCACGGAGCCGCACCCGCCCCCCAGGATCGCCACGCGGGTCGGCGTGTCAGGGTGCGAGACACCTCGCGGAGGGGCGCCGGCGGAGCGGCCTCCCCCGCCGACGAGTCCCACCAAGCGGTGAAAAAGACGCGCCAGCACGGACGCAATGCGGCGTATCACGCTCACGAGCCTCCTTCGGCCTCCGCTCGAGGCGGTGGGCGCTGGCGGGTCTGGGTTAACGGAACGATGGATTGTAGTCGGGTCGCGGGCCCGCTGCGAGGCCCATTCTCATCCCCTCGATTACAGCCTGGACCCGTGGCTGAAGGCCTGGCGTCACGCGGGATGAGCGAGGGCTCTGCGGCGCCACCGGGGTGGGGAACGAACGGCCGGTCCGGTCGTGTACCGGACCGGCCGCACCCCTGATTCCTATTCGGTTTCGACGCCTTCGCCTGCGTCCATCCCCTCGAGCATCATCGTGCCGGTGCCGCCCCCCATCTGCGCGGGGAGCGCGTAGACCACCTTCACCGGCACGTGCGGGGCTGTCGCCGAGATGTAGACGGTGGCGCCGCCCGCCTCGCCGTCGGCGCGTGCGGTCTCGACCACGTAGGTCTCGAACGTGCCGGCCGGCACCTCGACGGTCTCCATGCCGGTCACCTCTACCTCGTACGTCAACACGGACATGGAGGCCTGGTCGAAGCCGTTGTAACGGGTCGCGTAGCCGACCTCGAGCGGCAGCGTGCCGAGGCCCAGGAACAGGAACATGCCGTCGCCGACGATGGGTCCGTCGAACGCCACGTCGACCGGAATCGTCTGCCCCGCCTGCACGACCTCGCCGTGCACGCCGTCCTCGTAGCGGTAGCTGAGCTGCGCCTGCGGCGACTCGACCGTGCGCCGGATGCCGGCGAGCGTCGCGTGCGACGCCCAGTTCGTGTCGGTCGCGTTCATCGGCCCGTGGACGCTGTCCACGAGCTTCCAGGTCGCCTCACCCTCCGCTTCTTCGGCGACGAGCGTGCTCTCGGTCTTCATCGTGATCACGTTGCCCATGACCGTCATCGCGTTGCTGTAGCGCACCGTCATCGGCTCGAGCTTCGCGCCGTCGAAGGGCAGCTCCGCGGCCGGGCCGGCGTCCGCCGTCCGCTCGGCCAGGGTCACCGTGGCCGGGTCGACCGTGATCGCGTCGAGCTGCTCCTGGATCTCCGGGCGGACGTCCGCCTGGTAGCGGCCGCCCAGGTGCCCGGCCAGGAAGCGCTCCATGGCCGCCGCGAGCGCGAGCCGGTTCATCTCCCCGCGGAAGCCGTGTCCCTCGTCCGCCGCGACGATGTAGTCCACGTCGATGTCGCGGTCGCGCAGCGCCACCACCAACTGGTCGCTCTCACGCTGCTTCACGCGGGGGTCGTTGGCCCCGTGGACGACGAGCAGGGGCGTCACGATCCGGTCGACGTAGTTGAGCGGGCTGCGGGCGTCCAGGTCGGCGCGGTCCTCCTCGTCGGCCGGGTCGCCGACGCGGCGGTACCAGCTCGTCTCCAGGAACGGCCGCCAGTACGCCGGGAAGCTCTCGATCAGCGTGATCAGGCTGCTCGGTGCCACGTAGGGCACGGCGGCCGCGTAGAGGTCCGGCGTGAAGGTGACGCCCGCGAGCGTCGCGTAGCCGCCGTAGGAGCCGCCGAAGATCCCGATCCGTTCCGGGTCGGCGATGCCCTCGTCGATCAGGTACTGGACGCCGTCGGTGAGGTCGTGCTGCATGGCGCCCGTGCCCCACTCCTTGTTGCCGGAGTTGAGGTGGTCCTTCCCGTAGCCGGTGGACGAGCGGAAGTTGGGCTGAAGCACCGCGTAGCCGCGGTTGGCGAGGAACTGGGCGTACGGGCTGTAGCCCCAGTTGTCGCGGGCCCAGGGGCCGCCGTGCGGGTGCAGGACGAGCGGCAGATTGCGCGCCTCCACTCCCTTCGGGACCGTCAGGTAGGCGGGGATCTCGCGGCCATCTCGTGCCGTGTAGCGGATCGCCCGCATCGGCGCCATATGCTCGCTCGGGAAGTCCGGGCGCCCGCGATAGACCAGCTCCGCCTCCCCGGTCTCGCGGTCGTAGAGGTACACCGATCCGGGGTCGACATCGCTGCGGCTCGAGAAGAGCCAGAACCGTTCATCCTTGGTGCGCGACAGAAGGCCCAGCTCTCCCTCGGGCAGTTGCTCGCGCAGGTTCGCGAGGTCGCGTGCGAACCGTTCGTCCTTGGGGTAGATGCGGACTCGATCGCCGACGTAGACGGTGGCGAGCAGCTCGTCGTCCTCGGAGAACAAGGCACCGCCGAAGTCCACCTGCCCTTCGGGATCGCCTTCGATGAGCGTTTCCTTTCCGGTCGCCGGATCGAAAAGCACGAGCTCCGTCAGGTCCCGGTCGCCCTTGTTGGTCTGGAAGTAGAGGCGCTCGTTGTCGGCATGGAAGCCGACGGGTCCGCAGCTCTCGGTGTAGTCGCAGGAGTAGACGATCTCGCCGAGCGTGCCCGCACCGGAGTCGACCTCGTAGATGTCCAGGCCGCCTCCCGGCTTCTGCTTGAACGCGAACCGGACGGTGCCCTCGTCGTCGTAGAGGAAGCCCCCGACCTGTTCGGTGTTCTCGATGAGCAGCTCGCGCTCGCCGGACTCGAGGTTCACGCGATAGACGTCGTGGTAGGCCGCGTCGCGGTCGTTCAGACCGACGATGATCTCCCCGGGGGTGTTCTCGGGCGTGGAGTAGATGACCGCCCGCACGCCTTCCACGGGCGTCAGATCGCGCGCCTCGGGAATCGTCCCGCCGACGGCCTCGGACGGACGGACGGCGTAGACGTGGAAGTCCTCGTTGCCGCCCTTGTCCTGGACGTAGAGGACGTAGGTGCCGTCCTCGCTCCAGAAGTAGCCGGGCACCGGACGGTCGTCGGCGGTGATGGGACGCGCCGCATCGAAGGGCTCCTCGACGCCCTTGACCCAGATGTTCAGCACACCCTCGTAGGGCTTGCGGAACGCGATGAAGCGGCCGTCCGGGGACAGCTCCGCGCCGGCGATCTCCGGATCCCCGAAGAAGACCTCGCGGTCGAGCAGCGGCGGCAGCTCGGCGTCGACGAGCGCGGGCGCCGTCGGCGGCACGACCTCCACCTCCTGTGCGCTGATGGGCGCGGCGAAAAGGAGCGCCCCCGCGAGGGCGCACACGGCATGCGTTTTCATGTCTCTTTGATCCTGGGAATACGGGTGGTCCATGTACCGTCTACGCCCGGACGCCCGCCAGGATTCATCGGCCCGGTCGAACACGACCGGGCTCGACCTCCCGGTTTGGGGATCGGTCAGGCCCGGACGGCCGCCGTCGGCGGATCCGCTCCGGCCTGGTACAGGTCCCGGAGCACCTCCACCTGCGCCTTCATCTGTCGATTCAACTCCAGGTGATGCTCCTTGGCCTCCTCGAGGTCCCAGTCGAAGGAGGCGATGCGGTCCGTCACGTCGAGCAGACCCCGCACGCGCTCGTCCCGTGTCGACTGGTAGTCGGAAAGGGCGTCGCCACCGTTCCCGACGATGGCGTGCGAGAGCAGTTCCGCCTCCCGCAGCGCGTCGGTGATGCCGTGGGCCGTGATGGGATCGCGGAAGTAGGCGGCGTCGCCGACCAGCGCCCACCCGGGACCCACGGCGCGGCGCAGGAACCCCCGGTATCCGGGGAACGCACGCAGTTTCCCGGATGGCTTCGTGGTCCGCACGTGCTCCGCCAGCTCCGGCGACACGGCCGCGACGGCCTCGTGGAAGAGCGTCGCAATGCCCTCATCCCGGCGGTCCATGAACAGCGCCTGAGGCAGCAGGGCGAACACGCACGTGTCGCCGTCGTTGGTCGGGATCGTGCCGATGCTGACGCCGATATCGTAGAACCAGTGGTAGCCGCGCATCGGCACCGCCTGCCAGTACCCGTAGATCGAGCAGGCCGCGTGCGGCGTCTCGTACTCCGTCGGGGCGTCGAGAACGCGGGCGACGCGCGAGCGGATGCCGTCCGCGCCGATGACCAGGTCGGCCAATATGTCGGTCGGCTCCGTCTCTCCATGGGCGACCGTCGCCCCCCGCACCCTGCCCTCGCGATCCCTGACCAGGCCCGTCACGGATGCGCCGAACGCGAACTCGGCGCCGGACTCTCGCGCGGCATCCACCAGCACCGGGTCGAGCACGGTGCGCCGGGGAGCGTAGAGCGCGTCCACCCCATCGCGCGGCTTGATGAGGACTTCGATCGTTTCGTCCCCGTAGTGGAACGTGGTGGAGCGGACCGGCGGGGCCCCGGAGGAGCGGACCTCGTCGAGCAGTCCCCAGCGGTGGAGCTGAAGGACCGCGCCGCGCATGAGTGCGTGGGTGGAGAGCGTGTCGCTGCCGTAACGCAGGGGGTCCACGACCAGGACGCGCAACCCGCTGCGCGCCAGCAGGAGCGCGGTGGCTGCTCCCGCACAGCGCGCCCCCGCGATCACCACGTCGTAGCGATCGCGCTGGAACGCTGTCACGTAGGCCCCCGTCGCCTCGATATGCGCATGCCTGAAAGATGGGCCGCGGGGGACGGCGACATCAAGGACGAAGCCCGCCGAATCCGGCCGCCCACTGGCCGACGACCGATCTTCCACCGTACCCTTTGATGGAGGCTTTCCATCTCGATCCAAGGAGGCGCAGAATGCAGACCCTCGAACACACCGCCGACAACGGCGTCAACGTCGGCGCTCTGCTCGAAGCCCGCGAAGCCCTGTCCCAGGCTCCGGAAGCCGCCGAGTTCCAGTGGCGGGCCACCTGCAAGTGGATCAACGGAACCCACAGCCGGTCGACCGTTGAGGGGTTCTACGGACTCGGCGAGGAGCAGAAGCACCGCACCGAGTTCACCTTCGAGGCCGACCATCCGGAGGTCTTCGCCTCCGAGGACAACGGCGCCACGCCGGTCGAGCTGGTGCTGGCGGGGCTGGCGAGCTGCCTGACCGCGGGCGTGGCCTCGGTCGCCCAGAACCGCGACATCCAGCTCCGGTCCGTGACCGCGACGGTCGAAGGCGGCATGGACATCCGCGGCATCCTCGGCGTCGACAGCGACGTCCGGAACGGCTTCGACGGCATCAAGGTCACTTACGACATCGATGCCGACGCCACGCCGGATGAGATCCGCGCCATCGTCGCCCAGTCGCAGAAGCGCTCGGCGGTCTACGACGTGATCACCAACCCGACCAACGTCGTGGTGGAAGTGGCCTGACGACGCTGGCCGGAGGGTGCTGACGTGGGCACCGTCACGACCGTCGTCATCGGCGCGGGGCACGCCGGCCTCGCCATGAGCCGCTGCCTCGCCGACCGCTCGATCGACCATGTCGTGCTCGAGCGGGGCGAGGTGGCGAACTCCTGGAAGACCGAGCGCTGGGATTCGCTCCGGCTGCTCACGCCGAACTGGCAGAGCCGGCTTCCCGGGTACGGCTACGAAGGCGACGACCCGGACGGCTTTCGCGACATGGCCGAGACGATCGCGTTCCTGGAGCGCTATGCCGAGGTGATCGCCGCGCCGGTGGAGGCCGGGACCACGGTCACGTCGGTGCGTGCGGTCGATGGGGGCTACGACGTCGAGAGCGACCGGGGCACGTGGCGCGCCCGCACCGTCGTCGTCGCGACCGGCGCGTGCAACGTCCCGATCGTGCCGGCCCTGGCGGAACACCTCCCCCCGGCGATCCACACCCTCACCCCCATGGAGTACCGCAACCCCGGTCAGCTACCCGACGGGGGCGTCATGGTCGTCGGGGCGTCCGCGACCGGGACGCAGATCGCCGAGGAGATCCAACGATCCGGCCGGCCGGTGGTCCTGTCCGTGGGCGAACACGTGCGTGTCCCGCGCACCTACCGCGGAAGGGACATCGAGTGGTGGATGGACCGCTGCGGCGTGCTCGACGAGCGCTGGGACGAGGTCGACAACCTCGACCGGGTGCGCAGCCACCCGTCGTTGCAGCTCGCCGGGTCGGACGACCGGCGCATGGTGGACCTGAACGCGCTGACCGCGGCCGGGGTCGAGCTCGTCGGTCGGCTCACCGGCGTGAGCCAGGGGAAGGCGCAATTCGCGGGCTCGCTGCCCAACATGTGCACCCTCGCCGACCTCAAGATGAACCGCCTGCTGGACCGCATCGACGAGTGGATCGAAGAGGCCGGCCTGGAAGGGGAGGTGGAGCCCGCGGAGCGGTTCGAATCCACACGAGTCCCCGCGAAGCCGCCGCTCGGGATGGACCTCACCGATGGCCGCATCCGGACCATCCTGTGGGCGACCGGCTTCCGCCCTGACTACTCGTGGCTCGACGTCCCCGTGATCGACGCCAAAGGCAGGCTGCGGCACGAGGGGGGCGTGGTGGAGGCGCCCGGGATGTACCTGATGGGCATCCCGTTCCTGCGCCGGCGCAAGTCCAGCCTGATCGACGGCGCGGGCGACGACGCGCGCGACCTCAGCGACCACCTGGCGGCCTACCTCGCCGCCGGACGGCGGGTGCCCGCCCGGGCCTAGCAAACCTCCTTCAGCGACCGGCTACCCAGGAAGGAAGCGGTAGCACCATGCCTCGCCCTCGAGCACCGTCTCGCCATCCTGCTGCTCGACACGGATGGCGAGCTGCGAGACGGGCTTGGAGTCGTGCACGGACAGCACCTCGGCGTGCGCGGTGATCGTGTCGCCGATGTAGACCGGTGCGGTGAACTTCCAGTCCTGGCTGAGAAAGACCGTGCCCGGACCGGGCATGTCCATGGCCACCAGCGCGTGCAGCAGGCCCGTCGTGAGCCCGCCCTGGACCACGAGTCGCCCGAATCGGGTCCCCGCCGCGAACTCCTGGTCGAAGTGCAGCGGGTTGTAATCGCCCGTGAGCTCGGCGAACGTCGCCACGTGCCGGTCGGTGAGGGTGAGGCTCCGGGACGCCTTGTCGCCGACCCGGAGGGGTCGGGCGGCGGCCCCGTGGCCTGACGCTTCGTGTGAGTCGGCTTCGTTCATGACCCTCGTTTTCTCGGGAATCCCGCGGATTGCCAGCAGCGAGAATAGCCGACATGATCGCCGTTCGCCGCCGCGCAGCACCCCTTGGTATGGAGATCTTCATGCACCGCACCTTCCTCACCCTGGCGCTTCTTGTGGCCACCCCTGCGGCTACCGCGGCCCAGGAGGCCGCCGAGACCCCGAGCGTCCCTCCTTCTTCCGAGGCAGACCTCCAGACCATCAGCGGCGTCCTGATCACGCTCGTGTGGAACGAGGGCCGTTGGTGGGTCGCCTCGATCGCCTGGGATGAGGAGGTGGGGGCCGGCCCGATCCCGGACACCTACCTGCCGAACTGAGCCGCCGCAGGCGGCCGGCCGCACTGAACGGGCACCCTCACGCCACCGACGATTGCCGGGGGACGACGACCGTGAAGAAGCCCAGGTCGCGGTAGCGATCCCCGACGAGCTCGGCGAAGTCCCGCGAGTGGTAACCCCCGGCCAGGAAGGCGTGCCCCCCTTGCAGCTCGGTCTTCTCCACTCCGGGGAGCACCGTGGTGATCGCGCGGTCCTGATCCGGGCTCTGCGGGACCAGGGCGACCGTGTACGGGCGCTCCTCGCGCTCACCGGAGAGGTAGGCCTCGAGCATGCCTTCCACCTCGGCCACGACCAGCGCCTCTTCCGGTGACACCTCATCATCGACCTCGACGAGCGCCCGCACGATGTCGCTCAGCTGGCGGACCTGCGCGTCCGACGGGGAGGTCGCGAGGTGCGCGGCCACCTTCTGCTGCAGCACCAGGTAGTCGCCGTGCTGCTCGTCGGGATCGTGGCGGATGCGCTCCCATGAGAAGTCCAGCCGCCACGCCTCGGCGAAGTGCTCGATGAACGCCCGCTCGCGCGCATCCAGCCGTTGGTCGACCAGCGCGAGGTGCACGAGGACCTCGAGGATCTCCTCCGCGTTCGAGGGGAGCAGGAGCGACCGCGCGAGGTGCCCGACCTCGCGTCGCTCCAGCTTTAGCGCGTCGCGTACCAGGGACAGGAAGGGGCGCTTGCGCCGTCCTTCCACCCAGACCCCGGCGCCGATGGCGATGGTCACCGCGGCAGACGTGCCCCACAGCGCGGCGTCGAACAGACCCAACCACTGTCCTTCGATCGCGAACGTCAGGCTCAGAAGCACGAGGGGCACGAGGCCCACGGCCTCGCCCGCGATCGAGATGCTCTCGGCGACCACCTGCTCGTGCTTCCGCGTCCACAGCTTGTTCAGGGTCAGGTAGACCTGGGCGACGGCCAGAAGCAGGGAGGCGGCCGTCAGGGTGCGGAGTACGGACATGAAGGTCACCATACGACGTCCTCTTCGATCGATGTTTCGGAAACTCCGAGCAGCCGCCTGGTCACGGCGCTGTGAGCCGCCCCATAATGATCCGGATTCCAGAGCCAGCTAGCTGACGACGGCCCGACGAAGATCGGAGGTGAAGCGTGAGGCCCCGACGTCCGACCCCTGTCGGGATGTACGACGGATCCGCGACGCATCCACGCCCCTGGTTGCGTAGGCCGAACAGGGTGCTCCTGGTCCCGGCCCTCGTGCTCCTTTCCTGGCCTTCCCCGGCCGACGCACAGTTCGGCGTGTTCGACGCGCTGGCGCGGCGGTTTTCCGACGTCAGCTTCTTTGGCAGCGCGGGCGGCCTCCTGCCGGAGTCGGACCAGCTCCGGTCGGGCACGACCACGTCGTTCGGGGTGGAGGTCCTGTTTGAAATCGGTAGCATCGAGCGGACCTTGCCCGCCAGCGTCCGACCGGACGGGGACGCGCCGGTGGACTCGGTTCGCATCCGCTGGACGGGGATGCAGATCATACGAAGCGAGGACGGCGTGGACACCGTCTACACCTACGAGGTGGAGCCCAGGCCGCCCCCCCCGCCGCCGACCGAGACGGTCTGGGTGTTCGAGCTCGGCGTCGGGTACGGCCAGCTGTCCGGCTTCAATGCGCGGGATAGCTCGTTGGACCTGAAAGGCTCGATCCGCAGCCTGCCGTTCCTCTCGCTCTACGGCAGCTACGAGCCGATCGGCGTGTACGGCGGCTTGCGCAGCGGGTTCATGAAGACCGAGGGTCTGCAGGTCTTCGATTCCGAGGGGACGGTCTTCTCGGGCGACGCCGACAGCTTCCTCGCCGGTGTCGTCCTCGGGTACGCGGTCGAGCTCCTCGGTATCAACGTCTTCGCCGAGGGGGCCTACATGGTGCGTGATTTCCCGAGCGTCGAGTGGGACGGGGGTCCGTTGCCCGCCGGGATCCCGCGCGAGATGTCCTTGAGCGGTTGGACCCTCGGGGGCGGAATCCAGTTCAGCGTGGGGGACTGATGGCCAAGGGGCGACCGATCCGCACGTTCGACTACGTGAACCACCCCTACGACAGGGTCCGCGATGCGCTCCGCGACGACGCCCTCGCGGTGTTCCGGTCGGCGACCCAGGCAGCCGCTTCGCGGGCGCACGAGGTCGCGATCGGTCTCCACGTGAACCTGGGCGCGCTGAAGATCGGGACGGAGATCGCGCTGACCGTCGTCGGCATAGCGGAGGAGGAAGGTAACGCTCCGGCGAACCGCCGCCTGACGATCGACATCGAGTGGGAAGCCGCGAAGGCAGCGCGACTGTTTCCGCTCATGGACGGGCAGCTCGCGGTCTATCCGCTGTCGGCGACGGAGACGCAGCTCGACTTCTCCGGCAACTACGAGCCGCCGTTCGGCGTCGTCGGCTCCGCCATCGACGCTCTGGTCGGTCACCGCATCGCCGACGCGTCGGTGCACCGCTTCGTGGCAGACGTGGCGGCCTATCTTCGCCGTACGCTCCAAACGTGACCGCTGACGTGATTCGCCCGCCGGCAGGCTGAGCCGCGGGCCCCGTAGCGCCTACGTACCGCAGCACCACCTCCTACGTACTGCTACTCGGATTCTGGCTGGCGGCCGAGCGCACCGTTCGGGGAGACGACACGACCCCAACCCCGGAGCGGGCCATGAATACCATAGAGCACCACAGAACGCGCAGAATGGCTGCCGCCGCGACGCTGCTTTTCCTGGGTGGAGCCCTGACCGGCTGCGGCGCCGCGCGCATGGCGCTGCGCTACGGCGATCTCGAGACGCGGACGGAGCTAAGCCAGTCCGTCTTCCTCGAGCTGCGCTCCGACGCACCCCCGAGCGTGCACGTCGTTGAGCACTCCACGGCGGGGTCCGACCTGTCGATCCGGCCGGCGCTCGAGGGTGGTCTCGTGCGAGCGGGCTACGTCCTGGTCGATGATCCCCGGGACGCCACCTACGTGATGCAGATCAACCACCGCAGCATGATCGAGACCGAGATCGGTGACGGTGGATCCCTGGGCGATGCGGTGAGCGGAGCCCTCGCCGCCGGGACCGTTGCCGGAGTGGCGGCCGATCTCGCCGGTGCCGGGCCCGATGCGGCGACCGGCGTCGGGCTCGGCGTGGGCCTGGTCGGCTTCCTCATCGACTCCCGGGTGAAGCACGTCGCGCACCTGCTGACCACCGACCTGGTGGTGACCGAGCAGGTCGGGCCGGAGGGAGCCGCGGGTGCCGAGAGGCGCCACGAGGTGACCGCCGTGAGCGGCGCGTCCAAGATGAACCTGGGGCGGGCGGAGGCGCTGCCCGCGATTCTGCGGACCCTGGGCGTCTCGCTCGCGGATCTGCTGCCGCCGAGAGCCGCCGCGAGGGAGGCGCCGCTGGCGGCCGACGGGACGAGATGAGTGAGCGTTCGCCGGGTCGTGCGATGCGCGCGCCTGAGCGGACGCTCGGTTCGGCGCCAAAGCGCTGCCTATCGCGCGATGCTGCCGCCGTTGTGCAATGGGCCTGGCCGGGCGCGAACCGGCGACCCTGCTCGCAAAGCCGCAATCCTCACCCCGGCCACAGCCACCCGAACGCTCCCGCCGTCAGCAACGCGTAGACGAGGGCGTCGAACACCGATTTCAGGGTCGAGGACCACCGGCGGCCCAACCAGATCGAGTTTTGCAGCAGCGCGAGCCCGTAGCCCGCGAACGCCACGGTCCCAGAAAATCGGAACACGGTCAGGTACTCCGCGCCCGGCCCGAGCGTCCGGCCCGCCAGATAGGCGGCAAAGACGCCGACCAGGACACAGTAGAGGAACCATTGGACGAGGCTGGCGCCCATGGTGAGCTGCCCCCGGGGAAGGACGGTCATGAACGCGACCGGCCCTTCCTCGATCTTCGCCTTGAACTCCTCGGTACGGCGCTCCTCGTTCGACGCCGCGTGCGGCACGACGTAGTCGCCCGGCGGCACACCGCTCAGGCCCGCGCGCACCGCGCCCTCGTCGGGCACGGGCCCGAAGTCGGACCGATGGTAGGGGAGCAGGGTGTGGATGATCGAACTGACGATGAACACGAGGACGGCGGCGACGAGGATGGGAAGCCACAGCGACAGGATCGTGACCATGCGTTCCTCCCTGGAGTCGTCGACAACTTGCACGGGTCGCGCACACACACTGTAGCCGCGACGGCGGGACTGGCGAAAGGGACGGCCCGGTGGTGGAAGACTCCGCGTGACCGGACACTCCCGGTGCCGCCTTGCCGGGACCCCCTCCCCTATCTACGCTCCCGCCCCATGACCGGACTTTTCGAGGAACTCCGACGACGGAACGTCGTGCGCGTGGGCGTCGCGTACCTGGTCGTCGGGTGGGTGCTCCTGCAGATCGTCGACATCGTCGCCGAGCCACTCGGCCTCCCCGGCTGGTTGCCCACGGTGGTCATCGTCCTGCTCGGGGTCGGCTTCCCCATCGCGCTGCTCCTCGCATGGGCGTTCGAGTTGACCCCGGAAGGCTTGAAGCGGACGGAAGACGTCGACCCGACCCAGTCGATCACCCCTGCGACAGGCCGGAAGCTCAACTACGTGACGGCGGCAGCGCTGGTGTTGGCGCTGGGATACATCGGCTGGGACGCTTTTCGCGGTTCACCGGCCCGGCTCGATCCGAACGCCGAACGGTCCATCGCCGTCCTTCCCTTCACGGACATGAGCCCGACCGGCGACCACGCCTGGTTCGGCGACGGCGTGGCGGACGCCGTCCTGCACGACCTGGCGCAGTCCGGCGATCTCAAGGTCATTTCCCGCTCCTCGTCCTTCACGTTCCGGGAAGGTACGGACATCCGGACCGTCGCCCAGACGCTGGGCGTTCGCTTCGTGCTCGAGGGTTCGGTCACACGAGCCGAGGACCGCGTTCGGGTGATCGCCCAGCTCATCGACGCCGCGACGGACTCCCACGTCTGGGCGCGCACCTTCGACCGTGACCTGGACGACATCTTCGCGGTCCAGTCGGAAATCGCGACCGAGATCGCGGACGCGTTGAGCGTCAGCATCGGGGGCGACCCGCTCGAGGGTCGGTCCAACCCCACGCTCGGCGCATACGACCTGATCCTTCGGGCCCGCGCCGCTCAGGTCGACCGCACCGAGACCGGCATCCAGAACTCCGTCGAACTGCTGGAGGAGGCAGTGCGCGCCGATCCGCGGTCGGCCGACGCCCTGGGGGAACTGGCCATGGCGCGCCTCCTCCCCCTGTACTGGTCGGCCGCCACGCTGTCGCCGGCGCGTTACGACGAGTTTCGAGAGCAAGCGGACTCCGCTGCGCGAGCCGCACTCGCCCTGGACCCGGCCAACGTGCAGGCGCTGCTGGCCAAGGCGAATTTAGGGATGCTCAGCTTCGAATACGAGCAGGCTGAGGCGCTTTTTCTCCGCGCCCTCGAGGTCGCCCCCGGGTCGGCGGAGGTGCTCAACTGGTACGGCGACCTTCTGCAGCATTGGGGGCGCTGGGACGAGGCCTTGGTCATGGAGCGTCGGGCGGTCGAGCTCGACCCCCTGATGCCGGCGAACCACATGAACCTGGGCAACGTCTACGACGAAATGGGGAACCGGGACGCCGCCGTGGCGTCGTTCCGGCGGTCGCTGGAGCTTTCGCCATCGCTCGTGTTTCCTCGCGTTGCCCTGATCGTGGCCCTGCACGAGCAGGGTGCCCCGGCCCGAGTAGTCCAGCAGACCGCCCTCGAGGATCCCGCGCGGGAAGATCGATCGCTGCATAGGAGGGGCATACGAATCCTGAACGGCATCGCGGCCGGCTACGACGCCGAGACGAGGGCCGATCTCGTGGCGTGGGCCAACGAGACCGACGCCAATCCAGCCCGTTCCCACTGGGTCGAACGCCTGCTGCTCATGGCCGGTGAACGCGATCTCTGGGCGACGCTCATGCTCGCGGCAGGACGCCAGCCCGAGCCCTGGGGGGGCTGGGACATCGATACGGATCCCGACACGCTGGCCGCCTATCCGACCTATGCGGCCTACCTGAGGACTCCTCCGCGCGACAAGCTGCTCAAAGCGCGCGGCGACTGGGTGGAGGAGTAGAAGCGGGAGCTTACCCTCGGCGGGTTGCCGAGGACGGCCGGCGTGCCGGAGTGGTGGTCGACAGAGGTAGGGGGTGACTCACCGACAGGTGGGCAAAGGGGCACGTAGACGGTGCCGCGGAGGATCCACGCCGGCGTTGACTGCCATGGCTCGTCGGGGGACGGTTCCAGTCGGACGGATGGCGCCGCCTACCGGCGGCGCCTGGCGGCACACGGCCCGCGGGGGGGGACCACCGACGGGCTGCAGGTACGTCGAGCCCTTCCGCGCCCTCAGCTCGAGACGGCGAAGTTCAGCATCATCCCCATGTCCTCGTGCTCGAGCTTGTGGCAGTGCATCAGGTACGTTTGTCCCTTATTGCACGCGGCGTCGAAGCGGATCGCGATGTCCACGGTCTCCCCGTCCTCCAGGAGCACCGTGTCCTTCCACCCCGCCTCCCACGGGTAGAGCGCGCCACGTCCGCCGTCCCGGCTCAGCACCTGGAAGTACGCGCCGTGGATGTGCACGGGGTGCGG
>DATHRK010000092.1:0-10710 GCA_035465395.1 Longimicrobiales bacterium | reverse complement strand
CGGCGCCGCGGCCGCGGTCGCGAAGGCGTACATCGGCAGGACGATGACCTGGTGGGCCGCGGCGTAGGTGAAGGGGCGAGCCTCCAGGACGCGGCCGAGGAAGAACTCCCGGTACATGAGCGACGCGTAGGCGACGCAGACGCCGTAGAGCACGCCGGTCACGGGCGCGCGTAGCGCCGCCAGGAGCCCGGCACCGAGCAGCAAGGCACCGACCCCCAGGTGGATGGCCCGGCGGGCGTCGTCGGGCGGCACCACGCCCCGGGGAAGGGGGCGGAGCGGATGGGCGATCCGGTCGCGGTCCAGGTCCTTGACCTCGTCCATGAGCCGGAGCAGCGCCAGCAGCGCGGTCACGCCGGCCGCGCCGATGATCAGCCCCGTCGCGTCCAGGCGCGGTCCCACGACGAGCTGCGCGGAGGCCGCGAGGGCGGCGGCGAGAGCCAGGAGGGGGCCCAGACGGAAGCGCTCCCGCACGAGCGTCCCCCACCGGGCGAGGGTGCCGGCAGCGTCGGATCGATCGACCGTGGGCGCCTTCATCGGGACCCGGCCTCGTCCCGGCGGCCGGCGCGCGCGAGGGACGCCCGCCGGTCGATCCGTGCGCGGTGCCGCCGGTCCCGCACGATGGACGTGTCGCGCACCTCCTCCAGCTCGGGGTGGCGGCGCAGGAAGTCCCTGCCCGCCTCGTCGACCCGCCGGACCACGCCCTCGCCGCAGAGGACCAGGCGGCCGCCCGGCTCCCGGTACACGAAGCAGGCGCTCGTGCCAAGATCCGCGTAGACGCGCTGCTCCAGCTCGAACTCCTCGAGCGGGCGCGCCGCGCGGCCGGCGTACCACCACCCTTCGTCGTCGGCCAGGATGCGGTCGCCCACCTCGTGCCACGCGTCGTCCGGCGCGGGTGCCCGGTCGTCCGGGGACGCGGCGTCCCCGCCCGACGACGACCCGTCATCCCGCGCTGCCCCGGCGCCGTCGCGGAACCTCTCAGCGACGTTGGGGCCCCGGACGCGCAGGCCCCGATGGGGGTCCGGGTCGGTCTCGAGCATGGGAATGGGCTGCCCCACGAAGAGGGTCTGGAAGCGGCCTCGTTGGCGGCTCCGTTCCACGGCTTCGCGGGCGTCGGCGAGCGCCACCGGCTCGGCCTCCGAGCCGCCGTAGACGTGCGTGAATCGCGCCTCCGGCCAGCGCGCGAAGCAGCGCTCCAGGATCCAGCAGTCGGTCTGCGCGCCTCCCACCGCGATCGCACGCAGGCTCCCGAACGCCTCGCTGCTGTCGGCGACGCGCAGGAGCCGGAGGAGGAAGGCGGGGCCGGTCGCCATGCTGGCCGGCCGGGACTGCCGGCAAAGAGCTTCGACGCGGCGCAGCGAGCGCCGGCTCCAGCTCTTCGGCACGAGCACGGCGCCCCGCCCCGTCCCCAGATGCAGCAGCGCCAGGTTCGGAAACACACACAGCTCGGGGCCGTCGAGGCGGTCGCGCCGATTCACGTCGGTGATCGCCTCGTGCAGGCTCCACAGGCACGCGTGGCTCCGGACGAAGCCCTTCGACCGGCCCGCGGTGCCGGACGAGAAGGTGATCGTGCCCGGGGTCGCCGGATCCAGATCCAGGCACTCGAGGGGGCCTCCGTTTCCATCGCGCGCGACGTCGCGGATGTGGATCCAGCGCGGGATCCGGCGCGCCGCGCGGACGCGGAGCGCCCAGAGCTGGGCCATCCGGCTACCGATGAAGGCGCGGGGCGCCGCGCGGCGCAGCACGTGCTCCACGTCGCGCACGCCGAGCCAGGGCTCGACGAACACCACGGTGATGCCGAGGGCCAGGAGAGCGATCATCGTCGCGAAGAGCAGGGGGCCCGGCGTGTCCAGCAGGAGCACGGCGTCGCCCCGACGCAGCCCCTCGCGCCGCGCCAGCGCCTGGGCGCCGGCCGCCAGTCGGCCGAAGTCGCCGAACGAGGTAGCCCCGCGCGTCGTCCAGATCGCCGTACGATCCGGGGTTTCGCGCACGTGCGGGAGGACCCGCGTGACGCAGTTCACGACGCCTCCACCAGCCGGCCGACGTTGTCGATGTTGCGGCGGAAGATCCTGGCGATCCAATGCGACGTGAGACGCATCAGGACCGCATCGCGGAGTCCCGGTTCGGTGCGGAAGAAGAGCGTGAAGCTCAACCTACAGCCGTCCTCACCCAGCGGCTCGTAGATCTGCTCGGTGAGCAGATCGGCTTCCGCGCGCGGCGCTCCCTTGAGGTTGTACACGGAGAGCCTCCGGCGCAGCGGCTCGACCACCTCGAAATGCTCGTCCCAGGTCATCCCGCTCTCGTCGGCGTTGCGGAAGGAGCGGCGGATGGAGCCCGCCTCGCCGTCCGGGACGCTGTCTTCGTTCAGGGGCGTGATGTGGTCCACGAACACGGACCAGTCGCTCGCGTTGGCCGAGTTGCCGAGGTACGCGTGGACGCGCTCGCACGGCGCGTCGACGTCCACGGTCTCCTTCACGAGCGGGTAGGGGAACCCATCGTGCTCGCGGTACGGGCTCCAGATGAGCAGCGCCAGGAAGCCCAGCACCGCAAGGAGCAGCGCCGCCAGGGCCAGTCGCTTGAGCGCGCGGGCCATAGTCCCTCCAGCGGTCGAGGATCGGCGCGGATGCGCCCGTTCCGGATACACTCCCAGGGTACCCGGTCGACCGAACGATGCCCACGACCGAGGCTACGTAGGCGGGGGTCCGGCTGTACGTAGGAGGGACGCGGCCGCACCCCGAAGGTGCGGCGCTAGGCGACCTGCGCGAGGAACCGCCCGCCCGCCTCGATCAGCGCGGAACGGCTGAGGTCGGGCAGGGCCCGAACGAGGATCGCGTCGCGGCCTCCGGCCTCAGCCGCCCTCGTCCCGCCGCTTCTGGAGCGCGCGCGCCTGCCCCGGCCCCGCCCCCTCGCCCTCCCCCGGCGCCTCCAGCCCGGCCGCCCCCGCCATCCCCATCAGCCCCGGCAGGTTCAGCGAGTCGGCCAGCCCCGACGGCACCACCATCAGCGACCCGCGCTTGACGATCGACTCGTAGAGCATGTTCATCGCGCGCAGCTTCAGCGCGACGGGGTTGTCGGCGTACGTCTCCGAGGCCTCGAGGAACTTGGAGGCGATCTCGGTCTCGGCGGTGCCCAGGATGATGCGCGCCTGGCGCTCGCGCTCGGCCTGCGCCTGGCGCGACATGGCCTCCTCCAGCGCCTCGGGGATCACCACGTCGCGGATCTCGACCGACTGCACCTGGATGCCCCAGTCGTGCATCTTGCGGTCGAGCGCCTCCTGGAGGCCCCGGCCGAGCTCCTTGCGCGCCTGGATGAGCTCGGCGAGGTCGTGCTTGCCGATGGCGTCGCGCAGCGCGGTCTGCGCGGCCAGGATCACCGCCTCCTGGTAGTCCTGCACCTCCAGCGCGGCGCGCTCGGCGTCGTAGACCACCCAGAACGCGATCGCGTCCACGTCGACCGGCACGGTGTCCTTGGTCAGGCACGACTCGGCGCCGAACGCGGTGGTGCGGATGCGCTGGTCGATGTGATAGCCGATGCGGTCGATGATCGGCACGACCGTGAAGAAGCCGGGGCCGCGCAGGCCCTGGTAGCGACCGAAGCGCAGCACCACCGCGCGCTCCCACTGGTCGGAGTACTTGATCGACGACGCGATACCCAGCGCGCCGAGCGCCGCGGCGACGCCCGCGAGGGGCAGCGCGAGCCCCGCGAGCGCCAGCCCGCCGAACACGACCCCCGCGCCGGCGATCCCCGCGGCGAGCGCCGGGACCGGGTAGCGGGTGTCGTTGGGGGAGTGCTTGGCGGGGTCGCGGCGGACGAGCGCGGTAGAGCCCTGCTTGCCGCCGAAGATCGTCAGGTCGTTCACGTTCGCCTCCGGGGTGCCCGGTCCGGAGCGGCCCGGTCGCCGTCCCGGTACTCGTCGATGGTCTCGAGCAGGTCCACCACGTCGAACCCGATGGCCTCGGCCCGCTCCACCGCGTCACGGCCGATCGCGTGCAGCTCCTGGTGCCTCCGGCGCTCCGCTTCCGAAGGCTGCGAGAGGCCGACGAAGGTGCCCTCGCCGCGGCGCGTAGTGGTCACGCCCAGCCGCTCGAGCTGGTCGTAGGCGCCGTCCACCGCGCGCGGACTCACGCCCAGCGCGACCGCCAGCTCGCGCGCGGTCGGCAGCCGCTCGCCGACCTCCAGCGTCCCGTCGACCACCGAGGACCAGATGTCCTGCACGATCAGGTGGGGTACGGGCTCCGCGCCGCGCGAGGCGAGCCGGGCGGCGATCCGTTTCGCGATCGGGTGCATCGCCATGGGTGGAAATTAGCCCGGGGCGCGCCCGCGCGCAGGCAGGCGAGCCCCATCGGCCGGCCGTCGACGTGTGAGAGGCGAGGCCCGTCGGCGGGTCGTCGCCTTGTCGCGCGCGGGCCGCGCCGTGGCGGGTCGCCCAGGCGCTACCGCACCTCCACCACTTCGTACATCGGCGTCTCGATCGCCGCCTCCGAGATCAGCGCGTAGCGGCCGGGCGTGAGGTCGACCGTGAAGTAGACGGTGTGGCCCGCCGGCTGCTGGTGCGTGCCCCCGACGAACTCGGCCGGCGCGGGGTTGGACAGCCCACCGATCGTGTAGGCGTCCATCCAGGCCGCGATGCTCGCCGGGTCGTCGCCCGCGTCGAGGCGCGCGACGTGGACGTCGTTCCCGAACCCCGCCTCGGGCTGCTCGGCGAAGGCGACGGCCACCCGGTTGGTGCCGCTTCGGGGCGTCCCGCTCATCGTGTAGCCGTCCAGGCCGATCGTGAGGCGCAGGTCCGCGTCGGGCTCCGGCGCGCCCGAGTCCTCCGCGGTGACCTCGAGCGGGCGGACCATCCCCTCGACGGCGTGGAACTCGCCCTCGGCGGTCTTCATGTAACACTCCAGCACGTAGCGGCCGGGCTCCAGCCGCACGGTCGCCTGCGCCGTGCCGCCGGGCTGCACCATGCCCGGGCCGGCGAACGGCACCATGCCCGTCCAGTACCACGCCGGCACGCGTTCGCCGAGCCGCTGCAGCGCGGCGCCTCGGTCGATCTCCCCGTCGCGCATGGCGAGCCACGCGTCGTTGAACTCGTTCACGACGGGGCCGGCGTAGTCCTCGAAGGTGCGGTCGTCCGGGAGGCGGCTGACCGTCAGGAAGTGCGTCTCCTCGCCGGCGTTCTCGAGACGGAACGTGATCCACCCGGAAGGAATCCGGTCGGGTGCCTCGAAGGCGTAGTCCTCCGCGTGGACGTCGACCACGTAGGCGGAGGCGCCCTGGCCGGCTTCCGCTGCGGCCTGGGGGGTCGCCGGGGTGGCGCCATCGTCGCCGGCCGATCCGGCAGACTGGCACCCCGCCGCGAGGGCGACGGAGGCGAGGGTCAGGGCCGTGAGTGCGGCGGTCGGTTTCCTGGCATCGTGCATGTGCGGTTCCATTTTCTGGGGTTCGTTCGAGGGCCCGGCGGCTCAGCCCACCTCGAGCACGCCCATCATGCCCATGTCCTCGTGGTCCACGATGTGGCAGTGGAACATCCACTTGCCGGGGTAATCGTCGAAGCGGACGATGAAGCGCACGGTCTCGCGCGCTGGGACGTTCACCGTGTCCTTCCAGCTCCGGTACGGGGCGGGCTCGCCGTTCCGGGAGAGCACCTGGAAGCGGAACCCGTGCAGATGAAACGGGTGGTCCATGCCGACGAGGTTGCGGATCTCCCATACCTCGGTCGCGCCGAGCTCGGCGCGCAAGTCCACCCGGCCCATGTCCATCGTCTGGCCGTTGATGCGCCCCTGGTCGAGGCGCAGGACGCGCACGGCCGAGGCGTCCTCTTCGCGCAGCGCCGGCACCTCGCGCAAGCGGTCCGGGGTCTCCACGCCCTGCCCGGGTTCGGTGCCGTAGCGCAGGGTCGCCAGCGTGCGCGTGCGGTCCCAGTCCCGCGGCCGCGTCAGCGGACGGTAGCGGTCGTAGGGCCGATCCTCGACCGCCACCTCCGAGCCGGACTCGCCTACCCCGCGCACGAGGACCTCCGCGCGCTCGGTGTTCGCGAGCAGAATGTCCTCGCGCTCGACGGGGATCTCGAACAGCCCGCCGTCGCTGCCGACGTGGATCAGCGTGTGCCCCGGGACCGCGACGCGGTAGACGCGCGCCCCCGACGCGTTGATCACGCGCCAGCGCTGGACCTCGCCGGGCGCGATCGGGATGACCGGCTCGATCTGCCCGTTCACGAACAGCGCGTCGCCTTCGCGGCCGTTCTGCTCGTCGATCCGCGCCTGCCGCGTGCCCGGCTCGGGGAAGGACAGCGAGCCGTCCTCGTGGAAGCGGTTGTCGGAGAGGATCAGCAGCCGCTCCGTCATGTCCGGGAGCGGATCGTCCTCCGCCCGCACGATCACCGCGCCCAGCAGTCCCTTGCCGATCTGCCACGTCGTGTCGTGCATGGGATGCGGGTGGTACCAGTACGTTCCCGCGGTCCCGACCGGTACGGTGAACGCGTACGTGTACTCGCCGCCCGGCGGGACCGGGTGGAACGGGCTGCCGTCGGCGTCGAAGGGCAGGTGCAGCCCGTGCCAGTGGATGGTCGTGGCCTCGGGCAGCTCGTTGCGGAAGCGGACGATGACGTGGTCGCCCTCGTCGACGTCGAGCGTGGGGCCGGGGAACGTGCCGCCGTACGTGTAGAGGTCCGTTTCCTTCCCGGGCAGCAGGGAGAGACGCGCGGGGCGGGCGGCGAGCACCACCTCGACGGTGTCCGGGGAGGGGTGGCGATCCTGGAGGACGGGGGGGGCGCGCAGCGTGTCGGCTGCGGGCGCCTGCAACGCGGCGGCCGGGCTGGCGGCCAGCGCCGCCTGCGTAGCCGCGGCCGGGCTCGCGGCCATCGGCGAAGCGCTCGCAACCAGCGGAGCCGGGCTCGCGACCAGCGCGGCCTGGCTCGCCACGGCGAGCGTCGCCAGCGCGCTCATACGCGCCGTCGCGGCGCGCCTGCTCGCACCGGGGGAGGGCCGAGGCGTGATGGTCGCCCTCATCGCGTCGCGGTCCACTTCGCGCTGACTTCCCGGAACCGCGGGTCGCTCCGCAGCGGATCCCAGAGGACATCCCAGCTCCAGCCCACCGGGCCGAACGGAACGCGCTGCGCCGCGCCTCTCTGGAGCGCAGAGAGCGCGCGTTCGGGCTCGCCGCGGAGCATCCACAGTTCCGCCGCGTTGACCACGTTGTGCGACATCATGGCCTCGGCGGCATCGGCCGTCGGCTGGGCTTCGCCCGCCGGCCACGCGCGCTCCACGCGCTTCACCAGTTCGGGGGCCGCCGCCGACAGCCAGCGCAGGTACAGCTCGCGACCCAGGGGCGAAGCGTCGGTCGCCAGCTCGACGAGCGCGCGGTGCCCCCACAGCTGGGGCGTCTTCTCCGCGGTTCCAGCGGCGATGCCTGCGTCGAGTAGCCGTTTCGCGGCGGCGTAGTCGCCCCGATAGCGTGCTATGTAGCCCGCGACGTTGTACCGGATCGGCGAGGGGTCGAGGTCGAGCGCGCGCAGAGCGGCGGTGTACGCCTCGTCCAGCCGGCCCGTGTAGCAGAGATACTCCGCGTACTGCTGGTGCGCTTCCACGTTGTCCGGGTCGAGCGCGAGCGCGCGGGCGTAGGCCGCCGCGGCGGCGTCCCACTCCCAGCGGTCCCGGTGGATGTTCCCCAGCGCGACCGCCGCCGACGCGTTGCGCGGGTCCAACTCGAGCGCGCGCTCGGCGGCCCGCTCGGCGTCGGCGAGGCTGTTCTCCCAGAACGCCGAGTCGGCGCGGGGCACGGCGTAGAACGGCAGCAGCGCCCGGCTCTCGGCGAGGCCCGCCCAGGGGGGCGCCCAGGAGGAGTCCCGCGCGATCGCCGACTCGAACAGCGCGATCGCCCCTTCGATGCTCGTGCCCCGCTCGCGCATCAGGCGCCGCCCCTCCAGGTATTCGTTGAACGCCTGCATGTCGTCCGTCGCCGACACCAGGCGCTCGCGCTCGTCCAGACCGAGGGGGATGCGAAGCTGGGCGGCGATCGCTTCGGCGAGCTCGGTCTGGATGGCGAAGATGTCCTCCATGTCGCGGTCGTACTGGTCCGACCACATGTGCGAGCCGTCCTCGCCGTCGATCAGCTGGGCGGTGATGCGCAGCCGGTCCCCCGCCTTGCGCACGCTGCCCTCGACGACGTAGTCGACGCCGAGGCTGTCGGCGACGTCGCGGAGATCGATCTGGCGGTTCTTGAAGGCGAAGGCGGAGGTGCGCGCCGCGACCCGGAGCTCGCGAACCCGAGCCAGCGTGTTGAGGATCTCCTCGGTGATGCCGTCGCTGAAGTGCCCCTGGTCGCTCTGTGGGCTCATGTCGTCGAAGGCGAGGACCGCGATCGACGGCCGGGCGTCCGAGGCCGCGTCTCCATCGTGGGCAAGCGTGGCCGCGGCGGCCGAGGTACCAAGGCCAGCACCCGGCGCCGCCACGGCGCCGGACCGGCCGCTGCGCAGCCCCGTCCACCACGCCCCGGCGACCAGCAGGGCGACGCCGACCAGCGCGAGGACGCCGGCCGGCCACCTCGCCGAGACCGGCTCAGAAACGATCCGCGCGAGCTCCTCGTCGGGGGCGTCGGGCGTCCTGCGCACCCCCTCCGGAGTAATATCGAAGGCCCAGGCGAGCACCAGCGCGACAGGGAAACCCAGCAGCAGCAGCGCGACCACCAGCGGAACGAACCACCCCGGCAGGGAAAGGGCGCCCGCGAGCGGCTCCGCGACCTGGAGCAACGCGAATGCGAGCGCCCCGTATACCGCCGAGACCTTGAAGACGCTCCGGCGCTTCAATTCCGCGAAGAACTGCTGATACGACCTCATCGTCGTCGACCCTGCCGTTAGTGCTGTCGGGGCGCGAAGAGCGCCCCCAAGGTTAGTTACACGGCCGCGGCCTGCCAACGACCTACGTCCCTTCCCACCCCGCCCCGTAGACCCCCGTGCCCTCCATCGCCCGCGCCCTCAGGCCGATGCCCGCGGTCCACACGGCCGGCTGCGACCGACGCTGCCCGGATCGAGAGCCTAGGGCCAGAGCGACACCGAGAACCGCCGGAGCCGCACGCCCATGTGGCCGAAGCCGTTGATGGTCGCGAGCGTCACCCCGAGCGCCCCGATCCAGTCCTGCTGGCCGCCCGACAGGCCGTCCTGCGAGTACACGCGCTGGTCGGACGCGCGGATGGGCGGGCCCACGACAGCGGTGCCCACGCCCACGGCGTAGCGGCCGGCGGCGTTCACCCCGCAGAAGTGGTGCTCGAGCTGGAAGCGCGCGGGAGCCAGCTTCTCGTAGTCCATCGGGGCGGTGAGCGTGGCGGGCTGATCGCCCTCCAGGTGGCCCGGCGTGTTGAGGCGGGTGCCGGGCGGCCGGAACTGGAACGTGACGTTGGCCATCGGCGCCTGCGCGTCGAAGGTCTCGTCGCCGAACTTCACGGTGAGCGCGACCGCCCACGGCTCCGGCGCGCCGGAGCCCGAGGTGGGGGGCGACGCCGCGGGCTGGTCGAACTCGACCAGCATGAGCAGGCGGCTGGCCAGCGGCAGAACGTCCTCCTGGAGCACCGCGAAGACGCCGATTCCGGCGGCGGACCCGGTCCCTGCGAGTGCCAGCTTCAGGCCCTGGGGATCGGCGGCGCTCGACGCCGCGATGCCCGCTCCCGAGCCGACCCGCATGTCGCCCCAGTGCATGCCGTCCAGGCTGGGCGTGAGGTTGCCGTCGCGGAAATCGACGTCGTACACGCGATCGGATGGCATGTGTTACCCCCTGTGTGAAGGCTTCCCGCAGTTGGAGCGGCGAGGGGTGCCGAGGGGGGCGGACGTGGAGGGCGCTCGACTCGGGGCTCGCGGGCGCGGCCGGACGGCCGAGCGCCCGTTCATAATCTAGCGAGCGGGGGGAGGGCCGGGGAGAGTCCTGCCCTCGAGGCGTCCGCGAACACCGCTGAAGTCGCGAACACGGTGTCGATGCGCACAACGCGCTTCGGTGCACGAACGGTGCCTCGTCGTCTCCCGGGACTGTGCGCGGCACCCGTCTTGCACTACCTTCTCGCAGCTAGACTGCCGGCGACCGCCGGCACCGAGACGCGCGAAGGGACTCGGGTTCGGCCCGGGGCCCTTTTTTTTGTGCGTCCGACTCGCCGGCGAGCAAGCCGGACCACAGCACGAAGAGAGAGTTCGATTGTACGACGTAAACAACTTCGCGACCCTGGGCCTGAGAGAGGACCTGCTGCGGAGCATCCAGGCGATGGGCTTCACCCGGCCCACGCCGGTGCAGGCGCAGGCGATCCCGCTGGCCCTCGAGGGCCGCGACGTGATTGCATCCGCCATGACGGGGAGCGGCAAGACCGCCGCGTTCCTGCTGCCGACGCTGCAACAGTTGCTGGAGCGTCCGCGCGGGTCGACGCGCGCCCTGATCATCACGCCGACGAGGGAGCTCGCCGGACAGATCGTGCAGCACGCCCGCGACCTCGCCCGCGGAACGGGCATCCGCAGCGCAGCCGTTTACGGCGGCGTCGGGATGCGTCCGCAGGAGGAAGCCTTCCGCCGCGGGGCCGACGTCATCGTCGCCACGCCGGGCCGCCTGTTGGACCACTTCCAGTACGGATACGCGCGGCTTCCCGAGGTCGAGGTGCTCGTCCTGGACGAGGCCGACCGCATGCTGGACATGGGCTTCCTGCCCGACATCCGCCGCGTGATGCGGCACCTGGGGAACCGCCCGCGACAGA